>NZ_JBAGJC010000032.1:0-995 GCF_036864765.1 Paenibacillus sanfengchensis | reverse complement strand
TCCAGCCGGGTTTCCCCATTCGGACATCCCCGGATCAAAGCTTGCTTACAGCTCCCCGAGGCAGTTTCGTTGTTCGCCACGTCCTTCTTCGGCTCCTAGCGCCTAGGCATCCTCCGTGTGCTCTTAGTAGCTTAACCAATTCGCTCCGGTTTTGCGCGACCTTTCGGTCATCCCAAAACCTTCGCTCTGTAGTCACTACCTTTATTAAACTTGTTTTGACACAAGTTCAGCTAAAAGAGTTGTTTCTAAAACGCAAATTTCGTTTCGTTATCCAGTTTTCAAGGATCAATGATGAAATGTTGTAACGATCACGCAAGGTGACGTTCAATATTTCAGCAGATTCTTTCGCCGTTTTACCGGCGGAAGACTATCTTATCATTTCCCGCCTTACCGTTCAACCGGTAAGTCATGGAAGTGATGTTGTATGGTGGAGCCAAGGAGGATCGAACTCCTGACCTCCTGCTTGCAAGGCAGGCGCTCTCCCAGCTGAGCTATGGCCCCATATATAACTCCAGCCTCAAGTTTCGATTATGGAGTGAATGGTGGGCCCTAGTGGACTCGAACCACCGACCTCACCCTTATCAGGGGTGCGCTCTAACCAGCTGAGCTAAGGGCCCATAATCAATTATTCAATTGCAAACCCTGTTAAGGGGTGCGCTTGGCAACGTCCTACTCTCCCAGGACCCTTCGGTCCAAGTACCATCGGCGCTGGAGGGCTTAACGGTCGTGTTCGGGATGGGTACGCGTGGAACCCCTCCGCCATCGCCACCAAACGCGCGAGAGTTGAACTCTCAAAACTGACCAACGAGTGAGTAAGTTTGCTAACTCAAGGTTAGCTATTTGAATGTTCTCGTTGCAGAGAACGATTCTCCATAGAAAGGAGGTGATCCAGCCGCACCTTCCGATACGGCTACCTTGTTACGACTTCACCCCAATCATCTACCCCACCTTCGGCGGCTGGCTCCTTGCGGTTACCTCACCGACTTCGGGTGTTG
>NZ_JBAGJC010000031.1:0-4144 GCF_036864765.1 Paenibacillus sanfengchensis | reverse complement strand
TGAGTAGCCGACCTCTCACACCACCGTACGTCAGTCTGTCTAACAATTATTGAACTCTCCGTTTTCGGGCATGGAAATGGATGACCTTTGTCGAATCTCTGTATCTAAGGAGATGAGCGTATATGCCATTTATCGAAGGTGAAGATAGACATCAAATTTATTTATTTCCAAATACGTTGGACGATTTTGTAGAAGAAGAAAATCCTGTCAGAGTTATCGATGCGTACGTCGATAGCTTGACCCTAGAAGAGTTGGGATTTCAGATCTATTCGGGCTCCAAAGCGGGGCAAAAGCCTTACCGCCGGGAAGAGCTTCTCAAGCTCTATCTTTACTGTTATATGAACGGTATCCGATCCTCTCGCAAGATGGAATCCGAGACGAAAAGAAATATTGAACTGATGTGGCTAATTGGTAAACTCCAGCCGGATCACGGCACTTTATCTGCTTTCATGAAGAGTAACCAAACGGCCATAAAAAAGCTGTTTAAAGAATTCACCTTAATGTTAAAAGGTTTCGGGTTAATCGATGGTCGGCTTGTCGCGATTGACGGCACAAAAATAAAGGCGAACTGCTCTAAAAAGAAACACTTTAACGACAACATTATCAGTAAGAAGCTGGAGCATATCGATGAAAAAATCGATGCCTATTTACGCGACTTTTTAACAGAGGACAATCGCCTCAAAAAGCAGGAAATCACAGAAAAGTTAGAAGTCTATCAAGAGAGAATGCACGAGCTACAGGTCATGAAACAAGAACTCAAGGAAACAGGTGAAAAACAGCTTTGTGTTTCCGATTCGGATGCCAAATCAATGAAAAACAACGGGAAGCATGAAGTCTGCTTCAATGTTCAAACTGTAGTGGACAGCAAGTATAAATTGATCGTGGACTGCGATACGGTTAATGATGTCAATGATCAAGGGCAACTTTCCAATATGTCAAAGAAAATAAAGCAAGTTTTCCGTGATCAAAAAAGCACAATTCTGGCCGACACAGGCTACTACAACTACCTTGAAATCATCGGCGTTGTCGACGAAAGCACCGAGCTCTTAATTAAGCCGCAGAAGGGAAAGCAAAACAAAGTAGCTAGCGGATTTGATAAAGAAAACTTTGAATATGATGCCGTAAACAATAGATATATTTGCCCGTTGGGTTATGAATTACCTTTCAAATGGAATGGAAAACAAGATGGAAAAGAGTACAGGCGGTACACATGTGAAGCCTTTGATATCTGTGGACAAAAGGATCTCTGCACGTCTGCTAAAGGCGGAAGGTCGGTAACCAGACTTAAAGATGAAGAACTGATCGAACAGATTGCCGAAAATACACGCAGTCAAAGTCATATTTATAAGCAAAGAGGGGCAATCGTTGAGCACCCTTTCGGAACAATAAAGCGTCACTGGGGCTATACACACTTTTTAACACGAGGGCTGGCATCAGTAGGCACTGAGACCAACCTAATTTGTCTTGCCTACAATCTCAAGAGAATAATAAAAATAAAGGGAGTGAATGAGCTCGTACGTCACTTCAGATACCGAGCTCATTCGATTTCTAAGATGCGCAACGTTTCTTTGGGTAAAATCGCATGAATTTAGATTTTGCAGAATGCTCAGCAATCAATTGTTAGACAGACTGACGTACCGTTCGGTATACGGCGGTTCAACCGCATAAGTGCAATTTACGTAGACGCTCGTATTGCGTAGTGATTTCTGTTCATCAGACCGAGGGTTTGCCTCCGGCTTCCTTCAGATTCCGCCTCGCGGCGGACACCCTTGCCTTCAACTAACAGTTCCTACTGCCAAGCCTGTAGCGGACTTTCACCGCCGAGTTATCGCCCATCCCGGGCGCACAAGAAAAAACGCCGCTGTTCATTTCTGAACAACGGCGTTCTTTCTTGTGCTTATGAGACGCTTTTTGCGCTGGTGATCACTTTATCAATGATCCCGTAGGTCTTGGCCTCTTCCGCGCTCATAAAGTAATCCCGGTCCATATCCCGGGCAATCCGCTCGATCGGTTGCCCCGTACGCTCGGCGGCAATTTCATTCAGCCGCTCGCGAATGCGGAGAATCCGCCGGGCGCTGATCTCGATATCGCTGGCCTGCCCTTGCGCCCCTCCGTGCGGCTGGTGGATCATGATCTCGCTGTTCGGGAGGGCAAACCGTTTGCCCTTCGTTCCGGACAACAGCAGAATCGCCGCAAACGAAGCCGCAAATCCCGAGCAGATCGTCTGTACATCAGGTTTGATGTACTGCATCGTGTCGTAAATCGCAAAACCTGCGGATGTGGACCCCCCCGGACTGTTGATGTAAAAATGAATGTCCTTCTCCGGGTCCTCCGCCGCGAGCAGCAGCATTTGGGCCGTGATGCTGTTCGCCACCTGATCGTCGATAGCCGAGCCCAAAAACACAATCCGGTCCTTCAACAAACGGGAGTAAATATCATAGGAACGCTCACCGTGACCGGTTTGTTCGATCACATAAGGAATAATCATATTGCTCACTCCGAACACCTCCATAAAATTAAGCCGCTGCGGCCCGACAGTATAGCTCCCGATTTGCCGCCAAATTGGCAGTCCAGTGAGCATTTTGCTGCGTCCGAGCTTTTGTGTGCAAAACGGAAACAACCGCTTCTTTCGGCACTCCATCATTCATTAGCATCACCATGGCAGCCGTGTTTTGTTGACGGAACGCCTCCACATAGGCGTAGGTCCTGAGCGCATCCGCTTCGGATTTTGATGTGTCCGCCGCTTCAATTTCGGACTGGCGCTTGCGGATTGAGTCGGAATGTTTGGCTATGGGCGTATTCGGATTCTTGCCCTTGTCCGTAGCTCCCCCCATTACTTGCTTATAGGGCAATGGAGTTAGCGACTTAGCTTGCGCGGGCTTTTGATCGCCAACTTTATCTTCGACCCTCTTCTTCAGCTTGGCCCTTGCCCGGTGAAGAGCGGCTTTGATTGCCCCTTCGGAGGATCTCGTCAATTCCGCGGCTTCCGCTGCAGTATACTTCAATACGTCCACCAGCAAAAAAGCCGTCCGCTGCCCCGGTGCCAACTGCTGCACCAGTATCTCCATAGCCATCCATACCTCCATTGGATCAGCGTTCGGATGTTGCAGCTCCTCCAGGGGCTGCTCTACCAATGGGAGCGTTTTTTTGCGGTTCCGGTCAATCCACGCATTGCGGGCTACCCGGTACAAGTATGCTCGAGTAATCCGATTCTCCTGGACACCCCTTTGCAGCGCGGACCACACCTTGAGCCAGGTATCCTGAACCAGGTCATCGCCTTCCCAAGGAGAACCCGCCAAAGCACGGCAATATTGCCGAAGAGCCTGGTGATGCAGAGTAATCCGATCTATATATGCGTCAGGGCTACTTACCACACCTTCCAGCGGCTGCTCTTCCCGCATGTTGGCACCTCCTGAAGATCTTCTTTGTATCCTCTATTTACGATCTCATTGTTATAAACGAAAAAATCTTACTTGTAGATACGGTACGCTATTCATTTTTTAAAATCAACCGATTGAAGAAGAGATGTGATCCATCTTTTGCAAAATACCTGCAAACCTGCAGGAATTATTGGAGTAGAGGGCCCCTCTGTGCGATATTCCTGCAAATCTGCAGGTTTTTTCGCCAATGGGGCCCCATTCCGGGGAGAGAGCCGTAAATTCCTGCACATTTGCATCTTTTCGCTTTTCGGGGCTCAAACGTTCGGAAATTGCTGCAGATTTGCATCAATTTGTATTAGAGCATACAAAAAGAGCACCACCGCTTCATACGGTAGTGCTCTTTCTTAGTTGCTTGGCAACGTCCTACTCTCCCAGGACCCTTCGGTCCAAGTACCATCGGCGCTGGAGGGCTTAACGGTCGTGTTCGGGATGGGTACGCGTGGAACCCCTCCGCCATCGCCACCAAACGTGTTCAGATGTTTGATCACCTGAAAACTGGATACGAAACGTATTTGCGTTTTAGTCTCCTCAAGTGCTCAGATCGGCTTGCTCAGCCTGACGCCACTTTTTGGAGTTATTTTTGGATAAGCCCTCGACCGATTAGTACCTGTCAGCTCCATGCATTGCTGCACTTCCACCCCAGGCCTATCAACCTCGTCGTCTTCAAGGGGTCTTACTAATTGGGAAATCTCATCTTGAGGGGG
>NZ_JBAGJC010000030.1:0-15707 GCF_036864765.1 Paenibacillus sanfengchensis | reverse complement strand
CATTAATCTTGCAAAAACCTTAACATCAGTTAGTCGTAATGAGTTGAACTAATGATGGAGGGATAGAGGCAGCCGGGTGAAATGTTCTTCCGATCGCTGTTGCTCCCGGATTTCTTGATGAATTAAATTCAGATAAGGTAGAAGTCCGGTAACAAAGGCGAACGCTACGCTTCTCCAGAATCATTTCACCCTCTTGCCTTTTCCCATCCTATGCTCTAGTTCAACTTGTTTGCCAGTGATGTTTCGCCTCTCCCAAAAAGGCAAAAAAAAGCCCCACCTTACTTTCAAACGTACAGACACATTTTTTTCCAGAGTATAGTTTTTCTTCTGTTTTGGTTCTACATTTTTTTAGTAATAGATCATCCGTAGTTTCTCCAAACGTTCTGGATGAATTCTTGGACGACCGCCCTTTTTCCTTCGGCCCTTACTCGTCCGCTGCGTCACTGGATGTAAACGGTCCAAAAAATCGGTCCACGCATTCGTTAAATACGCACGCATCTTCCTCGTCACTTGGCCAATGGGCAGATCCGGAGCGTAGAGATACCGGATTTCTTCACACACTACGTACGCCAGTAGGTTTAAATAAATCAGGTTCCATACCGCCTGTGGCTTGTTGTTGTATATTTTTTTCAGATGCAAATTTGACTTCATGAATTTAAAAAATAGTTCCACTTTCCAGCGGTAGTGATACATTCGGGCCACATCTTCCGCTTTTACATCCCAGCGGTTCGTTAGAACTCGCACTTGATGAACCTTGTGCTTATTGTCGATAAACTCAAACTCGACCAGTCGGAACACGCCGGTTTGTTGGCTATCCGGGTCCTTGATTTCTACTTCGGCATCCCGCTTGATGAAACTCCCCGCGACCTTGGACTGAAGCACCCGTACTCTGCTGTTGCTCTTAAGTCGGACCACAAAGTAAATCTGATTTCGATCCCAATGGAGGAATTGTCCGTAACAGATATAACCTCGGTCAAACAAATAGGTGGTTCCTGGCTCCCAAACAAGGTGTTCCAGCACTTCCGAGTCTAGGTCGGCCACCATCGCCGTGGAGAGTACGATGCCTTTTAGCCAGGCGCTTATCTCGCCGGTGAGATGCAGGCAGGTATGCATTTTTACCGCACTCTCTCCCGCTTGGCGTAATGCCCACTTCCCTCGCGGTAGGCTCAGAGTGATTGACGAGGAGTCTACCGCGGCCAGTCGCCCAAGTCCCTTGAGCTTTTTCGGTAGTGTAGGTCCCTGGTGATGCCACAGGTTTTTGAGACGCTGGAGGAACAAGTTACGAACACTGTCGGTTGGAATTTGCGCTAGTTTTCGATTTAAGGAGGAAGCATGGATCGACTCCAAGCCTACCCATTTTTGCAGCCACGGAGCACTTCGTAAATGCTCTGTGATGTTATCTAGTGAACTCCGTTTTTGCAAAATGGCCTCCAGAAAGAGAAGAATCGTGTTGCCAAAGCAAAGCTTCTTGGCGTAATGATCGCCACAGAGTAAACGCACATGGACATCCAACCAACCTAAGGCTTGACGAATCACGGATGGGTTAGGTATCTTTTTATTCAAGGAGACCTCCTTTCGTATGTGTCTGTACAATTCTACGATAACTGGGGTCTCCTTTTTTTGTAAATTATTCTTCTTACTTTTTATGTCATTTTTTTTGCAAGATTACTGCTGTTAATGCTTGTTGGTTGTTCCAAATCATCTCCCAACACCGTTATGAACGAAGTTGACCATACTATGATTTCGTATGAGCAGTATCGGGAGTTGTTCAGAAATATGGCGGCGCAGTTGGAGTTGCCATCGTCAAAGCTGATTGAAAAGACGGACGATATTAATTTGGTGGCCATCGACAAGGAGTCTTCATTTGGAAAAAAATCAATTTTGACGCTGGACGGGGAACAGTCGAATACGGAAACGCAGGAGAGGATCTATTATCAAGACAAGAAACAGGTGATCACGGTCATCGATTTGGTTTATTTAAATGCTTCGCTCGGCAAAGATATGATCTTTTGGCCCACCAATTCGACGGATACCTACAACGAACATGACTTTTTGCACAATTACGATGAATGTATGCTTTCATACAACAATATTTTAGTGAAAATAAGCCGAATCTCGCCGGAGGGCGGCTTGGATTTTTCGGATATGCGGCAGACGGTCCAAGCCGTTGCTTCCTACCTGCAATCCTATAAGCCCTAATCACAATAAAAAGAAGGCTGCTTGGTTAGATCAAGCAGCCTTCTCTGTTTATCGGGCTATTTCCTTAAACGCCGCTTCCGCCGCTTCCAACGTGAAGTCGATGTCTGCTTCCGTGTGGGCGGTCGTCAGGAACCAGGCTTCGTATTTCGACGGAGCCAGATTGACGCCGCGGTTCAGCATGGCGCGGAAGAAGGCGGCGAACGCTTCGCTGTCGGTATCCTGGGCTTCCGCGTAATTGGTGACCGGATGATCGCAGAAGTGCGCCGAGAACGACCCGCGGATCCGGTTGATCGTCAGGGGCACCCCGTGACGGCGGGCCGAGTCGGCCAGGCCGTCCGTCAGCTTGATCGTCAGGCGCTCCATCTCCTCGTAGACGCCGGGGCTTTGCAGCACCTCCAGGCAGGCGATGCCGGCGGAAATCGAGGCGGGGTTGCCCGCCATCGTCCCGGCCTGGTAGGCCGGGCCCAGCGGTGCCACCTGCTCCATGATTTCCTTGCTGCCGCCGTACGCGCCGATCGGCAGGCCGCCGCCGATGATTTTGCCGAGCGCGGTCAGATCCGGCTTGATCCGGTCATGATGCTTCAGGCCGGCATACGTTTGGGAGGAGCCGTAATGGAACCGGAAGGCGGTGATCACCTCGTCGTAAATGACGAGCGCACCGTATTCCCGGGCCAGCCGGCACAACTCCTCAAGGAAGCCGTCCTTCGGCATAACCATGCCGAAATTGCCGACGATCGGCTCAACCATGACGGCGGCGACGTCGTCGCCCCACCGGTCGAGCGCCTCCTTCAGCGCCGAAGCATCGTTAAACGGCACGGTAATCACCTCGTGGGCGATGCTCGTCGGAATTCCCGCGCTGTCGGGAATGCCCAGCGTGGACGGACCCGATCCGGCGGCGACCAGCACCAGGTCGGAATGGCCGTGATAGCATCCGGCAAATTTGATAATTTTATTGCGTTTCGTATAGGCCCGCGCCACCCGGATCGTCGTCATCACGGCCTCGGTTCCGGAGTTGACGAACCGGACCTTGTCCATCGACGGAATGGCTTCCTTCAGCATGGAAGCCAGCCGGATTTCCAGCTCGGTCGGCGTGCCGTAAAGCGTGCCGTTCGCGGCCGCCTCCTGGATCGCCTTCGTCACATGCGGATGGGCATGTCCGGTAATGATTGGGCCGTAGGCGGCCAGATAATCGACGTATCGGTTGCCGTCCACGTCCCAGAAGTAGGCGCCTTGGGCTTTTTTCATAAAGACGGGCGCCCCGCCGCCAACCGCTTTAAAAGAACGGGAGGGGCTGTTGACGCCGCCGACAATGTGCTTTAGGGCTTCTTCATAGAGAAGCTCGGATTGTTTTCGGTTCATTGAAGATAACTTCCTTTCGCAAATAGGTTCGGATGGCGGGCCGCCGTAAGGAGCCCGCCGGCTTCCTGCCGGGCAGGGGCTTTAACGCCGCCCCTGGCTTCATGGTCCGGCGGAAGCGGCCGGCGTCGAATCCGATCTTGCAGAATCCGCCCCCGACCCGGAGCCTGATTTTGAGCTTCCCGTTCCGCCCGCGTCGCTGTCCGAATTCTTCGATTCCCCGGTCGTTGGCGTTCCGGTCGTAGTTGTCTCTGTCTCTTTCACTTTGGTGAATACGTTCTGCACGTATTCCTTCAGTTCGTCTTCGCTGCGTACGCCAAGCACATCCGAGCCGCCGACCTTCCTCTCCACTAGCAGTTCCATCGGCGGAATCTGCTCGCTGGAGCCCATTTGGCTGTCGTAGCCCACGGTGGCGAGCTTCCACATATCCTCCACGGACAGGTTTGTATCGATGTAAGGATTGACCTTTTCCAGAATCGTCGGCAGCTTCATGATCGAGGTCGTTGATTTCAACTTTTCCGCGACGGCCTTCAGGAAGTTGCGCTGACGCTCCGTCCGCGTGAAATCGGACATGGCGTCATGCCGGAAGCGCACGTATTGCAGGGCGGTTTTGCCGTCCAAATGCTGCTGTCCTTTTTTGAGATCGATATCGTATTCATGATTATCCGCTTTGCTGGTGTAACGCATATCTTTTTCAACGTAGAAATCAACCCCTCCGACCGCATCCACCAATTCGATGAATCCCCGGAAGTCGGTATACACATAATACTGGATCGGAATGCCGAGCAGATCGGACACAGCTTTCATCGCCGTATTAGGCCCATGCGTAATAGCGGTATTAATGCGGTCGGAGCCGTGTTCGGGAATCTCGGTATAGGTGTCGCGCATAATGGAGAACAGGTGGATTTTCTTGGCAACCGGATCAAGGGAGGCGACCAGCATCGTATCGGAGCGGGGGATCTCGCCCTTTTTCAAACCGCGGGCATCCACGCCCATCAGCAGAATATTAACGCGCTCGGTACCTTCCCATTTGGGGGGTTCGGGGACTTTGGTTTCGGTAGGTTTTACATTATAAAAAGGGGAATCTTCGCCGCTTTTTTTAAAATTGTCGACTTGATTGTATATAGCGATAAAATAGTAAGCCACGAGGGCGGCGACAGCGATCAGAACTCCGGCCACAGACCAAAGGATCGCCCGCTTTGTGCGTTTTGTCATTTTGTTCGTCCTTTCAGCGTAAAACGGATAAATTCGCTTGTTTTATGGATGTCTTCATTTCATTACATTATAATTTCTTTTATATTTACAATCAATTTATCATAATTAACCATTTTTTAGACGAGATAGGAGCAAAACGGTGATGGAAAATCAGGTACAACCGGGACAACTCGTCCCCGACTTCACGCTTCCGGCCAGCGGAGGGGGAAATATTACTTTAAGCTCATTACGCGGCCGCAAGGTGGTCATTTACTTTTATCCGAAAAATATGACGCCCGCCTGCACGCAAGAGGCCTGCGATTTCCGCGACCGGAGCGGACGGCTTCAGGAGCTTGGCGCGGTGGTTCTCGGCATCAGCGGAGACCCGGTCAAATCCCATGACCGTTTCAGGGAGAAGCAACAACTGCCTTTTCCTTTGCTGTCGGACGAAGATCACGAAGTTTGCCGGTTGTTCGGCGTCTGGCAGCTCAAAAAGCTGTATGGACGTGAATACGAAGGCATTGTGCGTTCCACCTTTTTGATCGATGAGGAAGGTCGTCTGGTTCAGGAATGGCGGGGAGTCCGGGTCAAAGACCATGCGGAAAGGGTCGTCGAAGCCGTCCAAGCTTTGCGGTAAAAAGAGGATCGTCCGTCTGTCGGTTTCGGCAGGCCTGGGCGGTCCTTGTTATATATATACACTATATATCGACCTGACTTTCCCGAAATTGAAGAAGTCTATTTTCTTCTCTACCTTCATACAATCTACCAGAAAGACTAAGGATTGATATAAACGGTGGAGGTTGAGATATATGAGAAGAATGTGGAGCACGCGGTTCAAAACCATTCGGGGGGCGGTGCTGGCAACGGTTCTGTTCACGGCGGCGGTATGGACGTTCGGAGAGAGGGAGGCGGGTCTGGCGGCCGGTTCCGCACAGCCCTTGGCTCAGGCCGCGCAGCAAATGCCGCGCAAATCCCATGAGGTTCGGGAGAGGGAGAGCGCTGTGAAGCCGCTACTAAGCCACGGAAAAGAAAAAGAAAAAGACGGAGCCGCGGGGGCGGACATCGTATTGGCGAACGGGGCCGGCAAGAAAGAGAAGGTAGTCTACCTTACCTTTGACGACGGCCCGAGTAAGCTGACGAACGAGGTGCTGCGCATTTTGGCGGAGGAGCGGGTGACGGCGACTTTTTTCGTTCTGGGAAAGCAGGCGGAACGGTCCCCGGAAGTCATACACCGCATCGCGGAAGCCGGCCATGCGCTGGGCAATCATACCTATAATCATGAGTACGGCGAGCTTTATAAAAGCTTTCCGGAGTTTTGGGAGCAGATCAAGCGGACGGAAGAAGTCCTGCGGGAGATCACGGGGGAACGGCCCGAGATGGTCCGCGCTCCCGGCGGAACCTACGGGCATTTTGACAAGACGTATTTCAACCTGCTGAAACTGGGCGGCTACAAGGTGTTTGACTGGAACGTCGACAGCGGGGATTCCAAACGTAGAAATGTGCCGGCGTCGGAAATCCTGTCCAACATCAAATCCGCCAAGCTCCAAAATGAAATGATTGTCCTTCTGCACGACGGTCCCGGACATAAGGAGTCCGTCAAGGCGCTGCCGGATATCATCCGTTTTTATAAAAAGCACGGCTACATCTTCCGGGCCCTAACCCCGGAGCAGGAACCGGTGCAGTTTACCCTGGCGGATGCATCCAAAACGCGGAAGAAGTCCGCTCCATCCCGAAGCTGGATCGAGACGCACGTCACGCCGAATGCCGAGCTTTTCGCCCCCGGCCGGCCGCTGTTGGTGGAGGCTGGAGGCGTGGGAATCCGGCTGGATGCCGGGGAATACGAACTGAAGGAAGGACAGTATATCGTACCGCTAAGGGCCACGATGGAACGGTTGGGCGCTGAAGTCAGTTGGAATGAGCGGACCCGGTCTGCCGTGATCCGTTGGGGGGATGTAACCCTAAGAGTGAATGCCAAGGCGGACACTTTAGCCCGGGACGGAGTTGGGGTTGCCGGGAAGCCCCTCGTCTATGAAACCCGGTTTAGCCCGAAGAACGGATCTTTGTGGGTATCCTTGAAGCCGCTCCTCGAGCTGACGGGTCATCCGATAGCTTCGGTTTCCATGAGAGAGACGTCCGTACGAGTAAAGGCTATGTAGTACGCGTATTCTTCCGCTGCAGCATGTCTATGACGACTAGTTTTTGGGGAAACTGGTTGATAGATTTGTTGGAGATGGAGGGATCATAATGGACCACGATCAAGCCCGTGTGCTTCTGGATAGGCTGGTTGAACGCGTAGAACGGAACATTATCGGAAAAAGGGAAGAGATTGTGCTTGCCGTCGTGTCGATGCTGCAGGGCGGGCATATCTTGCTGGAGGATGTGCCGGGGGTCGGCAAAACGATGTTGGTCCGCACGCTGGCCGCTTGCGTGGGAGGCACGTTCGGACGGATTCAATTCACCTCCGACTTGCTCCCCGGCGACGTTACGGGGGTATCCGTTTACTTGCCGCATACCGGTCAGTTCGAATTCCGTCCCGGGCCTATTCACGCCCATATCGTTCTGGCGGATGAAATCAACCGGGCGGCGCCCCGGACGCAGTCCGCGCTTCTGGAAGCCATGGAAGAGCGGAAAGTCACCGTGGACGGGGTGACGCGCGCGCTGCCTCAGCCGTTCCTGCTGCTGGCCACGCAAAATCCGCTGGATTATGAAGGAACGTACCGGCTGCCGGAGGCGCAACTGGATCGTTTTTTAATGCGCTTGTCCCTGGGCTACCCGGAGCCGGAGCAAGAAATCGAAATGCTGAATCGCATGCAGGAGCCGCCCGCCGACATCAAGCCGGTTCTTTTGCCCGAAGAAATGCGGGTCATGCAGCGGCAGGTAAGGACCGTACTGGTGGATGAGCGGATCAAGAAGTACTTGGTGCTGGTTGCGGATGCATCCCGGCGTCATTCCCAGCTGTCGCTCGGCATCAGCCCCAGGGGGACGCTAGCCTGGATGGGTGCCTCCCAGGCGATGGCTTATTTTGAAGGCCGCTCCTTCGTCATTCCCGACGATGTCAAACGGGTGGCGAGACCCGTCCTGTCCCATCGCCTGATGCTGAAGCCGGAAAGCTCGCTCGCCGGGGTCAGCCCTGAGCAAGTGGTGGGCGACTTGCTGGATCACGGAAATATTCCGGTATTTCACAAGGCCTCGGGAGGCGGCCTATGAATAAAGGGTTCGGCATCTGGATTTTGATGGCTTTGACCGCTGGTTTCCTGGGAGCTTTTTACGGATGGAGGGGAGGCACTTCCCTGTTGTTCCTGTTATTGCTGATCCTGCTGGTCGCGCTGCAGGGAGCGGCCGCCCAATGGCTGGGTCCCAGGCAGGTTCATGTGGTGCGGAACTATTATCCGCAACATCCCAGGGCGGGTGAGCCTGTTGAGGTAACCGTGCGCGTTTCGCTCGATGGGGGCTCTCCTCCCTTATGGATCCGGGCGGACGACGAATGGCGGCACTCCGGCGATCGAGCGGAGCCGCAAGGAGAGGGGCTGTCGGGAGGCAGGCTTGTATTTGGCGGTTGGCGCAAGGAATGGACCGGAACTTATAGCTTGAAGCCTTTATATCGGGGCGTCTACCGAACGAAGGGGATGCGAATTACCTGGGGGGACTCTTTCGGGTGGTTTAAGCGGACCTATCGCGCGGCCGCGGAGGATGTGTTGATTGTTCACCCTGCTCCCCTGACGGCGCTTTCCGGCGGGACGGGGCTGTTCGATTCGGATGCGGAAGGCGCGGGAACCGGACGGACTCCCGAGCTTCCGTCCGCTCCGGACTTGGGGCGTTTGCGCAGCTATGCGCCGGGAGATCCGCTCCGGCATGTACACTGGAAGAGCTCCGCCAAAAAGGGAGCTCTGTTGACGCGCGTGCCCGACGAGCTGGTGGCCCCCTCCCGCTGCCTGCTGCTGGATACGTCCCCTAAGGCGTATCCAGCGGGCGGCGGGGCCACGGCCTCGGGCGGGTTCGAGCTGGCCGTCAGCGCGGCGGCGGCCTGGCTGGACCGCGAGCTGGCCCGCTCTGGCGAGGTGGACTTCCGCCTCGGCGACGCGGCGGCGCGGGACGGCCGACTGGCCTGGAGGAGCCTCTCCGGCCGCCATGGGCTTAAGGAGGGGCTTGATCAACTCGCGGGAGCGGCGCCCGTTGCGGGCCTGTCAAGCCCGGATCTGCTGCAAAGGGCTTGGCCCCTCGCCAGAGGCCGCTCCATGACGTTCATCACCGGTTTCCTGACGGCGGAACTGACGGAGGCGGCGCTGCTTCTGGCGGAGCGTGGGGCGGTCCTGGAAATTTGGTGCGCCGGTCTGCGGGAGCAGGATTTCGAAGCCGCCCGACATGCGGCCCGGTTGCGCGAAAAAGGCCTGCGGCTTATCGATCTCAGCCGGTATCAGGGCGGGCTGCCGGGTTTTTCGGAAGGAGGAGCCGGCCATGTCATCGCCTAAGCTGCAGAATGGCGGTCCGCCGATTCCGTTGCCGTCCGCGGATCCCGGGCTATCTGCCGCCGCTCTTCCCGCGACAACCCGGCGACGGTCTTTATCTTTCTGGCAGCCCCTTCTATTATCCGCCCTCCTCTTCGGGTTGTTCGGAGAGTGGCTTTATCCGCTGCGCGCTTTTATGGCGGGCGAACCGAGCAGGATCATCGGCCTCTTTCTCGTCTTGACCGGTATATTGCTGGTATCGGGCTGCCTGCGTCTGCCCTCGTATTTGTATGCCTTCATCCCGCCTCTCTTGATCGGGGGCTCGATGTTCTTCTTGTACGGGCGCGGAGAAGGAATGTCCTGGATTACCGGATTCGCCCGGCTTCTGTCGGCGGACGTGACGGAGATTCTGCAGACCGGCCGGCTTTACGGAATCAGCGAGGAAACCCGTTTTCTGCTGCTGCTGATCGGCTGGACGCTGCTGGTGGTGTCCGTGCAAATGCTGGCGCTCAGCAAGCAAAGCATCCTGCTGTTTTTTCTGGCCACACTGTTTTATTTGTTGCTGCTTGAGATGACCGGCAGCGTTCAGGCGTTTCCCGGGCTTGTGCGCTCTGCCGGATGGGGACTGGCCCTGCAGGCCCTGCTGTTCCGCCGTCATCTTCGCCTTGTCGCCACTGGCCGGGATGACGGGGGCCATGCCGACGGCACGGGCGGCAGTGTGACCGGCGGCTCCACGGGAGGCGGCGGCTTGCTGGCCGGTACTTCTACGGCCGCCTTATGCGTGCTGGGCGCTTGGGCGCTGAGCCTCCTGCTTCCGGTTCAGCCGGTCCGCAGCATCCCGTGGAACCAGGTGATTCACGCATGGGAGGACTGGGGCGGCGCGCGCCTGACCGGCGGTACGCCGGACAATTACGCCCTGTCCGGCTACAGCAAGGACGACACGCGGCTCGGTGTTCCGCTGCGGCTGCGGCATGAGACGTTTTTTACGGCCGTTTCGCCTCAACAGACCTACTGGCGCGGAGAGAGCAAAAGCGTCTACACCGGCCGGGGGTGGTCTGCATACTCCGCCGGTTCCCGCTCGTCCGCGGCGTCGAGCTTGGCGGAGGTGAACGAGGCGCTGTCGAAGGAGCGGGAGCTCGGTCCTCCCGTCAAAACGATTAAGCAGACGGTCGTTTTCAAAGGTCAGGTGAACGGAACAACCCCGCTCTTCGGCGGCGGGCTGCCGCTGAAAGTGGAGCGCCTTTTTTCGGAGCGCCCCGGGGAGTTCGGCCATGCGGACACCCGCTATGATCGTTACGCCGATGCCGTTTACGCGGAGCGCAGCTCCTCCCGGCAAAAACTGTACGGCTACGAGCTTACGGCCATCGCACCTTCCGCTGCGCCGGAACGGCTGCGTCTGGCGTCGGGAAACGATCCCGACGAGATTTCCGCGCGGGAACTGCAGCTGCCGCACACGTTATCCGAGCGGGTAAGGCGGCTTGGCATGGAGCTTACCTCCCGGCAGGCGAACCGATACGATGCGGTACAGGCGGTTTCTGCGTATTTGGAGGAACGCTATGTTTACAGCTTGGACACGAAGATTCCCCCGGAAGGAGCGGACTTTGTCGACTATTTTTTATTCGAACAAAAAACCGGGTATTGCGATCACTTCTCGACGGCCATGACCGTGCTTCTTCGCAGCGGCGGCATTCCCGCCAGATGGGTCAAAGGGTTTGCCCCCGGAGCCGCCGCTTCGGATGACGAGCATCGCTATGAGGTCAGTTATGCGGATGCCCACTCCTGGGTGGAGGTCTATTTTCCCGGGGAAGGTTGGATTCCGTTTGATCCGACCCCGGGTTATGAACCCGCTTTGGCGGCCGAACTGCCGGATGCAACCGGCGGAGAGCCAAACCATAAGGGAGGGGCTGTGGATTGGGATAAACTGCTGGCCTTTGCGGGAATGCTGGTGGAGAAGGGAAAAGCCTTGCTTTTTACCGGCTGGAGTTTGGTTCGAACGCATCTGCTTCTTTTGACAACCATCCTGCTGGTCTTGGTCTTTGTCATTTCTATGGCGGTGATCCACAGAAGAACCTGGTTCCGTCAGAGCGGTTATCTGATTTGGTTGTATGTGCTAAAACGCCGCCGCCGTTTTCCCGACAGGAAGGAACTGTTGCGAGCGGCGGATTATGTATGGCAAGAGCTGAGCCGTTCCTATGGCGGAAAAACCGCCGCGATGACAGGGCGGGAATATGTGGAACATATTACGCCCAAGTATGGCGGAGAGGCCGGGCAATTAAGCCGCTTTCTCCGGGATTGGGAACACCTTTACTACGGAGGGGGCGGACTGGACCGGACACGGAGCCGGAATTTCCTCAAATTATGCCGGAAGCTGGCGTTTCCGGAGCGCTGAACATGCCGTAGTATGCGCCTTGACGACCTCTTTTGTCGTTTCGTATAATTAGTTTCATTAATTGAGGGAGGCTCGGTAATGAATAAGCCAAATGAAATGATTGTGGTTCTCGACTTCGGGGGCCAGTACAATCAACTGATAGCCAGACGAATCCGGGATTTGGGAGTATACAGCGAACTGCTGCCGTTCAACACGCCGGTCGAGCGGATTCGTGAGCTTGCGCCAAAAGGCGTTGTGTTTTCGGGCGGACCTTCCAGTGTTTATGCGGAGGATGCCCCGCACATCGACCCGGCGGTTTACGATGTCGGCGTGCCGATTTTGGGGATTTGTTACGGAATGCAGCTGATGGCGCAGCAACTGGGCGGTAAAGTGGAACGGGCCGCTAAACGTGAGTACGGGAAAGCGGATGTCATGTTTGCCGAGAACTCGGCGCTGACGAAAGGCCTTGAGGCCAAACAGACGGTATGGATGAGCCATGGGGATCATGTGGTGGAGCTGCCGGAAGGATTCGTGGTGGACGCGTCCACCGACCATGCTCCGATCGCCGGCTTTGCAAATGAAGCGAAGAACATGTACGGCGTCCAGTTTCATCCGGAAGTACGCCACTCGGTGAACGGCAACGAGATGATCAAAAACTTCATCTATGAGATCTGCGGCTGTGAAGGCAACTGGAGCATGGAGACTTTCATTGAGGACAAGGTCCGCGAAATCCGCGAGAAAGTCGGGGATCAAAAGGTTCTGTGCGCTTTGAGCGGCGGGGTCGATTCCTCCGTCGTGGCCATGTTGATCCATAAAGCGATCGGCGACCAACTGACCTGTATGTTCATCGACCACGGTTTGCTCCGCAAAGGCGAAGCCGAGAGCGTGATGGAGACTTTTGTCGGCAAATTCGACATGAAGGTCGTCAAAATCGACGCCCGCGAGCGTTTCCTGTCCAAGCTGGCCGGAGTCGACGATCCGGAGCAGAAGCGGAAAATCATCGGTAACGAATTCATCTATGTATTCGAGGAAGAATCCGGCCGGTTTGACGATTTCAAATATTTGGCGCAAGGTACGCTCTATACGGATATTGTCGAGAGCGGCACGGCTACGGCGCAGACCATCAAGTCTCACCATAACGTGGGCGGCCTGCCGGAGAATATGAAATTCGAGCTGATCGAACCGCTGAACACCTTGTTCAAGGATGAGGTGCGTAAAGTAGGCGAAGAATGCGGTCTGCCCAAAGAAATCGTTTGGAGACAACCGTTCCCGGGCCCTGGCTTGGCCATTCGCGTGCTTGGCGAAGTGACGGAAGAGAAGCTGAAGATCGTTCGCGATTCGGATTATATTTTGCGCGATGAGATCGCCAAGGCCGGACTCGACCGTGAAATATGGCAGTATTTCACCGCGCTGCCTAACATGAAGAGTGTTGGCGTTATGGGCGACGCTCGTACGTATTCCTACACTGTTGGCATCCGTGCCGTAACATCCATCGACGGTATGACCGCCGACTGGGCACGTATCCCTTGGGACGTGCTGGAGAAGATCTCGGTGCGCATCGTCAATGAAGTAGAGAACGTTAATCGCGTGGTTTACGACGTGACGTCGAAACCGCCGGCTACGATTGAGTGGGAATAGGAAAGTTAGAGGAGTACCAGCTAAAATAAGCTTGATTAAAAGAGCTATCCTGAGGGCAAACTTTGTTTTGCTTAAGGGAGGGCTCTTTTTTTTCATCGGAATTCGTGATATGCACTTTCAATTAGGGAACACTAATCGTATTAAAGAGTAAAAATACTTCAAATTTATCATAAAAGCGAACAATATATGGTTATGAATAATTTAATATTCGCTTTTTTGGTTGACAATCTTCGGGTTCGGGCCTAGAATAAGTCGTGTGACAAGTCTTGAAACCAGGACTTGTTCGGAAATTTCGACAAATTTCATCCACGCTTTTCGTATAATTCCGGGAATGGGCCCGGAAGTCTCTACGAGGTCACCGTAAATGATCTGGCTACGAAAAGAAGAAGCGGCCGATATCTATCGGCGGGAGATGTAGTGGCAGCGGCACGTTTATCGAAAGACGTGGCTCTGCCGCGCGTTCATACTCCTGATGCATTCTTCTTCTGCGCTGTCACGGTACCCGGGGATATCAATTGGCCCCGGGCTTTTTGTCGTTTCCGACTCATAATAAGGAGGAGTTTTTGAATCATGGATCGGTTTTTTAAGCTGAAACAGAATGGTACGACAGTTCGTACGGAGATTATGGCCGGCCTCACCACGTTTATGGCCATGGCTTACATCCTGACGGTCAACCCCAACACGCTTACGGCATTCGGCCAAATCGACATGGGCTGGTATTCTGTTTTCCTGGCGACAGCTCTTTCGGCTGGCATTTTTACGATCGCAATGGGTCTCTTTATTAACTTCCCAGTAGCTCTCGCACCAGGTATGGGTCTGAACGCTTACTTTGCCTCTGTAGTGCTTTCTTCGGCAACGACGGATCATCCTTTTACTTGGGAGATGGGCTTGACCGCCGTATTCATCTCCGGTTTGATCTTTATTCTGCTTACCGTAACTCACGTTCGCCAAATGCTGCTGGAGGCAATTCCGGACGCATTGAAGCACGCGATCACGGTGGGGATCGGTTTGTTCATTACGATTATCGGCCTGAAAAATAGCGGGCTGATGACGATCGGTGTCGAAGCCGGCAGCGATATTCCGGCTCATAAATTTACCGATGTATTGTCTTTTGAAACTGTCATTCACCTGGGCAGCCTGGATAACACGAACGTTCAGCTTGCTCTTATCGGATTGCTGTTGATCGGCATATTGATGGTGCTTCAAGTTCGCGGTGCCATTTTGTTCGGGATTCTGGGCACGACGGTGATTGCCATGTTGATGGGGGCCGTCGATTTCAACTCGGTAGCGACAAGTGAAGCCAAGTGGATTCCGGATTTTTCCGAAATTAATTTCATGAGTTTCGACTGGCAAGGAATCATGCACACGGGGATTATTTCCGCGATTGCTACATTTACGTTTGTGGAACTTTTTGATACTTTCGGAACGCTGGTTGGTACGGCCACTCGTGCAGGTATTATGAAGAACCCGGACGAAGGCAAAAAACGTGTCGGTAAAGCGATGCTCGTCGACGCGGTTGCCGTTACCGGCGGTGCGATGCTGGGAACTTCCACGACGACGGCTTATGTTGAAAGTGCGGCTGGGGTTGCGGAAGGCGGACGTACCGGTTTAACTGCAGTAACGACCGGGGCGTGCTTCTTGCTCGCTCTGTTCCTGGCGCCGATTGCCGCTCTGATTCCGGGGTCGGCCACGGCCGCGGCTCTGATTATCGTCGGCGTGCTGATGGTTCAGTCGATCCGTGAAATAGACTTCCAGGATATGGTTGTCGCCATCCCGGCGTTCCTGACGATTACAATGATGCCGTTCAGCTATAACATTGCCAACGGAATCTCATTCGGCATCGTGTTCTACGTCGTGCTGGCTTCCATTGCGAACTTGCGCAGCAAAACGAAATACAAGATTCACTGGATGATGTGGATCCTCGCCGTTCTCATCATTGCCCGGTATGTGTTCTTCGGAAGTCAAGGTTAAGTCAAGTTGGAGAAAAAACAGCCTGTCTGAGCGATCTTTCGCTTAGGCGGGTTTCTTTCTATATTATATAGTAGAAAAAACTCCACCGAACATCGCCGGAACATGGTTTGGATATTTGATGCAGTTTACTCAGGTTTTACAATTTGTATTTGCGCGCCATGTCTGGTATATTAATAAATGTCGCCGCGAGCGACAGCATTAAACGACAAAGAGCAAGACATTACGACAAATCGTGGTAAAAAATAGTTCTTGCTTTTAGAGTAAATGCTTGCTATACTATAAAAGTTGCCGCTGATGAGGCGATGGCGAAAGAAACAAAGTTGATCTTTGAAAACTGAACAACGAGTGGGTATTAAATGAGAAGTAAAATTCTCGTCAGATTCAAAATGAGCTATCAGCTTATTCAATAAGTTTCAACTTTATTGGAGAGTTTGATCCTGGCTCAGGACGAACGCTGGCGGCGTGCCTAATACATGCAAGTCGAGCGGACTTGATGGAGTGCTTGCACTTCTGATGGTTAGCGGCGGACGGGTGAG
>NZ_JBAGJC010000029.1:0-20974 GCF_036864765.1 Paenibacillus sanfengchensis | reverse complement strand
GTTGGATTAGAGATCATCGGGACTCTATTTCGCCTGAAGAAATTCCTGCGGCAGACGAACATGTTCAAGAGTTGCAACGCCTGCAGGAGGTAGAGCAACGCTACCAAAAGGCCGTTAAGGTCCTTGGTGAAAAAGAACTCGAAATCGAAATTTTGCGAGAGTTGCTAAAAAAGCAAAACCCCGCTTATCTGAAAAATTTGAAATAGCCGACCCATTCATTAAGCGGGGGGAACCGGCAGCTGTTGTGCTGCGCATTCTTGGGTTGTCAGAATCAACGTATTACGACCGTAAAAAGCGACTGGCCCAGTCAGCAGAAAAAGGCGAAGAACGTCCAACCGAAAGCCGTGCAGGTCGTCCCGTGCCTGGATACTCTTACACGGCTACAGGTGAGAAAGTTAGCGACGCACAAATCAAAGAATGGCTGCTCGAACTCCTTGAAGGAGAAGAGTTTGTCTATGGTTATAAGTTTTTGGCCCAATCCCTTCGAGATAAGTATGATCTCATCTTCAACAAAAAGAAGTCTTATCGACTTTGCCAAGAGTTAGACATATTGCAGAAACCTAGAAAGCGCGTACGTTCCCACCCTCGCCGATTACCGAGAAATCGAGTTATAACGGGGTCAAACCAACTTTGGCAAATGGACATTAAATATGGATACGCGATCGGGCAGGAACGGTTCTTTTTTGTACTCAGCATTATAGATGTGTTTGACCGAATGGTAGTAGGGCAGTATAGAGGCCCAGTATGCGAAGCTAAACAAGTCGTCCAAACCTTATGGTATGCCTTGCAAGACCGTATAGAGCCCGGCGAGCCCATGCCGGTGGTTCGTACAGACAATGGTCCGCAGTTCGTCAGCAAGCTATTTGGAGATACCTGTGAAAGCTTGGATCTTATTCATGAGCGTATACCACCTCGGTCCCCCAATATGAACGCCTACATTGAGTCATTTCACAGCGTCCTGGAGCGCCATCTGTTTAGCCAAAGGGACTTTATGACCCTCGATGAAGCTTATGAGGCGCTGGACCAATACATGGACTTTTACAACAACCGAAAAATTCACGGTAACTTAAGAAAAATGTCTCCAGCGAAGTTCTCGATATGGGTGAGGACACTGGAAGACACCTCTGCCTTTCATAGAGCGGTGTAATACGGCAGAATAAGGAGCAATCCTGTGAATTCATAAACATTGTAGGGTAGGACTCCGGATTAAGGGGGCCTAGCCGGATTTGCAGGAATTCGATGTTATCCAGGTTGTCTGATGGGCACCAGCCGCAAAAAATAAAGCCTATTAGACAAAGGCATGTCTAATAGGCTTTGGGTTGATGGAGTCATAATATCATTTTACACGCCACCATGCTGGTGGCCAGAAGTTGTAACAACTGTTGATGTAGGTTGGCCAATGTAACTTAGACTCGGGGTAACCAGTATTAGAGATAAACATACCGTTGCTAGAGCCATAATCATTCTATTTTTCATGATACCGACGCACCTCACTAACTATGTTTTTATATTGTGAACACAATTCTTCCGTTGCCATATGTCTTACCTGTTCAAATAGTACCATAAACTTAATAATGCTGTCTTCTTTATTAATCAAAACCGAATTTTCCAGGCCCTGTATTAGATAATTGAATCCGTTTTTATAATCACCTTTATGTGTATAATAGTAAGTAAGGTCGTATAAAAACTCGTTATAGTGATCAGGTACTACCTGATTCATATAAAAATCAAAGGTTTGCTGACGTTCATATGCTTCTATTTCCGAACTAAATTCTTGAAAGATATGATCCACATCCATTTGATATTTGTTAGCGGCAAACAGAATATTAAATATGCCCTGTGAAATCTCCTCTGGATGTTGACGGAGATACTCTACATAATCCGTGAGAACACCGATATCCCCGCTCAAAAGTTTATTTACATAAATATTAGCTTGTGACCATCTCTTAAATAAATCTAACCAGTACTTGGTATCTTCGTCCGTTTCTTTTACCCAACTTAAATCCGCGTATTCATAGGTGTACTGTAAGGCCTTTTCATAATCACGCCTGCCATCACATACATCCGCACATAACAGTTTTTCGTATGCAATGTAGACAAATAACGGCCTGCTTAGTTTACGCTGAATTTCCTGGAATTCCTCCTCGGACCGTTTATCGCTGTAATATATTATTTTTGCCTTATGTCCCATCTCTTTAGCTAGTGCTTCCACCCTATCCCATTCCTGTAGAGCACGATACAAGTTAGCCAGATCCTTAAGCGCATCCAATTGTAGAACTTCATCCAATCGGTCAACAAAGGGTTCAAATTGATGCGCAAATTTTAGATTTCTCACCTGGTCTTCGCCGATTCGAATTTTGAACAGCCTGTACTGACATAAGGCTAGCCGCTCAGAATACTGCTTTTTCTCGCTCATCGCCACATTTTCGTACAGTATTTCTGCCGCATCAAAATTACCATTTTTAAATAACTCTTCTGCCAGTTCAAATAAAGGGTTGGAGTACATTAAATCGTCCAGTAATAAACTAACGATTTGCCGAACACAGTCCAACTTGCCCAGCGTTGCACAGTTATGAAGGAAGGGGCCGATTCGGCGCCAGTCGGGGTTTATATCCTGCAAATATTCTTCGAGATATCTTTCATAGAAATGTCCTTTAGGAAGTCCCAATACCTCTGTCATTCGGTCCAAATGATCAACGGTTAGGGTGCGATTCCCGTTAATCAAATAACTGACTGTTCCCACATTAATATCCAGCTTCTTGGCAAACTGGCTGATGTTCAAGTCATTTTGTTTGATATATTGCGTAACTTCTGCAAGTATCGTAGATGAACTCAACCCAACCACCCCATAAACAATATTGTATATGATGGTATTTTCTGTATATCAAAACTATATCCTTTTTTTGTACCCCGGTCAATTTGCCGAAAGTCAAAGTTCCCTCGGAAAAGGTGTACAAAAGAAAATAAGCTCAAGCGTCGGTAAGGGAAGCCCGGCGCTTGAGCTTTTATTCTAGGAGATTCCGGATCTCCGGATTGCAATCATACTTTATCTCATCTCTTAAAGATGTGGGCAGGATGTGATTAGCGATCATGATCGCTACACAGCGCTTACGACAAATAGAACATAGCCCTCTTTGGTACAATTCGATTAGAATCTTTTGACATGAAAGGGTTGGATTCTTCTCGAAGATCTTCAATATACTGAAGCCAACGTTATGAAACGAGTCCTTGTTACGTCTTTTAAATACAACGCGCTCCAGTAACTGTAGATCGTCTTCCATAAAATTATGAATAAAAAGATTCAGCGCTTCAAGTTCTGTGCTTTGTTGACCCATAAGCTGGATAGCAAGCCTATGAATGCGCTCATCCTTCATATTGTGAAGTACGCGAATCGCCGCCGATCGAAGACGGGGATGCTTCGATTGTAGAAAATCCATTATTTTTTGGGGATCAAGCGGAAATACCCTGCCTCCAAATATATATAAATATGCTTCTAGCTTTTTCGTATTTTTCTCTTTCAGCAGATCATTAGCCGCTCTTAATAAGTCTTCTTCCGTGGCCTTCATGCCCCATTTAAGATAAGAGTACAGGGGACGCCATAAGTTTCCCAGGGATGCCTTCAACTCATCATAAGACGCTTCGTGAATCGGCTTTGAGGACAAATCCTCTTTGGGTTCCCGGGTAGCCGAACGCAAAAACGCCTGTATGTTCGCATGCTTCCGGCTCACCAGCAGCCCGTTTACGTTGTCTTTTCCCAAGTGCTCATAAGCAAATTCCAAAAGAAATTTATCCGCTATATAGTCCGAGGACAATATCCCCTTACCGATTTGTTCTGCTACAAATAAAAAGCCTTGCTCACCTCCAGCTTCAATAATCTCCTCACCGCCAAGGAAACCATTCCAGCCTTCGCGGTAACGGAACGCTTTTTTCATGGTTGCCAGAGCTGTCGGGTTGCCATTTAAAGCAAAAAGCTTTGCTAACCGATAAACCTGCAAAAAGTCCCAATCGTCTTCTTCAATATCGCTCTCCAACGTTCTAAGAATTCTTTCTTGCAATGAATCGGACGCTTTAGATAGCTGTATGGCCTCCCAAAGATAATTCTCCCTGCTAATATCACATTGGGGATCATAGGCCGTATTTTTTATGCAAGCCTCATATATAGCTTCAACGTACTTATCGGAAAGTGTCGGTGATTGCTTCAGATAAAGGATAATACTCCCCAAGCCTCGGGCCAAATCATGGCGAAATTGTTTGATATTCATGGATTCCTCGTAAAAGCCCCCCCCACTATTCCCTATAGTCGTCTTCATCCCAAATGGAATGTTCCCCGTAACCCAGAAACTCCCGCACCTCGAGAACTTCCTGGCCCTTAATCATTATTTCAATCCCGTCTTCATAATCCCATTCCATTCCGGCGGAAAGGACCGCTCCAAACTGGGGATCCTGTGGATCATAGGGATTTCTATAGATATGAATGTCGCTTATCGAAATAAAAGGTATAATACTCCTCCCCTGAGCCTCCAACAATCCCTCGGCTCTTCCCAAATTGGGATAAGTATCGGTCAGAATCTCATCTTTCCAGGCACACATCTTTTCGCATAATTGATCAATTGCCTCATCAGGCAGAGCATTTAACCCCTGTTCGATATACGACTCCGCTACCTCTAAGCTCATGTCCTCCTCTCTGAAATGGTACTCCACTCGATCATTTGTCAAAGCAAACTGGCCAAAGCCTGAAATTGCCTAACCATTTGGCGCGTAAATGTCTTCCTCTTTTCCGACACTCTCTAAATGAAATTTGCTGATGATGGGTATCCCCTCCCAAAAAGATGCGAATCTGCAGGTATTTAAGCCGATTTCCGTGATAAAACAAAAAAAGATGCAAATCTGCAGGTTTTTCTAGCGATTTTAGAGAAACGAGCCGGTTTCGTCGAAAATTCCTGCAGATTTGCAGACATTTTAAAATTTTGGTCCCGAACAGAAAAAAAAACATGCAGATTTGCAGGAATTCGTGATAATCAAGGTCGTCCGAGGCCAGACGGTACCTCTTGCCCAGGAACTCAGCCCTTTAGTTACATAATAATCCCATGGCTACGCGCTCTTTATCCGCAATCTCGAGCAAAAGCTTGGAAGCCTGGTTTAACTCCTGCTCGTTTCCCGTTCTACCCGCAAGGTCGATCAATGAAGAAACGTTAACCCACAATGGAGCGATTTCAGTAAACATCAGGTATGCCTGTTCTACTTTTGGGTCTCCGAACAGATCGACGCATTCTTTTAGAAAATCCCGATACAGATTTCGAAACAAAGCGCCGCCCGTTCCCGCTCTTTCCATCAATAACGCAGTCAAGCATAGATCATGCTCAAAATGGTTGCTGCGGGAAGGCCATTTCAGGATTTCTTTGCTCATTTTCATAATGCCTTTATTCCCCATATTTCGAATGGGCGGATTCAAATAGTCTTGGGCATTCCGGGTTAAGGATGAACGTATAGCGGGGATAAGCGGCGGAAGGGTGCCGATCGGCTCGATCGTAAAGGAACGATTCCTGGAGCTCATGGGTCCCTTTGCGTTTCTAGCCATCGCCAAATGAGCCAAACTCGTCTTCACAGGTCCTCCCTGTTGTCTAGTATCCGCCATGTACGCGTATTCGTCATCCATGCCATATATCACTGCATAGTGGGCGGCAAAGTACACTTTGTTCGTGAAATAATCCAAATAATAGGAGTCCAACTTAAGCCCCACAGGAATTCCGCTTTCGATGAAGCTCCGTACATTCCGCCACGCTTTTTCGACGGACGAGGTTTCTTGCGTCTTGACGGTGATGTTGAGCCGGGATGCTATGCAAGCAGTGATTTCATCCGGCTTCGCCCTTCCCCCAATAAAAGGAAAGTCCATTCCCTTCGAATCCCAATAAATGAATCCCAACCCTTGCCCAAGGCCGAATAACATCGGCTCCGATAGTCGGACTCCTGCAAATTGAAGTAAATTGCCCATGGTTGTCGTCTCGCAATGTTCCCCTTGAAAAGGGGTGAAACCTTCAATGATTTTAGTCATGATCTCTCGTCTCCTCCAACAATTCGTTGATTATTTTTGCAACGAACGCTTGCTCGCTCTCAATAAGACTCATCGGATGAAGGAATAGCGCCCTTACGTACAGCGGTAATCGAATGGAGCCTTGCGATTCGTACTTCTGTCTTATATGTTGTAAAGCCTCTCCAAGCACAACCTGCCGATTCCGCAATGCTTCAATCGCTTCATCCTTATCGATAAAAGGTAAAGCGGCAAGCCCGAGATCGAATCGGTTATCGCGCTCTCGCGAAGATGAAAGGCCGGCGATGATTTCATTCCTCAGCGTGGTCATCCCGGCTTCCGTTAGGACAAATCGGATCGGCATAGGTCCCTTGCCGGACTTCTCACCTGAATCCTCGGACTCGATCAATCCTTTATGGTTCAATTTCTTCAGTCCTGCGTAAACCGAAGTCGTGCCGATATTCGCCCATTCCCGATAGCCGCGTTGATCGATTAACTTATTAATGTCGTAACCTGACGCTTGATTGCATTCCGCGATAAGTTGCAGCAGCATAAATTCAACATTCGAAAGTTGGTTCATTGCGAGACCCCTCATAATTGGTATTTCATATGTGTAATATAACATGAGTGTAATATAAGAACAATCACGGCGCTTCCATATCGTGGACTTTATCATGGACTTTTTTAGACGAGGATATTTACTTGGAAAGGCCACAAGACATGTCCTGCCACGATCCTGTAAAATAAGAACTTAGAATATATACATAGGAGCGAGTAAAACCATGATGGATCATTTTAAAAGTTTATTCCGCAAAAACGCCGAACCGCCCCAGCCGAGTGAATTTATCCAAACCGTCAACATGCTGCTGAATGAGTATAAGGACTTGTATCAAGGGGAATGCCCTTATGTCCTTAATGAGGGATTATCGGAAAGCCAGGTTGAAGAGTTTGAGGCGGCGGCCGGCACCACACTCCCGCAGGACTATCGGGATTTTCTGATCCATATTGGAGACGGAGCCGCCAAGAAGCGGCAATTCCCCTTATCTCTGTCACATGCCAAGGATTGCATGGAATATTGCTTGCAGGAGAAAACGGAACTCGATTAT
Organism: Paenibacillus sanfengchensis; assembly: GCF_036864765.1. Taxonomy (NCBI): domain Bacteria; kingdom Bacillati; phylum Bacillota; class Bacilli; order Caryophanales; family Paenibacillaceae; genus Paenibacillus; species Paenibacillus sanfengchensis. Next base: position 13,840 of record NZ_JBAGJC010000029.1, on the reverse strand, counting down.
ATGAGCCGCCCTTTCAGTGCGGACAGCTGCAATAAGGCATTTCATGAGGACTACGAAGATTGGGATAGCGACATGGATGATGATGCGGCGGACGAGCACTATAACCGGCTCTATAGCAAAGCGCTGCAAGGCACGATTACCCTGCACCATGACGGATGCGGGTATTATATCGTGATGATTGTTTCCGGTGAATTGGCCGGTCAACTCTACTACATAGATACTTGTCATGGACAAGGTATCCATAAAGTCAGCGATTCTTTTTCCGAGTATTACCTGAAATGGCTGGGGCGCCAAATATTGGAGAGACGAGCGGAACTGGAACGGAATGATCCGTTCGATTGCGTGATCACCAAGGTCAAGCTGGGCGGCAACGTGAGGGATTTAACGGTAAAAAAAGCGCATCCCCCTTTTGAATTTCAATTTGAATATTTTTGTCCCGGGGATTTTGCCCTTGAAGGGGGACATACGGATCTGACCCGGGTTCATGACCGATTGGTCGTTTCCTTGTATATGGAGAATAGGACTTTCAGCCCTTTGGAATATAAAAAAATGGAGGGAGGCGCCGGTCCGCATATGAACCTCGTAGGAGACAGGTCCGAGCATATCGTAATTGGCCAAGTCCCGAGATTATTCCAGTATGATACGGGCGAGCTTGCCTTCCCTCTTTATGTGGACGAACTTGAACAAGAAATTCTGATCCGGGGACTGGACATTCCCGATTTGGCGGCAGGTGACCGGCTTCAGATAAAGGGCAGATTATGCGGAGAGGTGTATCAGATTCGGCGGTAGGCGGGCTGCTAGTCCGGCAAAGTAAACGTGTCGTTTCTTGCGGATGATATGAGGAATGGCAGATTGCCAGTCGATGTTCAGTATAATGAACTTTTGTAGGTGACACGGGTTTTGCTTGTGTAGAACAACAAGCCGGCTACACTTATAATCAGGCAACCGGCAGAAAAAGACCGCTCTCCATTTGCGTGGAGAGCGGTCTTTGTTACTAAAATTTAAGAATTCCGGTTGTATGCAGCAGCACCAGGAACACGAGCACCGGAGCAATATACCGGAGCATGAACAGCCATATCCGGAACCAGCCCGCTTTGAGCCCCGCGGCCTCCGCAGCATTTTTCCAGAAGTATCCAGTAAAAACGGTAGTGATAAGACCGCCGATCGGAAGTAGAATATTCGCTGTGATGAAATCGAGCCAGTCAAAGAAGTTTTTCCCACCCATATCCGTTAAGGCCGGCGCGATTCCAAAGGACAAGACGGAAGGAAGCCCGATCAACAGTACCAGCGTGCTGACGATCACCACGGACTTCACACGTCCCCATCCCCAACGGTCCATAACGTAGGATACCGGGACTTCAAGCAGCGATACCGCGGAAGTTAACGCCGCAATCGCCAGCAGTACGAAGAACAGCCCTCCAAAGAATGCTCCCAGCGGCATCGCCGAGAACGCGGCGGGAAGCGCTATAAAGACCAGGGACGGACCCGCATCGGGTTCAATGCCGAAAGAGGCGGTTGTCGGGAAAATAATCAACCCCGCAATGAACGCATAGATCAAGTCCCCGGCTCCAATCGCGAGGGTAGCCGTACCGAGAGATTGACGTTTGTCCACATAAGCCCCGTAGGTAAGCAGAATACCCATCCCGAGCGACAGGGAGAAAAAGGCATGTCCCAGCGCCACCAATGCGGCTTCCGGGCTTAATTTCGAGAAATCAGGATGGAGAAAAAAGGATACGCCAGCTCCGGCTCCGGGCAAGGTTACGGCCCGGATCATCAATACGATTAGGAGAATGATCAGGCCGGGAATCAGCACCTTGTTGAATTTTTCGATGCCTCCGGAGATCCCTTTACCCACAACCCACGCGGTGATCAGGATAGCCACGATCTGCCAAACGATCGGCATGTAGCCTTGGGAAAACGAGCTGAATTGTCCACTATAGTCGGAATTGCTGTACAGACTTCCGTTAAAGGACTGCACGGCATAATGGAGCGTCCAGCCGGCAACGATGACATAAAAGGTTAGAATAAGAAAAGGTGCGATCACCTGCAGCAAACCGAGACGACCGAAAATTTTCGAGCCGCCGGCTTTTACAAACGACGTGGACGCACTGCCTCGGCCTGCTCGTCCGATCGCCAGTTCCGCCAAAAGCAAAGGCAAACCGATCAAGATCAAACAGACGATGAACAACAGAAAGAATGCGGCTCCTCCGTTTTCACCCGTAATATACGGGAATTTCCACATATTACCCAGACCCACGGAACTGCCGATGGCGGCCAATATAAAACCAGTTGAGGAAAAACGATCATTTCTTCCCTGCACTGGGTAATTTTGCGATGTTTGCATAGAATGGCTCCCCCAGTTTATTTTTATAAAGTTCTTTTTATTATATTTCAAATTACACAGGAAAGGGATATGAAATTTTTCCTAGCAAAAGTTCCTCTTAATACTCTTGAATGATGTGAGGATGAACCTCAAAGTCTTACTTTTGTGCATCTGGCGGTTGACCGAAGCGCTAACCTCCGGTTTAACACCGTACATATTTCCGTTTAAATCCAAGCTTCCCCCGGTCTAGGGTCTTCTGAATATTGTCGGAAGCCTGCAGGAAGCTGCTCTTTTTGTTGTCCCGTTTCATTTCCACCGGTCCGACGGCCTTGGCGGTCTCGACCGCCTGATGATGGAGCGGCAAGTACGATACGCCTACAGTGTATATAAAATTGTTCATTGCGGACTTCGTTCGTTCGGGAGCCCCGTGAATCGTCTTTTCCACAGTTTCAAGCATACGGGCAAGTTTGCTCTCGGAAAATTCACTATCCGGCCGGCTCCCCAACAGCCAGCAGTAACAGCTCCAGCCCGCCGACATTCTCAGCTCTTCGCCGCTGGCGATCCACTTGTCGGCAACTTCTTGGGCAATCTCCGTTTCCGCCAAGGTTACCGCCACCACATAGTCGGACAGCATATAGAAATAAGCCCCATCCATCCAGCGCTCAAAATCCGCTTCCGTCATCGCCTGCGGATCGGCAATGATGCCGGCAAAATACATCGCATCGTAATTTCCCGTAGCGTATAGCTGCTCGGCCAACGGCTGATTGATTTTGATCTTCTTGAAGAGAGGTTTCATTTCTCCTGTGGCCACGCCAAATAGCGGTTCACGAGCGCCATTGGATAAGTACATTTTTTTGAGCCGTTCCTTGCCGAGCGCTTCGAGTTCCTGCATCACCGATTCCAGATCCATCGTTTGATCACAAGCCTCCCTATAGTTCATTGATTCTTCATTAAGCTTACTACGCGAAGCCCCCTTGGCTCAAGTTAAGATCATTTCCAAAACTTAAGAGAAAACCTGACACCGCCGTCCCTGTTCTCCACCTGGTAATCACACTCATGCAGCTCCAAAATCCGTCTGACAATAGCGAGTCCGAGGCCCGTTCCTCCGCTTTTGCGGTCCCTTGATGGTTCTACCCGAAAGAATCGCTCCCAAATTCGTTTCAGGTAAGCGTCCGGAATCGCCTCGCCTTTGTTATGGATGGAATAGACACAGGCTTCGCCTTCTGCGAAGACGCGGATCTGGATGGTGCTGCCCTCTTCGGCATGGCGGATGGCATTGGTCAACAAATTCATCACAACCTGTTCCATCTTGGCGGCATCCGCCATAATTTCCCGTTCGCCATCCCGATTGACCCGGGCGGTAAGCCTCTTTTCCCGCAACTGATACACGAGCTTCTCCAGCATATCCTCCGTAAGTTCTCCGAGCAGAATCGGAGATTTGTAGAGTTTGACGGTAGGCGACTCCAGCCGTAACAGATCCAGCATATCCTGAACGAGTCGCTCCATTTTTTCGCTCTCCTCCAGAATTACGCTGACATAATGATCCTGCCGCCCCGCGCTGATTCCGTCCCGCAGGCCTTCCGCGAATCCCCGCACAATGCTGATCGGCGTCTTGAGTTCATGCGAGGCGTTGGCGAAAAAGTCTTTCTGCAGCTGTTCCAGCTCTTTGTTCTGTTCGATCTCCCTTCTTAAGCGGGCATTCGTATCATTCAGTTCCCCCAGCGTCCTCTCCAACTTGCTGGACAATTCAAATAGAGTATTAGATAGGCTGCCCAGTTCATCTTTACGTTGAATAGGCTTCCCCCCGGAAAAATTCAATTGCTTCATGTCCTCAGCCCGCTTGTTCAGCAGCAAAAGGGGACGTGTGAGCATACGGGAATAAAAGATGGAAAGCAGCATGATCAATATGAAACCGCCGAGGCCCAGATACCCATAGAACAGGCGCAGCGCGCTATTCGTCTCCTTGATCTCCTGCAGTGAAGTTACGAGGAACAGCACTTTTACCCCGCCGTCCGGACCGAGTACCGGCTGCATAATAATCCCATTTCGGCTCCCGGTCCACGGATCGGTCCACCTCTGCTCAACCGGTTCCATTCTCCTTAATTGTTCCGTATACGCTGTCGACAGCGGAAAAAATTCGTCCATGGCCGAATAGAGAACACCTAGACGTATGCCCGCTTTACTGAGATTGGGGATGCTGATCTTCTCCACTTTGCCTCTCACCACATCGGATTCCATACCTCCCGCCTCGATCTTTCCGATCTCTTGAAAGAGGGCCGCATTTCTTTCATCGATTTTTTTGAGATAATGCGGATAAAAGGTGATGCTGCCTGTACCCTCGACGAACTCTCCCCGTAACTCCACTTCCTCTCCAACATTAATGTTCATGCGCTTTAAATCTTGCCTGTAAGCACTGACGAAATAAGATAGCGAGACGTCAATCACCTTGCCGTCCTCGCGGATCATCCGCATACGAAAGGGGTCATCGATCGTCAAATTCCCCGCAAAATCCGTCAATGTAAAATCGGCTCCATTCTTGTGCATCTGAAGCCAAGTCTTCGAGTACGGCTCACGGGCCGCTTTCGGGTTCTTTTGGTATATCGCCGCTAACGACACCGCCGCCCGTTCCAACTTGTGCATCTTGCGGTGCTCATAAAATTCGGGGAAAACCAGGAGCTGGCATAAGAGCACGATCACATAAAAAAGAATAAAGATGACAGCCGTAGCGATAAAGAGCTTGGTTGTTATGCCGAATCGCTTCATGGAGCTTCCTCATAAATGTACCCGATCCCGAATATGGTCCGGATACAGTCTGCAGCCGGTCCCATCTTGCTTCGCAGCTTCTTGATGTGCGTATCCACGACCCTGATATCCCCTTCGTAATCCGGCCCCCAAGTGTGGCTCAAAATCGTATCCCGCGGCAGCACGATCCCCCGGTTGCGCAGCAGTAACTGCAGGAGTTCATACTCCTTAGGTGTCAGGTCGATCAACTCCCCGTCCCTTTCCAAGCGCCGATTATAAATATGCAGCATAACGCCGCAGCCCACCGGCGCATACGGATTGGGCGTGAGTTGGCCGTCGATTCGCTTCATCAGCACTTCAGCCTTCGAGACAAGCACTTTGGGGCTAAATGGCTTGGTGACATAATCATCCGCTCCCAATTCATAACCCTCGATCTGACGCTCATCCCCGGATACCGCAGTTAAAATAATGATAGGGACACCGGAGCGCCGGCGAATTTGGCGGCACAGTTCCCACCCGTCCATCTCGGGCATCATCAGGTCGAGAATCACAAGATCCGGCATTTCCGTCTCGAACGCGTAAAGCCCCTCCTCGCCATCCCCCGCCTGGCACACCTCCCAGCTTTGGGCAACAAAATAATCGGAGATGAGCTCCCGGATTCGATGTTCGTCCTCAACAATCAGTACTTTCTTCGTCAAAACCGCGCTCTCCTTTCCGACGGCCCTTCTATTTTTCTTTGGCAACGCCGTTTATCCTAATATTAAAGATCCCTCTACCCGTTAGTGGGCAAACCCCAGAATTCTTCCCGCCATGATAAAAATCAAACACCAAAAAAAGGCGCCGATCGACGCGAACAGACAGTATTTTCGCAGCGGCATTCGGCTTATTCCGCACAAGTAGCAGGTGACATGCCGAAGTCCGGGAATAAAATAGCCGATCACGATGGAGAAAGGGCCGTATTTATTCATCCATCTTTCGACCTTGGCGATCCGGTGCGGCTTTAACCCCACCCATCTCCCGAAGCGGTCCAGAAAGGGACGGCCGGCTCTTTTACCGATCAAGTAGCTGATGAGCATGCCGCTCAGCGCGCCGACAAAGCTAAAGAACAGCGCATAGGGAAGCTTCATCGTACCGATTAAAGTCAAATATCCAACCGCGGTCATCAGCAGTTCATCCGGTATGGGCAAGCCGACGATCCCCAGCGTTAAGAGAAAGAGTATAGCAACGTACCCGTAATCCGACAGAAATTGAAGCGCCGAAGCCATCAGCAATCCTCTGCCACTTCGGGCTTTATTTTTTTCAAGCTGGGAAAAGAAAGCCTGCTGACCATCAGCAAACTAAGCAGCAGCGCTCCGAACGCCACCAGCATCGGGTTTAGCGATAGGGTCAACAGCACAATGAGCAAGATGGCCGCCAGCGGGATCGGCATGCCGACAAAGCCCGGCATATGGCTCTGCGCCGTGTTAAAGCGCGCCAGACGCAGGGCACCACAGCAGACATATGCCAAGCAACTGGCCGCTCCCAATACTCGGATTTCATGCAGCGAAGTGACGTAGGCCAGTGCGGCGGGGGCGATGCCAAAGGTGACAAGGTCGGCCAGCGAATCAAGCTCCCTGCCCATTTCCGAGACGGCGTTCAGCTTTCTGGCGCAAAAACCGTCAAAAAAATCACAGAACAACCCCAGCAAAATCAGCATCATGGAAGCTGCGGTTTGACCCTGGTATATGAATAAAATAGCCGAAAAACCCAATAATAGATTGCCCAGCGTCAACACGGACGGAAATACTTTTTTCATTATAAATCACTCCATATCATTTCGGCTTAAACTCCGGCGTGTCCAATTTTTTCCGGCCGCTTTTGACAATTGTAGACAAAAGTTGTGTTCTTCTTGTGTTCTCGGCGAGGCCATGCAAAAAGGCCCTTCTCCGTCAAGGGAAGAAAGGCTTCAATATACTATAAAACACCCATCTTAAAAATAGAAGAGCTATCCGATGGATAGCCCTGCATACGTATACTTCTGCCTCATCGGACATCGTAGTAGGAGAAAATGAGGATACGCTGCTTCAACTCTGATTTGGAGGGAGGTGCTCGCTAAGTACGCCGTCTCACGCCCACAGACATCAAATCGTTTTTAGCCCACGGCGATCAAGGTGCCTTGCGCACTTTCCAACCTTTCCAACCCTTCCAACTCCAAAAAGATGCAAATCTGCAGGAATTCAATGTGATCAAGTTCGTCTGACGGGGCACTACTTAGTTCTCCCCGCTACTTGCCTTTTCGGCAGTACTTCAACCGCAATCTCCGCCACTTTCTCAGAGCTGTACGGCGATGACTCTCCACCAACGAATATGTTCATATTACGAATATCAATCAAATAACTACCAGGCTCGTGGATCACAATCGACTCGCTAAACTCCCTATTCTCGTTCATCTGAAAGACTGTTCGGTTGCTGCTTGTTTGATAGTCTCCATTCTGAAACTTCATCAATTCCCATCCAAGACTCTGAATAGAATCCGTAATGACAGACCCGCTAACTTCTATGGCTTCTCCAGCCTGTACCCGAAGGTAGCCTTGTGTTGGTTTATTAAACACGAGATTATTCGCATACGTATCATGGGTATATCGGACAGGAATCAAGGATGGATCTTTTAACAATTCGATTGACGATGATGTCTGCAGATGGATTGTCACTGGAGTAAATCCCCAGCGGATTCGGTCCTGGACGGAGATCAACGGAAAACTTAACCCGATTAAATTCACGATTTCCCATTTTAATCGGTTTGTCGTTGGTCTTTGACCCTCTACTATCTGGAACGGCTAACATTCCGGCAGGACCCAAGCTTTCCATTAAAAAAACATCTCCGTACCCCTTTTGAATCAATGAACTGAACGTGATACGCCCCGCTTCTGTCGTATAGACAGGGTGCAAGACCTTCGCTGACATCTCATTCCTCGTCAACTGCAAGGTTCCCTGGCTCCGCTTGTAGTTGATGTTCATCTTCGGCAACATTGAAACTGGAATGTACAGCGTATTGTTTTTCATAAACGGTGGCAGAATTTTCGCCGGACCATCGAACAGCTCAAGTTTACCGTTCGATTCAAAATATTCCGAAATGTTGCGGTGCAACTTAAATAAGAAAGAGCGATCAAAGTGATGCTTTCCTATAAATAAAAACACATTCAGTAGGATCAACGGAGTTCAATTAAAGGTCGTTCGGGACCTTCTGTATGATATCGGAATACACCTTATAGCCTGAATTTGTTATTGACTTCATTGACCTATGTTCCGTTTCGGGATCTTCCCAATAAGAAATCTCGATTATGGAAGTGTTCGAATGGCGATAAAAATTAACGCCAAACAAAAGTGGCTCTAAAACAGGGTCGGAGGTGTTCTTCCCGGTGATATTCCCGGCTTTGTGCGAAAAGTTGGACCGGTCGCCTATCGTATATTGACCTATGGCTATCGCTTTACCATCTTCAATTTTCACAATCGTATAAATATAACTATCAAAAAATTCATACATATCCGCCCTTCCCACTGGGAAAGTGTAGGAATGATAGTGCTTTGTTCTACCGAAATCAAGGATTTTAAAGTCGGTCGTTATCGGCAACGAAATCGCCGCTCTACGAGCAGCTACCAGATCGGACTGATCAGGATTACCGGGATTCGACGCATAGTCGGGGGAACGAACAAAGATGATATCCCGAATGGACTCATGCTGCACCTCATATCCCATACTTTCTGAAACAAAGCGGATCGGAACAAGCACTCGGCCATTCTTGCTTTGAGCAGGTACAGCCATTTCAATCGATTTGCCGTTTTTGGAGGCAATCTTGTTGTTCAAAGTAACGGTTAACACATCTCCTGCCGGATTCTTAATCGTCACGGTCTGGGAAGCAGCGTTCCAACTATACGATAATCCTAAAGGGGAAAGGGTACGGATCGGAATCAACAAACTTGAATGGCTTACAAAAGGCTGTACATCCAACGGGATAAAAGCTCCATCGAGGTTGATTTCATAGGAATTGTTGTTACTAGTTTTGGCAGCGTTAATAGGGGAGGCTCCTAGCAATCCCAAACCCAAACTAAACAACAATACGATTGCCGAAAGTTTTTTCTTCATATTGATCTCCTTTCCCACACCATTCAAGTGTTAAAATTCGGTCGAAAAGCAGACCATTTCCATATCTAAGCATACGCAAAACTAGTTTATAATTGGAAACCCGTTATTTTAGACGCTGGAGTTGGTAATTTGTTCCGTTTACTTAGCTTTCTTAGACAACATAGGCCCCTTGACTTTCCTATTGTAGGATAGTTTATGATCGCTTTGCATAACCAATAAGGGAGTGAAATCATTGGAAGCTATTACGGTGAGAGAACTGAATAAGACATTCAAAAACGGAAAAAAGGCTTTAAACCATTTCAACTTAACGGTCTCACAGGGAGAAATATTCTCCCTGCTTGGTCAAAACGGAGCGGGTAAATCAACATTGATTAACATTTTGACCACTTACATCTTACCGACTTCCGGGGAAATCACAATTATGGGGTATCATCTAAAGAAGGAAAGCCAAAGCATCCGAAACTGCATCTCCTGTGTCGCACAACATACATCCATAGACAAACATATGTCGCTTAAGGAGAATTTGCAGTTTCAAGGCAGACTGTTCGGACTGGACTCTGCCACGATCCAAGCTCGCAGTGAAGAACTAATTCAAGCCTTTCACCTAACTGAATATTGTGATTTTAATGTTTCCGAATATTCTGGAGGGGTGGCAAGACGGCTCGATATTGCCATGAGTATGATATCCCATCCCAAAGTTTTATTTTTGGATGAGCCAACCGTCGGTTTGGATATAGAATCAAGACAAATTTTGTGGCAAATGATGAAGACGATTCAAGAGAAGTTTAACACGACCATATTTTTGACAACTCATTATTTGGAAGAAGCCCAATTACTAAGCGATACCATTTGTATTATGAAAGACGGGCAACCCCTAATTCAAGGTAGTATGGAAGAACTTAGGAAATATTTCAGCGAACCTGTTATTCGAGTTGAGCTTAATACCGTTGATGATATTGCTGCGATCGTAGAACGTTTGAATGCTCAGGACGTTATCAAACACGTAAGAGTCGAGGAAAAGACATTATACATCTCTGTAGATGACAGCTCCGAAGGCTTCGCCAAAACCAATTTATTATTAACCGAGAATCATGTTGGATTTTGTGCCATAGAGATTCAAAATCCTTCGTTATCCGATATTTTCCTGAAATTCACTAGTCAGCCATAAAGATGAGCTTATAAATTGATTTGACGGGGAGGAAGTAGAATGAGAACCTTCAGCATCGTCTTAAGAAATGTAAAATGGCGGTTTAAAAATATGGAAACTATAATTATGACACTCATACAGCCGTTAATTTGGCTACTGTTATTTACTACGATGTTCCAATCGGAAACGTATGTTGGTGATAATTATTCGGCTTATACACTTCCGGGAATTCTCATTCTCGTAACGCTAACTTCATCCGGTATGAGCGGAATTTCTAACTACTCCTGGAAATCCGACGGGATTTTTTATCGAATATTCATCTCTCCTGTAAAAAGAAACTCTATTGTATTAGGGCATATTTTTGATGCAGCTATTTTAACTTTTATCGAAGTTTTTATACTCTTTATTTTTTCTTTTTTCCTGTCCGTCAAAATAGCAACTGGTGTGCTCGGGTGCCTACTTATTATTGGTTTAATATTCTTAACCGTTTTTTTTGTAGCAAGCCTCTCCTATGCACTTAGTATGATTTTTAAAACGGAAAACTCCTTTTTGGCCATTGTCAATACATTGATACTTCCCATCTTTTTCGTGAGCACTTCACTGATGTCTTATGAATATATCCCGGCTGCTTTCAAAATCCCGGTCTCGTTAAACCCTTTCACCTATGTTATAAATTGTATAAGGGAGTTAATTTTACAAAACTTTATTAACTGGAACTCTATACTAGGAACCTTCTTATTATTTCTGATCCTGGGCGCTTTGGCATTTCTGATCGCAATACATGTATTAAAAACCAGAAACTAGTCATGTTGGGGAGGATTTCGATGCTTAGAATTAGTGACTTTTCAATACTTTCGCAGTTAAGCACTAAGATGCTGAGGCATTATGCTGACATTGATTTACTTCCCCCAGGCTTTATTGATGAAAGTACAGGTTACCGGTATTACTATGAGCACCAGTTAGCAGTAGCTAACAAAATAAACATGTTAAAGACCATGGGATTCAGTCTGCAACTCATTAAAAAGATTTTATATGAATATGATGAGGACATTCATCTGATGAAGTTCTTGAATATGCAAGCGGTACAATTGCAGGAGGAAATAAATGAGAAGCAAGGTAAAATATTGTTGATCAACTCTATGATTAAACATCTAAACGCTCAGAAAGATGCATCAAAATATACGGTTACGACGAAGAAGATTCCGCAAAGACGGGTGATTTATTTACGCGCACAGATCAAGCAGTATCAGGATGAAACCCTGTTATGGACAAAACTGTCCAGGATCATTCGTGCCCGGAATATACGGCTAAGCTACCCGCATTATAATACAGCGGTCTTTTACGAGGAAGATGTCCAAAATCAAAGAATTGATGTTGAAGTTCAAAAATGCATTTCAGGGGATTATGAAGATGTGCGGGAAGCAAATATTAAAACGGAAAATGAACAAACCGTAGCTTCATTTATTTACGAAGGACACTATAACAAACTTAGTGAAGTGAATGAAACGGTCGCTCATTGGATCTTAGATAATGATTATGAACTGAACGGCCCCCAATTTAATATCTATCATATCTCCCCTGAAGAGGCCGACGAATCTGCCAATTTATTGACCGAGATTTGTTTTCCTATCAAGAAAAAGACAAAGCCCATAGGACAGGATAAAGGAAGGTACCATTAAAGGTCGTTCGGGACTTTCTGTATGATAGAATTCCTGCAAATCTGCATGTTTTTTTCTTGTTTGGGCCCCAAATTTGAAAATCCCTGCAAATCTGCAGGAATTTTTGACGAAACCGGCTCCTATCACTAAATTCGCTAGAAATACCTGCAGATTTGCAGTAATCTTGCAAAAAAAATGACATAAAAAGTAAGAAGAATAATTTACAAAAAAAGGAGACCCCAGTTATCGTAGAATTGTACAGACACATACGAAAGGAGGTCTCCTTGAATAAAAAGATACCTAACCCATCCGTGATTCGTCAAGCCTTAGGTTGGTTGGATGTCCATGTGCGTTTACTCTGTGGCGATCATTACGCCAAGAAGCTTTGCTTTGGCAACACGATTCTTCTCTTTCTGGAGGCCATTTTGCAAAAACGGAGTTCACTAGATAACATCACAGAGCATTTACGAAGTGCTCCGTGGCTGCAAAAATGGGTAGGCTTGGAGTCGATCCATGCTTCCTCCTTAAATCGAAAACTAGCGCAAATTCCAACCGACAGTGTTCGTAACTTGTTCCTCCAGCGTCTCAAAAACCTGTGGCATCACCAGGGACCTACACTACCGAAAAAGCTCAAGGGACTTGGGCGACTGGCCGCGGTAGACTCCTCGTCAATCACTCTGAGCCTACCGCGAGGGAAGTGGGCATTACGCCAAGCGGGAGAGAGTGCGGTAAAAATGCATACCTGCCTGCATCTCACCGGCGAGATAAGCGCCTGGCTAAAAGGCATCGTACTCTCCACGGCGATGGTGGCCGACCTAGACTCGGAAGTGCTGGAACACCTTGTTTGGGAGCCAGGAACCACCTATTTGTTTGACCGAGGTTATATCTGTTACGGACAATTCCTCCATTGGGATCGAAATCAGATTTACTTTGTGGTCCGACTTAAGAGCAACAGCAGAGTACGGGTGCTTCAGTCCAAGGTCGCGGGGAGTTTCATCAAGCGGGATGCCGAAGTAGAAATCAAGGACCCGGATAGCCAACAAACCGGCGTGTTCCGACTGGTCGAGTTTGAGTTTATCGACAATAAGCACAAGGTTCATCAAGTGCGAGTTCTAACGAACCGCTGGGATGTAAAAGCGGAAGATGTGGCCCGAATGTATCACTACCGCTGGAAAGTGGAACTATTTTTTAAATTCATGAAGTCAAATTTGCATCTGAAAAAAATATACAACAACAAGCCACAGGCGGTATGGAACCTGATTTATTTAAACCTACTGGCGTACGTAGTGTGTGAAGAAATCCGGTATCTCTACGCTCCGGATCTGCCCATTGGCCAAGTGACGAGGAAGATGCGTGCGTATTTAACGAATGCGTGGACCGATTTTTTGGACCGTTTACATCCAGTGACGCAGCGGACGAGTAAGGGCCGAAGGAAAAAGGGCGGTCGTCCAAGAATTCATCCAGAACGTTTGGAGAAACTACGGATGATCTATTACTAAAAAAATGTAGAACCAAAACAGAAGAAAAACTATACTCTGGAAAAAAATGTGTCTGTACGTTTGAAAGTAAGGTGGGGCTTTTTTTTGCCTTTTTGGGAGAGGCGAAACATCACTGGCAAACAAGTTGAACTAGAGCATAGGATGGGAAAAGGCAAGAGGGTGAAATGATTCTGGAGAAGCGTAGCGTTCGCCTTTGTTACCGGACTTCTACCTTATCTGAATTTAATTCATCAAGAAATCCGGGAGCAACAGCGATCGGAAGAACATTTCACCCGGCTGCCTCTATCCCTCCATCATTAGTTCAACTCATTACGACTAACTGATGTTAAGGTTTTTGCAAGATTAATG
>NZ_JBAGJC010000028.1:0-28401 GCF_036864765.1 Paenibacillus sanfengchensis | reverse complement strand
AAGAGGCTGTCCCAAAAGTCATCATAGATGACTGAGGGGCAACCTCTTTTAGTTTGTCAAACAAAAAGAAACCACTCTTTGGTAAAATGGAAGTACCACCAACCATTACCCAAAAGGAGAGGTTTCTTTTGTACATTCAATATACCATGGATCAACTCTGTTTACCAATGGATTTAGAAGAGGATATCCCCGAAAATCATCTCGTTCGCGTGGTTAACGCCGCCGTAAATCGTCTCGACGACGCTATCTTCGACCCGTCTTACCCTGGAGGCGGACGAGACAGCTACCATCCTAAAATGCTCACCAAAGTTATCATTTACGCCTACACACAGCGCATCTATTCCTCTCGCCAGATCGCCAAAGCTGTCCGCGAAAACATCATGTTTATGTGGATCGCGGGTCGTCAGCGCCCAGACTTCCGTACCATCAACCGATTTCGATCAGAACGAATGAAAAGCACACTGGAGACTGTGTTTACTGCCGTTCTTCAGTTTCTGGCAGAGGAGAACTACATACAGTTGGAGCATTATTTTGTAGACGGCACTAAGATTGAAGCGAATGCCAACCGATATACGTTTGTTTGGGGGAAGGCTATGGTGAAGCATAAAGCCAAGCTTCAGGAGAAAGTCCAGACCCTATTTGAAGCCATTGAGGAAGCGGAGAAGCAAGAAGAAGGAATTCACGAAGGTCGGGATCTTCTCGAGCTGGGTGAGTCCTCTACTATGACCAGTGAGAAGCTGGAGCAAGCAGTCAAGCAATTGGAAGAGCGCCTGCGGGAGAAACCGAAAGACAAGCCGCTCAAGAAGGCGGTGCGCACCCTCCGTAAGGACTTGCTTCCGCGTCTTCAAAAGTACGAAACACAACAAGCAATTTTAGGTACTAGAAACAGCTACAGCAAAACGGACCCTGACGCTACATTTATGCGAATGAAAGAAGACCACATGCGAAATGGTCAACTCAAGCCGGGATACAATGTGCAGATCGGCACCGAAAATCAATTTATTGTCGGTTACAGTTTACACCAGCGCCCGACCGATACGCGCTGCCTCATCCCGCATCTTGAAAAGTTAAAATCGCAGTTAGGAAAGCTCCCGGGCACCGTCATCGCCGATGCGGGCTATGGTGGTGAAGAGAATTATGACTACCTGGAGCAAAATGAAGTCGAAGCCATCGTCAAATACAGCACCTATCACCGCGAAAAGAGTAAGGCATGGCAAAAGGATATTAGTAAAATCGACAATTGGACCTATAACAGCGAACAAGATACATGGACATGCACGGCTGGGCAAACGCTCCATTTCCGGAGAGGGAGTAAGGAGAAAACAGAAAGTGGGTATGAAATCGAATACCGACATTACCGAAGCTCCGGCTGCGAGGGTTGTCCGTTAAAGCCGCAGTGTACACAAGCCCAGGGTGATCGTGAGATCAAAGTTAGTATGAAGTATTTGCGGTTAAAGAGCCAGGCAAGGCAAAAACTCCGCAGTGAAGAAGGTTATGCCTTGGCCGTAAGGCGCATGATCGAGCCGGAACCTGTGTTTGGCGATATGAAGAACAACCGAGGCTTTAAAAGGTTTCTGCTTCGAGGCTTACAAAAAGTAAGTCTGGAGGTCGGCTGGCTTTCCCTTGCCCACAATTTGCTTAAGAAAGCCGCCGTAGACTCCAAAAAAGAAGGAGCTAAGCGAAAACAGCCCGCTTAGCTCCTTCTTTTTTTACAAATATCATCCTATTTTGTTGGAGAGGGTGTTCCAAAGTTTACTTTTGGGACAGCCTCTTTCGGGTTGCAAAGAGAAGAGAATCCAGGAGCGGTGCGAACCTCGGTCCGCGGCTTAGTTATTTGCTTGAATCATCTGCCGCAATACGGTTTGCAGGATGCCGCCGTTATGGTAGTAGTCTACATCCACCATGCTGTCCAGCCGCGCGGTGACCGGGAATTCGAACTGCGTGCCGTCTTGGCGCGTAGCGATCACGGTGAGTTGCTGGCCCGGCTTCACTTCATTGCTGAGGCCGACGATATCGAACACTTCCGTTCCGTCGATGCCAAGCGTCTTCCAGCCGTGGCCTTCCTGGAACTGCAGCGGCAGCACGCCCATGCCGACCAGGTTGCTGCGGTGAATCCGCTCGAAGCTTTCGGCGATGACGGCTTTGACGCCGAGCAGGTAGGTGCCTTTGGCCGCCCAGTCGCGGGAACTGCCGGTGCCGTATTCTTTGCCGGCGATCACGACCAGGTTCTGCCCGTCCGCCTGATAGTTCATCGAAGCGTCATAGATGGACATGACGCTATCCGAAGGCAGATGCTTCGTCACGCCGCCTTCCGTTCCCGGAGCCACCTGGTTGCGGATCCGGATGTTCGCGAACGTGCCGCGCATCATGACTTCATGATTCCCCCGGCGGGAGCCGTAGGAGTTGAAGTCCTTGCGGGCGACACCGCGGTCGCTCAGGTAGATGCCGGCCGGGCTGGTCGGCGAGATGTTGCCTGCCGGCGAGATGTGGTCCGTCGTGACGGAATCGCCGAGCAGGGCAAGCACGCGCGCACTGCGGATATCGGCGATATCCTGCAGGCCGTCTCCGAGCTTCTCAAAGAATGGCGGATTCTGAATGTACGTTGATTTCCCGTCCCATTCGTACAGTTCGCCTTCCGGTACCGGAATGGCGTTCCAGCGCTCGTTCTGCGTAAATACGTTCTTGTATTTGGCGCGGAACATTTCCGGACTGACGGACAGGCCGATCGCTTCCTTGATTTCCGCGGAAGAAGGCCAGATGTCCTTCAGGTATACCGGCTGATCGTTCTGGTCATAGCCCAGCGGATCGTTCTGCAGGTCGATATTGACCGTACCGGCCAGGGCGTAGGCCACAACGAGCGGCGGCGAAGCGAGATAGTTCGCTTTGACCTGCGCATGAACGCGGCCTTCAAAGTTGCGGTTCCCGGACAGGACGGCCGCCACGGTCATATCGTTTTCGGCGATCGCCGCGCCGACTTCGTCCGGCAGTGGGCCGGAGTTACCGATACAGGTGGCGCAGCCGTAGCCGGCCACGTGGAACCCGAGCGCTTCCAGCGGCTCGATGAGCCCGGCCTTCGCCAGGTACTCGGTGACGACCAGGGAGCCTGGCGTCAAGCTGCTCTTGACGTAGCCCGGCTTCTTGAGGCCGCGTTCCACGGCTTTTTTCGCCAGCAGGCCGGCTCCCAGCATCACGCTCGGGTTCGAGGTGTTCGTGCAGCTCGTGATCGCCGCTATGACAACGGCCCCCGTCGACAGCACGCTGGTCTCGCCGCTCGGATGCTTGACGGGAACTTTCTGCGCGATTTTCTCGTCGCTCAATCCGTATCCGCCCTTGTCCACCGGCGTGCGAATGATGCTGTTGAAGCTGTCCTTCATCTCGGTCAGCTCGATCCGGTCCTGCGGCCGCTTCGGTCCGGCCAAGCTCGGTACGACGGAGGCCAGATCCAGCTCGATGAGGTCGGTGAATTCCGGATCCTCGGTTTCGCTCGTACGGAACATGCCTTGGGCTTTATAGTAAGCTTCAACCAGCGCGATTTGCTCTTCGGAGCGTCCCGTGCTGCGCAGGTAAGCCAGCGTCTCCTGATCGACAGGGAAATAACCGATCGTCGCGCCGTATTCCGGCGCCATGTTGGCTACCGTCGCACGGTCAGCCAGGCTGATGTTGGCCAGACCCGGTCCGTAGAACTCGACGAATTTGCCGACGACGCCCTTTTTACGCAGCATTTGCGTAACGGTAAGAGCGAGGTCGGTCGCCGTAGCGCCTTCCGTCAGGCTGCCGGTCAACTTGAAGCCGATGACTTCCGGCGTGACGAAATACAGCGGCTGCCCCAGCATGCCGGCTTCGGCTTCGATGCCCCCGACGCCCCAGCCAACGACGCCGAGGCCGTTGATCATGGTCGTGTGGGAGTCCGTTCCGACGAGAGAATCCGGGAAGACGACTGTTTCGCCGTCAACCGTTTTGGTCGCCGCCACGGAAGCGAGATACTCCAGGTTAACCTGGTGCACGATCCCGGTTGCCGGCGGCACGGCGCGGAAGTTGTTGAAGGCGGTTTGCGCCCAGCGCAAAAACCGGTAACGTTCCTCATTGCGTTCAAATTCGACGTTCATATTGTATTCCAGCGCTTCCGGCGTTCCGAAGGCATCGACCATAACCGAGTGGTCGATAACCAGGTCCACGGGAACGAGCGGGTTGATCTGCTTCGGATCCCCGCCGGCTTTCTTCACGGTATCGCGCATGGCGGCGAGATCGACAACGACCGGAACTCCGGTGAAGTCCTGCAGGACGATGCGGGCGGGAATGAAAGGAATTTCCTTGTTCTCATCCCTGCCCTCGCTCCAGCCGGCGATCTGCTTAACATGCTCTTCCGTGATGGCTCTTCCGTCAAACTGACGGACGGCTGCTTCGAGCAGCACTTTAATGGAAAACGGCAGTTTACTGATTTTCCCCAGTCCTTGCTGCTCCAGCGCTTGCAGGTCATAGTAACGGTAGCTCTTGCCACCGACCTCAAGCGTCCGGCTGCTGGAGAAAAAATCGTTCTTTGACATGGATGAACCTCCTTGTTTCACTAGATGAAACACTATTTCAAAAACCTCTTATATTAAGTATACTGTCCTCCCGGCGGTGAGTAAAGAACTTTTTGTTGCCATTCGAGCCGCTTGTTTGGCGTTGCGGCGCGCCTGAATAGGCTTTCAGCACATACTCGGCCCCGGGGGGTCATATACTTCTCGTAATGGGAATTCAAGGGTAACAGGATGAAGGACGAGGGAGTTTGTGCTTGAAAGCAATAGATCGAGGAGGAGACCGGACCATGGCGGAGGATTGGAAAAAAACGTTGTCCCTATATGTCAATCAGAGCAACCAGGATGTGGTGGATTACCGGGTGCGGGCGGACAACACCTTGATTACGGACCTGGATTATTTGCTTCGCCGCGGGGAGCAAAAGCGCAAGCTGGATGAATGGTACCGGGAGCGCGGAGCCGTCCCGCTCAGGTGCGAAACCCGGGCCAGGCTGCTTCGGGAAATCGAGCGGCGCGAGGGAGAGATGGAAGTGGAATTGCTCCTGGCCCGCAAAATGGATTACGAAAAAGGCGGGGCCCGCCACCAGGAGGAGCGGATTGTCAAGCAGCGCCTAACCCTACAGCGCGAAGGGGAAGGCTGGAGCATAACACGGGTCATTCAACCCGTGCCCGAACGGAGCGCACCAACGGTTCTTCCCGGCGAGGAGAACTCCCGTCAGCAGGGTGGCGCAGGCCGTTCGCCAAGACCGTTTTTAAACCGGGAAGTCCTTGGCGGCGGGGGGCTGCGAAGCAATCCTTACCGGCGTGAAGACGCGGTTTTGTATGCGGACCGGTGGTGGGACAGCTTTAACCCCGAATTTGCCGCATTCGAAGTGGATTGCACCAACTATATCTCCCAGTGCCTCTTTGCAGGCGGAGCCCCGATAAACTATACTGGAAAAAGAGAATCGGGCTGGTGGTACAAGGGATATCTTGGGGGCCGGGAAGCCTGGAGCTACAGTTGGTCAGTAGCGAATGCCCTGGAACGTTATTTGGCGAACAGCGACACCGGACTTCGTGCGGAGCTCGTAAGCAGGCCGGAGCAGCTTCAGCTTGGCGATGTGATCATCTACGATTGGGACGGCAACGGGGCTTATCAGCACAGCACCATCGTCACCGCCTTTGATGCGGGAGGAATGCCGCTGGTGAACGCCCATACCGTGCCGAGCAAGCACAGGTACTGGGATTACCGGGATTCCTACGCCTGGACCGAGAATACCGTTTATCGTTTTTTCCATATTGCCGACAGGTTCTGACCATACTAAGGGGTGAGGTAAACGACCCTTACCTAATATTCGAAAAGAGGTTGCACATGGGACAGGAAAAATTGACCGTAGGGCTGATTTACGGCGGAAAATCGGGAGAGCATGAGGTTTCGCTGCAAACGGCGTTTGCGGTTTCCAAAGCGTTTGATTACGCGAAATACGAATTGCTTCCTTTTTATATTACAAAGCGGGGCGAGTGGAGGGTCGGCGGTAAGCTGAACGCTCCTTTTACCGCGCTCGAAGAGTTGAAGCTTGAACAGGCTACCGGGGGTACGGCGGAAGCGATCAATTTATTGTTTAACGGTCTGGCCACGGGCAAGCCGGCGATCGACGTCGCTTTTCCGCTGCTGCACGGGACGAACGGGGAAGACGGTACGATTCAGGGGTTGTTCGAAATGGCGAACCTGCCGTATGTCGGCGCCGGCGTGCTGGCCTCGGCGGCGGGGATGGACAAAGTCATCATGAAGAAGCTGTTCGCCAAGGCGGGCCTGGAGCAGTGTAAGTACTGCTATTTTACCGCTTCCGAATGGGAGCGCAGCAGTCATGTCCTCCTGCAGGGCATGGAAGAGAAACTGGGATACCCGTGCTTCATCAAGCCGGCAAATCTCGGGTCCAGCGTAGGGATCTCCAAGGCAAGATCGCGGGAAGAGCTGATGGGGGCCATTGCGAACGCCTTCCGTTATGACGTGAAAGTGATCGTCGAAGAGTTCGTGGATGCCCGCGAGGTGGAGGTCGGCGTGCTCGGCAATGACGAGCCGCTCGCTTCCGTACCGGGCGAAATCGTCTCCTCGGGCGAATACTACGATTACCAGGCGAAGTATCTGGACGGCAAATCGCAGATGCTGATTCCCGCCCCATTGGATACGGAGATTGCGGAACTCGTCCGCGATCTCGCGGTCAAGGCGTTCAAGGCGATCGCCGGTAACGGGCTGTGCCGGGCGGATTTCTTCCTGAGAAAGTCCGACAATAAGCTTTTGATCAATGAAGTGAATACGATGCCCGGGTTTACCCCGTTCAGCATGTATCCGCTGCTTTGGCGCGAAACCGGCGTATCCTATGAAGCGCTGCTTGACCGCTTGATCGGGCTTGCGCTGGAGCGGTACGAATCGCGGCAAAGCCTCGACTTCGAGAACGGGGTCGTATAGGCGGAAGAAAAATCACCACGTCAGACTCCAAGACGAAAGGATGAAGAGACGATGGGTTTTCAAACGGAATTTAACTCGGTATGCAAGTTTAAGAGCGAGCAGGAGTTATACGAACTGCTGGAATATGGCCGGGGCAAAATGCTGAAGCAAGGTCTGCGCGTATTTCCGACCGGGCAAAAGGTGATTGCCTACGCCCCCGACAACAAGGCGGTGGCGATCGTCAAGATTACGGCCTGCGTGGCCGAGATCAATTTCAACGGGGAAGAGGTTACGTCGGTGGAGCTGCAGCTCATCCGGCCGCTGACCGAGGAAGAGTCCGCCGTGCAAACGGCGCTGGCTTACGAAATGTTTTTCGGGGAAGCCGGAGCGAAGTGATCGTACGGTTCGGTTATGTCGCGATGTCCACGGTCGTAGCGAATGCTTCTCCCTCCAAGACGATGACGTTCAAAACGTTCAGCAATCTGACGGACCGTGAGGCCGCCGTGCGCAGGCTGGAGTCGATTGCCGCGGAGAATCTGCACAATACGCTGCGGCTTCTTCGTCATAACGTGGCCCACGATATCAAGGTCTACCGCTTCTCCTCCAAGCTTATTCCGCTGGCGACCCACGAGGCTCTTGCGGATTGGGACCCTTTTCGGGCTTTGGGGAAATCCTTTGCCGAGGTTGGGGATTTCGTAAAAAAGCACGGCATACGCGCCTCTTTTCACCCCGATCATTTCACGGTGTTCAGCACCCCCCGGCCGGAAGTGCTGGCAAGCTCGCTCCGCGATATGGAGTACCACGTCGGCATGCTGGAGGCGATGGGTCTGGACGGGCGGGCGAAGAACAATATTCACGTCGGGGGCGCTTACGGGGACAAGCTGTCCGCGGGTGAACGGTTCAAAGAGAATGCGGCGGCTCTGCCGGACCGGATGAAGGAAAGGCTGACGCTCGAAAACGACGACAAGACTTTCAACGCCCGGGAGACGCTTGAAATAGCGGAAGCTCTGAATTTGCCGATGGTTCTGGATATTCACCACCAGTGGGTGAACAACGAGGGGGAAGACCCAGCGGAGCTGTGGCCGCGAATCAAGCAGTCCTGGACAAGCTCTTACGCGCAGGCAGGCTCGCCCGCGGACGATCCGCTGCCGCCGAAGATTCATGCCTCCAGCCCCAAGAGCGCGAACGATCCGCGGGGACACGCGGACCATGTGATTGCCGGGCCGCTGCTTGATTTCCTGCGCAGGATCGCCAGAGGGACGGACCGCGTCGACGTGATGCTCGAAGCAAAGCTCAAGGATGGGGCTCTGTTCGCTCTCATGGAGGATCTGGCCCGTCATGAAGGCGACGGGGTGGAAATTCTGGATGGAGCCAGCGTACGGATCAGGCCGTAAGTCTTTGGCTTGCGGCCTTGAAATTGTCGGGGAAATAAGGTAAGTTGAACACAAAGAAGCCGGTCGTATTTTGATGAGGAGGTCTTTCATTCATGGGAGAATTATTGGCAGGAAAAAATATCGTCGTCATGGGCGTGGCCAATGACCGCAGTATTGCCTGGGCGATCGCCCAGAGCCTGGCGGAGCAGGGAGCTCGCCTCGCTTTTACATACGAGAGCGAACGCGTGGAAGGACGGGTGCGCAAGCTGGCGGAAAGTATACCGAATTCGCTCATCCTTCCCTGCAACGTGACGGTCGACGAAGATATCGATAAACTCGCGGATGCGCTGCGGACGGAATTTGGCGTACTGCACGGTTTGGTTCACAGCATTGCGTTCGCCAAAGCGGAAGATTTGGCGGGCGAGTTTCAGGATACTTCGCGCGAAGGGTTCGCCCTCGCCAACGATATCAGCGTCTATTCGCTGGTCGCCGTGTCGAAGCGCTTGTCTCCGCTCATGACCGAAGGCGGGAGCATTATGACGATGACCTATATGGGTGCGGAGCGCGTCATGCGCAACTATAATGTCATGGGCGTCGCAAAGGCGGCTTTGGAATCCTCCGTCCGCTATTTGGCCAACGACCTGGGCCCCCGCAATATTCGGGTCAATGCGATTTCCGCGGGGCCGATCCGCACGCTGGCGGCGAAAGGCATCAGCGATTTCAACTCAATTTTGAAACAGGTGGAAGAGAAGGCGCCGCTGCGCAAAACGACGGATGTGGCAGAGGTGGGCGATACCGCCATGTTCCTGGTCAGCCACTTGTCCCGCGGTATAACCGGTGAAGTGATTTATGTCGACGGCGGGTATAATATCGTAGGGGCTTAACTGAGACTTTGAAGACAAGAAGTTCGTTTCCGGGCGGCTGAGGCCAGCCATGCCGGGGCGGACTTTTTATATAATGGAAGCCGCTTCGGACAGGTTGCCCTTTTGTGAAGGGAAGGTCTAAAAAGGCGCAACTTTGCCACCTTGCCGGCGTATGATTTTAAAAAGGGAAATTTTAGAAGATTCATAGAGAAGTTGCACCGGTTTATAGATTATTGAAGAAAGTAGTGTGAAACCATTGGAATCCAAACCTAGTATTCCTTATGTTGTAGGCAGCAAAAGTCCGATGGCGGTGGCGATCAATTGCGCCGCGAAAGCGGGGGAATGGATCAAAAGCCGGGTCGGCATGGTCAAGGATCTGAGCACGAAGTGTTCTCCGCAGGATTTGGTCACCGATGTGGACAAGGGCGCGGAGACGATGATCCGCAAGCTGATCCTGACCCATTTCCCGGATCATGACATTTTGGGGGAAGAAGGCGTGGCCCCCGGAGCGGAAGCTTCGGCAGCCGCAGTGGCGGAAGCGAAGCAATCCGAGTACTTATGGATTATCGATCCTGTGGACGGTACGACCAACTTCGTGCACGGATTTCCGTTTTTTTGCGTATCCATCGCGTTGGCTTATAAGGGGGATGTCATCATCGGGGTGATTTACGACCCTATGCGGGATGAGATGTTCGTAGCGGAAAAGGGCAAGGGCGCTTATATGCACGGAAATCCGACGCGGGTCTCGGAGGAGGCGCTCCTGGCGGACAGCGTGATTGCGATCGGCTTTAATCCGGACCGCGAGGTGGCCGCTCCTATCAATCTGAAGGGCATCACCGCTTTGGCCGACAGGGCCCGGAGCCTGCGGGCCGGCGGTTCGGCCGCGCTTCATCTGGCTTATGTCGCGGCCGGCCGGCTCAGCGGCTATTACGAAGTAAACCTCAACGCCTGGGATACGGCGGCCGGCGCGCTGCTCGTCGTGGAGTCGGGAGGAATAGTGACGGATACCGCGGGCAACCCTTATGACATTGGAGTCCGCAATCTGATCGCCAGCAACGGTAAAATTCAGCAGCAGCTGCTTGATGTCGTTTCGGCTGCGGGGGCAACGGGATTGTAGAAGAACCCCGGTTCCCATACTCTATACTCTATTTTCCGGAAGGAGTGTCATCTGATGAGCGATAACAAAGAACTGGAAAGAGAGCTTAGCGAGATGCTGACGGAACAGGAAATCGGGAGCGAGGAAGAACGCAAAAGGGAAGAGCGGAGAAGGTTGTCGCCCAGATACGAGATTCGCGTCCAGACGAATTTGGACCCGATTGTGGAGGAAACGCGAAAGTACCGGAGTATGGCCAAGGAAGTAGACGGGCGATATGACGAATATATGAGGAAAGTGGAGCAAGCGGATAAGGAGCAGGGGGAGAAGTAGATCCGCCTGAATTGGATATCCGCCGAAGGAACACCCCGATTTGATTCGGGGTGTTTTCTTTAACCTTGGATCAATTAACGGGAATTCCTCCCGTTAATTAGGTCCCTATGCGGCTGGGGAGAGAGTTACCTGGAAAACCTCCCGCTAATTCGCCTTGAAATTGCCGATATCGGCGGGTGGGCCGTAAAATAGATGGAGCTTTTCCAGCTAATTTGGATCCTAGGGCCAAGAAGGGCAATTTTAGCGGGAGGTTTTCCCGTTAAACATTTCACGCTCTAGCCTGACAAGCAAGTAAACAGGGTCCGCAGTTATCTGCAACTTCCGAATGTCCGTCAACCGGACGGCTTGACGGCTACAATCCGGAGCCTCACATAATCCGCATACCAGGAGCCGTCCCGGTAAAGCTGCTCTTCGGCTAAATCGGCGACTTTCTGAAAGATTTCCTTCTTCTCCGCTTGCCCGAAGCCGGACAAGAAAGGGCCGGCCGCAAACCCGTCCAGCCAATGGAACAGGCCTTCCCGGTTTTCGCCGAGCAAGGTGGGGCGGTCAAAATGCGCCGCAAAGGTGACGCGGAAGCCGGCTTCTTCCAACAAAGCGCTGTACTCGCCGAGGCTGGGGAAGTACCAGGGGTTCAGCGGGCCGACATCCAAGCCGTAATCGCTTCGCAGCACCTCCGCCAGGCATTGGACAATCGCCAGGACATTGCCCTTGCCGCCGAATTCGGCCACGAAGCGGCCGCCGGGTTTGAGCGCGTTCCGGACGGAATCGGCAACCGCCCCGGCGTCCTTCATCCAGTGCAGAGCCGCATTGGAGAACACGGCGTCCACCGGTTCGGGGAGCCGAAAGCTTTCGGCGTCTCCGACCCGGAAGTCGAGGCCGGGATATTTTTGCCGCGCCTGCTCGATCATCGGCGCCGACAAATCCATGCCGCTCACATCGGCTCCCGCATCGGCGATTTGCTGCGTCAGGTCCCCCGTTCCGCACCCCAGGTCCAGAATTCGCTCCCCTTTTTGGGGATGCAACAGCTCGACGACGCCCTTCCCATACGCCGAGACAAAACCTAACTTGTCATCATACATGCCCGGCTGCCAAACTTGATTTCCGCTCATTCTTTTATCCCCCTGTCGGATAGGTTGTTGGGTTTATTATGCAGCATGCGGCTCAATTGTGGAAATATATAATACATATTGTGTTTATAGGTTATTCCTATTAAACGAAGAGTTCCGATCCAACACCGTATAATCGCACATAAGCTCATTAGACATGGACATTTGGCGAAGATGGCTGTTCCGCTAAGCTGGATGAGAGGAAGCGGCCTTGAGGCGTCCGTCGATCTATGACGCGGAAAGCGGCGGTTCGCGAAGGACCGCGGGCAAGCGCGCGGCAAGACGCGTTATTAGGCGCGCTATCTATCGCACGATCATGCGAATTATACAGAAAGAGAGGACGGAGCATGCCGAAAATCGCGGACAGATATTTGCACATTGATCCATGGAAGGTTGTGGAGGAAGGTTTTGACCGGGGACGGAACCGGGTGTCCGAATCTATTTTTTCACTGGGAAACGAATATATGGGGGTCAGGGGATATCCGGAGGAAGGATACGGCGGGGACTCCCTGCTGGGCAGCTATTTTAACGGACTGTTCGAGGAGAGCCCGGTCACGGCTCATTACAAAGGGATTATCAAATCGCTGCGTTTTATGGTGAATGCGGTGGATTGGCTGCATACGCGGATTGAGTTGGACGGGGAGCCGCTGGATTTGGCGGAGAGCCGGTTTAGCGGGTTTCGCAGAGAATTGGATTTCCGAACCGGGATTTATACCCGGGAATTCATCTGGCATCTGACCGGGGGAAAAGACTTGAAGCTCTCCTTCGAGCGACTGGTCAGCATGAAGGTAAGCTATCTCGGCTGCCAGCGGATCACGTTTGAGCCGCTAAACTTTTCCGGTACGGTGAACGTACGGACGGGGCTGGATTTTGCCGTGATCCATGAGGACCGTCAGCACAGCTATTGGGAAACGCTAAAGCAGGGGGAAGAAGGCGGGATCGTGGGGATGCTCGGGCAAACGGCAAATACCGGCAACCGTCTGTTCTCCGCATTTCGCATCGAGGCACCGGATGCGCTGGAGAACAGGCCGGCCCGGGGGGGCCGGTTTATCGGCCGGGATCTGGCGCTGAAGCTTACGCAAGGCGCGCGGACGGTGCTGGACAAACTCGTCGTCAATGTCGCCGAAAAAGACCGCTCCATCACGGACGATGCGCTTTGGCAAACGGGAATGGACCAGGCGGTACGGTACACGCGGGACGGGTATGACACGGCGGCCGCCGGGCAGCGGGCGTACTGGGCCCGGGTATGGGCGGATTCGGATATCGCGATCGAAGGGGACCCGGAGAATCAGCAGGGCATCCGCTTTTGTATTTTTCAGCTATATCAGACTTACCACGGGGACAATCCCGGTTTCAACATCGGAGCGAAAGGCCTGACCGGGGAGGCCTACCGGGGGCTGGCTTTTTGGGATACGGAATCATACTGCCTGCCGTTTTATATTTTCAATAACCCGAAGGCGGCCAAAAGCTTGCTCGAATTCCGCTACAAAACGCTCCCCGAGGCGCTGGAACGGGCGAAGGAGCTGGACTGCGAAGGGGCGTTTTATCCGATCGCCACGATCGACGGCACCGAGAGCTGCGACCTGTGGCAGCATTCTAACCTGCAGTTGCATGTCGGCACGGCGGTGGCGTACGGGCTGCGCCATTACGTGAGCATGACGGGAGACAGGGCGTTTTTGTTTGAAAAAGGTGCGGAAATGCTGATTCAAATCAGCCGATTTTACGCCACGCGGGGGCAGTGGGGGCAAAAGACCAGGCAATTCGGTTACTTCGGCGTCATGGGCCCGGATGAGTTCCAACTGATGGTCAACAACAATTGCTACATCAATTTCATGGCCCAAAAACTGTTCGAATACACGCTGGAGGTGCTGGACGATCTGCAAAGTGTGTCTCCGGCGGCTTACGGCGAGCTGGCGGCCCGGCTTGGCTTGACGGCGGAAGAGCGGGACGACTGGCGGAGCAAAGCCCGGCATATGAAAATCCCCCGGGATGAGCGGACGGGGATCTACGAGGAGCATGACGGTTTTTTCGATCTGCCGCATCTTGATATTCAGGCCATCCCGGTCACGGAGTTTCCGCTGTATTCGCATTGGTCGTACGACCGGCTGTACCGGTACGACATGATCAAGCAGCCGGACGTGCTGATGTTCATGTTCCTGTACAGCGGCGAGTTTACGGCGGAGGAAAAGCGGGCGAACTATGACTACTACGAACCGCGCTGCATTCACGAGTCGTCGCTTTCGCCGTCGATCCATTCGATTTTGGCGGCGGAAATCGGGCGTTCGGAGGAAGCGTACAAGTTTTTTGAATTCGCCACCCGCCTTGATCTGGACAATTACAACCGCAACACGCGGGAGGGTCTGCACACGACCTCGATCGCCGCAGCCTGGATGAACATCGTCTACGGGTTCGGCGGGATGCGCTCGGACGGGGAGCGGCTCGTACTGAATCCGGGCATTCCGGAACGATGGGACAGCTACCGGTTCCGCATCACGTACCAGGGGGCAAAGGTGTTCGTCGAGGTGGATCAGGAGCAGGTTTCCATCCGGGCGGCGTCCGGCGGTGAGGTGGAAATGACGGTCTACGGGGAGATTTGCCGCGTTGATGAAGCGGGCATCCGGGTGCCGCTGCGGAAGGCGGCCGTGCGATGAGCTGGATCATAAAGGAAAGCGGATTCGACCGAGACCGGATCACGTCGAACGGCAACAAGTTCATGATCGGCAATGGGGTTTTGGGATATCGCGGAACGCTCGAGGAGTTCGGCAAACACGAGCTGACGGCGACGATCGTCGCCGGGCTGTACGACAAGGTCGGGGACAAGTGGCGCGAGCCGGTGAATGCGCCGAACGGGCTGGCGATGTCGCTGTATTGGGACGGGACGCCGCTCAGCGTGCTGAGCAATCGCGCGACCGAAGTCGGCGACTCCGACCCTGAACGGCTCGAACACGAGCAGTCGCTGGATCTCCGCCATGCGGTTCACCGGCGGCGGACGGTGTACCGCACAGCGGGGGAAGCGCAGGTGACGGTCACCTCCGAGCGGTTTTGCAGCGCGGCCCGGCCGCATCTGATCGTAAACCGGATTTCCGTGGAGAGCAGCCGGAACGGCGAACTTACGATCGTCACGGGCATCGACGGCGACGTCTGGGACATCAACGGCCCGCATTTGGAGCGCCTGGAAAACGGGGGCGATGAGGATCGGGCCGGGGACGTGCTGACGCTCACCGGATGGACACATGAATTGAATGTGCCGGTTTCCGTGGCCGAAGCGGTGGACGGCGGGTTCGGGGAGCGGCAGCTTCTTCGCGGGGCAACTTCGATCCAGCGCAAAATCCGCTTAAACTGCCGCGCCGGGACTACCTATGCCTGGTCGAAATACGTATCCGTGTTTACCGGCTTGGACGAGGCTGACGATCCGCGTTTGGCGGCGGCCGAGTCCAGCCGGGAAGCGCGCGGGCTGGGTTACGACCGGCTGCTGCGCGAGCATGCCGAGCGGTGGGAGCGTAAGTGGGGGGCGACGGACATCGTGATCGAGGGCGACGACGAAGCCCAGCTGGCGCTCCGCTACAGCATGTATCACCTGCACATCATCGCGCCGGACCGCTCGGAGAAAGTGTCGATTCCGGCCCGCGGGTTGTCCGGCCAGGTTTATAAAGGAGCGGTGTTCTGGGATACGGAAATGTTCATGCTGCCGTTCTTCCTGTACACCCGGCCGGAGGTGGCGCGGAACCTGATGATGTACCGGGTGCATACGCTGAACGGGGCGCGGCGCAAAGCGGCGGAGTACGGCTACGAAGGCGCGTTTTATGCCTGGGAAAGCCAGGAGACCGGGGATGACGCCTGCACGCTGTTCAACGTGAATGACGTGTTTACCGGCCGTCCGATGCGCACCTATTTCCGCGACAAGCAGGTGCATATCAGCGCGGATGTAGCGTACGGCATCTGGCAGTACTACGCGTTTACCGGAGACGAAAGCATTCTGCTGGACGGGGGAGCCGAAGCGGTGTGGGATTGCGCAGTGTTTTTTTACTCGTACGGTTATTACAATCCGCGAAAACAGCGCTATGAAATCCTCGACGTCACCGGGCCCGACGAGTACCATGAGCGGGTGAACAACAACGCGTTCACGAACCGGATGGTCAAAGCGTGCCTCCGCATCGCGCTTGATGCGCTCGATCTGCTGAGAGACCGCGAACCGCATCGGCATGAGGCGCTGCTTGCGGGCAGCTCCGTCCGGCCGGAACAGATCCGCGACATGCATGACCGTTTGTATGTGCCGGAGCCGGATGCCGGAAGCGGGCTGATCGAGCAGTTCGACGGGTATTATGCGTTGGGGGACGTTTCCTTAGCGGAGCTAAAATCGAGGATGCTGAATCCGCACGAATATCTGGGGGGCGGGAACGGCCTGGCGACGACGACGCAAATATTAAAGCAGGCCGACGTGGTGCTGATGCTGCATTTGTTCAAGGACAGCTTCGACCCGGCCGTCAAAAAAGCCAACTGGGCGTATTACGAACCGCGCACCGAGCACGGGTCGAGTTTAAGCTCGTGCATTTATGCGCTGGTGGCGGCCGATATCGGTTCGCCGGATTGGGCGTATCCGTATTTTATGCGGACGGCGACGATCGACTTGACCGGCGAATCCAAGAAATACGTCGGAGACCTGTATATCGGCGGCACCCATCCGGCCGCGAACGGAGGGGCCTGGATGGCCGCCGTGCTGGGCTTCGCGGGGCTGCGATACGACGGCGGCAAGGCGACGCTGAAGCCGGCTCTGCCTTCCTCCTGGCGGGCCGTGGAGTTCCCGGTCCGCCTCCGCCAAGGCGCGTATCGGATTCGCGTCGAACGGGAAGCGCTCGTGATTTCGGCGGAAGCGGGTAATCCGGAGCCGCTACCGATTGCGGCGGGCGGACGGGAGTTTGCCGTGGCACCGGGCCAAGAAATCCATGTGTCAACGATATAATCAAAGGGAGAATGGAATCATGCTGGAAACGATGAAAGGCGCGATTTTCGACCTCGACGGCGTGATCGTCGACACGGCCAAATACCACTATTTGGCCTGGCGTTCGCTGGCGCGCCGGCTCGGCTTCGAGTTTACCGAAGCCGATAATGAACGGTTGAAAGGCGTCAGCCGCATGGAGTCGCTCCGCATCCTGCTTGAGGTGGGCGGCGTGGAAGCGACGGAGGAAGAGCGCGAGGAGATGGCCGCGGTCAAAAACCGCGAATACGTCGACTATATATCGAAGCTGGAGCCGTCGGAAATATTGCCGGGGGCCAAGGATTATCTGCTGCAGCTGCGCAGCCGGGGCGTGAAGATTGCCCTGGGCTCGGCGAGCAAAAACGCAGAGTTCATTTTGTCCAGGCTCGGCATCGCGGAGCTGTTCGACGCGGTGATCGACGGCACCAAGGTGTCCCAGGCGAAGCCGGATCCCGAGGTGTTCCTTGCCGCCAGCGCGGCGCTTGGCCTGCCGCCGTCCGAGTGCGTCGTGTTCGAGGACGCGGAGGCGGGCGTGCAGGCGGGCAAAGCCGCCGATTGCCGCGTTGTCGGCATCGGCAGCCCGCACATCCTGGCAGGGGCCGACCTTATCGTCAGTGGCTTACATGAGCTGGTGCAAAAATAACGGATGAACTGGAAAAGTTCCCCGATCTGGCATTTCGGATCGGGGAACTTTTTTCTATAACGTGAAGTTACGAATATAGCTATAGCGTCCAGCTCCTCACGCCGCTCCTTAAGTCGGCAAATAAGCCCCAAGCCTCCCGCAAAATGATGCTGGCAAAACGCCGGAAATGCCCTACACTAAGAGAAACGGTAGCGCAAATCTTAGGAACCGCCACAATTTCCGTAGAAACGCGCATACCTGGTGGGTTTTCAATCTTGATATAGTTAAAGTGACCGGAGGTGCAACGCAGGTGAATGCAGGATTTAAAAACCCGATGACGCAGATCAGTTTGAAGCAGCAGATGATCCTGGTTTTTCTGGTGCTGGTCGTCCCTCTGTTCATATTGAACTCCTATGGCAACTACCGGGCGGATCAAATTTTAAAACGCAATGTTTCCAATGCCTACATAGAGCTGAACAAACAAAATTTCACACTGATCAGCCGGGACATCGAATCGATCAACAAGGTGACATCGACCGTGTTTCAGCATCCGCTGGTGCAGCAGTTGAATCCGGCCGAGGACGAGAGCATGCTCGAACGGGTCAAAAATTACGAACGGCTGGAAAATCTGCTGAGCAGCTACTCCGAGGAGAGCAATCAGCAGGCGCCGCTCTATTATTCGCTATTCGTGCATGACCCGTCGAATTCGTACTCCTTTGCCCCGTACTACCCGGAGTCCAGGAAAGCGGGAAGTTATTTTTTTCTCGAAGAGGAGAAACCGGAATGGTTTGATGAAGCCGTCGCCAAGAAGGGGAACGGCTATTTGCGGTTAATCGAGCATTTGTCGCCGCCGACCCGGGGACAGAAGAATCAGCATACGCTGGCCTACGTCCGGGCGATCAACAACATAACCAAGGGAGGTACGATCGGCGTACTGGTCGTTTCGAACGTGGACGCGCGTATCGGAGAGTCCCTGCAGACGGTTTCCATCCCCGAAGGCGAGCTTTATTTCACGGATTGGAACAACCGGATACTGACGTCGTCGACCGTTTCGGAAGCGGGCCGGGTTCTGGAGCTGCCGGCGGAGGCGGATGCGGAAGATTCGATGATCGGAGCAAAAGACGTTATTACCGATGATTTTATTTATGTCATAAATTATAATGCGGTGCGTCAGCAGAAGCTGATCTATAAAGTTCCGCTCAAGGCGCTGCTTCAGCAGCAAAACGAAATCAAGCGGATCATCCTGCTGATTTCCCTCGTTTATTTTGCGGCGGGGCTGATGATGATTCTGTATTTCTGGCGCGCTTTGATGACGCCGTTGCAAAAATTGGTCTATTTCGTCAGAAGATACGAACCGGGCAAGGTGGTGCCGGAAACTCCGAAGTGGCGCCGCAACGACGAGGTTAGCGTGCTCGTATCGTCCATTTATGAAATGGCGCGCCGGCTGAACGGGCTGGTGCATTACAAATACCAAATGGATATCAAGCAGAAGGAAGCCCAGTTGCAAATTCTGTACCAGCAGATCAATCCGCATTTGCTTTACAACACGCTGGAAAGTATTTATTGGAAAAGCACGATGGAGGGCAACACGGCCTCCGCGGAAATGATCAAGGAGCTGTCCAAGCTGATGAAAATCAGCCTGAGCCGGGGACGGGAGCTGATCACGCTCGGGGAAGAGCTGGAGCACGCCGCCGCCTATATCAAGCTGCAGGAGCACCGGTACGAATACGGCTTCCGGGTAACCTGGGACGTTCCGGCGGTGCTGTACGCGTGCGCGATTCCGAAAATTACGCTCCAGCCGTTAATTGAGAACGCTATCATTCATGGCGTGAAAAATATGGGGGAGGATGGCGAAATCGCCATCCGCGCCAGAGAACACACGGGCCGGGTGGAGATCGCCATCGAGGACAACGGTTATAAGGCGGTGGATTTCGCGGCCATCGACAGGCTGCTGAACGACGAAAGCCCAAGCCCGTCCGTAGGATACGGCATCCGCAACATTCATCAGCGGATCCGTCTGCATTTCGGACCCGAATATGGCCTGAGTTACGCCGCGCGTCCGGAGGGCGGAACGGCCGTGACGGTGACGCTGCCGGGCATATCGGAGCATTCGGAGAAATAAAGAAGTGGGGGAATAGAACATGTACAACATCCTGGTTGTCGACGATGAACCGCTCATTTGCAAAGGGTTGGCGGGGTTATTGACGTCCTCGGGCCTGGGGATCGGGCAAATCATGACGGCCTATAACGGCTATGAGGCGCTTGATTACGTCCGAATGGAGGATATCGACCTGATCGTGACGGATATCCAAATGGGTGAGATGAACGGCATCGAGCTGATGCATCAGGCGAAAATGATCAAGCCCTGGGTGCAGGCGATCATCATTTCCGCCCATGAAACGTTTCAATACGCCCAGATGGCGATCCGGCTCGGAGCCAAGGACTATTTGATCAAGCCGCTGAACAGCGGGCAGTTTCTCGATTCCGTGCGCAACACGCTGCTGAAGATGGATAAGCCGGTGCCTAAGATGGGGGAATGGCTGTCCGGGGACCGGGAGCATTTTCAGATGGAGGAGTCCCGGCCGGAGAATATCGAGCGGCTGAAGCGCCTGTTGGCGGATTCCTCCGAGTTTGGCCCGGAGTCCGCGGAAACGGACGATCCGGACGATACGCGGAAGTTTGGGGTGTCGGGGCCTTTTTTTTCCGTATTCAAACTGAAGCTGGCCCTTCCCGCCGGGAAGGAACAGACGGAGTACAAACAACGGGATGTCCGGCTGTTGCAGTACGCCGCGCTGAACATCGTCAAGGAGCTGCTGCATCAGGAATGGAACGCATTGTCTTTTTACGTGAAGGATATGGAAATCGCCATCATTATGCAGTGGAGCGAGGCGGAATACGCCGAACCCGGCGTCAACAAAATCAACCAGCTCGAAATGATCGGGCGTACCCTGCACCATCATGTTCACAAATATCTGGGAATGCTGTGCACCGTCGGAATCAGCCAGATTTTGAAAGGCATCCGTTTTCTTGGCGAATTGAGCCGTCAGGCGGACAAAGCGATCCTGTGGAGCGGAGAGCATGGGGATTACCACGTGTTTTATTATGGGGATTTTAACTGGCACAACTATGCCCAGGACCCGTCCCGGGAGGAGCTGCACACGCAAACCAACCGGATCGTGGACAGCGCCAAGGAGTACATTGAACATAACTATAATCAGAAAGGCTTGACGATTCACGAGGTAGCCAAGAAAAACCACGTCAGCCCCAACTACCTCAGTTACCTGTTCAAGAAAAACACGGGCCACAATCTTTGGGAATACGTCATCAAGCTGCGGATGGAGGAAAGCAAGTCGCTCATTTTGAATACTGATCTGCGCCGTTACGAGATCGCCGAGCGGGTCGGGTACGAATCCCCGGAGCATTTCAGCAAAATTTTCAAAAAATATTTCGGCGTTAGCCCCAGCGAGCTGAAGAAGTAAGATCGGCCATACTTCACATAGTTTTAGACATGTTCGCGGTGACCCCTCTTTTCTACAATTGATAGAGGTAGTTCAAAAAGTCGTCTTTTGATCACGAAGCAGGTCAGGAAGCGGCTGAAAACCCGACTTTTTGAACTCGCACTAACAATAGACACTACGAAGAAAAGAGGGAGACAGAGATGGGGGAAACGGTCTTTGCGCCGGAGAGCGGGCTTCACGAAAAGGTGAAACCGGTTCAAACCAAACGGCGGCGTGGATCGAACTGGAAAAAATACATGATGGGGTATTTGTTCCTCGTTCCGGCGATCGTCATTTTTATCGTGTTTTTGTGGGTACCGATCGTGAAAGGGATGGTGTACAGCTTTTACCATATCGATTTCGTCAACGGGAACACCTTCGTCGGATTGGACAACTATGTTAAGGTACTAAGCAATCCGGACGTGCTGCTCTCCGTCAGAAATACACTTTATTACATGCTTTTGTGCCTGGTGATCGGGTTTTGGGTACCGATCGCGGTTTCCATTGCTATATCGGAGCTGAAGTTCTTCCAGGGCTTCGCGCGGATTGCGGCCTATCTGCCTTACGTCGTGCCCGGGGTCGTCCTGTACGGGCTGTGGAGATGGATGTACGATCCCGTCGGCCCGATCAACGCGGTGCTTGGCGTTTTCGGCGCCGATCCCATCGCGTTTGTCTCCGACCCGAAATGGTCGATGGTTTCGCTGGTATTTATGGAAACGTGGCAGCAGTTCGGCTCGGCGATGCTGATTTATTTGGCCGGGGTGCTGAGCATTCCGCGGGACTGGTACGAAGCGGCGGAAATCGACGGCGCGGGGGTCTGGAACCGGATCCGGTACATTACGCTGCCGTCGATGCGCAATTTGATTGCCTTGATGCTGATCCTGCAATTGATCGGGACTTCGCAGGCCTATCAGTCCCAACTGGCCATGCTCGACGGCGGCCCCAATAAGGCGACGCTCACTTATGCCTTGCTGACGGTAAAATACGCGTTCACTCAGCTGGATTATGGGTCGGGTACGGCACTGGGCGTTCTGATGTTCCTGGTGCTGGCCGTTCTGGGGATCGTTCAATTCAAGCTGAACAAGGAGGAGTACTAGCATGAAGGAAAGAGGGATTTTATCGCCGGCCGATCTGCGGAAGCCGTTAAATAAAGTCGTCTACGGCTTGATGATGCTGTGTATCGCGGTTATGGCGGTGACCATGCTGTATCCGATTGCGATGACGCTGTTTAACGGGCTCAAGAGCAACCCGGAGGTCAACTCGTTTCCGCCGCGCTTTTTCCCGCAGGAGTGGCATTGGGAAAACTTCTCCAGAGGCTGGGAGTTCATAGATCTGCCGACTTATCTGAAAAATACGATGCTGATCTTCGTCGGAAGTCTGATCATGATCATCCTCGTGCTGGGCCTTGCCGCGTTCAGTATCTCCCGGATTCGCGTCCCTTACGGCCGGGTCATCTATTTCTTCATTCTGATGACGCTGTTTATTCCGGCCTCCAGCTACATGATTCCGAACTTCGTCAACCTGAAGGAGCTAGGCTTGCTGAACACGTACTGGGCTTTCTGGCTTCCGGCGGGGGCCAGCGCTTACTATTTCCTGCTCATCAAAAATTTCTTCGACGGCATCCATCCGGAAATTTTCGAGGCGGCCCGGATCGACGGGGCTTCGGAATGGACCGGATTCATCCGCATCGCGGTGCCGCTGTCGGTGCCGATATTCGCAACGCTGGCGATTTTTATCTTTTCCACCGCGTGGAACGATTGGTTCTGGCCATCACTGGTCATGCAGACCGAAGACAAATACACGTTGGCTACGGCGATCTACAAATATGTGGTCAGCGCGCGCAGCCTGGATACCAACGTGAAGTTCACGATCCTTTTTATGGTGATGATTCCGCCGATCTTCGTCTTCCTGGTGTTCCAGAAGTTCATTATGCGCAGCGTCGGCTTGTCCGCCGTCAAGGGATAGCGCTTTCAGAATCGTAGGCCTGCACATGAAAGGAATACGATCACACATCGATTACCGGCATGTTCTCTTTTAAGATGAAGATGTCATTACAACATTAATATTACGAAAAGGGGAGTTTCAATGCGCAAGTTTTCTGTACTTTTGATGTGCCTTGTGCTGTTCGGTTCCTTGCTGGCGGCCTGCGGGGGCGGCGGTGGTGCCAAAAACAAAGCGGAGGGCGCGAACGGCGCCGCCGGCAACACGAGCGGCAACAAAGCCGGGGACAACGGCGGAGCCTCGGGAGATACGGGGGATATTGCCCAGCGCAAGGTCACACTGAAGATTCACTATCCGCTGCCGGACGAAACGACACTGCGCAAGCAGGAAGACGATAAAATCGCCCGCTTCCAGGCAAAATATCCGAACGTAACGATCGTGAAAGACGACTGGGATTACGACGTAAACGAAATCGGGGCGAAGATGGCCTCTAACGAAGCGCCGACGTTCTACAATACCTGGGCGACGGAAGCTCAGTTGCTCGTGGAACGGGGCTGGGTGGCCGACATCACGGACCTGTGGAACAATTGGGAGTACAAGGACGAAATAAACCCTGTGCTGCAGAACCAATTCATTGTGGACGACAAAGTGTACGGCATCACGCAAAACGGTTACGTTACTTCTACAGTCATCAACAAAAAGCTGTTGGATGACAAAGGCGTGTCGATGCCGGCGTTCGACTGGACGTGGGACGATATGTACAATGTGGCCAAGGGCACGGCCGATCCGAAGAAGGGCATCTCCGGCATCGCGCCGATGGGGAAAGGGAATGAAGCGGGCTGGAACTGGACGAACTTCCTGTTTGAAGCCGGCGGAGACATCCAAACGAGCGAAGGCGGCAAGCTGACGGCGGTGTTCAACTCCGAAGCTGGCGTCAAAGCGCTGGATTTCTACAAAAAGCTGAGATGGGAAGCGAATGCGATTCCGCAGGACTGGGCGCTCGGTTGGGGCGATGCGATCAGCTCCTTCAAGCAAGGGCGGACGGCGATGGTGATCGCCGGGGCGTTCGACGTGATTCAGGCGGCGCTGAACGAGGGCGGCATGAAGCCGGAAGACGTCGTCGCCTATCCGATGCCTGCGGCTGAAAAAGGCGGCAAGCATTACGGCATTTTGGGCGGCAACTACCTCGTCATCAATCCGAACGCGACGAAAGATGAGCAGGAGATGGCGTTCCGCTATATTACGTTCGACTATTTTACCGATGACGCCCTTAAATCGGTGGAGGATACGATCAAAGCCCGCAAGGACGAGGGCAAGTACTATATTCCGACGCCGCTGGAGTACTTCAGCGATGACTCGGAATATGCCGCCAAAGTGAAAGCCATTTACGACAAATACGACAATGTGTACAAATACGATCCACAGCTGTTCAGCCTGCTGGAAGGCAAGCCGGAGGCCCAATTCGGCACGCAGGATTACTACGCGACGATGTCCAATGTCGTGCAGGAGTCGTTCTCGAAGAAAGACACGAACTCCAAAGAGCAGTTGGACGTAGCGGCCAAATACGTACAGGAAAATTTCTTCAACAAAGCGCCGCAGAAGTAAGCGAATGCAACGGAAAAAGCCGTCCCGGTCTTCGGGACGGCTTTTGATATGCGGATTGCCGGTTACTTCCACACGTCTGCGGCGATTTCCACGACGTGGCGCAGTTTGGCCCACTGTTGCTCTTCGGCAACCAGGTTGCCTTCCTCGGTGGAAGCAAAACCGCACTGCGGGCTTAGGCAAAGCTGGTCGAGGCTCACGTAACGGGCGGCTTCGTCGATACGCCGTTTGATCGTGTCCGGGTTCTCGAGCTCCCCGAACTTGGATGTGACCAAGCCGAGCACGACTTGCAAGTCGGGTCTATTCACATAGCGGAGGGGTTCGAATCCGCCGGAGCGTTCATCGTCGAACTCCAGGAACAGCCCGTCCAGGTTCAGGCCGCCAAAAATCGCTTCCGCCGCCGCGTCGTAGCCGCCGGAAGCGGTCCAGGTGGAGCGGAAATTGCCGCGGCAAATGTGCATGGTGATAGCCATGTCCGCCGGGCGATTTTCGATCGCCTCATTGATGATTTTGGCCGATAGCTCGATCATGGCCTCGGGATCTTTGCCTTCCGCGCGGAGCTTCTCCCGGGACTCTTCCGTAAAGAAGCCGGCCCAGGACGTATCGTCCAGCTGGAGGTAGCGGCAGCCCGCATCGTAGAAAGCGCGGATCGCTTTTTGATAGGCCAGGGTTACATCACGGAACAAGACTTCTTTATCCTCATAAATAGGCGTTTCGATTTTACCGCGGTAGTAGAGCATATTAGGGCTCGGAATTGTCAGTTTTGCCGTATGCGAGCCGGCCAGTCCCTGCAAAAATTTGAAATGTTCCAGCATCGGGTGGTCGCTGAAATCGAGTTTGCCGGTGATTTTGATGCTGTGGGCTTTCGTTTGCACCCCATGGAACTGGATGCCGCTTTCCGGTTCATAGCCTTGTACGCCGTCGAGATTCTCGAGAAAATCAAAATGCCACCATGCCCGGCGGAACTCCCCGTCGGTGACGGCCTGAAGGCCGATTTCCTTCTGTTTCCCCACAATGCGGCGGATTTCTTCATTTTCGGTTTCCCGCAGCTGTTCGGCCGACAGACTGCCGGCCGCGCGCTGTTCGCGGGCTTTTTTGATCGCTTCGGTCCGGAGCAGGCTGCCTACCTGATCGGCCCGAAACGGCGGGATGCTGCGTTTTAGGGACTTCGTTGCGGATTGATTCAAGGTACTCCCATCCTTTAACTAGATATTTCGCTGTCTTTTCGGTCCGTAGGCCGGCCGGGGACAGTGTTCTGGTATATCATTCTATTATACGTGAACGCGCTAATGAAGAATAGCGGTAGAGCAAAATCCGCCGCTGCCGCGTGCGGGCTAAGCATAGACCCGGCCATCGTATAGAGATCCCCGGAAACGCCGGATGCCCCGCGGCCATGCCGAACAGCGGCATCGCCAGATGAAGGGATAAACAGGTAATGGTCATGAAGGCAAACACCCACGGGGACAGAGAAGTATAAGCGGGCCAGATTGCAGCCGCAAATCACGCCGATCACAATGCTGGTGGGCGTGATTAAGGGCATCATCCGGTTCAGTAGCCGGTTTAGTGTTTGCTGCACTGAACTAAAGAATTGGCGTTGGGCAACGGTGGTAAATGGTTTCGGAGATATGTTGCCAACATCCACAATTGTAGAGATACAAGCGCTATCGTTGGAGTCAGTGCACTAACGGGAAAACCTCCCGTTAATGTATCGCTCTTGGCTCTTGGATCGGATTTAGCTGGAAAAGTTCCATCTATTTCGCGGCCCAACAGCCGATATACACAATTTCAGGCGAATTAGCGGGAGGTTCTCCAGCTAAATCGTCTTTTCAGCCGCATACGCCCCAAATTAACGGGAAGAATTCCCTTTAATTCGGGCCAAGAGTATGCAAAGAACCCGTTACACAGATATATAAAGGCCTTTTGCGACGCTATTTTGTCGAATTCGGCTGGGCGGTGTAAAGCAGCGGCTTTTTAGGCCCTTATTCCGGGAAAAAGCAGGCCAAACCCCGATTTCGGTGCCCGCAACAGGGCAATAAGGCCTTTTTTGACCGCTATGATCCCCGTGGAGCCGAATCGGGACGAAATAGCGGCCCAAAGGCCCCCAAAGGCCGCTACTTCAGCGGGCGGCTATGGAAGTTGCGGGGCGCGGGGTTCAGCCCGTCTACGCTGAGGCGAAGAGTTTTAAAATAAGCAGCATCATGTCAGAAGTGGTGCAACGTCAGTGCCTGGAAGTGCGTTCGGCATCTTGATAGCCGCAGGCTTACTACGATTCGGGGTGGGGGGATGTAAATGAAGATGAAAATGATACCACCATTGAACACTCAGAAACTAAAATCTAATAGAAAATTAGCCATAGTGCTTATTTTTGGTCTGTTAATGCATTAATCTTGCAAAAACCTTAACATCAGTTAGTCGTAATGAGTTGAACTAATGATGGAGGGATAGAGGCAGCCGGGTGAAATGTTCTTCCGATCGCTGTTGCTCCCGGATTTCTTGATGAATTAAATTCAGATAAGGTAGAAGTCCGGTAACAAAGGCGAACGCTACGCTTCTCCAGAATCATTTCACCCTCTTGCCTTTTCCCATCCTATGCTCTAGTTCAACTTGTTTGCCAGTGATGTTTCGCCTCTCCCAAAAAGGCAAAAAAAAGCCCCACCTTACTTTCAAACGTACAGACACATTTTTTTCCAGAGTATAGTTTTTCTTCTGTTTTGGTTCTACATTTTTTTAGTAATAGATCATCCGTAGTTTCTCCAAACGTTCTGGATGAATTCTTGGACGACCGCCCTTTTTCCTTCGGCCCTTACTCGTCCGCTGCGTCACTGGATGTAAACGGTCCAAAAAATCGGTCCACGCATTCGTTAAATACGCACGCATCTTCCTCGTCACTTGGCCAATGGGCAGATCCGGAGCGTAGAGATACCGGATTTCTTCACACACTACGTACGCCAGTAGGTTTAAATAAATCAGGTTCCATACCGCCTGTGGCTTGTTGTTGTATATTTTTTTCAGATGCAAATTTGACTTCATGAATTTAAAAAATAGTTCCACTTTCCAGCGGTAGTGATACATTCGGGCCACATCTTCCGCTTTTACATCCCAGCGGTTCGTTAGAACTCGCACTTGATGAACCTTGTGCTTATTGTCGATAAACTCAAACTCGACCAGTCGGAACACGCCGGTTTGTTGGCTATCCGGGTCCTTGATTTCTACTTCGGCATCCCGCTTGATGAAACTCCCCGCGACCTTGGACTGAAGCACCCGTACTCTGCTGTTGCTCTTAAGTCGGACCACAAAGTAAATCTGATTTCGATCCCAATGGAGGAATTGTCCGTAACAGATATAACCTCGGTCAAACAAATAGGTGGTTCCTGGCTCCCAAACAAGGTGTTCCAGCACTTCCGAGTCTAGGTCGGCCACCATCGCCGTGGAGAGTACGATGCCTTTTAGCCAGGCGCTTATCTCGCCGGTGAGATGCAGGCAGGTATGCATTTTTACCGCACTCTCTCCCGCTTGGCGTAATGCCCACTTCCCTCGCGGTAGGCTCAGAGTGATTGACGAGGAGTCTACCGCGGCCAGTCGCCCAAGTCCCTTGAGCTTTTTCGGTAGTGTAGGTCCCTGGTGATGCCACAGGTTTTTGAGACGCTGGAGGAACAAGTTACGAACACTGTCGGTTGGAATTTGCGCTAGTTTTCGATTTAAGGAGGAAGCATGGATCGACTCCAAGCCTACCCATTTTTGCAGCCACGGAGCACTTCGTAAATGCTCTGTGATGTTATCTAGTGAACTCCGTTTTTGCAAAATGGCCTCCAGAAAGAGAAGAATCGTGTTGCCAAAGCAAAGCTTCTTGGCGTAATGATCGCCACAGAGTAAACGCACATGGACATCCAACCAACCTAAGGCTTGACGAATCACGGATGGGTTAGGTATCTTTTTATTCAAGGAGACCTCCTTTCGTATGTGTCTGTACAATTCTACGATAACTGGGGTCTCCTTTTTTTGTAAATTATTCTTCTTACTTTTTATGTCATTTTTTTTGCAAGATTACTGC
>NZ_JBAGJC010000027.1:0-28563 GCF_036864765.1 Paenibacillus sanfengchensis | reverse complement strand
AGGCACTAGCATTGCATTAAACCTGACACAAGAAATTAACGGAACAGTATTTACTAAATATGTTAATTTATATGTTATTTTCATGGAATAAAATAAAAAAAGCTCCTATTGTTGAGTTAGATGCGTTACCCATAACTCATCTCAACAAAAGGAGCCAACCATGGGTAACATACACAATTTATCTGTGATTCGTCAATGCTTTTCTTATATTTCTGAAGAAAATTTTAGCTTTCCAATTTCCGATCATCGTGTTCGCAAGCTTACTACCTTAAAAAGTATCAAGTTAATTTTAGCCTCCCAACTCGCTAAGTGGGATTCTTATGA
This sequence comes from Paenibacillus sanfengchensis, assembly GCF_036864765.1. Lineage (NCBI taxonomy): Bacteria > Bacillati > Bacillota > Bacilli > Caryophanales > Paenibacillaceae > Paenibacillus > Paenibacillus sanfengchensis. The sequence continues at coordinate 28,239 of NZ_JBAGJC010000027.1, read as the reverse complement.
ACACATTTCTCAAGCCACTTCGAACAAGCACAACGCTGCAGGAAAGTCTGGAACTATCCAGCATCAGTAGTTCTCAAATCTCCAGGCGTCTAAAGATGATTCCTACCGAGATACTCGAAGGTCTATTCCTTGAACTCATCGGCAAGGTCAAGCAGAAAGCTCCATCGGAAATCAAGGGCACACAGATTCGGATTATCGACTCGACTTGTCTAAGACTTCCGGCGACACTGGCCAACTGGGCGTACGTAACCCGTGACCACACTCAAATCAAAATTCATGTTCGAGTCTTGGTTTTGACTAAAAATGAAGAGAAAGAGGTCATTCCTGAGAAGGCCATCCCTACTACGGGGAATGTGAGTGACTACGAAACCATGAACTTTCTGGTCGAAGATGACGGCACAATATACGTGATGGATCGCGGTTATGTGAAGTATAAACAGTTCGATACTTGGCTAGAGCAAAAAGTTCAATTCGTAACTCGAATCAACGAAAAACATAGGGTTTGGCAGGTGGAGCAAGAGCTGCCGGTTCATCCGGATTCAAACATCATCCGAGATGCTATCGTTCAATTAGGGAGTGCCTTTCGCAAGACAGAGAATTCTTTACGCCTTGTAGAGTTTTTGGATGAAAAGGGGCGCAAGTATCGTCTGGCTACTTCGTGCTTTGACCTAAGTGCTGAGGAAATCGCGGACATCTATCGGCAGCGTTGGCTGATCGAGCTATTTTTCAAGTGGATGAAGCAGCATTTGCGATTAGTGAAGCTGTATAGCTATGATCCTCAAGGGATAGGGAACCAGATCTTTATCGCTTTGATCGCTTATGCTATGGCCATGCTCATTCATGTGATCAGTGGAACCCGAATGAGTTTGTGGGAAGTGCTTCAATCACTTCGTCTTTTATGGGAGAAACCTAATTTGCTACTTGAATCCGAGCTTCATCGAAGGAGTAAAAGCCAGAACAACAAAGGGCGTCAAAGGAGTACAAAAATGTACAAGGAACCGCCTATTATGAACACATCGGTTGGAATGATCAAGCCAAGAAGAAAATGAAGCTGAGTGAAGAGGCAAAATAGAACAAAAAGTTAATATCCATAAAATGGAATAACGCATCTATTTTCTGACCCCCTTCATTTTTTGGCCAATTACTTAAAAATCGATATGGAAAATAATTACACAACATCTCTGTAAGCCATCATGTAAGCTTTGGTGCAATGCCAGTGCCCAAAAGGCCGCTATTGGGGCGAACGCAGGTAAAATTACGGGCGTCGGATCCAGTTCACCAAACGCCGCTTCTTAAGTCGGCGAATAAGTTCAAAATGGCCAGCATCTAACAACCCTTAATCCTTTACTTTCGCAAAATCAACGTGGCCAATCGGCCTTATGACCTTATCTGATCCCTTGAGTTCCCGTAACGTTTCTCCTTACCCGCTAAGGATTTCGGATGCCGATATCGCGGATCAACACGGCCCCCCGGGACGTTTGATCGAAAACGAAGGAGATTTGGCTCAACCGTTCCGGTCGAAAATCCGGATTGGCCGCCCTCAAATCCGCCATCCGGATTGAAAAGTTTTGAAAAACCGGTTCTTTGGTCGGCACAGCTTTTGTAAACGGCCGCTTAACGATGTTGCTCTCGAACATCGGCAACAGGGTTCCGCCGCTGCTTAGCGGGACGGATGCAACGTTCCCGTACCCGTCTTCAACCTGAACGCTCAAATCGGTTAATTCCCCGGAATCGGATTCCCTTTTACCATCGTCCACGTCAGCTACGGAAAAGACAAAGGCGCTGTCGGCATCCGCCGCCGGCCCCTGCTTCGGCAGCACGATCGTATAGGCCGGGACGCCGGATACCTCTGCGCTATCCCACTCAAGACGCACGGCGCTATTATACAGGTCGGGGGCAAACTTCATTTTCACTTTTTCTTCTCTCCATTTTTTCAGAAAAGCTCCGGTCGCTCGCCCGCCGGGAAACGTTGTGGAACCGAGATCAAAATCTTCATCGAAACCGGCAATGATCGTCGTATCGGCATCCAGATAGTTGGCGATATACATTGTGTCCGGCAGCCAATTCAGGGCATAGCCGAGATCCTGGAACACGGTCCGGTACTCGCTTTTACCGCTCAATGTCGCTTCGAGGAACGCGGAGATCAGCGTTTTTCCGGCCTGAAGCTGTTCCTCTTGCGGCATTAGCTGGGCCGTATTGTACAGCTTGTTGCCGAGTCCCGGAGCGTCCTTTCTTCCCCAAACGGTGTTGAATTGCCCGTGATTGGCCCCGTAAATATAAACCGACGCCTTGAAGTAGTCGCCGCTGCCCGTAAAACCGGTCCGGCTGTACTGACTCGCTCCGTCAAATGAGGAGACGTCCATGTCATGGGCTCCTTGCAGTGCCAGATAGTTCGTGTCCTGCAGACGCGTCGGATGTCCGGCCGGTTTGTACTGTCCGTCCGTACCGGCGATCGAAATGACGGACCGGATGCCGAAACGATAGTCGAATTTAATATTTCCGTCTTCCGGATATGCCGGAAGTTTGTTCAACGCCGCAGCCAGGGCGACCGCTTCGCCTCCCCGGGAGTGACCGATTAGCGCGATTCGGCTCATATCCGCCTTGCCGTAAAACGGATTTCCCTCCGTCTTGGTCCACTTGTCCCATACCTTCAGATGCTCCAACAGCAGCAGGGCTCTGGCCGGATTCTCCTTCTCCGGCGTGCTGAACATGAACCAGTCGTCAAACAGCGAAGTATTCAAAAAATTTTCGTCGACGGAAACGAAAATATAGCCGCGGCTAGCCAGCAATTCGCCCAGATAAGCGTAGCCGGGATCCGAATATTCGGTCGCCGTGTGATTACCGTGGACGGCGATCACGAGCGGAAAAGATCCTTTCTCCCGCGGATACCATACCGTTCCGTTCAGGGGCATCCGCTCGGGCCCGAAGCCGAACGTCTTTGTCCGGGTGGAAGACCATTTGTCCACGAAAGCCGTGCCATCTACCTGTTCGGTCACTAGCGAATCGGGCCGGTTGAACTCCTCACGGTAGCTGTTCTTACTGCCGTAGGTAAGCGTGAGCACAGGGTACGCCCCCTGTTCGGCCGGGTTCTCCATCGTAACAGGGTAGCGGTCCGCCGGCTTTACAACCGATAATCGGTACGGCTTGGCCGCATCCCCGCTCCCGTCACCCAGAAGCCAATACCCACCGATGCCGGCAAAGATCAGCAGCGCCGCCGCCAGCCCTCCGACACCCGTTTTGACCGCGAGTCCCGCTTCCCGGTACGTCCCCGCCCTCCACCGGAAGACAAGCGCCCCCAGCGCGGAACAAGCGATGGTAATCGTGAGCGCCACGAGAACCATCAATGGTACCGGGCCGATGAACGCCAGGAACATCAGGATGAACGAAACGGAGGCCAGCCAAAAATAGCGCGAAGGCATCCGCTTCACCAAGTGAAAGACCGCGGCCACAATACCGGTCGCTAGCACGACCGCAATAAGGAACAGCAGCGTCCCGAGCAAAAAATCGCCGGGTCCGCGCGAACCCAGCAGAAGATATCCCTGGGTGAAGTAGGCGATGACTGCGGCAGCCCCTAACAAGAGGGAAGCACCCTTCCATCCCGGAGAAAGCGGCACGGCTTTTAACTTTTTCCCCGCCCGCCGACGCACCTCTACCTCAATATCCCGTAACTTTTGTTCCATCCGCCAACCCCTTCTCCCTGTTTCATAGTTAAATGCTTTACATCTCCACAGGTTGAATTATAAAATCCTTCGCTTTCCCCCCACTTTCCCATTCCTTACATTATCCTTACAACGCGGCGAGAGACGAAGGAAATCGGTAAATGAGACCGAACTACAACAGCTAAAGAAGATTCCAGGGGAGGACGGAGGGTCAAAAATGCGAAAAACGATTCTGCTGGTCGATGATGACGAGGATATCGTCGGTTTGCTCAGATTGTTTTTGGAACAGGAGTACGAGATTCTGGAGGCGCATGACGGTCAGGCGGCCACGGAGTTATTCTCCCGGACCGATGTAGACCTGGCCGTTATCGATATCATGATGCCGCGGCTCGACGGCTTTCAGTTGCTGCAGTGGATTCGCGGACGATCGAAGCTGCCGGTCATCATCCTGTCGGCGAAGAACGAGGATATCGACAAGATCGCCGGGCTGGGACTTGGGGCCGACGATTTTATCGCCAAACCGTTTAATCCCTTGGAAGTGGTGGCGCGTATCCGCGCTCAGCTGCGCCGAACCTATGAGTTTAACGAAATCCCGGAGACGCCCGAAGAAATAACGGAAACGCGGGTCGGTGATCTGTCGCTGCATCACGATTCCTGTATGCTCTACAAACGCGGAAAGCCCATCGCGCTCAGTGCGCTCGAATACCGGCTCCTGAAGTTGTTTATGGAAAGCCCGGGCCGCATTTATACGAAAAAGCAAATCTTTGAAAGAGCGTGGGACGATGAGTACATCGCCGACGATAATGCCATTATGGTGCAGATCAGCCGCTTACGGGATAAAATTGAGGATTCTCCGCGCGAACCGGTTTATTTGAAAACGGTGCGGGGCCTAGGCTATCGTTTCGCCAAAAAGGAGGAGCTGCATGCGAAGTAAACCGACGATATTCCGTACCCTTGTTCGGAATTATATTTTCTTTTCGCTAACAGTCGGGGCAAGCGTCGCATCCCTGCTGATTTATTTTGTGGAACGGACGGACCGGTTGGCGGAATCCGGGGGCGGGACGAGCGCGGAAACGTTGGCGCTGTTCTGGAAGGCGCTCGCGGAGACGGGATTGCTGTTCCTGGTGCTGTTCGGGATCAACGTTTTTCTTTACAGCCGCCTGACTGCGGTCAAGCTGACGAACCCGCTCGGCGACATCGTCGCGGGAATCCGCAGCATAGCGGGCGGGCATTATCATGAGCGGTTGCGGTTCGAAGCCGAATACGAGTTGGCGCAGATCCAGGAAAGCTTTAATGCGATGGCGGAAAAGCTCGAGAAGGCGGAGAATGAAAAACGTCTGCTGGAGGAGAGCCGGCGGCAGATGCTCGTCGACATATCCCATGATTTGCGGACGCCGATTACGACGATCCAAGGGTATGCCAAAGCGCTTCAGCTCGGCATCATTGCAGATGAGGAGAAGAAGCAACGCACGATCAAGCTGATCTGTGACAAGACGTACCTGGTTGCCAAGCTGATTGAAGACGTGTTCGAGTTATCGAAGCTGGAAGCTCCCGACTACCCGGTAGCGAAGGAGCCGACCGACATGGCCGAATTTCTCCGGGAAATCGCCGTCACCTTTTACGATGCGTTTGAAGAAAAAGGATTCGTGTTTGACACCGAAATTCCCTCCGACGAAGTAATTGCGGAGTTCAACACCACGCTGCTGTACCGGGCCGTATCCAACCTGCTGGCGAATGCGCTGAAATACAATCCGCCGGGAACCCGTGTCCTTATCGGACTGGAAGATCACGGCGAGACTGTCCATATCGAGGTCACCGACGACGGCATAGGCATTCCTGGACCGTTGAGGGACAAGGTGTTCAACACCTTCGTTCGCGGAAACGCGGCCAGAACCAGCGACGGCGGCACGGGCCTGGGTCTTGCCATCGCCAGACAGATCGCGGAAAAGCATGGAGGTTCCATCTCGCTGGACGAAGATCAGTACGTTACACGCTTTGTGCTGGTGCTTCCGAAAAAGTAAGGCGCAGGGGATCAAGAATGTTCAGCAGAGTTAAACGCCTTGGGGATAGACTCGTCTCTACCCCTTCCCCCGCTTCATATATATGCGTTCGTTAAATCCCGCCAGTTTGGGGAGCAGGCGCTGTTTTTTACGCTTGATCACGGTATACCCGAGTTTTTCATACAACCGGTAGGCGTTGGTGTTCGTATCCACCACTTCAAGGATAAACTCGTCAAAATCCAGCGTGGCGATCAGGTGGTTGTTGAGCAACGTGGCGATCCCGCGTCCTCTGGCCTCCCGGGCGGTGGCCACCGACTCGAAGTAGCACTGGCGGTCGTTGAAATCGAGCGGTTTGCCCAGCTCTCCATACAGCACCTTGTAGATAAAAGAACCTTTAATTCGGCCGAATTCTTTTTGAAATACTCGTTTATCGAACGAGAACGCCCGGTTCCGGTTTGTGGAATAAGCAAAAATGCCAAGAACCTTGCCGTTTTCCACCGCCGTATAGAACTGATCGCCGACAAACGTATGCCTGAGCGCTCGGGCCAGCCTGGTTTGGTCTTTGGACATGAACTGTAGCGAACGTAAAAAACCGTCCGTAAAAATTTCAACGGCCTGGTCCCATCCGGACGCGTCGAGATCCGCCAACTTTTTAATTGAAAGGGATTCCATTCCTCTCTCTCCTTTTCGCAGCTTTCCATCTTATTTCCACTATATTTCAAAACATGACGGAGAAGAACAGGCTGGAGCAGGAAGTTCCCTCGTTCCCAAGGCTTAAGGCCGCGTCTTTACTTCCGGCTGGCCAGTCCTAGAATGGCGCTCTTGATGATCGAGCAGGATTCGTTGAATTTATGCTGTTCCTCCTCATTCAGGTTCAGCTCTACGACCTCTTGGATTCCCCCTTCTCCGATAATGGCCGGAACCCCGGCGCATACTCCGGACTGGCCGTATTCTCCCTCCAAAATGGCGGAAATCGCGATGATTTTATGCTCGTCGTTTAAAATGGAGCGAACGATGTAAGCGAGCGCGTTGCCGATCCCGAACTGCGTGTTGCCTTTCCGGGTAAAAATCTCCCATCCCGCATCCTTTGTTTTTCGCGCGATCTCATTCAGATCGACCCCTTGAAAACGTTCCTTATGCTGTTCCAGAATTTGCAGAATCGGCTTGCCCCCGATCGTAACATGCGACCAGGCCACGAATTGGGAGTCTCCGTGCTCACCGAGCGCATAGCCGTGAACGCTGCGCGGGTCGATGGAGAAAACATCGGACAGCAGCGTTTTTAAGCGTGCGGAATCCAGGGAGGTTCCCGTACCGATCACTTTATTCCGGGGGAGCCCGGATACTTCACGTACGATGTACGTCACCACATCGACCGGATTCGCGGCAACGACAAATATGCCGTCAAAGCCGCTCCCCATAATCCGGTTGACGATACCGGAAGTAATTTGCTCCGCATCTTCCAGCACATCCAGCCTCGATTGCCCCGGCTTCGGATTGGCTCCCGCCGTCAACACAACGACATCCACATCGCGGCAATCCTCCAAATCGCCCGCGTATACCTTCGTTCGGGTGGACGTAAAATCCATACAGTGCGATAGATCGAGCGCCTGGGCAACCGCCCGGTCATACGTTCTGTCCACCATCATAATCTCATCGCATATCGACTGATTGATCATGGAATAAGCGCAGGCCGCACCGACAAGCCCGGAACCGACAATGGTAACTTTTCTTGTTTTTCTGGCCATCTCTCCGCCTCCAATTTCCCTGTCTGTTTTAATCTGCCTAAATTATAACCGTAACTATCCCATGCAATCCAATGATTTACTTTCGCTTTTTTTGCACTTTTACGCCTATTCCGGCACAATTCTTAGTTGTGTCAAAATTGAGATTAGCCCGGGACATCGGTTACTATGGAGGAGATACTATTTCAAAGGGAGGAAACGCATATGAGTTTTACGTTAGCGATTGGTGAAAAAGCCCCGGACTTTCGGCTTCCGGCCACGGACGGCAAGGATTACTCTTTGGAGAGCTTCGCCGCTTCCCCTTATCTGGTCGTTTTTTTCACGTGCAATCACTGCCCTTTTGTCATCGGCTCCGATGAAGTAACGAGAAAAACCGCCGAAGCTTTTAAGGACAAAGGGGTAACGTTTGTGGGGATCAACTCCAACAGCGAGCAAACGCATCCGGATGACTCCTTTGCACATATGGTGCAGCGCATGAACGAGCATCGCTTCCCTTGGATTTATTTGCGCGACAAAGAACAGACGGCGGCCAAAGCGTACGGCGCCCTCCGGACCCCTCATTTCTATGTGTTTGATGCCGAGCGCCGGCTCGTCTATACGGGTCGGGGCGTGGACAATCCCCGCGAAACCGACAAAATGACCGTCAACGATTTGGAACGCGCCCTGACGGAACTGACGAACCATCAACCGATTTCGCTGCCGTTGACGAATCCGATCGGCTGCAATGTGAAGTGGGAAGGACAGGATGCCCACTGGATGCCGGCGGACGCCTGTGATTTGGTGTAATTATGCGGATATACGATTTCGAAGTGACGACGATCGACGGGCAGAAGACCACGCTGGAACCTTATCAGGGACAGGTACTGGTAATCGTGAACACCGCCAGCGCCTGCGGGCTTACGCCCCATTACAAGGGACTTCAAGAGCTGTATACGAAGCATAAAGATCAGGGCTTTAGCGTGCTCGGTTTTCCCTGCAACCAGTTCGCCGGACAGGAGCCGGGGACCGAAGAGGAAATCATGAATTTTTGCGAGTTAAACTACCAGGTGACTTTCCCGATGTTCAGCAAAATAGAGGTGAAGGGCGAAGGAGCCCACCCGCTGTATAAGTATCTTTTGCAAAATACACCCGAGCCTTACCGCACCGGGGAGATCGAATGGAATTTCGTCAAATTTCTGATCGACCGCAGCGGGAATATCGTTAGACAGTACAGTGCCCGGACGGAACCCGAGGCGCTGGAAGAAGACATCAAGCAGCTCTTGTAAAAGAGCCGCCCACAGGCGCTGCTCCAACCGTCGGTCCGTCCGCGGCTGGGGCAGCGTTGTTTTAATCCGTATAAACTGCAAGACTGGTCTTTCGGACTATAATTATGCCATTTTTTTGTCGAAAAATAAGACCAAAGCGGCATGTCCTTTTTCCTGGGTTTCCTCTATAATCGGAATATCTTACATCTCGGAGGATTAAGACTATTTATGATTTCCCGCAGAAAAGAACCTTTCCGCTACACCATCAACCCGCCTATGACATGCTGGATCGAAATTAAATCCATCGACAACATGCCGGTCAACAGCAAGCTGGCGGAAGCCGAATTGATCAATATCAGCAAATCCGGATGCTGCATCCAAATCGGGCTGGACCTTCATGCCGAGCAGCACACGATTCGTACCCACGTGCACTTCCAGCTTAGCGAGGAGCGCTACTGTTTTCCGGGTGAAATCCGCTGGCAAAATCCCCACGGAGAACATCTCTATCATTATGGGCTTCAGATGGAACTGACACCGGAAGAAAAGGAAAAAATCAATATCGAGCTCCGTTCCTTGGCGGCGGCAAAGCGCATTATCGTGATGTAACGAAAGATGCGCTTGAATTTTTTTGGCGCGATATGATATAATGATCAAGTCGCTAATGCGGGTGTAGTTCAATGGTAGAACGCCAGCTTCCCAAGCTTGAGGCGAGGGTTCGATTCCCTTCACCCGCTCCATTATTTTGACTTCGGACCTTCGGTAAAACGGAGGTTTTTTGGTTTGTTTCGATCCGTACAGAACATCGTCTGCATGTTATAAAATGAAGCGCTCGTCGGGAACGCGATGGTTCCTCCTTGACGGGCGCTTATTTTAGCAGGCGCGTTCCCGCTAGCGCCTCATCAGACATCATAGTAGGAGAAAATGAAGATCCGTTGAGCTATGATTTGGAGTGAGGTCACTCGAAAGTACGCAGTCTCAAGCCCACGACTATCAAGGTGCCTAGCAACTTCCAACTCCAAAAGATGCAAATCTGCAGGAATTTAGGCCGATCTACGAGGGTATGCGAAAAAAGATGCAAATCTGCAGGTATTTCTAGCGATTTTAGAGAAACGGGCCTATTTCGTCGAAAATTCCTGCAGAATTGCAGGAATCTTGAAATTTTTGTTCCGAACAGGAAAAAATCCTGCAGATATGCAGGAATTCTGTGTTAATCAAGGTTGTCTGATGGGGCACTAGCTCCAGAGCGAAGTAATTCCGCCCGCCCCTCTCTACTCTTATAAATAAGAGCCTTTTCGGCCATCCTTGTATATGTTTCGAACCGTCTTCTCATGTACACCGATAAAATTTGCAATCTCCACAAAGCTATAATCGGCAATGATCAACTCTTGGATTTGCTTTACGAGCCGTTTGGTCATCCTCCTTTTGCGATCCACATTGGAAAGTTCCTCCCAAAATATAGCGCTGCAATTTCTGCACTTGTATCGCTTTCGCAAAATTACCAAACTAACATGTTTTTGCTTTACAGGCAGGTCCAGCACCACTTGCTCCCTACACCCGTGTTTGTATAAAGGCTCCCCGCTACCGCAATAGGGGCAATATGTGGGAAAAGCCGCTCGCTCCACCGGGATCATAAGATCTTCTGGATATTCCACGACAGGTCCGCGGACTTTCAAATCCGGCAGACTGTGCCAGTTCTGATGGTTCGCCAACATGTTAGGCCTTTAGCTTGCGGAGAGGGAGCAAATAAATTAGAAACAAGACACTCAAGGTCGCATACGCCGCCGTAAGCCCGAAACGATCCGTCAATCCACTCGCCAGGAGGGGACCGAGCATCATGCCAAGCGAGTAGGCCGTGTTATATGCCGCAAATGTAGCGCCTTGGGAAGCGAACCCCATTTCCTGCGAGATGTCGGCGAGCTTCGGAAGCGCGGGGGTCAACACCATTCCCAAACTGATTCCCAGGCCGATCAACCCGATAATTTGCACCCAAATTTGCGTGGGGAGAGCATTTAGCGGCAATGCGACCGCAGCCATTAAAATCCCCAGCCGGATCGTTGCAAGATGCCCCAGCCGGGTAGACAGTGAACCGATCCATGGGGCAGCCGCACCGTAAATCAATGTGACTACGACAAACATCAGACCGATCATAGAGGGGGACAAGTGCAGGTCCTCATTAAAATGAATCGGCAGCGTCGGCTCTATACTTGCAAACAAAGCGGCTCCCACCGTAGCCACACCGGCGATCACCATGACTCGCTTATTCCGAAGCAAGCGGAAAGGGGAGATAAATTTGTCCGCTTTGGTATCGTTCAAATGACGCAGAAGCACGACGCTGATGGTCGCAGCCAAAAGAGCGATCCCCGCAGCGATCAGAAACGGCAGGCGGTAGCCGCCCCATTCATACAGCCAGCCCCCGGCCGGCGGACCGAGCAGAATCCCTCCCGCCTGGCCCGACATAGCGATTCCCATCGCTCGGCCGCGCTCATTTGCGGGGAAAACCTCGGCGAGCAAGGAAAGCCCCGCCGTCCATGGCGCCGCCGCCGCTACTCCCTGCATGGCACGCGCCAGGACCAGAATCCAGAAGCTCGAAGAAAACGCATAAACCAAAGTTGTCGCCGACAGCACAATCAGCCCGGCCACCAGCATCTTTTTTCGGCCCAACCGGTCTGCCAGGGCCCCGACAAATGGCGTCGCTATAAATAAGGCGATGGCATAACTTGCAAAAAGCAGGCCGATTTCCGATTGCGAGGCGCCTAGCGATTCGGCATGGAGCGGCAGAAAAGGAACGATGATACCGTACATTAACATATCGGCAAATATAGCCACAATCACAACCAACAGAACAGATTTTTTCAGGGGGTTTGAATCCATGAGGCTCACACTCCTCTTCCTAAAATTCCTAATATTTCATCGATGCATTTAAGCTGAAGCTCGCATTGTTCATAAATATTATGAAAAATAACATCGATTTTCGGAGTTACTTCTCCCGGTACGCCATGCTTCTTCTCGTATCCCGATTTCATACTGGCGTACACCTTTAAAATTTGCGCTTTCTGCTCTTCCAGAGCCTCCGCGATTTGTTCCTCCCCCAGGTTCTCCATAAAAGTCAGAGCCGTGTACAGGGATGCGGGGAACACAACGGATGATTTTGAAAAAGAAGTCCTCAATAAGCGGCTCAATTCTAAAACCCCGTCCTCGGTAATTTTAAAGATGGATTTGGTCCTCATCCCGGTTTTTTCGACCTTTTCCAACACCACTTTCCCTTCCTCCTGCAGTCTCTTTAGAGCATGGTAAATGGATGCGGGCTTCACGTAAGCCCATAAATCTGTCTGTGAGGACTCCATCATCTGCTGAATTTCGTAGCCCGACATCGGTCCGTTGGCTTTTAAAAGTCCCAATACCATGGTACGGGTCATGATTATTACCTCCTGTATCAACTTTATAGTAATCGTTTAATACTAAACGTTTAGTATATGAGCAATACTATCACAATCTTCCACGTTAAAAAACCGATTTAAGGCATTTCACCACATAATCCGATTTCTAGATAAGTTTGAACTATTGAAAGTTAGTCGTAGTAACTTGGTTGGTCTCGTTGACTCGGATGGTGGTAGTAGATGACAGGATATACGCGCTGGGGGCGGGGGTCAAATTAACGGGAATTCCTCCCGTTAATTTGGTGCCTATACGGCTGCAGAGGTGGATTAGCTGGAAAACCTCCAGCTAATTCACCTGAAATTGAGTACATCAGCGGTTGGGCCACGAAATAGATGGAGTTTTTCCAGCTAAATCGGACCCAAGGGACAATAGTGGAAAATTAACGGGAGGTTTTCCCGTTAATATATGGAGTGTGTGTTGACTGGTTCCAGACAGTGCCGCTTTATATCTACTTTGGGTGGATGTCTCCATAATCATTCCATTTCACACTATTCCTTATCGCCAATTCTTTAGTTCAACCTATATAGTTAAAAAAACGGCGATCACCCGGCCTCCCCGTAATCGCGGGCGGTCTTGCTTCAACGAGCCCCTATGGGGGTTCTCATCCCCTTGGGACGCAAAAAGCCGGTTCATTAAGTTGAACCGGCTTTCTCTTACGTCCCAGGAGGGATTCGAACCCCCGACCGACGGCTTAGAAGGCCGTTGCTCTATCCAGCTGAGCTACTGGGACACAAAGTATGTAAGAAGGATGCGTTATTTATTATAACGCATCCTTTCTATTTTTCAAAGGGGGTATTTAACCTTATGATGACTTTGCCCTAACCCCCGGATGATTACCGCGGTAGTCCGGCGTCGAGGCGCTCCATGATCTCGCGGTCCGCCAGCAGGCGCTGCAAAAACTCGGCCCGCTGCCGCTCGGGAGACGGCCAGCCGTCGCTGCAGAATTCCTGCTCGGCCACCTCCTCGTACGCCTGGTGCATGTTGTTGTCGTACCAGTCGGTTCCGAGGTCGGCATCGCTCTTGACCATGCGGACGATTTCGTACTCTCCGCCGGACGAACGGGCCACATACACAAAAAGATCGGCATCGCCCACCGCACCCGGGCGGACCAGGATTTCCCCGCAAGGCGTTCCTTCAACTTCGGTGATCCGCCGAAATACGGCATCCTTGATGTAGTACATCCCTAAACCTCCTCGTCTTCGCCTTCCACCATTCCGGGAGAAATGCGGAGGGAACGGTGTAATTGTTCGCGCGTTTCCGCGGTCCCCAGCCTGTAAATCTGCCGGTAAAGTTTATCCACGTTGCTTTGGTAGCTGGCGTTCACGTCCTCCTCGGGACTGTCCGGCCAAGGAAACGTATAGGCAAAAAAGGTGCTTACTTCTTTTTCATCAATTTGCTCCAACATATGACGTATCATGTCAGCTTCTTCCGGGGTCGCGCGGATTTCCCACTCATAACCCGTCGCCCCTTGATCCTCCAGCAAGGACCGGCCTTGCAGGGAGACATAGTATGTTTTTTTCTCCATCGCCTACCTCCTGGCCCCGGGGAATCGGCCCCGTTTACTCATAGTTTTCCTTTAAGGACAGACATTTTATGCCTCGGATAGGCATAATTTGTTAGTACTTTTCAGCCGGCCCAAAAAGGGGAGCGAAAGCGGTCATAGAGAGGAGAAACCATCATGTGCGGAATTACGGGTTTTATCGAATGGAATCGGGATTTGACGGCAGACTTGGACCTGGTGCTGTCGATGACATCCTGCTTGGAAGCAAGAGGGCCGGACGCCCAAGGAACCTGGATTTCCGGGCCTTGCGCATTCGGACACCGGCGCCTGAGCGTCATGGATCCAGAAAACGGCGCCCAGCCGATGGTGATCCAGGAGGAGGAAGCCGTTTACAGCATCGTATATAACGGGGAGATCTATAATGCGCCCGAGCTGAAAGAAGAATTGCGCCGAAGAGGCCGGACCTTCCGGACAAACTGCGATACGGAAGTACTGCTTCAATCCTATATCGAGTGGGGCCCGGATTGCGTTTACCGGCTGAATGGCATCTTCGCCTTTGCGATCTGGGACAGCGTAAGGCAGCATGTTTGTTTTGCCCGCGACCGGCTCGGCGTCAAACCGTTGTTTTACAGCGAAATCGGGGAGACCTTGATCTTTGCCTCCGAACCCAAATCGATCCTCAAGCATCCGAAGATGGAAGCCGCCGTCGGGCCGGAGGGATTGGCGGAAATTTTCGTCATCGGGCCGGCGCGGACGCCGGGGCATGGCGTCTACCGCAACATGAAGGAACTGCGGCCCGGCCAGGTCATGATTTACAACCGGGCCGGGCTGCGCACGTACGCCTATTGGAGGCTGGAAGCCGAGCCGCATACGGATTCCGTCAAAACGACCGCCGATACGATTCGTAGCCTGCTGCAAGATACGATGGAACGTCAGCTCATTTCGGACGTTCCGGTGTGCACATTGCTCTCCGGCGGACTCGATTCCAGCGCCCTGACCGCGCTGGCCGTCGATTATTACCGGCGGACCGGTCAGGGACAGGTGCACACGTACTCGGTGGATTACGTGGACAACGACATGTATTTTCAGGCCCACAGCTATCAGCCGGGGGCCGACGCCCCCTGGATTAAACGAATGGTCGAGGAGCTCGGTACCGAGCATCACTGGATCTCGTTTGACACCCCCGAGCTTGTCGACGCGCTGCCGGACTCCACCCTGGCCAGGGACCTGCCCGGGATGGCGGACGTGGACGCCTCCCTGCTCCTGTTCTGCCGAGAGATCAAGAAAGGCGCCACGGTCGCTATCTCCGGGGAAGCCGCGGATGAGGTGTTCGGCGGATATCCCTGGTTCCACCGGGAGGAGCTGCTTCGCTCCGGCACGTTTCCCTGGTCGGTCGCAACCGGGCTGCGCGCCGGCCTCCTCTCGCCGGAAATCCGCGACTGGATCGCGCCGGAGCAGTACGTCGCGGACCGGTACAGCGAAGCCTTAGACGAGGTGCCGCATCTGGGCGGGGAAACCCCGGAGCAGGCCCGCATGCGGACGATGTCTTACCTGAACATCACCCGGTTTATGCCGACCCTGCTGGACCGCAAGGACCGGATGAGTATGGCGGCCGGACTGGAGGTCCGCGTGCCTTATTGCGATCACCGCCTCGTGCAATACGTCTGGAACATCCCGTGGGAGATTAAAATGACGGGAGGGCGGGAGAAAGGGATTTTGCGTAAAGCGTTGGAAGGCGTCCTGCCAAACGATGTCCTCTACCGTAAAAAAAGCCCTTACCCCAAAACGCATAATCCGGCCTATTTGGAGGCGGTTCGGGGGCAGATGCTCGAAATTCTGGATAATCCCTCCGCCCCCATTCTGCCCCTGATCGATGCGAACCGGATTCGCGAAATCGCCGCTTCCCCGGAGTCTTCGTCCAATCTGCCCTGGTTCGGCCAATTGATGTCCGGACCGCAGTTGTTCGCTTATCTGGCCCAGGTTAACCACTGGCTGACCACCTACAAGGTGGCCATCCGCTGATCGCAAGTTCAACCAAAGAAGCCGCATTCCCTGCGACCCAACGCGGAATGCGGCTTCTTGATATTTATTTTCGGGCGGCTTGATCCAGCTTCTCCGCAAGCTCCCGGAGCGCCGCTCCCCGGTGACTGACCGCCTGCTTCTCTTCCAGTGTCAACTCGGCGAGCGTCTTCTCATACGACGGCAGGTAAAACAGCGGATCATAACCGAATCCGCCGCCCCCCGCCGGCTCGGAGGTGATCCAGCCCTCCACGGTGCCTGAGGCTTCGGTAAACTCCCCAGTCGCCGGGTCATACAGCGCCAAATGGCAGACGAACCGGGCCGTGCTCAATAGCGGCTGCTCCGTATCTTCGCCCTGCTGCAGCTTCTCGAGTTCCGCGAGCAGCTTGCGGTTGTTCTCCTCATCCGCGGCGCCTTCTCCGGCGTAGCGGGCGGAGTAGACGCCGGGTTCCCCGTTCAGCTTATCGACGCAAAGGCCGGAATCGTCCGCAAGGACGGGATGCCCCAATAAATCGCCCGCCGTCTTGGCTTTCTTCCTCGCGTTCTCCGCGAAGGTCTCGCCGTCCTCAACGATTTCCGGTACCTGCGGATAATCGTACATGCTGCGTACAGGCTTGCCCAAAAACTTCAGGGCATGGGCGAACTCGCGCACCTTTCCCTGGTTTCGCGTAGCGACGATAATAACGGACTCCTCACTGTTACTCATGCGTTGGCCCCCGGTTCGCCGCCGGTGATTTTTAACCCGATCGGTCCCAAAGCTTCGCGCTGCTGCTCGATCATCTCCCGGATTCCTTTCTCCGCAAGCTGCAGCAATCCGTCAAGCTCCTGCCGCGAAAAAGGCTTCTCCTCGCCCGTCCCCTGGACCTCGACGAACTGCCCTTGGCCCGTCATGACGACGTTCATATCGACTTTGGCTTTCGAATCCTCCTCATAGTTCAGATCGAGCAGCATTTGCCCGCCCACGACACCGACGCTGACGGAAGCCAAATAATCCGTAATCGGAAATACGGGCAGAGAGTGCTTGACCGCAAGCTTGTTTACCGCGTAAGCGAGCGCGATAAAAGCGCCGGTGATGGACGTCGTCCGCGTTCCGCCATCGGCCTGGATCACATCGCAGTCGACCGTGATGGACCGTTCGCCAAGCGCCTGCAGATCGACAACCGACCGCAGGGCTCTTCCGATCAGACGCTGGATTTCCATCGTTCTGCCGCTGAGCTTGCCGCGGGCCGATTCCCGCTGGTTCCGCGTATTTGTGGCCCGGGGAAGCATGGCGTACTCGGCGGTCACCCAGCCTTTTCCCTGTCCCTTCATAAACATCGGAACCTTCTCCTCCACCGTCGCCGTACACATGACCTTCGTGTCGCCGACCTCGATATAGACGGAGCCCTCCGCATATTTGTTGATGTCCACGGTCAATTTCATCGGCCGCCGCTCATCCGCTCCACGCCCGTTAATTCTCATTCTGATTGCCTCCTACGTTTCATGCTGTCTGTATTACGACTTTCCCTATTCTACCAAAGTGTAGGCATAAAAGCATCATTCCATTCCTCCCCGCCGCCCTATACAATCCGCCTCACCAGAGGGGAGTCATATCCGCCTGTAGCGGCAAGTCCCAGCGGTCATACGGCCAGCTGCCAGCTTCCCTTTTGAAAGCTGACCGGGTGAATAAGGGCTTTATACGGCCCTATTTTGTCGAATTCGGCTGAGCGATTGAAATAATTGTTTTTAAATGGCGGGCGGCAGGATGGGCGCCTGAGACCTAAACGACCGTCACAGCCGTTAGTTCCCATTTGCCCCTACAACGGGATCTCATTGATGCGCTCGGGGCGCAAAACCGGCTCCCCGTATTTCTGGTTATCCATGCCGATGACGTCCCTTTGCCCGTTAAGCCAGATTCGCACCTTTTTGTCCGGCGCGTTCTCCGTCACCGTCAGCACCACCGATTGCAGCATCTGGGCGGGCGGCTTCTCGCCCGGCTCGAACATATCGTCCTCCAGGGATACGGTAATGACCCCGTTCTCCGACTGCTCCACGGCTTTCAACACCGAATTGTCCGTAAGGACCCGCTCCAGGCCGTCTCCCCGGGCCGGCCCCTTGATCAGTTCGCCCAGCGCTCCCGTGACCGGATTGTTATCCGCATCCACAAACCGCGTAACCGGGACGAAATACGGCTCCCCTTCAGGACTTGACGCCGAGAAAAAGACGGTGACCGAACGTTTTTGCGACAGGCTTGTTCCCTCACCCAACTGCAAATTGATACCAACACTCCGAGTCAGCGGCCGATCCAGCGGAAAGCCGTTTACAGGCATTTCGTTCAGTTTGGCCCCTTCCATCCAGAACTGGACTTTATCGATGTCGGGATCGTCCACCAGCGTCCAGGTGACCGCCTCCACGATTTTCCGCTCATCTTCGGCGGCATAGCTCCCGAACGATTTGTTGAATTCGACGACCGCCAGCTTTTCGTCCTTTTTCAACGTAACCGCCTGAACCACGGTTCCCTGCGGCAGGACGCCTTTAAATCCGGCCGGCAGCATGCTCTGATACGCCCCGCCGGCCACGAGCATCTCCAGCATCCGGTTCAGTTTATCGGCGGCCTCCCCCTTGGGCAAATGCAGGGAAACGGGCGCCAGTAGCCCCTGCTCGTTTTGCAAATAAACCGTGGAGAGCGACTCCTCGGTTTCCACGGCGGTCGGATTCGCGGTTTCCAACGACTTCAACATTTGCATCTCCATCTCGCCCGGGGGCGGATCAATTTGCGCCGAAGAGCCTGTCCCGAACAAACTGCAGCCCGCTAGCACCAACGGAACAGCCAACACGCCGGCCACGGCGGTTTTTCGTAAATGGCGGTTTGAGATCATAACCGGGTTTCCTCCTCAACTGACCTGTACTGGGGATTGCCCAAAAGATGACTTTTTGAACAACCTCTATTACTATGTATACGAGCCCTTTTTCGGAAAATAACTAATTTTTCGGGAAGTGGACAAACTGCATCATAGCTATGTGTCTTTTGACGGTAATCCTAAGGCACTCTGAAAATCGTGAGGAGTAGGTGAAGGATATGGACATCGAACCAAGAAAAGCAAAAGCGCCTTATAGTCTAAACAGCAAAAAGGTGGCCGACGCCACGAAAATGTGGCTGCAGAAAAGAGGCGTCAAAATCGAGGAAATCGCCGAATTGGTGATGCTGCTGCAAAAGAAGTATTACCCGAATCTGACGATGGAAGAATGCATTCACAATGTCGAGCAGGTGCTCAGCAAACGTGAAGTCCAGAACGCGGTGCTCACGGGAATTCAGTTGGATATTCTCACCGAGCAAGGCCTGCTGATTCCCGAGCTTCAGGATATGATCGCCAACGATGAGGGCCTGTACGGCGTGGACGAAATTCTCGCCTTCTCCATCGTTAATGTCTACGGAAGCATCGGATTTACGAACTACGGTTATGTGGACAAATTGAAGCCGGGCGTTCTGGAGCGCCTGAATGACAAAACGTTAGGCCCTTGCAATACGTTCCTCGACGATATCGTCGGTGCGGTGGCGGCTTCCGCCAGCAGCCGGATCGCCCACCGCAAACAGGCGGAACGGGAATTGGAGCGCGGCGAAGAGACGCTCGGCCAGGATATCGTCCGTTAATGCATAAAGGCAGTACCGCCCTCATCGGAAATGAAGGGAGGTACTGCCTTTTCAAGGCCAAATTAACTGGTGGTTTTCCCGTTTATTAGGGATTAGGCAAGCCGGTAAATCACGGTCCCGGCCAGATCGGCGGCTTCGAGCGCCCGACCTTGACGGACCAGCTCCACCAGATGCGCCAGCGCTTCCGACATGGCGAAACGCATCTGGTGGATGCCCAGGTCCGTCCCGAAGAGCGTGGCGCAGACTTCGAAGCCGCTCATCTCCCGCCGGGCCAGCAGCGCTTCGATCATGGCAAGCCGCTCCTCATGATGGGCGATCAGCGCCGCGCACCGTTCCGCGAAATGGGGGAACGGATTCCGGTGGCCGGGAAACGCTTTGGCCACCTCCACCGCCCGAAGTTTGGCCAACGACGCCATGAAGGTCTGCAGCGGCTGCGGATCGCTGCCCGGCAGCAGGCTTACATTGGGCGATATTTGCGGTAAGACGGCATCGCCGCAAAGGATCAGCCTGCGCTCTTCGTCATAATACGACAGATGTCCCGGGGCGTGCCCCCCGGTCTCGATCGCCGTCCAGCTCCGTCCGCCCATGACCACATCGTCGCCTTCCTTCAGGAAAGTGACGGAAGGCGATGGCGTCACCTGCGCAACAAAGCTCTGCAGGTGGGCCGGCAGTTGCCCGCACCAGGCCTCCGGCATGCCATGCCGCAGGTACAGGCTCGGCAGCACTTCATTCATCGTGCTGTCCGCTCCCCACATCCGCAGCGTTTCCTCGTATGCCCGTTCGGACATATATACCTTTGCTCCGGTGAGTGATTGCAGGTGCCCGGCTAGCCCGTAGTGGTCGGGATGGTGGTGGGTCAGCACGATGGACACGACCTCATCGGGGGATGTGCCGAGCGCGTGCCAAGCCGCCCGCCAACTCGCTTCGGAAGCTTCCGACCGCGGGCCGGGATCGACGATCGTGACGCCTTCCGGTCCGCGAAGAAGGTAGCTGTTGACCCAGCGGAGCGGCGGAGCCATCGGAATCCGGATCCGGACCAGTTCTTCTTCATCAAACCTTTCGAAATCGGACCCGTGAATCATGCCCGCCTCCCCACCATGATCATCCGGGACGACCGCTCGGGATCATAGAGCTCCTCCTCGTAGCCGCCGTGGACTTGCTCCAGCATGAGGCCCGCTTCCGTCAGCATCGCCTCAAAAGTCTCCCGCGAATACATCTTAATTCGCTCCAGATAATGCCGGGGCTTTTCCCCTGGGTTGGTCTCGTTCGTGATAGTGATCCATTTTTTCACATAACCGTTCTCAATCGCCCGCTTCTCGTCAATCCGCTGGCCGTCATCGACCCGCTGCGAGGCGGGAACCAAATGCGCCGCCGTATACGACGGGTTCAAAAAGTCGATAATAAACCGCCCCCGCGGCTTCAGCATCCTGCAGATCTCTCGCAGAACCTTGACGTGCTCTTCGTCTTGCTCAAAATAACCGAAAGAGCTGAACAGGTTGACGACCGCGTCAAAACCGCCCGGAAGCGGTAATTTCCGCATGTCCGCCTGCAGCCAGGTGACCCGGCCTTCCGGATCGTTCCTGCGCGCTTCCCGAAGCAGCACCTCGGACAAATCGATCCCCGTCACCTCGTAGCCCGATTCGGCGAGAGCCAGGGAATGCCGTCCCATTCCGCAGCACAGGTCCAGTACCTTGGCGCCTTCCGGCAGTCCCAGCCAAGCGATCATTTTATGTACTTCCCGCTTTGCCCCTTGCACATCCCGGTGTTTATATACGAGCAAATAATCTTCGCCAAAACTTTCCTCAAACCATTCCGCCATTCTCGTCTCCTCCCCGTTCCTTTGACCGTGTCATCTGTCTGTTTGGTCCATAGCTTTAATTGTACCTCCTGACTCCCTCCGAAACAAAGGACAAAAATCGAAAAAGACCGCCGGAACAGTGTCTGTTCCAAGCGGCCTTTTTCCGGGTATATAAATTGAACTATTGATTCGGCTGCTGCAATCTTTTTTATTTCGCCGCAGGAGTCTTTTCCGCCGCTTTCTCCGGCTGATCCGTCAAGGTGTTCTTGATGTCCGCTTTGCCGCGGATTTCTTCCAGCCACGTGCCGCTCAGTTGGGCCACTTGCTGTGACACGAGAGTTTTGCGGATTTCTTCTTTCTTCTCTTCCAGCGTGGCGGTATGAGCTTCCTTCCGGTCCGTTACCTTGATAACCTGATAGCCTTCGCTTGTCTTCACCGCGCCGCTGACTTCGTCCTTGGCCAGCTTGAACGCCGCATTCTCCACCGCTTCTTCCCGCTCGCCGCGCGCGAAAAAGTCGGTGTCTCCGCCGCTCGCCTTCGTCGCTTCATCCAACGATTTGCTCTTCGCCAGCTCCGCGAAGTCTTTGCCCGCTTTCAAATCTTTTAAAATCTCATTGGCTTCCGCTTCCGTTTTGACCAAGATAACGGAGGCGCGTACCTGCTCCGGCGTATCGAAGCTTGCTTTATTCTCTTCAAATGCCTGCTTGATCTGCTCATCGGTCACTTTAACCTGAGGTTCAAGAATTTTGGTGAGCAGTTGGTTCATTTCGATGTTCTCGCGCAATAGCTCCATTGTCATGCCGTTTTGGCTCAAGGCTAGATTCAGGTTTTCCTCCGAGCCGAAATTTTTCTTGTAGGTTTCGATCTCCTTGTCGATATCGGCCGCCGTAACGGCGATGTTCTTCTTGGCGGCTTCCTGATGAACCAATTCCTTCGTGATCAGCATATCCAGCGTCGCTTCGGCTCCCCCGGCTTTGGACAGCTCGTCATACAGCTGATCTTTTGTAATCTCTTTGCCGTTAACGGTAGCCACGGCCTCGGCTTTATTCGGGACGAAAGGAGGCTTGACCAGCACAACGACCAGGAGTACCGCCAACACAAGGGAAACGATCGGCCATACTTTGCCGGCTTTTCCGCCTGTATTAGGAGCGTCCGCCGCGGGTTCCTCTCCGCTCACCGCGCTCAACATCGTTAAGGTTTCCGACTGCGCCAAGTTAACACCGGCGGGGGCTTCATTAGTCTCCGCGATGTTGCGATTTTCCGGCGTGGCGGCATCCTTTTCTTCCGTTACGGGCTCAAAATTTTCTGTCCCCGTATTCTCCTCTGTATTCTGAACGGAGGCTTGTCCGTCCGCTGCCGGTTCCCGGCCCTCTTCCGGCTGCTCCGGGTCTACTTCCCATTCTTTTTTCTCTTTTTCATCCATTCGTCGATTGACTCCCTTCATTTATTGACGCTGCTCTTGCTAATGCATCTCTTATGACTTTATCAGAATTATGCCCGGATTACCTTAAGGATTCCTAAAAATAAGCCGGATTTTTTTAAGTTTATTTTAATGTCCCCCCCGCAAAAGCCATACTCGCATTCGTGTTATGGAAAGAAAAGGTGTAAAATAAGGGAGAATACACTGGTCGGGAGGAAGCTGACTTCATGGAATATCAAGCTTATTTTCAAAGTAAAAGAGAAGAACATTTAAAAGAGCTCGGAGAATTGCTCGCCATCCCGAGCATTTCCGCCTTGTCCGAGCATAAGGGCGACATGCTGAAAGCGGCGGAATGGGTTGCCGATGCGCTGCGGCGCGCCGGTATGGAAAACGTCGAAATTCATCCGACGGACGGCCACCCTGTAATCTACGCGGAGCATTTGCACGCCCCCGGCAAGCCGACCGTCCTCGTTTATGGACATTATGACGTTCAACCGGTTGATCCCCTTCATTTATGGGAGACGCCTCCCTTCGAGCCGTCGATTCGCGACGGGAAGCTGTATGCCCGCGGGGCAACGGACGACAAAGGGCAAGTCTTCATGCACATCAAGGCGGCCGAGGCCATCTTAAAAGAGGAAAAGGAACTGCCGGTCAACCTCAAATTCTGCATCGAAGGCGAAGAAGAAGTGACAAGCCCGAATCTGCCCGGCTTCCTGGACTCGCACAAGGACAAGCTGGCGGCCGACGTCATTCTGATTTCGGACACCGCGCTGCTGGCGCCGGGAAAACCGGCGATCTGCATCGGCCTCCGCGGGCTCTGCGCCCTGGAAGTATCGGTGTTCACCGCGAACACCGACCTCCACTCGGGCACGTTCGGCGGCGGGGTGCCTAATGCGCTGCATGCGCTCGTGTCTTTGCTGGATTCGCTACACGACGAGAAGGGCCGCGTCGCCGTGGAAGGCTTCTACAAAGGCGTTCCCGAACTAACCGCGATGGAACGGGAAGAGTTCGCCAAGCTGCAATTTGATGAAGACAAATTGAAGAGCGACTTGGGCCTAGGTGCCCTGTACGGGGAAGAAGGCTACTCCTTTGTCGAACGTACCGGCGCCCGCCCTACCCTGGAAATCAACGGAATGTACGGCGGCTTCCAGGGCGAAGGGACCAAGACGGTGCTGCCGAAAGAAGCCCACGCCAAAATCACTTGCCGCCTGGTGGGCGAGCAGGATCCGCAGGATATTATCGATAAGATCGCGGCGCATTTGCATGCGCACCTGCAGCCGGGCGCTACTCTTAAGGTGACGGCTACCGAGAAAGCCCGCGCCTTTACGATCGATCCCGCCGATCCGATGCTGCAAAAGGCGGCCGACGCCTACGGGCGCATCTACGGTACCCGCGCCCTGTTCACGAAAGACGGCGGCTCGATTCCGATCGTCGAGACGTTGTCCCGCGTTCTGTCGGCTCCGTCCGTGATGATGGGCTTCGGACTCCCGGACGAGAATCTGCACGCGCCGAACGAGCATTTC
Source organism: Paenibacillus sanfengchensis (assembly GCF_036864765.1). Classification (NCBI taxonomy): domain Bacteria; kingdom Bacillati; phylum Bacillota; class Bacilli; order Caryophanales; family Paenibacillaceae; genus Paenibacillus; species Paenibacillus sanfengchensis. Next base: position 4,264 of record NZ_JBAGJC010000027.1, on the reverse strand, counting down.
AATCTCGAAAACTTCGATAAAGGACTCTTGACGATCGTCGAGTATCTAAAGTCGCTGTAAAACAACTTTACGAAAGAACCGTCCAAGTGCGAATGTGCGCTTGGACGGTTTTTTTGTTGCCAATCGATTTTAGTTATATTAATATAGAACTTAAATTATGTTCTATATTTATCGAACATATAAATGCAGAGAAAGGAATCTGGTCCCTATGTCTTTTAAAATCGAAGTGGATTTTGCTCCCGTTTATGAGTGTGTAACAAGTCTGACCGCTTTTTTTAACAAACAAAGCCATGGCTCGATCGATGCCGGAAAGACCTGGGTCCGAGAGGTTCAGGATCTGTTTGCCCCCGTAAGTTTGTACAAGATGCGGGATACAGTCAAACTCTTGAGTGACTTCAGTCTATCTCCGTTTATTTGGAAATGCCCCGCCCCCCGTACGGTCAGTGGCTTTTTGGATTGGTTCGAAGGTCTATCTATGGGCCAGTTATTTGACATATCGGCGGCGTGCGGACAGACAGTCCCCTCCAATCTCGCGGAATTGCGAAATTTGGCTTCCGAAGTTTTGCGGGAATGGGATTTGCGTTATTTCTGCCGGATTGATTCGCGGATTCTCGAGGGACTGCAACAAGAGGCTGTTTCACTGAATTCCCGGCTTCACGAAACGGACAGTATGGAAATATATGAGCAAGCGACAGGAGGGATGCGGCTATACCCCGGCGAGGAACTCAAACAAGTCGTATTGACTCCTCAGTATCACTACCGTCCGCTTGTTACTTCCAGCTTCTTCGATTCGATTGTGTTCACCAGTTATTCCTGCGACCTTTTCCCCGAGGCGCCCGGGTATCCTTCCCCAAGCCTTCTCAGGTTAACCAAAGCGCTATCGGATGAAACCCGGTTGCGTATTCTCCACTTGTTGTCCCGCAAGCGGATGACTTTTACAGAAATCGTACGCGAGATTGCTTTATCCAAAAGCACGATTCATTACCACTTAATCGCACTGCGGGCCGCGGGACTGATCGTCGTGCACTATCATACCAAGTACTTGGAGTCCAAATCCGTGGAATACAGCTTGCGCGGCGAGGCCGTGAACTCTCTGCCCCTTCAAATCAACGCCTATCTCCGCCATAATGCACCTGCCCGCATGGATACAGAGGAACAGGGGGGGGTTTGTGAAAAAGCAAAAGCATAGTTATTACGGGCTGCTTTCCACCATCGCCCTGAGCGGTTTCGGCGATGCCTTCGGTTTACTTTCCATGGAATGGCTCGTATATGAGATCACCGGATCGAAACTGGCTATGGGGGCGCTTGCGTTATCCTCCGGAATTCCTGAGCTGGTCCTCCGCCTTCTTGGTTCTCCGCTTTCCGACCGTTGGCCTCGCAACCGCCTCATGGCCACTTTGGCTACCGTACGGTTAGCCGCCATTATCCTGCCGCTGTTCGCCGGTCTGATCGGCCAGCTCCAGCTTTGGCACTTGTTCCTGGCGGCAGGACTTAGCGGTTCATGTTCCGCCTTGTTTATGCCGACCGCCATGGCCCTCGTGCCGGATGCCGTGAACTCCCGCAAGCTAACCCGTGCTTTTGCGCTTATCGACGGCTGCAGGAACGCGGTAGCTTTGATCGGCCCGGCGATGGCCGGAGCCGTGGTTGCCAGTGTGGGCACGCTTCCGGCTTTGGGTGTTAATGCCCTGTGTTATATAGCGGCCATTGTCATGTTGCTGCTCCTGCCGAAAACACTTCACAACGGCAAAGCTCCATCCAACCCTTCTATTGCTGCTTATCTCCGGGAAATCACCGAAGGGTTCGTCTTTTACAGGCAATTTCCGCCGATGCTAGTCATTATGGGGATGGTCTCGATCAGCAACATGTGCTCCGTAGCCATATGGACGATGATGGTTCCCTATGTCAGCGAAGTTTTGCACCGGGATGCCGCAGCCATGGGGACCCTTACGGCCGCTACAGCATTTGGCACTTTGACCGGGCTCGCAGTCGTTTCGATAATAGGAGAAATCAACCGGCGAAGAATGGTGATGATCTCAAGTCTTGCCGCCATGGGTTTCTTCAACATGATCTTGGGATTTGTGCACAGCTACCCGATCGCCCTGATCGTACTGTTTGCGTTTGGTGCTTCCACCCCCTTTTTCGGCGCTCTGAGTTCTTCTTTGCATGGCAAGCTCGTTCCCGGCCAGCTTCAGGGGCGGGTCAATGCCATCCGTTTTCTGATTGGAGGAGCCCTGCAGCCTATAGGGGCTTTTGTTGGCAGTGCGGTAGCGGAACGCTATGGCGTGCAGATGTTGTTTCTGGCCGCTGGACTACTTCCGATACTTGGTTCTTGCGCCGGCTTGTTTTTAACCAGTTTAAAAACACTCAATGGGGATTTGTCCGAAATAGAGGCCCAAAGCCAGCAAAAAATATGCCATGGCGGCTGTCAAGGACCAGGTAATCCTTTGACAACAAATAAGAAAACCTGTTAGAACAGCAAAAGACCTCCGGTCCCGCTTGTTCAGCAGCGGCTGGAGGTCTTTCTTCTGAATCAACTCTTCAACAATCATGCCTTCGCCTGATTCTATCTCTCTTTAGCTTTTCCGGCTTTAGTCCCGACTATTAGTCTATAAATTTCAATAACCTTAACAATCTCTTGATGACTGAAGCTGCCTCTGCTCGAGTCGCGTGTTCTTTCGGGGCAAGGGTATCTGTGGATTTCCCTTGGATCAACCCCTGATTTATGGCCTGGTTCATAGCACTCTTCGCACAAAGGGATACCGTGCCCTCATCTTTGTATGCAGGTAGGTAAGGAGCATTCGAACCTTCCCTTTCCCCGGTTCCTTTAACATACTCCAGCGCTTTTTCAGCGATTAGAGCGATTTCCTCCCGAGTTATAGGGGCATTGGGAAGGAATTCGCTATTCTCGTTCCCCTGCACCAATCCTGCTTTTATTGCCGCTCCAATACTGCCTGCATGCCAATCGTTGGCGGTTACGTCCGAAAACGGCTCTGACTCCGAGTCTTCTTGTAATCCTAACCCTCTTACAATTAATGCGACAAATTCGCTACGGGTTATCGGCCGGTTCGGATCGAATTTTTCAGGGGTTACGCCCTGTAAAATAAGCTTATTTGCCATTAATTCCACATCATCGTATGCCCAATGGCCATTCATATCCGAGAATTTTTTATCTGCCGAGATTACGGTATAAATACTGTTGTGAGCTGTCTTTATAGTAACCTCCGTAGCCCCGTCCTCATTTTCAAAGAGTGAAGGAACAAAATGCAAACGATTCGTTTCAGGATTCATCCATACCGCTGTTGAATTTTTTGCGGAAACCGTTTCGCGCAATAGGAGTTTTCGCTCAACATATTTATTTGAAAAATCGGAAATCTCCCGTTGACCGGCACGAACCAAAAATTCAGTAGGTCCGGGTTCGGCTTGCACTGCTTTTTCATTAACAACCATGCCTTGAATCAATGACTTTGTCTCATTTTCCAATTTGGTGATTTGGATAGACAATGTATCGTCGTTATAAGTCTCCGCCCATTGTTGGATTAGTTCTGCCGGCAGGAAATATTGAGCCTCTGAAGAACCAAATCCAATGCGCAGATTTCCTAATGCCTCTGAAATGCGGAAAGAGCTCATAGGCAGATTAACTATAATATTTGACCCATATTGGGCTGTATCTATCATTAAGGTTTGGGATTCATTTAACAAAAGCTTATTTTTGTGTAACTCCTTGGTCAGATCGTCCTCTTTAATATCTAACGTCGTCCGCTCACCTGCTTCAGTTATCGTGGTTGTTTTTTTTGCATTAACCAGTATCCCTCCTTGCGCCGTGAGCGAAGGAACTGAAGTTGGGGTAACGGAACCGGAATTTCTTGTTCTATCAGATACTTTACTCGGAGTTTGAGGTAAAGTTCTAAACGTCCACCCGCTCGACCCCTGGATGCCCGCGAACGGGTTGCCGCTGTGGTCCATAAGCGTTCCCGGCGTCACTTCCACGTAGTACGATGTTCCCTCTTCCAGTCCGCCGTCCAGATACAGGTCCGCTCTGTCTCCATTCAAGGTTCCGTAGCCGGTTGTAAACATACCGCTCGACACGCGGACTTGTCTTGCTATGCGGCCATCCAGGGCCTCACGTACAATGACGTCCCCCGTTCCCCACTGCACCGGTTCGTTAAACGTCATGCTCAGCCCTGAAACTAACATCGCTCCGCTGCCTTCCGGACTCTTGCTCACCATCTGCGGGGCCGTTTGGTCCGCCGTCCGGAAGCTCCAC
>NZ_JBAGJC010000026.1:0-34780 GCF_036864765.1 Paenibacillus sanfengchensis | reverse complement strand
CGCTTCTTTCACAACTTTTAAACGTTTTTCTTCGTTCAACCTTTTTCCCATACCGATCATCTCCCTTTATTCTAAGTTTAAATTATTGGGTAGGGAGACTCCAGTTTAATTAGGGGGCCTTAGAGGATTTGCATCTTTTTACGCATCCCCTCGTGGATCGAACTAAATACCTGCAGATTTGCATCTTTTGGAGTTGGAAGTATTGGAAGTGCGCTCGGCGCCGCTGTCTGAGCTCCCCCCTGTTTTCCCACAGAGCAATGACATGCTCTCTTCTTTGTTTCTCTCCTTAGGCATGCATGACAGTACTCCATTCCGTTTACCCTAATGATTATATGAACAAGGAAGGTGGACAATCATGAGTATCCGATTCCCGGATGGATTTCTGTGGGGCGGCGCCGTCGCCGCCAATCAATGTGAAGGGGCCTACAACGAGGACGGCAAGGGGTTATCTACGCAGGATGTTGCCCCGAGGGGAGTTAAGGGCCCTATTACCGAATTCCCTACCAAAGACAACCTGAAGCTGGTCGGCATCGACTTTTATCATCGCTACAAGGAAGATATCCGGCTTTTTGTCGAAATGGGCTTTACAGTATTCAGGACCTCCATCGCCTGGTCAAGAATTTTTCCGAATGGTGATGACCTCGAGCCGAACGAACAAGGCCTGAAGTTTTACGACGATCTTTTTGACGAATGCCTCAAATACGGGATTGAGCCGCTTGTTACCCTCTCCCACTATGAAACACCGCTGCATCTGTCCAAGCAGTATAACGGTTGGGTAAACCGGAAACTGATCGGCTTTTATGAACGTTACGCGCGAACGGTGTTTGACCGCTACAAAAACAAGGTAAAGTACTGGCTGACCTTTAATGAGATCAACTCTATTTTGGAAGAACCGTTTTTAAGCGGAGGCATTTATACCCCAAAACAGGAGCTGAGCAAGCAGGACCTGTATCAAGCCGTTCACCACGAATTTGTCGCCAGCGCGCTGGCCGTCAAAATCGGGCACGAAATGATGCCTGACGCAAAAATCGGCTGTATGGTCCTAAGTATGCCGACCTACCCGCTTACGCCTAACCCGGATGATGTCATCGCGGCCATGGAATCCGAGCACAAAAATTATTTCTTTGCCGACGTCCAGGCCAGAGGCAGTTATCCCGGGTACATGAAACGCTATTTCCGCGAGAATGGGATTTCGATTCAAATGGAGCCCGGCGACTTGGAGATTTTAAAGCATACGGTAGACTTTATTTCCTTCAGTTACTATGTCAGCATCTGCGAAACGGCGGATACGGAGCAGCGTAAAAGTTCCGAAGGCAACCTGTTAGGCGGCGTAACCAATCCTTACTTGCAAGCAAGCGAATGGGGATGGCAAATTGACCCCAAAGGTTTGCGTTATGTGCTGAACATGTTCTACGACCGTTACCAAAAGCCTCTGTTTATCGTGGAAAACGGACTCGGGGCCAAGGACGAGCTCATCGCGGACGAGAACGGCATCCCGACGGTGGAGGACGATTACCGGATTCAATATTTGAACGATCACCTGGTCCAAGTGGGCGAAGCCCTGGAGGACGGGATCGAAGTCATGGGCTATACCGCATGGGGCTGCATCGATTTGGTCAGCGCTTCAACCGCCCAAATGAGCAAACGGTACGGCTTTATTTATGTAGACCGCAATGATGACGGGACCGGAAGCCTGAACCGCTACCGCAAAAAATCATTCAACTGGTATAAGGAGGTTATTTCCACCAACGGCCAAAGTTTGCAGCGATAAATAAAGCTGTTTGACTATTTGCTTATTACAGAATTTTCCGTAGTATCTATTGACCATCGTTTAATTTATCTATAATATAGAGTTGTAATGGTAGTATATTCCATATATGAGCAAAGGAGGTGATCGATTGAAAACGATGGAAACCGGACTGACAACGATCCGTAGTCAGATGGAAGATTATTTAAAAAGGAATAGTATGACGTTAAATCAATTTTCCGAACTGACGCAAATTAATACCGGAACGTTAAGCGGGATTATCAATGGTCATCGCCCCATTGCTATGCAGCAGCTCGACCGGCTAACTGCGGGAATGAGACTTCCCGAAGGATATTTCTATGAGATGTATATTGATGAATGCTTCTACCAGGCCAACCCGGATTGGCGGAGGCTCGGTCCGTTTTTGCAGCGTTGCGCCAGTTTGAATAAGCTCGATTGTATTCAGCAAGTGGTTAGGCTGATGATGGATAACCTTTCTTATATACCACTGCTGTTTAACCTGGCTGAACAGCTTTTTAAAGAGGGAAAGCGGGACGCGGCTGTCATACTTTACGAGTTGGTTGCGGAAGGTGAACAGAAACAGCATTCCGAGCGGCTGGCTCTTTGTCAATACCGTTTATTTACGTTGGGTTTGTCCAAAGACCAAAACAAAAATTTGTTACTGGCTTCCCATTTTGAATATTTTATTGATCGGCTTGAAGAACCCTATCAACTAGACGCGCTAAATGAATTGATCAATGTGTTTGCTTCTCTTCGTCGTTGGGATAAGGTAGCGGAACTGGCGGAGAAACTGAAAGTCAAAGCAACGCTTCACTATGAGTTGAACGGTAGTAAGAAATCGCCGGAAATCAAGAAGCCGATTATTTTTTATATTATGTATGCCTACTTAATATTAGGCGAAACGCATTATCAATTTGGCAGATATGAGGATGCGCTGCGCTATGTTTCACTGTATGCACTCTGCGATTGGGTAAAAGATCCCACTGACATTGAAATGGGTGTGATCCAACAGTTTCGGGAATGGGCTGAGGGGAATCGTTACCTGTATCAGCTGATGTCCGGCGAAGTCGGGGTTCTACCGGAGTATGCGAAGTATATCTCCACCAGAGAAAATGAAGTGTTTTTTGCCCTATGCGAGATAGTGATTGCAGCTAACAAATTCGATATCAACATCGATTCTGTACTTGAACAGTACGAGTCCTTTTTAAAGCATCAAGAACAACAATGTCGTATCGGGAAAAATAGCTTGCATTATACGAATGACCGATTTGTCAGCTTGTTATCGGGCCTTGGAGTCTATTATTTGAAGAAAAACAACCTTGATTTTGGACTAAAATATATTTTGGATAGTTTTGCATTTGCTATTGAAATTCGCAGCGAACACGATATGCTTAAATGTGTAGGGCTGTTTGAACAATACCGGGATTTCGCAACTGAAGAGGCAAAATTTCGGTACAAAAAATTAATTGGCGAGGTGCAAAAACAAAATGAAAAAGAAACTGGTTGTATTGGTAGCCCTGTGTAACTTTGTTATTTTCGCTGTAACCCCAGCTGTTATTGGTCTTACTCCTGTCGGAAACCCTACCAAAACTGATATCACTACTAATGGTCATGGTGTAGGGTACTGAATTCTAACGGGGGAATGAACACTGATATTTTGCATCGGGAGCGCTTACTTCATCTTGAACAGTATAGGTAATTTGTGTAAACAAAAGACGCTTATCTGGACAAGCCCTCCCAGTATAAGCGTCTTTTGTTTTGTATAGAGAGGAAAGCCTTCTCTTCTGTAGTAAGCCCCCTGTGAGCCCGCAATGATCCTCTAATATCGTATAACTTTCCTCTCCTCGATCTTCCCTGTAGATTGCTTATAAACATAATAGATCATCCGATCCAGTTCCATCAAACAGAGTCCCCGTTCTTCCATAACCGAGTATGTATTTGAACCCAAATCGCAATTCAGTCGCACTCCATCAAAATAAATCAGCTCGACGGGCGAATGACCATGCACCACAAGTTTGTTTCGGGTTATATTCCTTTCTTTTTGCCTGATTCGGGAAGGTCTTCTCAAGATCCCTAATCGTATCTTTTCCTCCATGAGACAGCCAAAGGGTTTCTCCATTCCGGTAATAATTCCGCATCATTTCTTCATGATTTCCAATCAGAGCAAATACATTTTTGGGGTATTCATCAACCAAATCCTTTAGCTTTTTGATTACCCTGCCGCTTTCCTTCCCCCGGTTAATCATGTCGCCGCCAATAACAAGTTGGTCCGTTGCAAAATCAATTTCAGCATGTTTTAGCAATAAATCCAGCCCTTTATACTCACCATGTAAATCCGTTATGAAATACTTCATTAGGCCACCACCTGTAAGATTTAACTCCCTAATCCAACCTGTTAGAAGTAAACTTCCACTCTTCATTCAAAATGGCATATTGATACGCATCGTGAAATTTACGGACAATGAGCCTTTCGGTTTTCAGGACCATGCGCTATCAACCTTCCTCTTCAACTGATATAATTTTTAGAAATTAAAAACGATTGAGAGTTCAGGGTTACTCTAATGCGTATATACTCATACAATCAAAGTCCTGCCGAGGAAGCCATATCGAGTTTTTAACATTCATAAAAATCTCATCGATCGGATCACTGGCTTCACTGGCCTTTCATTCCCGCATAATACCAAAGCTATGTTCTAAAAAAATCGGATTGGGCCGTTCTAAGGATATGAAATGGTTTCGGAGATACGTTGCCAACATCCACAATTGTAGATATAAAGCCCCACCGTCGGAGTCTATATCATTAACGGGAAAATCTCCCGTTAATGTACCGCTCTTGGCTCATCGATCGGATTTAGCTGGAAAAGCTCCATCTATTTCGCAGCCCTATTGCCGATATACGCAATTTCAGGCGAATTAGCAGGAGGTTTTCCAGCTAATTCCCCTCTGCAGCCGCATACGCACCAAATTAACGGGAGGAATTCCCTTTAATTCGAACCAAACAATTAATTGCAGGTCAAGGGCAGCAAACCCTACTATAATAATTGGGGAAAGGGCTTGAAAAGGCAGAGAAAAAGACTGGGGAAAGATCGGGGTGAGGATTGATCTTCTGCCAGTCTTTGGTGTGTTTATAGACATTATTTATACTGAGGGTTAGTGAGTCGAACGTTAGCGGGGATTGTTGATTGAAAAATGCCGCTGCCGCAGCGCCTCGTACAGCAGCACCGAGGCGGCCATCGCCACGTTCAGCGACTCCGCCTGTCCGCGCATCGGAATGATGAGTCCGTCGTCCATCAGATCGCGGACTTCCGGGCTTAGCCCGCTGCCTTCGCTGCCGAACAAGAGCCACACCGGGCCGGTAAAGTCATACGCGAAGCAGTTGACCGCCCCCTGGAGGCTCGTTCCGGCGAGCCGGATGCCGCGGCTCTTCGCCTGCGGCAACAACTCCGCGAGCTTGCCGTGGACCACCGGCAAGTGAAAGATCGAGCCCATGGTGGCGCGCAGCACCTTGGGCCCGTAAATGTCGGCGCAGCCCGCGCCGACGATCACCCCGTCCGCACCGACCGCGTCGGCGGTGCGGATAACGGTGCCGACGTTGCCGGGATCCTGCACGCCGTCCAGCACCACCACCAGGCCGCTCGCCTGCCCGAGCAGCGGCCCCACCCCGCCGTCCGCCTTGCGCACGACGGCGAACACGGGCTGCGGCGTCTTCGTATCGCTGCATTTGGCGATGACCGCCTCCGATACGGCGATCCACTCCACGTCCAGGCCGGCCGAGGCCGCCTGGGCCAGTTCGGCGGGGATCCCGCCCTCCGCGTCATAACAGACGCATTCGATGTCCGCCCCCGCCTCCAGTGCCTCCTGAACGAGATGAATCCCCTCGATCAGAAACTTGCCCTGCTTGTCCCGATGTTTTTTCTCCAGAAGCCCAGCCCATTCCTTGACCCGGCCGTTTTGCGGAGACAGTATCTGCATGAATGGTTCATTCCTTTGTTCAGATTAAAATCGCTGTCCGCTGCTCTTCCCGATCTTCACAACCACTGATCTTCAGCTTGCCCTTCATTCCCCTCGGATCAAAAAGAATTCCTGCAAATCTGCAGGTATTTTTCCCTGTCAAAACCAATTTGAGCAATAAAGAGCAAATATGCAGGAATTTATGGTAATTTTTTCTAACCGAGACCTCTCGGCCCCCAAAAACTGCACTTTTGCAGGAATTTTCCGTCTCTCATTATCTACTCTTCCGCATACGCCAATTCCATCTTCGTCAAATCGTTCTTCTCCCCAACCACAACGAGAATATCTCCTTCGGAGAGACGGTCGGCGGAAGAAGGCGAAATGTTCATTTTCGTCCCGCGCTTGATCGCCATCACGTTGCAGCCGAAACGGGCCCGCACGTTCAGCTCCTTCAGGTTCTGACCGATCATCGCCCGGGTGGCGCGCAATTCAACGATGCTGTACTCGTCGGAAAGCTCGATGTAATCCAGCACATTGGGAGACGTCAAATGGTGGGCCACCCGAAGTCCCATATCCCGCTCCGGAAAAATAACCTTATCGGCGCCGATTTTATTCAGTACCTTGCCGTGTAGCTCATTCTGGGCTTTAACCACGATCAGCGGCCCACCCATATCCTTCAAAATCAGAGTGGTCAGGATGCTGGATTGAATGTCTTCCCCAATAGCAACAACCACAACGTCGAAGTTCCGGACGCCAAGGGCGCGGAGCGCTTCCTCATCGGTCGAGTCGGCCGTAACCGCATGGGTGACGATATTGGAGACCGCTTGGGTGCGGTGTTCGTCGGAATCGATCGCCAGGACGTCAAAGCCCATTCCGCTCAGCGCTTTGGCCACGCTCAAACCGAATCGCCCCATCCCAATGACGGCAAACTGCTTCTTATCTTTATGTGCCATGATCTGCTTTCACCATCCCGAATCATTTATGGATTGCTATAGTATATCATATTCCCCGGAAAACTTGAATTTTCGCGGACCGTAAGGGGCACATTAACAACGGACAACTATGACCAAGGAGGGAAAAGAATTCGTGCCATCCATTACGATGAGTTTGCGCGAGGCGATTATGCACAAAATCCACGGCCAGAGCGAAGAGGGGCTGCGGGAGATGATCGAAGGCTCGGTCGATGCCCAGGAGGCCGCGCTTCCGGGACTTGGCGCCGTTTTTGAACTAATCTGGAAGAACATCGACACAGCCCGGCAGAACGAGCTTCTGTCCGTGCTCAAGCAGCAGATCGAAGCGGCCGACCTCAAGCCGTTGAAATAAGACTGCCTTGCTAAGCAAACGAGCCTTTTGCCGCTGCTATAGGCGACTCAAGGCTCGTCCTGCTTTTCAAGGCAAAAAAAGCCGCCCCTGCGGACGGCAAAAACTTTGAAGTGTTTTTAAGGCGCTGTTTCGAGGAACTGGGCGTCCGGATTTTTTTCCATGGCCGTGCGCATCGCATATTCATTCTCGAACAAGGCGACATAGTTCCCCTTCTTGTCTTTGACAAGCGTCGAGTTGATACGGAATTTCGACGGGTCGATCTTATCGGCCACGATCCAGCGGGCAAATTGGAAAGGCATGCGCTGTAACTGAACATCCACCCCGTATTCGCCCTTCATCCGGTACTCGAAGACTTCGAACTGCAGTTGTCCGACCACGCCAAGCAAGGTATCCTCAAAACCGACGGTGGTGAACACCTGAATCGTCCCCTCTTCGGTCAGCTGGTCGATCCCCTTTTGATACTGCTTATGTTTCAGGGCATTTTTCACCGTTACTTTGGCAAAAATCTCCGGCGAGAACGTCGGAAGCTCATCGAACACGACCTCGCTGCCCTGGCTGAGCGAATCGCCGATCCGGAAAATCCCCGGGTCAAACAGCCCGATAATATCGCCCGGGTAAGCTTCGCTGACGATATCTCGGTCCTGGGCCAGGAATTGCTGCGGCTGGGACAGCTTGATCTCTTTGCCCGCCCGCACGTGCTTGACGGACATGCCGCGCTCGAACTTCCCGGAAACGATACGCAGAAAAGCGATTCGGTCGCGGTGCGCCGGGTTCATATTGGCCTGGATTTTGAAGACGTAGCCCGAGAACTTCTCGTTCGTCGGCTCCACGAGTCCGTTCGTACTCCGCCGAGGCTCCGGTTTCGGAGCAAGCTGCAGGAAGTTCTCCAGGAAGGTCTGAACACCAAAATTGTTGACCGCACTGCCGAAAAAGACCGGCGTCAGCTCGCCGCGCTTCACTTTTTCCAGATCAAACGGATCTCCCGCCACATCAAGCAGTTCTACATCCTGGCACAGTTGATCGTGTAAATATTCGCCGGCCATCTCACGAATAACCGGGTCCGTGTAACTCTCCACCTTCGTCACCTGGATGTTTGAGTGATCGTCCCCTTGGAACAGCTCCACTTGATTCTTCATCCGGTCGTACACTCCGCAAAGTTCCCGGCCCATGCCGATCGGCCAGTTCATCGGTACGGAGCGGATGCCAAGCACCTGCTCGATTTCCTCCATCAATTCGAATGGGTTCCGGCCTTCGCGGTCCAGCTTGTTGATGAAGGTGAAGATCGGAATCCCCCGCTTGGCACAGACCTGAAAAAGCTTGATCGTCTGGGCCTCGACACCCTTGGCCACGTCGATCAGCATCACGGCGCTGTCCGCGGCCGTCAGGGTACGGTACGTATCTTCACTGAAGTCCTGGTGACCCGGCGTATCCAAAATATTGACGCGGTGTCCTTTATAATCAAACTGCATCACGGAAGAGGTTACGGAAATCCCCCGCTGCTTCTCGATTTCCATCCAGTCGCTTGTCGCATGCTTGCTGGCTTTCCGGGCTTTGACCGAACCGGCCAGACGGATGGCTCCCCCAAACAAAAGCAGTTTCTCCGTAAGCGTCGTTTTCCCGGCATCCGGGTGGGAGATGATCGCAAACGTTCTGCGTTTATCGACTTCCTGCTGCAGTTGTTCCAATGCTTTGCTCATTCTCACTTTCCTCTCGCTTCTACAAAGTCACGTCTCTTATTGTAACACATTTTAACTCAACATACGCCACTTCACCCGCCCGGATCCCGTCATTTTCTCTTTTAAGTAAATCCTGCAAATCTACAGGCTCAAGGTGCCGATCGCACTACCAACTCCAACTCCAAAGGATGCAAAACAAATTAAAACCCCATTCTTGTTCAACAAACGCACCCGTTTATTGAACTTTTGTATCACATCAAATCGTGAGTAATAAAGATTTCTTTTTAATCACAGCTTTAATTGTTGAAACACTTTGTTCGATTGATTGATTTGTTGTGTCAATAATATGGGATTCATAGTGACCCAAATTGTTAAATTGCTTCCACATTTTTTCCACCAATTCAATGTTGGTATCTTCATCCAATTTGGAACGATTGATTGCGCGTTTCATTGTTTCTTCTTTAGCCGCTCTTAAGATAATGTAATGTACTTCATAATTATCTTGTACGGCTTTTAACCACGGCTCTAAAAACCAAGGACCAACAATTCCATCTATAATCACATCGTACCCACCAAGTGCAAAACGTTTTGCAGCTTCCAAAAAGGCTTCAATAACAATTAAGTTTTGTTCATGTGATTCCGGTAAAAATGGAGGTACTGCCCCCTTACGAATATAGTGATAGAAATCATCCGTGTGCATATGTACCGACTTCGATAAATTAGACTCTTTAGCAACAATTGATGCCGCTGTACTTTTACCAGTCCCTGGTGAACCAGTAATTATAATAATTCTGCCTTGATTCATAAATATTCTCCTTAATTAAATGTTGGTTAAAAAACACCCTTCAACTAGCCTGCCAAATAGCTCAACATTGAAATGTCACACTTGCCGAAGCGCACGACGGCTTGGGTATGGCGCAATGTAATGGTTACTCATATCGTCGGAAATCCCTGCAGATTTGCAGGATTTTGTATTCGCGCCATAAAGAAAGCCGTCTTCAGGCGTATCGCTCGAAGACGGCTCGTACATATCTATAACAAATCTTTAAGGTCTAATCCAAACGACATTGTCCTCTTCCTGGCCGTTCACCGGCCACCAGTGGAACCCGTCTTTGGTCAGCAGCTCATCGGCTTCCTTCGGCCCCCAGGAGCCGGCAGGATATTTACTGATGTCGGCCGGGTTTTGCGCCCAAGCGGAAGCGATCCGGTCGACGAAAGCCCAGGCCGTCGCCACTTCATCCCAGCGGGTAAAGTATGTGGAATCTCCGTTCGCCGCGTCGTAGATCAGCCGCTCATAAGCTTCCGGCGAGTTGATGCCGACCTGGCAGCTTTGGCAAAATTCCATCGCCAGCGGTTCGATCTTGGAATCCGAACCGGGCTTCTTCGCGTTGATCTTGATGTAGATGCCTTCCATCGGATTGACGCGGATGACGAGCAGATTCGGTTCGAGATTATGCTTCTGTCCGAGATAAACGTTCGTCGGCATCTGTTTGAACTCTACCACAACCTCCGTCGTTTTGACCGGAAGGCGTTTCCCGGTACGAATGTAGAACGGAACACCCGCCCAACGGAAATTGTCGACGAACACCTTGGCCGCAAAATAGGTCTCCGTGTTCGAATTCGGATCCACCTTGTCTTCTTGGCGGTATCCCGGCAGCTTCTTGCCGCCTGCTTCACCTTCCGTGTACTGCCCGCGGACGACGTTCTCCTTCACTTCCTGAGCCGAAGCATACGGCCGCAAGGAGCGGAGAACCTTCACCTTCTCGTCCCGGATATCTTCCGGGAACAAGCGGCTTGGCGGTTCCATGGCGATCATCGTCAGCATCTGCAGCATATGGTTCTGCCCCATATCCCGCAACGCGCCGGAGTGATCGTAATATCCACCGCGTTCTTCAACGCCGACGGTTTCGCTCAGCGTGATTTGAACATTGGAGATATGCTTGTTGTTCCAAAGCGGCTCAAAGAACGCGTTCGCAAAGCGGATAACTTCTATATTCTGAACCATCTCTTTGCCGAGATAGTGGTCGATCCGGTAAATTTCCTCTTCCTTGAATACTTGGTTCAGCTCTTCATTCAGCTTCTGGGCGGAGAGCAGATCATAGCCGAACGGCTTCTCGATAACCAGACGATGCCAACCGCCGCTGCTCAGCATGCCGCCTTTCTGCAGGTTGAAGGATACGCTGCCGAACAGCTCGGGCGCGAGCGCGAGGTAGAACAGCCGGTTGCCCGGAATACCAAAGCGCGACTCGACCGTTTCCGTGAGTTCCCGAAGTTCATGGTATCCATCGATATTGTTGATATCCAGCGACTTATAGGAAAAGTGCTCGGCAAACTGTGTCCAGTCGGCCTCATCCTTGACTTTATACCGGCAAAACTCCTGAATGGAGCGATGGACGTCATCCCGGAATTCTTCTTGTGTACGCGGCCGGCGCGCAACGCCGATCACCGCGAAATCCTCAGCCAGTTTACCTTCGCGATATAACGAATATATGGCAGGGAAGAGCTTACGGCGTGCTAAATCTCCGGTTGCCCCAAAAATAAAAAATACCGCTCCAGGTGTCTGCAGTGATTCTAAATTTTCAAATTCAGCCATGGCTCCTCATTTCTTTCTATGTAATATAGTGAATATTTATTCAAATTCCCACCAATGATATGAATTTACACGGCATCACTGGATGTGATGTCATTTTAGCATATTCGTCGAAATGATGCCATCATATTCATAGCAAAAATGCTAGGCATTTCAGAAAATTCATTTAACTTTTATCAAATATTTATTTTTTCATCATTAATATTCAACTGTCAATAACGGCGAGCCGAGCGAAACCTCTTCCTGACCGGTCAAGTCATTCCGATGAACCGCCATCTGCAGGGAAACCCGGTGACCGCCGCTAAGAACGGAAATCGCCATATCCGGAACGGCATACGAGCGGCTGACCGTGCCTCCGTCCTCATAATCTTCCACCGCCGTCAGATTTAATGCATGCCAGCTACCTTTTTCCAGGATAGAAAGACTTTCACCAAGCGGATATTTCTCCGCCGACTCCACTCCTTTCCCTTCTTTCAAGCCCGGGTTAATCTCCCCCTGCAGGGCGCCATTCCATTGAATACGGACGCCTTCATCCGCCAACGATTCCCCGCTCAACGCGATCCGTTCCTGCATCTTCCGGGCGGCTTCAGCCCCCCGGGATTCCATTCTCATCACGACATAATATGCGTTCTCTTCCTCCCCGGGGAAGCTGGTTAACGTCAAGCCGGAAGCGATGCCTTGCGGGTTCCCCGCTGCCTTGTAGACGGTGCGGCCCTGAACCAATTCTGCGCGGATTTCGCCCAAGCCCAGCCGGGAAGCCAAGGCACCGGCCGCTTCCTCCGCCGATAGCAGCGTCCGCCATGTTCCCTGCCACTTTGCCGTCCCTTTCAGATCCTCCCGCACGGCCCCCGCGCCGAGTTCAAGCAATTGCTCCCATTGGGCTGCGGCCGCGGCGGGGGAATGTTCGGCTCCCGGAGCGCCGCCGATGGCTACAGGAACCGCCGCTGTCCCGCCGCGGCCGAAAAAGCCGGCCATCGCTACCAGCAGCAGCAAGGCGCATCCCGCCATCCACATCGTTCCTTTGTTCCGCAGGCCGCCCGAGTTTTGCATCGCTATTCCCTCCGCTAATCTAGTAATCTATCATTAGCTTCAGAATGCCCCGCTAGCGGCCTTTTTATACTTCCTTATCGCCCGGACAAATAGAGCAAACAAAAAAAGCGGACCCATTTCCCTCCATAGGTCCACTTTCCCTTTATTCGGCCAGGCCGTTCTTGTAAGCGTAAATCGCCGCCTGCGTACGGTCTTCGACGCCCAGCTTGGCCAGGATATTCGTGACGTGAAACTTCACCGTCTTGATTCCGATAATCAGGTCGTCCGCGATATCCTGATTGGATTTGCCTTGCGCCAGCAGACGGAGCACATCCATTTCCCGGTCGGTCAACTCTTCGTGAGCCGGCGTCTCCGGTTTCGGCTGGCGGAACCGGTTCATCATCTTGGAAGCCACCTGGGATTCCAAGACGGATTGCCCCCGGACCGCGGCGCGGATCGCTTCCGCAATTTCGGATGCGCGGGAGGTTTTGAGCAGGTAACTGAAGGCCCCCGCCTCAATGACGGGATACATCTTCTCGTCATCCAAATAACTGGTCAGCACGATCACCTTGCAATCGGGATAGAGCTTCAGCAGTTGGCGCGTCGTTTCGATGCCGTCCATCCCTTCCATCACCAGATCCATCAGGACGACATCCGGCTTGTACTCCTGGGCCAGTCGGATGCCCTCCTCACCGCTGCTGGCCTCCCCGACGACTTCGATCCCATCCTCGGTGCCGAGCACGGCGGCCAGCCCGATCCGGACCATCTCGTGGTCATCCACCAGCAGCACTTTAATCATCTTCTCCTCTTCCATCTCCATGCTGAGTGTCACCTCCTATTTCCTCATTCAATAGTGGTACCGTAATTTCTATACGCGTCCCCTTGCCGGGAGCGGTAATAAACTGGATCGACCCGCCGATTTCGCCCACCCGCTCCTGCATGGTCGACAATCCATAGGAAGCCTGTTTCTTCTCGTCCAGTTGGAAGCCGATCCCGTTGTCGCGCAGGGTAACCTTGACCGCGTCGCCTTTCCGATGGATGCGAATCTCCATCTTGTCGGCTTTGGCGTGCCGAAGCGTATTGGACATGGCCTCCTGGATAATACGGAACAAGTGGTTCTCGATCCCTTTCCCGAGATTCAGTTCCTCGTCCATTTCCAGCGTGAGATCCATCGGCACTTTCATTTTCAGCTCTTTGACGAGTTCGGTCAAGCCTTGAGACAGCTCTTTGCCTTCCAGATATACTGGGCGCAAGTGGAGGAGCAAGGCCCTCATCTCCGATTGGGCGACCGAAGCCATTTCCTCGATCAGTTCCACTTGGCGCTGCGCCTTATCAAAATCCTTTTCCAGCGTCCTTCCGACCGCCGTCGCCGTCATGGAAATCGCAAACAGCTGCTGGGAAACCGCATCGTGAAGTTCGCGGGCCAGCCGCTGCCTCTCCTCCACGATCGCCGATATCCGGGCCTGCTCCGCCAGTTGCGCATTGTGGGTCGAAAGGCGCTGCAGCGAGCTGACTTGCTCCTCCCAACGTTTGCCGATCCGCTCGAGCTGTTCGCCCAGGCCGCCGATCTCATCGTCGCCGAGCTTGGGCACGGTCCCGGTCTGATTGCCCTTCTCCCATTGCAGCAGGGCGTCGCGCAGCAGATCCAGCTTTCGTTTCTGGCGGTATCCCTGCAAAAAACCAAAGGCCGCGCCGACGCTCAACAGCAAGGTAAGCAGCGTCAAGCCCGCGCTGATCCCCGTCTTCCAGTTGGCGGAGGGTTCGAAATAACCATATGTATAAAGCGTATATACGATGACGGCCAACAAAACAAAACATAGAAGGATCCCCTCCCGCATACTGCGGGAGACCATGTTCCGCGGCTTTCTGTTTCTCATGCGAAGGTGATCCTCCTCTCATTAAATTAATCGTATATCAACATCCCCGACCAGATAGGAGATGATAATTTTCACTTTATGTTCGCGGTCCTCATAATTCGGTGATTTCCAATACAGCCGGTTCAGCATTCCCGTCTCCCGGTCCCTGCTGAAATCAATCTGTCCGAACAGGACGAACGCTTCGATCTCAACGCCGTAATCCTCCGAAACCGCCAGGTCAATGTCCCCCACAACGCCTTGAAACATCAGGATGCTGTAAGGCCCCTCGGTGATGGCCAGCGACATGTCGATGTCGATCTCTCCAAGCACATGCCACATGCTCGTATTCCGTAGCGTCCAAGGGTCGCGGTCCCAGTGAATACTGGAGGTAATGCTCTGCTTTTGAATATAACTGCCGTGCGGTTGGGTTTTACGGACTTTTGCGTAATAGAGGCCCAGCGATACCATCAAGATCGCCACGACCAGCATAAAGTGGTCCAGCAGGATAAGCCCTCCGCCCACGGCAAGCAAAATATATCCGGTGCGGGTATCCTCCCCCTGGCGAATCTTATAGATGCCGTAAGCCGAAAGTAAGAGGGCGACAATCGTAAAAAAACTCAGCCATTTGCCGAAAATCATCAACACGCCAATTCCGATCAATCCAATGGCCAAGAACCTTTTCTTTGTGTCCATGCCGCACCTCCTGCCGGTTCATAAGTTGGAAAAGCCATAACGGTATGGAATCCATACCGTATGGCTTTACCCTGGTCTAGCATACCACATTGTCCCACGGACGTGTAGCTGTTATTCCGCGCTTTCTTCGCGCTTTTCGGAAGGATTCAGCTTGGCTTTCAAAGCCTCCAACTGAGCATCCACTTTCAACTGCTTTTCAGCGTCAGCCGGGCTGACGTAGGAAGGGGACGAAGTTCCGCGGTAAACGACACCGGCCACTTCGGCTTCCGCCTCCATCTGCATGATTTTTTCCTCCATCCGGTGGAATCCGAGCGAGGCGTTGCCGCTTTCGATCGAATGCAGACTGCTGATTTGCGACATTTGTTTTCTGGCCTTCGCCATTTGCGCACGGCTCACCAGTTCGTTCCGTTTATTGCGCAGTTTGTAGAACTCATCCTTCATTTCATGGAGCTGCTGCTTCAATTCATTGGCTTGCGCTTCGGATTGAGCGTGCAGATCGCTGAATTCGGACTGCTTTTGATCGTAGTGGATCTTTTCCTCCAACAGTTTGCGCGCCACTTCTTCCTGACCGTTGCGGAGGGCCACTTCGGCTTGCGCTTCTCTTTGGGCGGAAATGCGTAGCGCTTCATCCAGGCGCTGCTTCATTCTGCGCTCGTTCGCCATTTGTTTGGCTACCGTTACCTCGGCGTCACGGATTTCAGCCTCCATGTCGCGCAGGTATTGGTTCAACATCACGATGGGATCTTCCACCTTATCCAGTAGATCATTTACCGACGCTTTCGTAATATCTTTAATTCTTTTGAATACTCCCATTGTTTACACTTCTCCCTTCTCGTATTTAGACAGTTTGTTTCGCAGTTCTTCCAGTTCTTTCTTCATGGCTTTCTTCTCGATATCTTCCATCATGGAATCCAGATTCGAGGCTTCTCCGCCGCCGAATCCGTTCATTCCGGCATTGCTGTACGGATTGTTCGCCTGGTAAGGGTTGCTGGCAAAAGGCGGTTGATTCGGCATCCGGCGGGGGCCGCAACCATAACCCGGGTTCCCCGGATTGCCCGGATTCCCCATGTGGTTCGGGCCAAAACCGCCATATCCGCCGGCCCCGCCATTCCCTTGCCAACCCTGATTGAAATAAGGGTCGAACGGTTCATAAGGCTCTTTGGAAATAACCAAAGAGGCGATTAAGTATATAAAGATGGTTGTTCCGCCCGTAAAGGGCACGCTGATGATCGTCAGGATCCGCAGCGCCGTGGAACTGATTCCGAAGGATTCGCCCAGCCCGCCAAGCAGACCGCTAATCCATCTATCCCGTCTTGAGCGGTAAATTCTACCCATTCGTGTTACTCCTCTCCTTTGTTATTCAGCTTCTGCTTCAAACGGGAGAGCTCCTGTTCCAGTGTCGATTGAATGACCGATCCGGCCTGGTTGACAAAATCCTGCCCCGCCTTCCGCAAATCGCGCAAGCTGCGAGCCTCCCACTCCATATCGGAAACCCGGTCCTCGAGGCGGTTGAACATCTTCGGCACGTCCTGCATGCCGTAGCCGCTCATCCGCTGATTCATCCGCTGCTGCAGCCGCAACGTTTCCATTCTGGCATAATAATACTGGCGCTTGCTGTAGACGACCTGATATTCGGTTTTCAGCTCATGAAGCTGATTTTCCAACTCCTGCAACGATTCCAGGCTTTGCGTATAAAGCTCGGAATATTGTTCGATCTTCTCGTCATACAGCATCTTCTCTTGCAGCGCCAGCTTGGCGAGGTGTTCCTCTCCGGCTTTCAGCGCGAGCAGCGCTTGCTCTTCGCGTTTGTTCCGCATGATCGTCGCTTGGTCCACCTGATGTTTCAATTGCTTGGTATGACCGGCATATTGGTGATGCAGCTTTTCGGCCTCAGCGATCTCCTGGCGGGTTTCGATCAGAAACTGGTCGATCAGCCGCACCGGATCCTGTGATTGCTCCAGCCGCTCGTTTAAAGTTGCAACTGTGATATCGCGTACTCGGCGAAATACACTCATGACTTCCTATCCCTCCTACACCTTTCGGTCATTCTTGTTCATAATGGTCTTAATCTATATCAGAAGCTACGTCTGCTCCGCAGGGAAGAGATTCCGTACACGATCAATCCGATGCCCAGCACCGGTACGATCAGCCAAGCCAGTTTGGAAATCAGGGAAATCACTCCGAAGAACAGGACGATCCATCCGAAGAAAGCATTGCCGCGCCGGATTCCGTAATAGCCGAGTGCGATCATCACGACCGAAATCACCAGTCCGAAAAGGCTGCCTAGGAACGGGGTCAATTTACCCAAAAGAATCAAAACGCCAAGGGCAATCAGGATGATCGCAAAACCATTGGGCCGATTGGTTTTCATTTTTTTCACCGCCTCTCATTTGTTCGACCTTATGACTCTATTTTAGGTGGAATACGGTTTGTTCAAAACGGACCGGGGACGGTTTTTAGACCTAGACCTAAGTCGAGGTCCTCTTCCGCCCCGGGATAGACCGGCGTTAGGCTTTAATTTTCCACTCTTATATTTACAATTGAAATATCTAATCATATAATGTTAAAGCATAGCATACAATAGAAAACGACAGTTATCGGAGGAGCCTGCCATCGTGCGGGCTCTTTTTGCCTTTTTTCGGGGTTATTCGGGGGGGTTGCGTCCCGCTGCTGTCGCACTTTATTAAGGAGGAACCATGGAACAACAAGCCATTTGGGCTATCGGCATTTTTCTGCTGACTTATGCCCTGATTATTTCGGAAAAAATCCATCGGACGCTGCTGGCCATGAGCGGCGCCGTCCTGATGATCGTTCTTGGGATCATTGATCAGGAAACCGCGATCCATCATATCGATTTCAACACGCTCGGCCTGCTGATCGGGATGATGATTATCGTCAATACGACGGCGGAAACGGGTCTTTTCAAATATATCGGAATCTGGACCGCCAAGAAGGCGAAAGGAAATCCGGTAACCATCCTTTGGCTGCTCGCGCTGATCACGGCGGCGGGGTCGGCTTTTCTCGACAATGTCACAACCATTATTTTGATGGTGCCGGTAGCGTTTAGCATCACACGCCAATTGCAGGTCAAGACCTTTCCTTACGTGTTCTCGCTGGTCATCGCATCCAATATCGGAGGGACGGCAACCCTTATTGGCGACCCGCCGAATATTATGATCGGCAGCGCGGTTAAGGAATTGACGTTTATGGCATTCCTGCAAAATCTTGCCCCGATCGCCATATGTATAATGGGGGTAACACTGCCGCTCTTGATCATGATTTTTCGCAAAGGGTTGAAAACTTCGCCCGAAAACCGCAAAGGTATGATGGACATGAGCTTGGACGGACTTATCACGGATCGCAAACTGCTGGTGAAATGCTTGACGATGCTGGGCCTCACGCTGTCGGGCTTCTTTATGCACCAGACCCTCCATTTGGAATCGGCCACCGTAGCTTTGGCCGGGGCCTTTGTCCTTCTGCTGCTCACCGGCGAGCGCGTGATGGAAAGAGCGTTTCAATCGGTGGAATGGCCGACGATCTTCTTTTTTGTGGGACTGTTCGTCCTCGTCGGCGGACTGATTGAAACGGGAACGATTAAGCAGTTGGCCGAACAAGCGATCGAATTGACCGGCGGCGACCCGCTGTTTACCTCCATGCTGATCTTGTGGCTCAGCGCCATCGCCTCGGCATTCCTGGATAACATCCCGTTTGTGGCGACCATGATCCCGATGATTCAGGATATGGGCGGCATGGGCATCACCAATCTGGAGCCCTTATGGTGGAGCTTGGCACTGGGCGCCTGCCTCGGCGGGAACGGCACCCTCATCGGTGCCAGCGCCAATTTGATTGCGGCCGGCATGTCCGCCAAGGAAGGGGAGCCGATCACCTTTGTTAGTTACATGAAATTCGGCTTTCCGCTATTGCTTTTGACGATAGTCATCTCCAGCATTTATATTGTTATCCGTTACTTTTGACAAGCCAAATCCTTTGAGATCAAAGGCATAGTGTGCTATCCTTTTAGGTAAGTAACTTTCAAACCAAGGGAGGGATTACTCATGAAGCTGCGAATCAAGACCGTCGCCGGTACACTGGCCGTCGTTTTGCTCGCCGTCTTTATGATGCTGTCCCTCCCTGTTTTTTCTTCGGCTCCGGAAGCGGAAGCGGGTACCGAAAGAGAAGCTTATGAAACGAGGCAAGCCGCGAAATCCCCGAAAGTTATTTTGCGGCTGAATTCGGGTCATTCCGGCAAGCAGTTCATGGACAGGGCCCCGCTCACAATTTCAGCGGTTTGCGTCTGTGTGCTCCTGCTGCTTGCGATGCCCAAGGTACCGTTCCGCCCGCTTTTTTACTTGTTTAAAAAGCGTATCCTGCTTAGGCCGATTAAATTTACGAGTAAGTACGTGGCATAATCCGCCCGTCCGCCGCAACCCTATACGGGAATCGTGTCGGTCTATTCCTCAAACATTCCATCCCGGTAAGGGATACTACCTGAACACTGGAGGCTTGAAACTCATGAATCTCAAAGAAACCGAATTACCAGGCATAGGTAAAAAATTCGTAATTCAAACGCGCAGCGGTGAAAAGCTGACGATCATCATTCATGATGACGGCCGACGCGAAATCTATCATTTTGATGAAGAGAATCCGGACGACAGCATCTCCATGGTCACTTTGGACGATGATGAAGCCAGATACGTGTCCGCAATTATCGGCGGCGTTACCTATCAGCCAACCGCCTTGGAAAATATCGAAGTCGCCTTGGGCGACCTGATCATTGAATGGTACCGCTTGGAGCCGAATTATAAGGCGATCGGCAAAACGATCGGCGAACTGCGCATTCGTCAACGCTCCGGCGCGACGATTATCGCGGTGATCGAAAAAAACCAGAAAAAACACGTCAATCCGGGACCGGACCTGATGCTGACAGCCGACGCCCTCGTTGTCGTGATCGGCGAACGTCTGCACCAACAACAAATCAGACATATTCTATTGAATGGAAGTGGTTGAATGGATCATATCGTGCTTGAGATCGGCCTGGCGGTCGCTTTGATCGCGGCCGCCGGACTGATCTCCGCAAAACTTCGTCTATCCGTTATTCCTTTTTACATTATAATCGGGATGGTCGTAGGGCCTCATGCCATGGAAATCGGCCATCTGGATTTCAGATTTATTGAAAGCGCCTCGTTTATCGATTTTATGGGCCGCATCGGCGTTCTCTTCCTGCTCTTTTACCTGGGACTGGAATTCTCGGTCAGCCGATTGATCAAATCCGGCAAATCAATTGTCATGGGCGGAGCGATATACATTGGAATTAACTTTTCGCTCGGCCTCCTGTTTGGTGTTATCTCCGCCTTTCCCCTTAAAGAAATCCTGCTGATTGCCGGTATTACCACCTTCTCCTCCAGTGCCATCGTCGCCAAAGTGCTGGTCGATCTCAAGAGAACCGCCAATTCCGAAACGGAGATGGTCTTGGGAATTACCATGTTCGAAGATGTCGTCCTTGCGCTTTATATTTCTGTTCTGTCGGGTCTGATCCTCAGCGGATCGACGGAATTTAGCGATATCTTCTTGTCCACGGCTATTTCGCTCGGCTACATGCTGTTGCTCCTGTTTGTCGGACGAAAACTCGTTCCTCTGTTAAACCGCGTACTGAACATTCGGTCCAACGAATTGTTTATACTCGTCATTTTCGCCGGCCTGTTCCTGATCGCCGGATTTTCCGAAACCATCCATGTCGCCGAAGCGATCGGCGCTCTTCTGCTCGGCCTGGTACTTGCCGAAACCGAGCATGTCAAACGTATCGAGAAATTCGTGATCCCGTTTCGCGACTTTTTCGGAGCCGTCTTCTTCTTCAGCTTCGGTCTGTCCATCGACCCGCTGCAATTGGGCGGGGCCGTCTGGTATTCGTTGGCTGCCGTTATCCTGACCTTGATCGGAAATATTACGGCGGGGATGATCGCGGGCCGCAAAGCCGGGTTATCGCCAAAAGCGTCCATCAATATCGGCCTGACGATTATGGGCCGCGGGGAGTTCTCGATCATTCTGGTCAATCTCGGCAAAGCCGGAGGGCTTATGGCGATTTTGCAGCCTTTCGCCGCGTTGTACGTTCTGATTTTGGCGATTTTGGGTCCGTTGATGGCAAAAGAAAGCAAATGGGTATTGAAGGTTTTGGATAAAGTGTTCAAATTTGAGCAGCGATACCGGAAACGTCTTGCACAAAATAAACCGCTGCAGGAGGAGCACTCTTAATATCGGGTCTTACGAGCCCTGAGAGGGGGAGTGAGCTTGAGAGCCAAACTCACCACCGATTCAGCCGTCAAGCCCCGACGCTTCCGGAAGCCTTGGAGCCCGCCATACACCCGGTTTTTCGGCGTGATGGCCGGAGCTATTCTCGCCGCCGCGGGGCTGGAGCTGTTTCTGATGCCGCATGGCATCGTCGTGGGCGGAATGACCGGGTTATCCGTTCTGCTCGCTTTAACCGCCGAAATGAAATTGGGGCTATTCCTTTTCCTACTGAATTTGCCGCTGATTCTGCTGGAACGCAAAAATATCGACGCCCCGTTCGGCCTGTTCACTGTTTGCGGGCTGCTTGTATTTTCGCTAGGGACGCTGGCCCTGCATCCCTACCCCGCTTTAATGAGCGACCCGCTGCCGGCGGCTCTGCTCGGCGGACTTTGCCTGGGATTGGGGCTGGGCTTTGCCCTCCGCTTCGGCGGAGCCTTGGATACGGCCGGGCAGGCCGCGAAGAGCTTGCCCCAGACGCAGCGGAAACTTTTCCCTTCCGAGGGCATAAGACTACTGCTGAATTGCACCATACTGCTGGCCGCCGGTTTTCACTTCGGTTTCGATCAGGCCGTTTACTCGGTAACCGCCTATATCCTTGCCTACGAGTCGGTGAAGATCCCGCTGCACGGAATCCGCCTGCGAGTTCAGGTGCGGATCAAGACGAGCCGTCCCGCCGAGATCCAGAAGCGGCTGATGCTTTACTTGAACCGCGAGGCCGTTATGACCAAGGAGCAAAACGGGGAAAAACAGTTCGAGCATAGGCTTAACTATTTGGAATGCCAATGTCACTCCCTGGAGCTCCCTCGTCTGAGGGCTCTTGTCAAAGACGGCGATCCGGATGGCGAAATCACCGTGAAGCCTTGACAACCAAACACCAGCCGCACCGATGACGTTGCACCACCCACGAACGGGAGCCGCAGGCCATTTGACCTGCGGCTCTTTTTTTATCCGCGAAGGAAAGGGCCGCTTACTTTTTGAGGCCTTGACCCTTCCTTGCTGGTTCTACACGGATGGTTTTGATCTCAAACGGAGTAAAGTCCAAGTCCAATTCCCGGCTGTTTTCCCGAAGAACCCGGAGCGGTTCCTCCATCAAATCCGTCTCCTCGATCGCGCGGCAGTCGAATCCCAGGACCAGCTTACCGCCGGCAGCGGTTCCCGCCGTTTCATATAATCTCAAGACGAGATGGTCGCTGTCCTCCGCCTTTTTAATGGCTTCCACCATGACATTCTCGGCATGAAGCCGCAAAAATGGTACGGCTGAACGTTGCGGCCCTGACGCTGCCGTTCCTTCACCCATCGCCGGCGCTTGCACGATGCGCAGCGGGATATTCAGCTCATAGCCCTTTTTGTACACCTCCGCCCGGATAAAATCCCCTTGATGCGGGTACAGGGCGTACGTAAATCGGTGCCGGGCCCGGTCCGCCGTTTCATCCGGGTAGGACGGACTGCGCAGCAGGTTGATATCGACGATATTTCGTTCCGCGCTATGTCCGTACTTGCAGTCGTTGAGCAGCGCCACCCCGTAATCGGGCTGGGAGAGATCGATATAATGATGGGCGCAGATTTCGTCCTGGGCCATCTGCAGCATCGTGTTCCGGGTGGTCGGACGCTTCAGGTGACCGAATTGAATTTCGCAGTTGACCTGGTCGCTGACGACGTTTAAAGGGAAAGATGCGCGCAGCATTTTGCCCGTTTCCCGCCAATCGGCTACCGTTTCGAAAATCACGGTGCTTCCGCCTTCATAAAGGATGACTTTTTGCCGGAGCGTCGATTCCCCGAAACGGTAGTCTTGCTCCATAATGGCCCGGGGGCCGTCAATATAGGCTGCTGCTTTTTCGAGCTTCATCCGTCCGGCCTTCATCTCGCGATAATCCCGGGGGAAATCCCACGCATCCCCGCCATCGTGGTATACCGTCAGCAGATTCCCGCTGCCGCCCTGTTCTAGAGCCTCCCGTCCGCATTGTTTGTCATATACGGATTGCAGACTTCCATCTTCCGCGAAACGAATCGACAGCCTGTCATTTTCCAGTAGGCGGTCGGCAGCCCTTAACGCGGACACGGCCTGTTTTTCTTCCGCCGTTGGGATGAGCGCAACTTCCAGAGGAAGATACCCCATAGCCGGGACGCTCACCTTGTGCCATTCATTCTCCCATTGCACCCAATCCTCGCGCTCCCAGGGCAGGGAGTTGAACAGCACGGGCCGGCCCGGTTCGGTAATAAATCCGGCAATTTCGCCGTAGGTTTCGTCCAGCATCGCCTCGACCTCCCGGTACAGCTCGGCATACCGGGCCAACGACTCCTCAAACACTCGCGTAATCGAGGAACCGGGCAGAATGTCGTGGAACTGGTACAGCAGCGTTTCCTTCCAGATCCGCTCCAGCCGCTCCGCGGGGTACGCGGCTCCGGTCAGCGCCCAGGCTAGGGAAGCTGCGAATTCCAGCTCGCGGAGCGCTTTTTCCAGCTTGCGGTTATACCATTTGTTGCGGGCCTGGCTGGTTAGCGTACCCTGATGTTTCTCCAGGTACAGCTCACCCTTGTAGGTTTTGAATCGATCCGCTTCCCGCTCCAATCGCCGAAAGAACGCCAGGGAAGATTCCTGGATGACCGGCGGCAGGCCCAGCAGATCCTGTTCCCGTGCCAGACGCTCCAAATGCTCCTCCCCCGGACCTCCGCCGCCATCGCCGATGCCAAACAGCATCAGCGCGTGCCCGGATACGCCTTTGTCCAGATACCGCTGCTCGATCTTCATCAGCGATCTCGGCGCGGCCGGACTGTTGTACGTGTCTTCGGGAGGCAGATGGGTCAGCACCCGCGTACCGTCGATGCCTTCCCACAAGAAGCTGTGGTGCGGATGCGCGTTGTATACGCTCCAGGACAGTTTCTGCGTCATCATGTAATCGACCCCGGATTTTCGCAGCAGTTGCGGCAGACTTCCGGTATAGCCGAACACATCCGGCAGCCATAGCACCTTCATGTCCTGCCCGAATTCCTCCCGGAAAAAGCGCTTGCCGTAGAGGAGCTGCCTCACCAACGCTTCGCCGCCGGAAATGTTGGTGTCCGGTTCGACCCACATCGCCCCTTGCGCTTCCCAACGACCTTCGCGTATTCGCTCCTTCACCTGGGCGTATAATTTCGGATAATGCTCCTTCATCCAGGCGTATAATTGCGGCTGGCTGGCGCCAAACACATAATCGGGGTACTTCTCCATATTGCGGAGTACGGTCGAAAAGGTCCGCGCCCCCTTGCGGATCGTTTCCCGGATCGGCCATAGCCAGGCCAGGTCGATATGGGCATGGCCAATCGCGCTCACCGTGACGGTAGGGTCCCCGCCGCGCTTGGCCAGCTGCGGGGCGATTCTCGCTTTGGCCCGGCGGACGGTCTCTTCCTCGATGACCGCCAGCATATTGGCGGCTTCATACAAGCTTTGAACGATTTGAGCCCGTCTCGAGCTGGCTTCCGGCAATTGCTCGGCCAGCTCGATCAAGACCTCAAAATCGTAGTAAAGCTCCCGGACCGGCTCCCGGCAAACGGCAATTTCCGCTTCCTTGAGCGTACCGCCGCGAAATCTGCCGAACAGATCATTGTTTCCTCCGTCCGCCCAGATATCGATCACTTCGCCGCCCGCGGCAGGGGAAGCGACATCGACTACCCGTTTTCCGGGCAGACCGAGGCTGAAATCGAATTCGGAATTGATGTTGGTCAATCCCTGCCTCGGCGTGCTTTCCGCGTCAACCAGGCACAGCTCCCCGTTGACATCGATCAGAAGGACCACCTTTTGTCCGGCCAGTTCCCGGGGAACGGTGCCCTGAAAATGAAACCATGCACAGTCCCATAATTCTCCCCATTTGTCCCCCGGCCGCAGATCGACGCGTTGTCCGGTCATCCGATCCACATAGGGCACCGGTTCCGCAGTTACCCATGCGGTCACCCGCAAGGCCGAGACCGGCCGGTAAACGGCATGTTGCAGGGCCGTTAATTTTTGTTTCGCCTTTTGCAGCATGATCTGATTAGTTTCATACGGCATTCCCAATCACTCTTTTCACTCATTGAATTTTTTAAGGAGTTATTTCGGACCCTGCTCTCTATTCTGCCGTTTTGCCTTCTTCCTCACCTGCAGAATCCGCTTGATTGATCTGGGTAAGTCATTTGTATTATTAAATATATTTTACTATGTCATTTAAGTCAAGGAATTGGATATATCATTTATCTCTAGTTTTAGTCAAAAAAACACCTGCCAAAGCGCTGTCGGCAAGTGTTTTTTCTTGGCTCCTCATTCGTTCAGAGCTACGACCTGTGCTGGGAAACCGGTCCAGTCGTCTTGCGCTCAATCAACTGCGGTTGCAGGATGACTTGGGTATAACCCGAATCCGGGTCCTTGCTCCCGCCGTCCTCCAGCATATTCAGCAAAATGCGGGCCGCCTCCCGGCCCATTTCCAGCTCGGACTGAGAAATATGCGAGAAATGCTCCGTTCCGTACAATCCCGGGGATGGATCGTCGAACGTCAAAATGGATACCTCCCCCGGCACCCGCAATCCTAGTTCCGAGCAGAGGGAATTAACGTACATGCCAAGCCGGCCGTTCAAGGTGATATAGGCGGTGGCAATCCGGTTCTTGATAAATCTGTACAGCGGATGCCTCTTATCGAGACCTCCGTAGTCGACACTAAAATCAGTCAAAATCAGCGCCGGATTGATCATTGCCCCCTTTTGCTTCAGCGCCTCCATATACCCGTTTATCCGGTCTTCCACCGTAATGGTCGGCAGCGGTGAATCCGAGCAAATCGCTATATCCCGATGCCCCAATCCCCATAAATAATCCACCGCCATTTGTCCGCCGACCCGTCCGTCGCTGCGGGCGATATTCGTGGCTACTCCCGGCAGATACCGGTCCACCAATACGAACGGGAATCCGCCCAACTTTAAGGACAGAATCTCTTCGTTGTAGGTTTCGGCATCGCACGGAAATATTATTAGACCGGCGGCACCTTTCCGAATCAGATCGTTGATCGCCTCTTTCTCCCGTTCAATCGAGTTATAAGTCAATACGATTTGCAGGCTGTACGGGCTGTCTTCAATCGCTTCCGTAATTCCCTGAATCAGCCGAATTCCAAAATAATCGACCAGATGAGGTATGACAAATCCGATCACCCCTCTTCCCCCGGTCATGACCGAAACGCTACGATCGTTCGGGAGCGAATAGTGGCCTGAGAATCCGGCTCCTTTCGGCGGCGCCATCTCTCCTTCGCCTCCAAGTCCCGACTCCGGCCGATGCTCCGAGATTAATTCGCCAATCGCTTCGCTAACAAAACTCCCCCGGCCGGGAATCCGGTAGATCCATCCCTCTTTGGCCAACTGCATCAAGGCATTCGCCACGGTGATACGGCTTACCTGAAATTCCTTCATCAACTCTTTTTCCGAAGGAATCTTATCATTCTCCCTTAACTGCCCCTTCAGAATAAGATCCTTAAAATGCTCTTGGATTTTCAAATATAAAGGCATGCGCTCATTATGCATAGTCCCTCTCCTAACGTTCGTCTCTCATAACTCAAAATTATATCATTTATGTCATTTAGTCAAATGAGTAAAGTGCCAAAAAGGAGGAGGGATTCAAGCGCTAGTCGGATAGTGGAGCATCTAATCCTATATAACCAGCATAAAATGCGGAACCTCTGGGACGATCGCTATCGGGCGGTCCACTATTTTAAACGACAAAAAAAACAGCCTTCTCATTCCCAATATGGACAACGAGCGGGCTGTTTTGTAAAAACCTCTTAATTAATATTCAACCTTCTTGATGGAGGAACTCCAGGCCTCAAACGGAAGCAGCCGGTTTGGGGTGGCAACCTGCTGCATCGGGATGAACCGCTTCTCCATCGGCTGAGCGATCTGCTCATAAATAAACTGATCGTCAAATCCGATCCGAGCGGCCTCCTCCTGAGTACCGGCGAAATAGACGGCATCCGGACGGGACCAGTAGATCGCGCCTATGCACATCGGGCATGGCTCACAGCTTGTATAGACAGTGCAGCCCTTCAGTTGAAAATCATTTAAGTGACGACACGCCTCCCGGATTGCCTGGACTTCCGCATGCGCGGTCGGGTCCTTCAAACTTGTGACCGAATTCCGGCCGGTGCCGATAATTTTTCCGTCTTTCACCACAATGGCGCCAAAAGGCCCTCCCTCGGCATTCAGCACATTTTCATGCGCCTCCCGGATCGCGAGTTCCATCCAGTATGAATGATCTTTTTCAGCCATGTTGTCGTGCTCCTTTTAAAATCTCTTGCATCCCCGTTATTATATCCTCTTTCTTCGGAAAATGACAAACGTAAAATTAAATAAGCTTACTCATTTGGCATTCAGCAATTATGTTCACATCAGTTAAAAAGGGAATTTAGAATACTTGTACAACCTCTTTAATACCATCGATTTCCTCAAGGATTGCGCGTTCAATGGCGGCCTTTAATGTAATCGTCGCACTTGGGCAACCGTTGCAGGCTCCCAAAAATCTTAATTTGGCTATACCGTTCTCAACCTCGACCAATTCAGCATCTCCCCCGTCACGCAATAAGAAAGGACGTAGTTTGAGAAGTACTTCCGATACTTCGCCGAACAAAATCCCGTTATTCTCCATAATGCCAGCTCCTCTCATTGTTTTACCCACATTCCATTCGTGCTTTTTTCATTCTGAATGTTCTGATTGATCCTTTGACTTTTCAATTAGAGAGGCCTCTTGATCTGAAAGTTCCATTAAAATCGTATAAATTGGAACTATAGGTATCATCACACCACAACTTGCACTCAGTCCTAAGAGCATATTAAGATAAAACTGAATTTTCTTTTTCTCTCGAGTAATTTGCTCTAATTCTGAGATGTCTGAGTTATTTTTCTTCATTAAAACACACCCCATGCCTCCTAAAAAGTAAAACGCTTGATTGTTAAATTAATATATCAACCGATGCTTCCTTCCATCTCAAATTGAATTAGCCGATTCATTTCAACGGCATATTCCATCGGCAATTCTTTGGTAAACGGCTCAATAAAGCCCATTACAATCATTTGTGTGGCCTCTTGCTCCGTAAGTCCGCGACTCATTAAGTAAAATAATTGTTCCTCGGATACCTTAGATACTGTTGCCTCGTGCTCCAAAGTAATCTGATCATTTTTAATTTCATTGTACGGAATTGTGTCTGATGTTGAGAGATTGTCCAAAATCAACGTATCACACTTAATATTGGACTTGGACCCTGCGGAATCGCGGCTGAAGCTGGACAACCCCCGGTAGTTTACTTTGCCGCCCTGTTTACTGATGGATTTGGATATAATCGTAGATGTTGTCTCGGGAGCAAGGTGAATGACCTTCGCGCCGGCATCCTGATGCTGATCTTTACCGGCTACAGCAATAGACAAGATGGACCCTTTTGCTCCCCGTCCTTTCAATATTACAGCCGGATACTTCATCGTTACCTTGGAGCCGATGTTGCCGTCCACCCATTCCATTGTGGCGTTTTCCTCGGCCACAGCCCTTTGGGTTACCAAGTTGTAGATATTAGGAGCCCAATTCTGAACTGTCGTGTAACGGACACGGGAATCTTTCCGGCAAATAATTTCAATAACTCCGCTATGCAGAGAACTGGTACTATAAATAGGTGCTGTGCATCCTTCAACGTAATGGACAAAACTACCCTCTTCGGCAATAATTAATGTCCGCTCGAATTGGCCCATATTTTCAGAATTAATACGA
Organism: Paenibacillus sanfengchensis; assembly: GCF_036864765.1. Lineage (NCBI taxonomy): Bacteria > Bacillati > Bacillota > Bacilli > Caryophanales > Paenibacillaceae > Paenibacillus > Paenibacillus sanfengchensis. Next base: position 5,868 of record NZ_JBAGJC010000026.1, on the reverse strand, counting down.
AAATACCCTTGTATAGGAACCTCACACTGAACGCCCCTCGGAATGTATACAAAGCTGCCGCCTGACCAAACCGCACTGTTAAGCGCCGCAAATTTATTGTCGGCGGGAGGGATAATCGTTCCAAAATATTGCTTAAATACTTCGGGGTATTGCTTTAATGCAGTATCCGTATCAAGGAAAATAACGCCCTGATCCTCCAGTTCTTTCTGCATACTGTGATAGATGACTTCCGACTCGTATTGAGCGGATACGCCCGCCAGGAACTTTTGCTCCGCTTCAGGAATCCCCAGCTTGTCAAAGGTTGCTTTGATCTCGGAAGGAACTTCCTCCCAGGTTTTCCCCTGTTTTTCAGAAGGACGAACGTAATATTGGATGTCATCAAGATTTAGCCCGGCCAAATCCGCTCCCCATTGAGGCATCGGCATTTTGTAGAATTGTTTCAAAGCTTTCAGCCGAAAATCGAGCATCCACTCCGGCTCTTCCTTGATTCGGGAAATTTCCTGGACAATCTCTTCAGTCAGGCCTTTTCCGGATTGAAAAATAGACTGGTGCTCGTCGCGAAACCCATATTTATATTCACCCATATCCGGCGCTTTTTTAGCCATTAGTATCACTCCTTTTAACCTCTCAAGACTCATTTTGATTTGCTATGATCTGTCGAGCTTGCTCTCCACTAAATCTTGCAGTCGGCTGCGAACTCCCTCCAGCGGGATCTCTGAAATGACAGGGGCGAGAAATCCGAAAATAACAAGATATTCAGCTTCACTCCGTGATATCCCGCGCGACATCAGATAATAGATTTGTTCCGCATTTACTTGCCCCACGGATGCGGCATGACCTGCGGTTACATCATCCTCATCGATCAGCAGGATCGGATTGGCATCGCCGCGCGCTTTAGGACTTAACATAAGCACGCGTTCTGTTTGCTTACCATCACAATGGGTTGCACCTTTTTCAATCTTTGTAATACCATTGATAATGGCCGTAGCTTCTTCAAGCATGACTGCACGCGTAATCATCTGGCTCACCGAGCTTCTGCCAAAATGCCGGGCTTGAGTTGTATAGCTCGATTTTTGATTGCCCGTGCCAATCGCAATCACCTTACTGTCGGAGACCGACCCGCTGCCTTGAAGCAAAGTCTTCGTATCGCTGGCGCTATAACCATTGTTCATCTCACCAATAATCCATTCCACACCGCCATCCGCAAGAACGACCGCCCGCCGCTGGGTGAAATCTGTTGTTGCTGCAGCAAGCTGATGAACCGAAGCCACTTGTACCTTTGAGCCCGCTCCCGCAAAAACCTCCACCACACCGTTATGCAATACCTTGACATCATCCCCGCTGGATACACAATTATCCACATAAACGAGCTTGCTGTTGCTCCCGGCCACAATTAAGATGTGAGGAGCAAAACGCACCCCACTTGTATCGTTAAGAAAGATCGCTTGAATGGGCGCTTCAACCTCGACACCGTCCGGGACATATAGAAAAACGCCACCACTCCATAAGGCGCTGTGTGCAGCAGATAAACTATGCTCTTCCGGCTTCACTGCCTGAAAGAGATAACGTTGAACCAACGCCTCATGCTCTTTTGCCGCAGTATGCAGGTCCGTTAAAATGACTCCCTGGGCGGCTAAGCCCTTGGACAATTCCGTATACACTACATCCGAATTGAACTGAACGATTAATCCGCCATTCACTGGAGAAGCAACCAAACCTCGAACAACCTCCGGCGCATCTGCTAAACCTGACCACGCATTCTCAGCTTTGTAATCTCCTCCTTCGTAGATATCCCATTTTTCAAGTTTGATTTTCTCCACTTTAGGCAGCTCCAGCGTCCCTGCCAGCTCGAGTGCCCGCATCCGGCGTTCAAGCAGCCAACGAGGTTCATCCTTAGCACTTGACCAAGCGCGCAAAGCGTTCGCATTCATTGAAATTTTTGCTTGTATCCCCACTTGCTTTTCCTCCTCTTCAGCTTTTAAACTTCCTCGCCTACCGTCTCATCCGTAATCCCAAGCTCCTCTTTCACCCAATCGTACCCTTCTGCCTCCAAACGGTGGGCAAGCTCCGGACCGCCAGATTTGACAATCCGGCCCTGCATCATGACATGCACAAAATCCGGGGTAATATAATTCAACAGACGTTGATAGTGCGTGATGATTAAAAAGCCTCTATCCGGGCTGCGCATCTCATTTACACCATTAGCCACAATACGCAGTGCATCAATATCAAGCCCGGAATCTACTTCATCCAAAATCACAAACTTGGGTTCAAGCAGCATCATTTGCAAAATCTCATTCCGCTTTTTTTCACCGCCGGAAAATCCCTCATTCAAATAACGATGCGCGAATTCCGGATTCATCTCCAGCCCTTTCATTTTGTTCTCCATTTCACGGATAAAACGGATTAAGGATATCTCCTCGCCTTCTTCACGCCGTGCATTGATCGCACTTCTGAGATAGTCCGAGTTCGTTACGCCGGCAATTTCACTAGGGTATTGCATCGCGAGAAACAAGCCCGCCCGGGCACGCTCATCCACTTCCATCTCCAGAAGATCCTCATTGTCCAATGTCACCTTGCCGTCCGTAACCTCATATTTGGGATGGCCCATTAAGGCCGAAGCCAACGTACTTTTTCCCGTCCCATTAGGTCCCATAATCGCATGAATCTCTCCGCCATGAATCTCCAATGTGAGCCCTTTTAAAATTTCTTTCCCTTCAATCTTGCTTCTTAATTCCTCAATCTTTAAGGTCGTCATTCTCCCATACTTCCCTTCCGTAGTGTTCTTCGGCACGCACCAACAAATCATTCATAAATTTTCCGATAGTCTGTAACTCAGCCTCTGAATAGGATTCAATAAATCGGTAGAAACCCTCTTCTTTTTCTTGATGCAGCTTTTTATGCAAATGATAAACGTGTCTTCCCTTATCCGTTAAGCTAAAATAAATCTCCTTACGATTGTTGTTCAGCTGACTTCTCATAATAAAGCCCGTTTCCAGCAGCTTTGAACAAATATTAGTAATGCTTGCTTTGGATAAATCCATTTTCCCCACAATTCTGGTATGATTTATTGGTTCATAATCACCAATGCAATCAATAACGTGTACACTAGTAATATTGTTAGAAAGCATATCAATCTGGTGCTTTCTGGCTTGTTGCCGAAACATGTTAATTTCATGCTCAGTATACAACTCATTCAGATGCAGTATTTTTAAATACCGCTCGTAAAGATGACGTTTAAACTCCAATTGCCCAATCTCCCCTCTTTTGTAGTCGTTGCATACCAAATCTAGTGTCAGGAATAGGTTGCTTTTTTGTTTAGTAATAAACAAAACCATTTTAGCACAATTGATAATGATTATCAATATCAACTAATTAGATAAGACGAAATTCTGGAGTCGCTTTTCATTGGTTTATTCGTCTTATGCTGCTTTTCCGACCTGTTGGATCTCACCTCCGTGATCCGGGACTTATCCGTTTCGTTTCTTTCAGCACCTTCGCGTAGTCATTCATGGGCCGTAATCTCCTCTTTTTTCAAGGGCTTCGCCCCACATGGTCAATTTCTATTTTCATTTTTCTACTAAAAAAGAGCGGGCTATCTATACGATAACCTGCTCCTGTTCTTCATTTTTTGGCTTACACCTAAACTTGATGACATTGCCCTCTATTTCGCTCACTTTTTGTAAAAAGAAGCACAAGTTTCTGCTTGTTGGACAAAGATTGAATTATTTTTACATGGTTTTAAACTGCAAAGAATAAGGAAGGAAAGCGTAATCCTAAATGGGGTCCCACTGGACTTTCCGTAAAGGGGAATAAAAAGAATGTAGAGGCCTTACTGCTTGAAATGCGGAGCGGAACTTTGAAGTAGTTTCCATAAAATATAAAAAGAGTTCATGAAATTTTACACAATTTCATGAACTCTTCTGCAATGCCGGTGAAGGGACTCGAACCCCCACGGTTTCCCTCACGATTTTGAGTCGCGCGCGTCTGCCAATTCCGCCACACCGGCATATTATAAACATAATATACAATTATAATGGCGTGCCCTAAGAGATTCGAACTCCTGACCTTTTGATTCGTAGTCAAACGCTCTATCCAGCTGAGCTAAGGGCACTCAATCAAAAGTGCGGAAGACCAGACTTGAACTGGTACGGTAGTCACCTACCGCAGGATTTTAAGTCCTGTGCGTCTGCCGATTCCGCCACTCCCGCTTATTAAAGAAATGGAGGCGCCACCCAGATTCGAACTGGGGATAAAGCTTTTGCAGAGCTGTGCCTTACCACTTGGCTATGGCGCCATATATAAAAATGGAGCGGACGACGGGAATCGAACCCGCGACCCTCGCCTTGGCAAGGCGATGCTCTACCGCTGAGCCACGTCCGCTTAAATGGCTGGGGATATAGGATTCGAACCTATGGATGACGGAGTCAAAGTCCGTTGCCTTACCGCTTGGCTAATCCCCAACAAGTTTTTTTAGATAAAAATGGGGCGATCGATGGGACTTGAACCCACGAATGCCGGAGCCACAATCCGGTGCGTTAACCCCTTCGCCACGACCGCCATATAAAATATTTAATTCTTGAAGCTGGCAGGGGCAGCAGGAATTGAACCCACACCAAAGGTTTTGGAGACCTTTGTTCTACCTTTAAACTATGCCCCTTTATAACTGGTGGAGGCTGATGGATTCGAACCACCGAACTCGTCAGAGAACAGATTTACAGTCTGCTGCGTTTGGCCACTTCGCTAAGCCTCCACGTGGTGCCGGCGAGAGGACTTGAACCCCCAACCTACTGATTACAAGTCAGTTGCTCTACCAATTGAGCTACACCGGCAATTATTTCATTTAATTGTCAATGGTGGCTCGGGACGGAATCGAACCGCCGACACGAGGATTTTCAGTCCTCTGCTCTACCGACTGAGCTACCGAGCCGTATTGAAAAGATTGCGAAACCTTTCCACCTACGCCGATAGTAATTCAGCGGCGATAACAGGAACAGTTTCCTTCGAAAAAATAAATGGCGGAGCCGACGGGATTCGAACCCGCGGTCTCCTGCGTGACAGGCAGGCATGTTAGGCCTCTACACCACGGCTCCACACTAGAAATGCATCCCAATGATGGGATAATTGCGGGGGCAGGATTTGAACCTGCGGCCTTCGGGTTATGAGCCCGACGAGCTACCGGGCTGCTCCACCCCGCGTCAGTAAAAAATTAGATTATATGGTGGAGGCTGAGGGGATCGAACCCCCGACCCTCTGCTTGTAAGGCAGATGCTCTCCCAGCTGAGCTAAGCCTCCATGGGAAACACAAATCTTATTATAACATACTTAGCTTTATAAGATCAAGTCTTTTGTTAAATGGTGACCCGTAGGGGATTCGAACCCCTGTTACCTCCGTGAAAGGGAGGTGTCTTAACCCCTTGACCAACGGGCCATGTTACAATTGCTAGAATAATTATGGCGGAGAGAGAGGGATTCGAACCCTCGAGACGCTTGTGACGCCTACACGATTTCCAATCGTGCTCCTTCGGCCAACTCGGACACCTCTCCATATGGCTCCCCGAACAGGACTCGAACCTGTGACAACTCGATTAACAGTCGAGTGCTCTACCAACTGAGCTATCAGGGAATATAATTCATTTCAGGTTGATCACCTGAAAACTGGATACGAAACGTGCTTTGCGTTTTAGTCTCCTCAAGTGCTCAGATCGGCTTGTTCAGCCTGACGCCACTTTTTGGAGTTGTTTTTGGATAAGCCCTCGACCGATTAGTACCTGTCAGCTCCATGCATTGCTGCACTTCCACCCCAGGCCTATCAACCTCGTCGTCTTCAAGGGGTCTTACTAATTGGGAAATCTCATCTTGAGGGGG
>NZ_JBAGJC010000025.1:0-35973 GCF_036864765.1 Paenibacillus sanfengchensis | reverse complement strand
AAGAGGCTGTCCCAAAAGTCATCATAGATGACTGAGGGGCAACCTCTTTTAGTTTGTCAAACAAAAAGAAACCACTCTTTGGTAAAATGGAAGTACCACCAACCATTACCCAAAAGGAGAGGTTTCTTTTGTACATTCAATATACCATGGATCAACTCTGTTTACCAATGGATTTAGAAGAGGATATCCCCGAAAATCATCTCGTTCGCGTGGTTAACGCCGCCGTAAATCGTCTCGACGACGCTATCTTCGACCCGTCTTACCCTGGAGGCGGACGAGACAGCTACCATCCTAAAATGCTCACCAAAGTTATCATTTACGCCTACACACAGCGCATCTATTCCTCTCGCCAGATCGCCAAAGCTGTCCGCGAAAACATCATGTTTATGTGGATCGCGGGTCGTCAGCGCCCAGACTTCCGTACCATCAACCGATTTCGATCAGAACGAATGAAAAGCACACTGGAGACTGTGTTTACTGCCGTTCTTCAGTTTCTGGCAGAGGAGAACTACATACAGTTGGAGCATTATTTTGTAGACGGCACTAAGATTGAAGCGAATGCCAACCGATATACGTTTGTTTGGGGGAAGGCTATGGTGAAGCATAAAGCCAAGCTTCAGGAGAAAGTCCAGACCCTATTTGAAGCCATTGAGGAAGCGGAGAAGCAAGAAGAAGGAATTCACGAAGGTCGGGATCTTCTCGAGCTGGGTGAGTCCTCTACTATGACCAGTGAGAAGCTGGAGCAAGCAGTCAAGCAATTGGAAGAGCGCCTGCGGGAGAAACCGAAAGACAAGCCGCTCAAGAAGGCGGTGCGCACCCTCCGTAAGGACTTGCTTCCGCGTCTTCAAAAGTACGAAACACAACAAGCAATTTTAGGTACTAGAAACAGCTACAGCAAAACGGACCCTGACGCTACATTTATGCGAATGAAAGAAGACCACATGCGAAATGGTCAACTCAAGCCGGGATACAATGTGCAGATCGGCACCGAAAATCAATTTATTGTCGGTTACAGTTTACACCAGCGCCCGACCGATACGCGCTGCCTCATCCCGCATCTTGAAAAGTTAAAATCGCAGTTAGGAAAGCTCCCGGGCACCGTCATCGCCGATGCGGGCTATGGTGGTGAAGAGAATTATGACTACCTGGAGCAAAATGAAGTCGAAGCCATCGTCAAATACAGCACCTATCACCGCGAAAAGAGTAAGGCATGGCAAAAGGATATTAGTAAAATCGACAATTGGACCTATAACAGCGAACAAGATACATGGACATGCACGGCTGGGCAAACGCTCCATTTCCGGAGAGGGAGTAAGGAGAAAACAGAAAGTGGGTATGAAATCGAATACCGACATTACCGAAGCTCCGGCTGCGAGGGTTGTCCGTTAAAGCCGCAGTGTACACAAGCCCAGGGTGATCGTGAGATCAAAGTTAGTATGAAGTATTTGCGGTTAAAGAGCCAGGCAAGGCAAAAACTCCGCAGTGAAGAAGGTTATGCCTTGGCCGTAAGGCGCATGATCGAGCCGGAACCTGTGTTTGGCGATATGAAGAACAACCGAGGCTTTAAAAGGTTTCTGCTTCGAGGCTTACAAAAAGTAAGTCTGGAGGTCGGCTGGCTTTCCCTTGCCCACAATTTGCTTAAGAAAGCCGCCGTAGACTCCAAAAAAGAAGGAGCTAAGCGAAAACAGCCCGCTTAGCTCCTTCTTTTTTTACAAATATCATCCTATTTTGTTGGAGAGGGTGTTCCAAAGTTTACTTTTGGGACAGCCTCTTTGATTTTGGCGGGTAAACGCCATCCTTCGGAACCTTAACGCATAATGCATAATGCAGCCGTTGCCGGGGGATGGTTTTTTGTAATATTTCCAGTTTGATTTTTTTAATCGTCGCACGAACTTTTTTGTCCGCCTTCCCGTTACAGGTACAGATACGATCCGCGCGGAGTTATCGAATTTGTTTTGGGAAAAGAGGATGTTCATGATAGAAATTAAACACTTATCCAAAAAATACCGGAGAGGCGGCTTGGCCCTGAACGATGTCACGCTGACGCTCCATGAGGGGATGGTGGGCTTGCTCGGCCCGAACGGAGCGGGAAAATCGTCGCTGATGCGGATTCTCGCCACCCTGGTGGAGCCCACCTCCGGCGGGGCGTCGATCAACGGAATCCCGCTGCGCAAAGCGGAAGATATCCGCAAAATCATCGGCTACTTGCCCCAACAGTTTCAGGTCTACCCGCAGTTGACGGGAACCGAGTATCTAGACTACGTGGGGGCGATGAAGGGGATAAATGACCCCAAGCGGCGCAAACGGGAAATCGAGCGCCTGCTGGTGGAGGTCAATCTCCAGGATAAGGCGGGGAAACGGATAAAAACTTACTCCGGCGGGATGAAACGCCGTCTCGGCATCGCCCAGGCTCTGCTCGGATCGCCACAGGTGCTCATCGTCGATGAGCCTACGGCGGGACTTGATCCCGAGGAGCGCGTCCGTTTTCGTAACCTGTTGACGCGGTTCAGTCTGGGGCGGATCGTGCTGCTCTCCACCCACATCGTGGCCGATATCGAGAGCAACTGCCGCCAGATCGCCGTCCTGGACCGCGGGCACGTCAGAATGACCGGCGACTTGTCCGAACTGCAGGAGTATGGCAAGGGCAAGGTGTGGGAGGGAGTCGTCAGCGAGGAGCAATTCGCAAGACTCGACCCGATGTCGATCGTCTCGACACGCCGGACGGAGGATGGACTGCGCTGCCGGATCATCGGCGACGCCTCTCCGGCCGGTTCCGGCGCCGTACAGGTCCGACCTACCCTGGAGGATGGATACCTGGCCCTGCTGCGGACCGGCTCAAAGGAAGGTGCCTACAGCTATGAGTAAGTGGGGGAGGCAATTTGGTTTTGAATTGGCGATGCTCTTTCGCAATCCGTGGCTGCCGGCACTGCCCGTGTTCTTCGCCCTGCTTAACGGGTGGACGCTCAGTCGGGTTTCTCCTGATCAAAATTTGTTTCAGGAAGCCTACAACATGCACGCGTTAATTCAAATCATGACGTTGGGACTGGTTATGTTTCTCGGCATATTGAGTGTCCGCCGGGATATCCGCCGGCCCTCTTATGAATGGAGCGCGGTGCTTCCGGTTTCATACGGAACCAAAGTTTCCGCCAAATATTTGGCCGGTGTACTCTATTGCTCCCTTTTTACGCTCGCGGCCGCGGGCCTATACGCCTGGTTTTCGGGACGTCAAGGCGTGCTTCCGGAAATTACCCGCGAGTATACAACCTTTTTTGCCATGACATATGAGGTGTCCTACCTGGTTACCTTCGCCTTGGCCATGCTGCTGGCGATTGCGATTCCGAACCGGGTCGTCTATCTCATCGGCTTTTGCGCCTGGATGTTCGGCACCTTCTTTACGGATATCTTTCTGATCGATAAAGCCGGCCTCGACCTGTTGCGGACCTTTCATTTGAACCGGCTGTTTATTACGGAGGGAGCGCCGATTGACGCTTGGGGGATTGATGTCCTTGGGAATGAGTTGTTTTATTCCCGTACGTTTGTGCTCTCCTTTACGCTCCTGCTGCTGGCGGTCGGCGTAACGGTGCTGGACCGGATACGCCCGACCAAGCACAAGCTGGCGGTGTGGACGGCCGGAGGACTCGCCCTGCTGCTGGCGGCCGGCGCGTTTGTCCCTTACGGGCTGATCTGGAAAGAGCGGTACGACGGTTACCGGGCGAAGCTGGCCGATCCGGGACTGGAAATGATGGAAGAGGACGCTCCCGAAGGGAAGCAGACGGATATGTTTGCCATCGAAGGCTATGATATTACCCTGAAAAAACGGAAGGGAGATTTTCTGGACCTACAGGCAGTCCTTGATATCCCGGCTGGGGAGTTGAGCGGGCGGAGCGAGATACATCTGACGTTAAACCGGAGCTTTCAGGTCAAGGAGGCCAAGATAAACGGCGAATCCGCCCCTTTCACCCATAATGGCGAGCGGCTGGCGATTCAGCTTCCCGAGGCCGGGGATGCCGCGCTTAAAGTTGAGGTCGCCTACGGCGGAACCCTGTTCGATTATGCACCGGGCTTCCAGGGGCAAGGCTCCGTCTATGCTTTTGCCAAAGGAAAGAGCTTGTTCCTTCCGGGATATATCGCCTGGTATCCGCTGCCCGGTTATCAATCCGTTTACGTAAAGACACGGCACGGCAAAAAAAGTCCTGGCATTGAATTAGGCTCCGTCTTCCAAATGCTGGTTCAGGGAAACACCTCTTTGAAACTGAAGGCGGAAGGCTTCGCATATCCGTTATATACGAGCATTCCGGAAACGAAACGGCAGGAAGGCGCGCAGCTATTTGAGGGACAAATCAGGGATGGGCTAAGCCTGTTTGGCGGGAGTTTTACGGAACTGACCGAACCGGGTTTTCCGGGGAAGGTGGTGACGTCCCCCTATGATCAGCGTTTCGGAAATCTGGTGCTGCAACGCTGGCAGGACATGTACGGGTATTTTACCGGCTGGGTGGACCATTTTAAACCCCGGTTGACTCAACTGCTGTATCTGCCGAGTTACAGTTATATCAGTTACAGCGTGGAGAACCAGGCCTATATTATGCCGAACGCTCTCGATACCGAATATTTGGCCAAGATGGTGATGAATGAAATGCTGCTGGGCAGCCGGCGGGACGAGGATCCCAACCGGAACGTCCAGGAGGATATTCGGCTCCAGCTTCGCGCCTTGATGTGGTATGTTTATCTTCGCGAAGAAGAGGGATTTAGCGCCGAGACTTTAGCGCAAGGCGAAGAGGGGGCCTATCTGATTTACGAGTTATATTCCAATGAGAAGGAGAATGATCCGGATCGCTTGGGATTACGCATGATGAATCAAGTGGCCGAGGCGCTGGATCAGGGGAAATACAAGCAGGTCAAGGAAATACTTAACGTTTTTTACGCGAAAGGGTTGGAAGTTCGCAATTCGAACGATGAAGCCGCAGGCGAAGAGGGTAAAATACCTTATACCGAATGGGAACGGATATGGAAGCGGGTGATGGGCCAATGAAAACGGCTTTGGACCAATTCCGTCGGGGCCTTTCTTTTGACTTCAAGCTGCAAAAGCAGCCTGTAGCCGGACTGGTCGTCTTGATATTTCTGCTGTACTTGATCAGCATTCTGACCGGCGATCCGAACCGGCCAAGAACAGTATATTACTTTTCCGAGATGGGCATGTTTCCCCTCGTTATCATGCTGACCCTCGTGATGTTCCAACGGGAACTCGGAGGAGGGGGGATGGATGTGATAGCCACTTACCCGGTATCCCTTCGCTTGATCGCCTTGCGGAAATGGCTGCTGGCCTTAGTGTACGCCTCCGTATTGAATGTAGGATGGATGCTTGTTTACTTGGCGAAGTTCGGAGAGATCAAGACGTTGATGTATCCCTGGTCCGGGGGAGAAGGGGGCAAGCTGAGCACGGGAATTCCCGCGCTTATGCTGCAGAATTTGCCTGCGTTCATGCTGCTGTCTTCCCTGACCCTGGCCGGGATGGTTATTTTCCGAAAAACTTATGGCGGACTTGTATTCGGGTTTTCTGTCTGGGTTTTAGATACGATCAGCAGTGGCCAACTATTGAAGGGATTCACGCTATATGTCGAGTTTCTTCCCATGGACGGCTCATTTGTGGTCAATCGTCTTGTTCTGCTGGCGGGTGCCGGGGTATTGCTGGGGTTCACGCTATGGCTGATCGGGAAAAGGGACCGCTGGATTGTTGAGGAAGAAGAATAAACGGCAGAAGACGGGATGAAAGAAATATAAATTGAAACGACAAGGAACGGGAGAGGAGGAGAGGCATGATTTCCGATCAACAACTGGCGGAGCGCATGGCCCAAGGGGAACAGGAAGCTTTCGAGCTGCTGGTTACCCGGTATCACGGGCCTCTGCTCAGCTATATTACGCAGCAACTGGGAGACCGGGCGAAAGCGGAGGATTTGGTGCAGGAGACGTTTATAAGGCTGATTCGGCATCTGGAAAGGAACGGGGCGCTGGATCAGCTCCGGCCCTGGCTGTACAAGGTGGCGCTGAATCTGTGCCGGGATTACTGGAGGAGCGCTTCTTTCCGCTCCGAGTATGCGGCGGCCGACGAGATGCCGGAAGATACGGACCCCTCTCCGGGAGCCGAAGAGTTGCTGGAGAGGCAGGAAGCGGTGGAGCAAATCGCCGAATCGCTGGCCTGGCTGCCCGAGGTCCAGCAGAATATCGTACGGATGCGCTTTTTTCACGAACTGAAACTGCAGGAGATTGCGGAGATGCTGGAAATACCGCTAAGCTCGGTCAAATCCCATTTGTACGGAGCGCTGCGCAAGCTGAAGCGGGCGCTGTCCAAATCATCGGAATTTTCCTCCTCCGACTTCGGAAGGCGAATAAAGAAAAAACAAGAAAGCGAGGTGTATCCTCATGAACCCCTCCATTGATCGTGAATTGGCCCAGTTGGAAAAGGAACTGTCCGAGCCGCTGCGCCAAGCCGTCCTACCGCCGCCGTGCCCTTCGGAAACCGCGGCATTGATTGCCTCTCTGCAGCCGGAGTTCGACGTACTGAAAGCCAAAGCGGCTTCTCCTTCGCTGGATTTTAACCCGCAGGTAGAAGCGCCTTCCCTGCGCAAGCTGCTGTGGAGCCAGTTCCGCTTAAACCGTAAATCGCTGATCCTGGCCGGTTCCGCTGTTTTTCTTATGCTGATTTTGCTGATCGATCCGGAGCACCCTTATCGGGTTTTGCTGTTCGGGGATTCTATTCCGAGCGGGTTGTTTCCGGTCATCACACCGCTTATGCTGATCGCTTCGATGCTGTTCAGCTATCGCACCTGGGACCGCGGGATGCGGGCCGTGGAAAGCATTACCCCTTACCCGCCGGCGCTGGTGATCTACAGCAGAATGCTTATGGTGATCGCGCTGATGTTGAGCTGGGCGCTGATCAGCTCGGTGATTGTCGGGCTGCGCGTTTCGTGGGCGGGGGAAGCGTCGCTGCCGTTTATTCCCTTTTTGCTGGAATGGCTCGGGATCTCCATGATGACGGCAGGAGCGGCCATGTACGTGTTGTTTCGCAAAGGCATGAACCTTGCTTGCGGAGCAGCCTCCGCCGCCTATATCCTCTGGTTCGTCCTGGAGGAGTATGCGCGGTCGCATGGATGGACGTTGGACGCTAAAGCCGCGGTGGATGGGCTTATGTTGCTAGTCGGTGTACTATTGCTCCTGCGTTCCTACTACCGCAGCCTGCGAATGAACGGCGGTCCGGACGGGGGAGACCGGGGATGATCATGCTGGAAAATGTACGCCACCCTATGGGGGAGCTGACCCTGGAAATCGGAAAGCTCCGCATTCCCCCGGGGCTGACGCTTCTGGTCGGAGCCAACGGAGCCGGAAAAACAACGCTGCTGGAGCTTCTGGCTACACTGCAATTGCCCCGGAAGGGGGAGATCCTGTACCGCCAGCGGTCCGCCGCCGAAGATCTGCCGCTGCTCAGGAGCCAAATCGGCTATGTGCCGGCCGAGATCGAGCTGTACGAGGAAATGACAGTCTATCGGCTCCTTGTCTATTTGGCGGAACTGAAGGGCGTGTATCAGCGGGAATGGATCGAGGCGCTGCTGTCCGATTTTCGCCTGACTCCTTACCGGAATCAAAAAATCAAAACGCTGTCGCTGGGGACTCGCCGCCGCATCGTTCTGGCTCAAGCCCTCTTGGCCGCGCCTTATTTTCTGTTTCTGGATGAGCCGCTTAATGCGATGGATACGGCCGAGCGGAAAATGGCGATCAGCTACTTGTCCCGTTATGCCGCAGGACGAACCGTCGTCGCCGCCGTCCACGAAATGAATGAATGGGACGAAGCGGCAGACCATGTCATTTGGCTCGACCGGGGAAGGATCGGTTATGAGGGAGGAAGTCGCCGCTGGAACGGAGACTTGCCTTTGGAAGTCTGGGAGGGGCTTGTAACCCGGGAGCAGTTCGAGAACTGCCCCCCGGGGAATTTAATTCACTTCCGTGAGATGGCGGACGGCATTCATGTTCGTCTGATCGGCGGGAGCCGCCTTTTCCCGGGTTTGACTTTGGCGGAGCCGACCCTGGAGGATGCTTACTTCGTCCGCCAGTACGGACGGGACCGCGTGGTGCGTTAAGAACGTACGGCTCACTCCGCGGACGAAGTCGGTTCCCGATACAGTTTAAACAGTACGAAGTACAATCCGACGCTAATTAGGGAAAAGGCCAGAATGAGGCTGAATATTCCCATCGGCGGCACGAAACCAGCCAAAAAAACCGTCACCGGGGCCAAAAACTTACCGATGGTGTTCTGCAAGCTGTCCGCTCCCATATATTGTCCCCTTGCTTCTTCGGGCGCATAGCGGCTTATAAAGCTCAACGTTACCGGCGATCGCACGATTTCCCCAAAGGTAAAGACCAGGGTAGCCAGAAACAGAAACCAGATGTTGGTGCTGAGCCCTAAAGCAAAAGTGCCGAAACCGGCAAGCAGCGAAGAAAGGATGAACACATTCCGGTCCCGCCAATGGCGAAACCATTTGGTTACGGGCAGTATGAACAGTACGAACAGCAGCCCGTTGAAACCAAGCAGCCAGCCGTAAATCTGTTTGCCGGTGAGAAGCAGGGAGCCTTCTTTCCAGGTCAGCAAAGCTTGGGCGGGAACATCGCGAATGACGTAAACGGACATATATAGATCCAACTGCATGATAGGTACCAGCGCGAAAATTCCCGCCAGAATATAAACCAGAAAGATCCGATCCCGAAAAATGACGCCATATTCCTTCCATTGTTGGAACAGGACCCGGGTTATCGAAGCGGGAGCCGATGGAGCCGATGCCCAGCGTTGGGTCCCGGGAGGCTTCGTTTCGTGAACGATGAAAAAAATGGCGGCAAAATACAGCAGCAGCACGGCAGCGCAGGTCCACAACAGCTCCTGTCTGTATTCAAAAAAGAAAATCGCTCCCATTACCGGCCCCAATACGGCGCCGATATTGTTAGCCGTCATAAATGTGGCGAAAATCTGACGGCGGTCGGAATCCGGGACCAGATCGGCGACCATGGCGGTGCTCGCAGGTCTGTAGATCGCGCCGCCGATGCCGATGCCAATAAAGGCGGCATAGTCGACCCAGTGGGAAGGGGAGGCCGCGAACAGGGCAAACATAAGCGTTTGCAGCAGAGCTCCCGCCAGCATCACGGGGCGCCTTCCCAAACGGTCCGTCAGGGCGCCGCCGAGCAGGCTTCCGATCATACTGAATAACGGAGGTATCGACATGAGCAGGCCGGCGGTATGCGTGCCCATCCCCTCTGCAAAATAGACGGTGATAAAGGGGAAATACATCCAAAACAGCATATTGAACAAGCCTTCCCCCATCAACCGGACTTTCAAGTTTAGATCCCATAAACGTATTTGCACCGAATCTCCTCTTTTATAGCTGAAAATTCCCGGCCGGGTATACAAAATATAGAATAAGTCCCGTCCAAAGTATAGACTTATAATTCGTGATGAATTATACTAATATTATGAAAAGCGAATAGCGGTAGCTTTATTTGAAATGTACCATAAATCGAACGTAAGTTCTTAGATGTGAGAGGCGCTTCCAGAGGAAGCGTCTTTTTTTAGCGCTTGGCCCGGTTGTGAACACGGTTATATTATCTCACGTATCCCCTCTTGTATGATGGGAGTTGTCCATAGATTAGGAGGAAAGGGGGACATGAAGGATGGAATACAATATTGGCGAATTCTCGGCTCTGCTCGGGATCACGCGGGACACGTTACGGTTATATGAGAAGCACAATATAGTCCAGCCCAGCAAAGATGAGAAGAACAGCTACCGGTATTTTGATGATTTTGATGCGAGGGATCTTTTGATGAGCCGCTGGTATCGGAGCCTGCAGTTGCCCTTACAAAGCGTGGCGGATATGATGCAGCAGTCGACGTTGGACAGAATTAGGAAGGAAGTGGGCGACAGCCGTCATAGCTTGCAGACTCAGATTCGCAGAAGCACCATGCTCCTGGGAAAGATCGACGAAATTTGCCGGGACCTTGAATCTCTGGAGGCTACGATGAATCAATGCCATATTAAAACGAGACCTGGCATGTACCGTTTAAAGCAAACGAATAAGAACCGCCTGTTGAGAAACGATGCCCTGAAATGGGATGTAACTACCTGGATGGATATGCTTCCGTTTACGTTCTACTCCTTCCGAATCGAGTCGGGAGAGACGGACGCGGACGAGCAGGATGACTGGGATTACAACTGGGGATTAACCTTGATGGAAGACGATGTGCGAAGCTTGGAAGTAACCGTGCCGGAACAAGCGGAATATTTGCCTCCGGCCATCGGCATCTCCGCTTCGATCCGGGTGCATCAGAAAGAGAATATATCGAAATCATCTTTAAGCTTTATGTTCGATTACTTGCGGAATAACGGATATAGTTTGCGGGGCGACATCGTCGGACGGATTATTGTGAATGAAAAACGGGAGAACCAAACCTGGTATTATCTTAAAGTATATATGGCGGTTTGACGCGGAACTATACCGGCGATTTCGCTTGACCTTGGTGCTGCACTAAGGTTTAAACTTCAGGGGTAGCCTGTGGGTGGAGCAACTTTAGTGCACCATTATAAGTGAAAAAAATCACATTATTAGGCTGTTTAAAGATACTCAATCAGAACGAGTAAAAAGAGAGGGAAGAATCAAATGAAACAGGGATGGATGAAAGTCATTTTACTCAGCTGCTGTTTTTTGCTGATTACAGCTGTGCTGGGTGGTTGTCAAGGGGATAAGGTGAATGAAGCCTCCGGCGGATTTAAAGCGGGCAAATATACGGGACAGGCCGAAGGAAAGGACGGAACTATCAAGGTAGAAGTGACCATGGAGCAGGCGGACCGCATCAAGGATATTCAGGTTATCAGTCAAACGGAAACCGCGGGTTTGGGAGATAACGCGATCGAACAGGTCAAAAATCAAATTCTTGAAGGACAGACCCTGTCCGTCGACGCGGTCAGCGGAGCGAGCCTTTCCAGTCAGGCCTTGTTAACCGCGGTTGAAGACGCGGTGAAACAGGCCGGGGGAGATCTGGAGACGCTGAAAGCCGCTAAGATCAAAAAGGCCGGCGAAGGCAAAACGGAAAAACTAGTAGCGGATGTCGTTATAGTCGGTGCCGGAGCCTCAGGGGTGTCGGCGGCCGTAACGGCAGCCGACAAAGGAGCAAAGGTCATCATTCTCGAGAAGACCGGCGTTATTGGCGGGGCGAGCAACCTCTCCTGGGCAGGGAAGTTCTACAACTCCTCGGTCGCTGTGGAAAACGGCGTGAAAGTAAACGTGGAAAAAGAAATCGCCGATTGGATTGTCAATAACCACTGGAGAGTGGATGCGGCGGCGATCCGACAGTACGTCACACAATCCGGTGAAACTTACGACTGGCTGAAGAGCAAAGGCTACGAGACTACGTTTATCAATTTTGCCGGGGAGCAGTTGCATATGCTGCCGGCTTACGAAACCCGGGAGAAGCTGCTGCGTCATATGTTGGCCGAATCCGTAGAACAGCATGGCGGACAAGTCTTGACGGAAACAACGGCCAAAGAACTCATGACCGGGCATCATGGAGAGGTGACCGGCGTTAAAGCGGTAAAAACCGACGGTACCACCTTGGAAATCACAGCAAAAAGCGTAGTGATGGCGACCGGTGGATATGCCGGGAATAAGGAAATGGTCAAGGAGAGCTTCGGTTTTGAAGGCGTCAACGGAGGTTTGGGTCAAAATGTGGGCGAGGGGCTGAAAATGGCCTGGGCAGCCGGAGCGAAGGTTCCGGACAACTTCGGCGGTCAGATGCTTCACCAGACCTTGGCTCGAGCGACGGCGAAGTTGAAGAAAGAATATTCTTCCTTTGAAGCCAGTTATCCGCTGATGGTGTCCTATCTGCCTAATTTCATGAACGTCGGCCCCTCAGGGGCAAGATTCCGGGATGAGGCGGCTACGCTCACTTCCGTAGCGGCTGCCAATACGAGTGCGTTTAACGGACCTTACCATTTGGTGATCGTGTCTAAGTCGCAATTGGACGCCCTTACCTCAAAAGGTATGAAGGGGGTTAAAGCGCCGCAGCTTCCCGGCATGCCGCCGGAGTTCTATGCCGATTTCAAGGATCGGTTTACGCTGGAGCAGCCGTGGGACAACGCGGAGAGTGTGTTTGAATCGATGGTGAAGAACGGGGACGGTTACAAAGGCGAGACGGTTGAAGAACTGGCCCAAAACGCCGGCATGGATGTTGAGGTCTTCAGCGCAGCGTTCAACAACTATGCGGAAGCCACCAAAACGGGGACCGATACGGAATTCGGGAAGACCAAGGAATATCTGTTGCCGATGGGAACGGAAGGTCCTTATTATGCAGTGATCGCCGAGGTCAACAACTTGGGTTCGGTCGGCGGGCTGCTGGTCAACACAAAGTTTCAAGTGCTGAATGACAAGCGGGTACCGGTCAAAGGCTTGTATGCGGTCGGTTTGGAATCCGAGGGCGTATTGTTCAACGATACATACGTGGGCAATGGGGTCGGACTCGGCTATTCCTTTACGTCCGGTCGTCTAGGTGGGGAAAGCGCTGCGGCGGAAGCGTTAGGTCTATAGACCAGCGAGGGCTGAAGGATTTTTATATAAAGTAAAATTGTACGGCGGCAGCCAGCTCCTATTCTCCTCGGAGCTTGATCTGCCGTCGTTTTGATTATGCCGCCAAACAGCAAGCCATAAATCTCTCTGCCAAGGGATAACCGGGGACTATTACGGTGCGTTATTTTAATTCACAGTTTTTTTATCGGATTTCCTATTTTCAAATCACATTTTATGTGAGAGAATAGTGAGCAATATATGATGAACAAACTTCATAAAGCCATTTAAAGGAGGAGTCACCCATGTCAGAAGAACGCCAATTTGCACCGGAAACCCTCGCGATTCATGCGGGTCAGGAAATCGATCCAACCACATATTCCCGCGCGGTTCCGCTTTACCAAACGACTTCCTACGGTTTCCGCGATACCGAACATGCGGCTAACCTGTTCGGCCTCAAGGAGTTCGGCAATATTTATTCGCGGATTATGAATCCGACGAACGATGTGTTTGAGAAACGCGTTGCCGCGCTGGAAGGTGGGGTCGGGGCGCTTTCGACGGCGTCGGGACAAGCGGCGATTACCTTCTCGATTTTGAATATTGCGGGCGCCGGGGATGAAATTGTCTCCTCGTCCACCTTGTATGGCGGGACTTATAATTTGTTCGCCAATACCTTGGCGAAGCTTGGAATAAAAGTGAAGTTTGTGGATGCTTCGAATCCGGAAAACTTCCGCACCGCCATTACGAATAAAACCAAGGCCCTGTTTGCTGAAACCATCGGAAATCCGAAAGGCGACGTGCTCGATATTGAGGCCGTGGCGGCAATTGCCCACGAGAACGGGGTGCCGCTGATCGTCGACAATACGTTCCCGAGCCCGTATCTTCTTCGTCCGATTGACCATGGCGCGGACATCGTCGTTCATTCGGCCACGAAATTTATCGGCGGGCACGGCACGTCCATCGGCGGCATTATCGTGGACGGCGGCAAGTTCGATTGGACCTCGAACGACAAGTTCCCGGGGCTGACGCAGCCGGATCCGAGTTATCACGGGGTCGTGTATACGGAGGCGGTGGGGCCGCTCGCATACATCATCAAGGCCCGCGTTCAATTGCAGCGCGATTTGGGCGCAGCGCTGTCGCCGTTCAACGCCTGGTTGCTGCTGCAAGGCTTGGAGACGCTGCACCTGCGGGTCGAGCGTCACAGCCAGAACGCGCTCAAAGTGGCGCAATACCTGGAGCAGCATGAGCATGTGGAATGGGTCAGCTATGCGGGACTCCCGAGCCATGAATCCTACGAGCTCGCCAAGAAATATCTGCCCAAAGGGCAAGGGGCCATCTTGACCTTCGGCATTAAAGGCGGGGTCGAAGCCGGCCGAAAGCTGATCGAGAACGTGAAGCTGTTCTCGCATCTGGCCAATGTCGGCGATTCCAAGTCGCTGATCATTCATCCGGCCAGCACGACGCATCAGCAGTTGAGCGAGGCGGAGCAGTTGGCGGCGGGGGTTAATCCGGAGCTGATCCGCCTGTCCGTCGGCACGGAATCGATCGACGATATTATTTATGACCTGGAGCAGGCGATTGCCGCAAGCCAGGCCTAATTCCAATCAATAAAGCGAAAGCCACTGTTTTCGGGATCACGGTGATGTCCGTCCCGGGCGGTGGCTTTTTTTGATGGGAGCAAATAGCGGAGTAAATAAATAGTGCAGGTGAAACGAACGGGAGCATAACATCGTTTATGTTGTAGGCGGTGGTATATTAACGGTCCTTCATGATCGTATAGGAGGTTATATTATGAAGAAAGTGGAATGGCTGCTCCCGACTATGGTCGCCGCCGGACTGCTGCTGGCGAGCTGCTCTCCGACGAGCGATCCGGGTAAAGGCGGTGAAAGGGCCGGGGAGAACACATCTTCGTCGAAGAAGGAGAGTGCGCAGCAAGCGGAAGCTCAAAAAGCGAATGCACACGTCAAGCAAGAAGCACAAGGCGGAATGCCGGAGACACCGCCAGCGGCGCAGCAGGACAAATGGACGTCGGGCGATTTCAACGCAAGCCGCAATGCGGACGGAGCGCTAGTCGCGGTACCGGCCGGTCTGAAAGAAGATTACTTCATCGATAACGGAGCTGTTGTTGAGCTGGAGGGAGAGACGCTGGTGATGGCCAACGTGTTTTCCGGGGACGAGGGGGCCGTTAAAGTGATGTTGTCCCGTAAACCCGGCGAAGCCGAGGTAAAGACCGTGTGGAGCGAGACGATAACGGACACGAACAACCGCCGGTATAATGCGTTTATTAGACAGCTGATGGTCAAGCTCGATGAGACGCGGGTACTGTTCCTCGAACCGGAAATTACGAATAACGGCGGCAAGTTTCACCTTTCCGAATTTAATGCCCGAACGGGAAAAGTCACGCGGATCAAAGAAGACTTTTGGCCGCTGTTAAACGACAAGTACGACTATGACTATATGTATCAGTACCGCTGGGATAGCGGGCGGAAGAAGCTGTTTTTGCAGAGCTATCTCGGTTTGGTGAGGGTGTTTGATTTGCAGGGCGGCAAAGATGAGGCTCCCGAGCGATTGTTCCGGGTGATTCCCCACTCTACGACCGGGGTCCCGTCCCTGTTCCCGTCGCCCGACCTGGAACGGTTTGTTCACGACGACGAGAGTGGGAAGGTAACTTTCTATAAGATGGACGGCACCCCGCTGGGGAAAATCAAGCTGCCTGCGGACAAGTACGTCCCGTCCGAGAAGCTGAAATGGAATCCGGCCGGTTCGATTGCCTGGATGGAGTCATCGCCGGAGGGGCAAGGCCGGATCAAGGACATCGATATCGACTATCTGAGCATCGCGCCGCAGCGGATCGATTTCTATGACAAAGACGGAAAGGCTTTGGGATCGATTCGGGCGGAAGCGGGGGACGACCGCGCGCTGGATATCGTAAGCTGGCTCGACGAATCCACCGCGCTCGTCAAATCCTACAAGTTCGTGCCGACAGGTGACGATTCCTACGGAATTGAAGAGAAGGAAGCGACTTACTACGCCTATAATGTTCTTCTAAAGAAGAAAAGACGAAGCCCAGGCGGGACGGAGAAGGAGAAGGCACAGGTGAGCAAGGAGCAGACGAAGGTCATCGTAGGAACGAAAGAAATCGTATTTCCCGAAGATTAGCATCAAGTTCAACTTATATTATTTACAAAATGAGGGGGAGAGTTTAAAATAAACATAAAGTTTCTCTAATGCAAAATTATTGTCCTAATACAAAAATGATTATCGTTCTCAATTACATGCTGCCTTGGGGCCACCCAGGGGCAGCATGTGCCATTTTAAGGGGGTTAACAATAGTTTTCATTCTCAATTAGCCCTCCCCCTGAAGTATCCCAAACAAGGAGGAAATCAAAATGCAAGCTAAAGCCGTTCATAAATCACTGCCTGTTCCGGTCCGGACAATGAATTCCAAAAAGCCGGACCCGCGCCGCCGGGAATCAATTCTGCGGCTGTTTCGCCACCGGGAGATGCTGCTGGCCCTGTGCAGCGGGGCGCTCATGCTGGCGGGCTGGGGAGCCTCGGATTGGTCCTACGAGTTCTCCGTCGTGCTGTATATTGCCGCTTACGGTCTCGGCGGTTTCATCAAAGCGCGCGAAGGAATAGCCACGTTAATCCGCGATAAAGACCTCGATGTCAATCTGCTGATGATCGCCGCGGCGGTGGGAGCGGCTTCCATCGGATATTGGAACGAGGGGGCGATGCTGATTTTTATCTTTGCGCTCAGCGGCGCACTGGAGAGTTTCGCGAGCGAACGCAGCCGCAAGGATATTTCCGCGCTGATCGCACTGAAGCCGGAAACGGCCCTGAAAGTCGAAGGGAGCGGGATAAAAAAGGTGGATGCCGCGGAATTGGCCTCGGGCGATCTGGTGCTGGTCAAGCCGGGGGAAGTCATCCCCGCGGACGGGATTATTCGCAGCGGCGGGTCGGCCGTGAACCAGGCGGCGATCACCGGGGAATCCATTCCGGTCGACAAGTCCGTGGAAGATGAGGTGTATGCGGGCACCTTGAACGGGGAGGGGGCGCTTTATGTCGAAGTCACGCGCCCGGCGGAAAACACCCTGTTCGCCAAAATCATCGCCATGGTGGAGCAGGCGGAACAAGAAACCCCACAAACCCAGCGGTTTATCAAAAAACTGGAGGGGCGCTATGCCAAAGGCGTTGTGGCGGTAACCGCCGCCCTGCTTCTGCTGGCCCCGTTTGTGCTTGGATGGTCCTGGCCGCACACGTTTTATAAGGCGATGGTGTTTTTGGTCGTAGCTTCGCCCTGCGCTTTGGTCTCCTCCGTCATGCCGGCGATGCTGTCCGCCATGTCCCGGAGTGCCCGTAAAGGTGTGTTGTTCAAGGGCGCGGCGTACATGGACCTGCTCGCTGGCGTCAAGGCGGTCGCCTTCGACAAAACCGGCACGCTGACCACAGGAACTCCGGTTGTGACCGCCTTGATCACAGCGGAGGGCTGGGACCGGGGCGTTGTGCTCGCGGCCTGCGCGTCGGCGGAACGGCTGTCGGGCCATCCCCTGGCCCGAGCCATTGTGAACCGGGCGGAGGAAGAGGGGCTGGAGCTTGCGGCCGCGGAGGAGATGAAGGCGCAGCCGGGCTGGGGCATCGAAGCGATGGTCGAGGGCCGGCTATGGCGGATCGGGAAGGCGGACCCAGACGCGGCGGAGCTGCCGGCTTCGCTGCGGACGGAACTCCGGCGGCTGGCCGAAGCGGGGCACACGGTTTCCGTCATCCAGTGCGACGGCAGCTATGCCGGTGTGATCGCGCTTCGCGACGAGATCCGCCAGGAGGCCAAGCGGGCCGTGCAGCAGCTTCGGCAGCTCGGTGTTACGGCGGCGATGCTGACGGGCGACCGCGCCGAAACGGCCCGGGCGGTGGCAGCCGAGGCGGGCATCGACCTGGTCTACGGCGATCTGCTGCCGGAGGAGAAGGTTCGCCATGTCGGGGAGCTTCGCGCCCGGTTCGGGCAGGCGGCGATGGTCGGCGACGGCGTCAATGACGCCCCGGCGCTGGCGGCCTCGACCGTCGGCATCGCGATGGGCGACGGCGGCAGCGGCGCGGCCCTGGAGGTGGCCGACGTCGTGTTGATGAACGGTCACCTGGAACGGGTCGCAGATACGATTTCGCTCGCGGTCCGGGCCAGACGGATCGTGAAGCAGAACCTGGTTTTTGCCGGGGCGGTGATTCTCTTGCTGATTGCCGGCAACTTTGTGCAGGGCATCCCGCTTCCGCTCGGCGTAATCGGGCATGAGGGCAGCACGATTCTTGTCATATTAAACGGGCTGCGCCTGCTCCGGTAACCATCCATAGAGGTCACACGGGCTGCCCCATATGCGATATACAGCATTCGTCTTCATCAGACCTTCATTTAAACTTCACTGAACCCTTCCGGTACGATGATTGACACTCTGGCGGGGATTCCACATAATTAATTTCATAGTTGTAGTATTTGTAAACTGCCTTGAAGGAGGATTCATTATATGTATAAATCGATTATTATCGGAACCGGACCGGCGGGGTTAACCGCCGCCATTTACCTGGCTCGCGCCAATTTGAACCCGCTGGTTATCGAAGGACCGCAGCCGGGCGGGCAGCTTACCACTACCACGGAGGTTGAGAACTTCCCCGGATTTCCGGAAGGAATTCTGGGACCGGAATTGATGGACAACATGAGGAAGCAAGCGGAGCGCTTCGGGGCGGAATTCCGGACCGGCTGGGTGAACAGCGTGGATATGAGTTCCCGGCCGTTCAAGCTTCAAGTGGAAGGACTGGGGGAACTGGTCACCGACACGATCGTCCTGTCGACGGGCGCTACCGCCAAATACCTCGGAATTCCCGGAGAAACCGATAACGTCGGCCGCGGGGTCAGCACATGCGCAACCTGCGACGGTTTCTTTTTCCGCGGTAAAGAAATCATCGTTGTGGGCGGGGGAGACTCCGCTTTGGAAGAAGCGGGCTTCCTGACGCGCTTTGCATCCAAGGTGACCTTGGTGCACCGCCGTGACGAGCTCCGCGCCTCCAAGATTATGCAGGATCGCGTGCGTTCCAACGAGAAGGTCGCATGGGCACTCAATCGCACGCCGCTTGAAGTGGTGACCAACGATGTCGGCGTAACCGGTCTGAAAGTACGCAACAATGCTACCGGAGAAGAGGAAATCCTTCCGGCGGCCGGCGTGTTCGTGGCGATCGGACATCATCCGAACACCGGCTTCCTGGGCGGACAAATCGATACGGATGAGAATGGGTACATTATTGTGAAACCGGGCACCTCCGAAACCAATGTCCCTGGCGTGTTCGCTTGCGGCGACGTGCAGGATACGCGTTACCGCCAGGCGATTACCGCAGCGGGCAGCGGATGTATGGCTGCGCTCGATTGCGAGAAATTCATCGAGAACCTGGAGCATCAAACTGCCGCGACGGCCGTTAACTAATCGGATTCCAAGGGGAGAACCCGCTGTCATGGAGAATGTTATCGTATGCGAGCGGTTCCGGTGACCGTAATCGGCGAACACCGTATTCTGGGGATGAATAAAACCCAGTTTGAGAAAGCTTTGGCTGACTAAGCTTCAAATAGATATAATCAGGGGGCCTTCTGAGTCTGTAACAAGACCGGGGTTCCGTAAACAAGTGTTTGCCCGCTTGTTCGCGCCTTTGTTTTAGGGAATAGAAGAACGTTCAGAAATGAGCGTTCTTTTTTGTTAGTGGCATTTAGGACATTCATAGGAAAAACCTATCATAATGATACGAATAATAGTATTGAACGATACGTTTCCCGCGATTTATACTGAACCGAAACACTGAAGCGAAAGCTAATTTTAACAAGGAGACTAAAATGAATGGAACATTTACTCAAACAAGAGTTTTCCAAAGCGGCATTCGATAAGGCCAAACGCATAATCCCCGGTGGAGTGAACAGCCCGGTTCGCGCATTTGCTTCCGTCGGGTTGACTCCTGTTTTTGCAGCGGGAGGCAAGGGGGCGCGCATATACGATATCGACGGAAATGAATTCATTGACTATATCGGCTCATGGGGGCCGCTCATATTGGGGCATGCCCATCCACAGGTGATTGAAGCCATACGGGAAATTGCGGAACGGGGGACGAGCTTCGGATTGGCGACGGAAATTGAAACCAAGATGGCCGAGCTGATTTGCGCAGCCGTGCCATCCGTCGAAATGGTACGTATGGTGAATTCGGGCACGGAAGCCGTCATGAGCGCGTTGCGTTTGGCCAGAGGATATACGAAGCGTCAAAAAATATTGAAGTTTCAGGGAGGCTATCATGGACACTCCGATGGAATGTTGATCAAATCCGGGTCCGGCGTGGCAACGTTGGGCTTGCCGGATAGCCCGGGAGTACCGGACGGCATCGCGGCGAATACCCTTACTGCGGCTTATAACAGCTTGGACAGTGTACGAATGGCCTTTGAGCTGTTCGGTGAACAAATCGCCGCCGTCATTGTCGAGCCGGTTGCGGGAAATATGGGGGTTGTACCACCTTTGCCCGGATTCCTCCAAGGATTGCGGGAGATTACGTTGCGTTACGGAAGCCTGCTTATCTTCGATGAAGTGATAACGGGATTCCGCGTGGATTACCATGGGGCGCAAGGGTTATACGGAATCCGGCCGGACCTCACGTGCCTAGGCAAAGTGATTGGCTGCGACTTCCGGTGGGAGCTTACGGCGGCAAACGTGAAATCATGGACCAGATCGCCCCCGCCGGGCCCATCTACCAAGCGGGAACGTTATCCGGGAACCCGCTCGCCATGGCGGCCGGATATGCGACCTTGCGAGGGCTTTCGAGGCCCGGAATTTATGACGATTTGGAAAGTAAAGCGGCTCGATTGGCTAAAGGGTTCTCACAAAATGCTGAAAAAATAGGAGTTCCGTTAAAGGTGAACCGGGTAGGTTCGCTGCTTTGCCCTTATTTTACGGAGCATGATGTCGTCGATTACGAAACGGCCAAATTATCGAATATACGGTTATTTACACAGTACTATGCAGCCATGCTGAAGTCCGGTGTTTTGACCGCCCCCAGTCCTTTTGAAGCTATGTTCGTATCGGCAGCTCATTCGGACGAGGACATCGAAACGACGATAACGGCACATGATCAGGCATTAAGAGCGATCATGGAGGAACTGGGAAGATGAACATTGCTTAGCTTTTGTTTTCGTTTTTTACCGTCGCAAGCAATTGCTCCTTAAACACTCGGCTTGCCGCGCATAAATATTTGTTTTTTCGGTAGACAAGGCCAATTTGGGTAGTAAGCACCGGATTTTTAATCGGGATCGTCCGAATATCCTTATTGTCGATATAATCCAGGTAGCCTTTCGGCAAAATGGTGACGCCGACGCCTTGGACGACCATATTGATGATGGATTCCATGGTTGTCATTTCCACAATCCGCTGCGGTTTTATATCAAGTGCGCGGCACTGCTCATTGATCAGTTGTCTCAAAAAATAGGAGCCCGGCAATAGAACGCTAGGGGTTTCTTTTAATATATCAAGCGTAACGGACGGTTCCTTGACGACCGGATGATTGACAGGCGCTGCAAGGGCAAGTTTTTCCTCATATAACGGGATC
Source organism: Paenibacillus sanfengchensis (assembly GCF_036864765.1). Classification (NCBI taxonomy): domain Bacteria; kingdom Bacillati; phylum Bacillota; class Bacilli; order Caryophanales; family Paenibacillaceae; genus Paenibacillus; species Paenibacillus sanfengchensis. Next base: position 14,766 of record NZ_JBAGJC010000025.1, on the reverse strand, counting down.
GCTTCCAGATCTTCATGCTCCATCGGCAAATAGACAATGCCCAAATCGAGTTCATTTTGCAGAAGCCCCTCGAAAATATCCCTGGTTCGCAAACCAAGAACGGAAAGCTCGATATTAGGATAACTGCGGTGAAAACCGATCACGGTAGGGGGAAGCAAATAATTGACTACCGTCAGCAGGGTGCCGATTTTTAATGATCCTCTTTTCAGGCCTTGCAGCTCACTGATTGCGGCGCGTGCCTGGGATAACTCGTGAAAAACATGGTAACTGTGATGCAGCAATGTTTTGCCGGCTTCAGTAATCAGGGTTCGTTTACCGATACGATCAAACAAGGGCATTCCGATTTCGTGCTCGAGCAAACGAATTTGCTGGCTCAACGAGGGCTGGGCAATCCCCAGCTTCTCGGCGGCGCGGGTAAAATGCAACTCCTCGCATACGGCCATAAAATACTCTAATTGCTTCAGTTCCATAAGTCAGCCTCCCGGTCTTTTCCGATAGGGAATTACTATGATTATAATCTTAACTATAAGAAATATCTAATAGATGCGGAGGTTATTATATGAAAGTTCATTATTTGCAGCACGTTCCCTTTGAATCACTGGAACATATAGCGGTGTGGGCCAAGGAAAAGGGACACGAGATAACAGGTACATTATTATATAAAAATCATTGTTTCCCGTCCATTTCGGAATTCGATATGCTTGTCATTCTGGGCGGACCAATGGGGGTTCATGACGTGGAGATGTTCTCTTGGCTTGCCGCGGAAAAACAATTTATTAAAGAGGCGATCCGGCAGCGGAAGCTGGTGCTGGGGATATGCTTGGGGGCGCAACTGATTGCTGAAGTGATCGGGGGAAAGGTATACAAAAATCAGTATAAGGAGATTGGCTGGTTCCCGGTAAAGCTGACGGAGGAGGCAGAACACTCCAGATTTTTTAAAGAGGTTCCGGACGAATTTATAGCGTTTCATTGGCATTCGGACACATTCCAACTGCCGGAGAAAACGAAGAGAATTGCACTTAGCAGAGGTTGTACGAATCAAGCGTATGAATACGAAGAACATGTGGTCGGGTTGCAATTCCATTTGGAATCCAGCCATACCGGCATCGATAAGCTGATTGCCCACTGTGCCGGCGAAATGGATCAGGGGGTATATGTCCAACGTCCGCACGAAATGCTTGACCAGGCAGAATATATGGCTCTATCGAATGCCGTTTTGTTCACTTTGCTCAATACCCTGGAAAGAAATTATCGTTGCGGTAATTCCTTATGAGAGATGTTGAAGTGCTTTCGATTAATGTAGGTCGAAATCGGATGGTCTTACAAGAATTGTAAAGCGTTTGGACGGAATCGAGGCAAATCCACGGGAAAGATTGACCGGAGATATATGAGGTGAAGTTGAGCAGTTTATGTTGCAGCCATAGCCCGCCCATATTCACCCCATCCAATAAAAAGGAGCTTGTCCGCCGCGGCGATCGCAATCGCTACTTGGAACAAGCTCCTTATTTTTGTGCGGCCGGAGCCGTTCTATGTGTTGCCGGTAACAAGCAAGTTTAGTTGAGCAGACTTACCACAAGCTGAAAAACGAAATAACCGATGACGCCGCTGCCGATCAGGCCGAGGCCCGCCTTTTTTCGGCCTTGGAATAAGCGCAGCACCCCGAGGCTGACCAAGGGAGCGATAATCAGCAAAAAGAACATGACGGTGACAAACAATTCAATGGAAATATCCGAAAGATTGACAATGGTCATAGCTTTTGGTCGCTCCGTTTCTATCGGGTTTGAAAATACAATGATTTATATCACATTATTATAGTTTAATTATACCAAAGCTTGCTTCCATTTGGGAAAGACGATGTCTTAAAATAAGTCAATTTCACGTCATTTTTTGCTCCGGCGGGGGAAACATTTTTCGCGCTATTCCTTCGATTCGCCTCGACAAAACTAGAAGACCTTTGCGGGACAGCCTGTGCTACAATGGGCTTAAAGCCAACGGATTCACCCGCAAGATACATACGATCCCCGGAACCCGAACCTTATAGAGGAGGTTAGATGAACATGGGACAGAGTACGCCTAAACGCTGGATTGCGGTCGGACTGCTTGGAACTGTGCTGATGGGAAGTGCGGCGGAAAATTGGAGTACTCCGGTATTCGCCTCAACCGACCGCAAGACATATGTGACCTCCGCTTACGCTATACAGCAGGAGATGACCGCCGGACTGAAGGCCCGTGCAACCTCTATGACTATAAAATATAAGGGACCGACGAAGAAACTGGAGAATTTGCTGAAGCAGGCGATGGAGGGAGCGCTGGAAAGCGATCCTTACACCAAGTATGTGGTCGAAGGATACACCTATACTTGGCGGGGGACGACCGGCATGGCTAAAATCGATTTAAACGTCGAGTATCGCGAAACCGCCGAGAATACCCGCTATGTGGATAATCAGGCTTCGGAAATATTAAACCGGATTATCACACCCGGCATGAACGGCCATCAGAGAGTGAAAGCTATACACGACTACGTGGTGCTGAATCTGGAATATGACAAGGACTTGAAAAAATATACGGCCTATGAGGCTTTAAAGACCGGCGAAGCGGTCTGCCAGGGGTATTCGCTGCTGACTTACAAGCTTCTGAAGGGAGCCGGGATCGAAAACCGGATCGTCGAGGGCGTGGCCGGCGGCCAGCTTCATGCCTGGAACCTCGTTAAATTAGAAAACAGGTGGTATCATCTCGATACCACCTGGAATGATCCGTTGTCCGCCCCGAAGGACCGGATCCGTTACGATTATTATTTGCGAACCGATGCCGAGCTGCGGAAAGATCATCACTGGACGGCCTCCCGCTATCCGGCGGCTCCCACGCCTTACCGCCACGCATTGCGCGAACTGGCGGACCGGGGCGGCGACGGTGCGGAAGTGTACCGAAAGCTGGAGCGGCAGCTCGGCTTCGAATTGTATAATCCCGATGCCGCCGTCCGTACGGCGGCGGAGCTGAAGGAGAAGGTCGGGCAGGAGCTGCGGGCCGGCGGGCTTACCGTCACGGTCCGCTATGCCGGTTCCGAGGACCTGCTTGTCGAGAACCTCGGCACCCTCTATGATCTATCCATCGACCACATCAAGTATCTTGCCGAGCCTCTTGAAGGGACGGGGGACCTGCGGGTGGAGATCCACTGGGAAACGGACTGATTCCCCGATCCTTCTAATGGCTCGCCGTGCTGTGCCGATCCTATTCCATCGGCCGGGCCGGCGTATCGAAATCGCATTCCTGAAGGGGAATGAGCTTCGACCGCTTGATCCATTTGTAGCCCAGCCAGACGGCGAGGAACAGCGGAATGCTGATATAGGAAACGGCAATGCCGTACCAATCGATCCGGCCGCCTGCAAAGGCGGCCATATTTTGTCCCAGAATGACGACGATACAGAGGACAAAAGCAAACAGCGGGCCGAACGGAAACCATCTTGCTTTGTAAGGCAGGTCCTTCAAATCCCGCCCTTGGGCGACATAGGCCCGGCGGAAACGGTAATGGCTGACGGCGATGCCGAGCCACGTAATGAATCCGCACATCCCGGAGGCGTTCAGCAGCCAGTTATAGACGACCCCGTCCCCGAACAGGGAGGCGAAAAAGGCAGTCATACCGATCAGCGTCGTCAGCAGCAGGGCGTTGACCGGCAGTCCGCGGCGGCTGAGTTTGGCGAGAAACTTCGGCGCTTTGCCGCGCTTGGCCAGCGAGTACAGGACGCGCGAAGACGCGTACATCCCGGAGTTGCCGGCCGACAGCACGGAGGACAGAATGACCGCGTTCATGACGGAAGCGGCAAAGGCCATGCCGGCTTTCTCAAAGACGAGCGTGAACGGGCTCACCCCGATACTCTCCAGCCCGCTTTTGAGCAGGTTGGGGTTGGTGTACGGAATAATCAGGCCGATAACCAGGATCGCTAAAATGTAAAACAGCAGAATGCGCCAGAACACCTGGCGAATGGCCCGGGGCACATGCTCGCGCGGATTGTCGCTTTCCCCGGCGGCCACGCCGACCATTTCCGTTCCCTGGAAGGAAAATCCCGCGGCCATAAAGACGCCGAGGAACGTGAAGAACCCGCCATGGAACGGGGCGTCGCCCACGGTAAAGTTTTTGAAGCCGATCGCTTCGCCGCCCATAATGCCGAAGATCATCAGCACGCCGACAATCAGGAACACAATGACAACGGTGATCTTGATCATGGCGAACCAATACTCCGATTCGCCGTAGCCTTTGACGGACAGGACATTCAACCCGAGGATCAGGGCGAGGAACAGCATGCTCCACAGCAGGGAGGAGCTTTCCGGAAACCAGTACTTGATAATCAGCGTAGCCGCGGACAGCTCGGCCGCGATCGTAATCGCCCAGTTGTACCAGAAGTTCCAGCCCATCGCAAACCCGAGGGACGGATCGACAAACCGCGAGGCATAGGTTTCAAAAGAGCCCGAATCCGGCATATAGGTGGCGAGTTCCCCCAGGCTGGTCATCAGAAAATAAACCATAATGCCCACCGCCGCATAGGCGAGAAGGGCGCCGCCGGGTCCGGCCGATGCGATCGCACCGCCGCTGGCGAGAAACAGACCCGTCCCGATGGAGCCGCCGAGCGCAATCATCGTCATATGCCGGGCTTTAAGTCCGGGCTTGAGGGACTGCACGGTGCTGATATTTTTTTTGCTCATCCATAAACACTCCACTCTAAAAAAAATGATAAATTTGCGTCATTCCTGCATCTAGTGCCCCATCAGACAACCCTGATAACATAAAATTCCTGCATATCTGCATGTTTTTTTTCTGTTTGGAACAATGATTTCAAAATTCCTGCAAATCTGCAGGAATTTTCGACGAAATCGGCTCGTTCTCTAAAATTGCCAGAAATGCCTGCAGATTTGCATCTTTTTTCGAATCCCCGCGGGGACAGGCCAAAAATACCTGCAGATTTGCATCTTTTTGGAGTTGGAAGGGTCAGAAAGTGCGCCAGGCCCCTGATCTCCATGAGTTAAATACGATTTTTCTCCTAGCACGATGTCTGAAGGGGCACTAGTATCCTCCAGATGCGGGAAATTCAAGCTGCGGGACCGGGAAAAATAGAAAAAGACCGCGGAAAGGGATCCGCGGCCTGACTTATATACCGACGCACCCTCACCATTCCTGCCAAGATAGCTCAACACGGTTCTTCCGGTGAAGAATAACCGTGACAGTTCTGTCCCTTTCGGTAACAGCCCCAGCATGCCGCAGGTCCAGAAGCGGTGCGGCGACGCTTCGGCGACGGTGCCTTTCCACGGGAATCACGGGCGGCTTCCAAACGCCTCCTCCAGTGTACTCTTCACAGTCGCGACCTCTACCCCACCTGAAAATGATGAGGTTCCTATTCAGTTCATTAACTCGGTCTTGCAACAATGTAATAGTATATAGCAAGCCGGCCGATGCGACAATGTCAAAATTTTGTCTTTTACGATTTGTCGGCCGCCCGGTCGCGTTTGGCCATCTGCTGCCAAACGGTGCCGGCCGCCTGTTCGCCCGATTCGATTCGTTCCACGGCCATTCTGGCCTGGAGACCGACCTCGAATTCGGGATCGTCCACGGCGGCCTTGAGCGCGTCCAGAGCGTCGTCCGTGCCGACCTCGTAAAGGAAGCGGGCGGCCCGCCAACGGACAAGCTTGCTCGGGTCCTGCAGCGCGGCGATCATCGGTCCGGTGGCGGCGGGGTCGCCGATATCGGACAGCGTATCGCCGGCGGTGCGGCGCACGGCGGCGGAGTTGTCGCGCAGCGCTTCGTAGAGCAGCCCCATCGCCTCCGGCGTGCGCACATCGCCGAGATACACCACCGCGAGCCGGCGCACTTGCATTTGCGGGTCGCGGACCGCCTCGGCCAGCAGCGGCAGCGCGCCGGGTCCGGGCTTCAGCGCCTCGAGCCCGGCGTAGCGCACGTGCCAATCCCCGTGCCGCATCCGCTCCCGGACCTCGTCCAGGCTCAGCTCGCGCCGCTGCTCGACGAATTCCGCCTCGCTGCGCCCGTGCGCGATCGCCTGCGTCTTGATCGCTTCCAGCCGCTCAGGCGGATAAGCCGCCTCAAGCTCCTGCTCGACCTCGCGCGCGATCTCCTCCAGCTCGCCGTAGCGGACGCCGTAATCCGTCAGCTTGCGCTCCTTGATCAGCGTGGCGCTGGCCACTTCGGTGACGGCGGAGACAAAGCGCGTCGCGAGGGAAATCCGTTCTTCGCGGGTGCCGGATTTGACGCGGATTTGCATCGGGATGCCGCGGAAAAACTGGACGAACACCTGGGCTTCGCCGTAGCCGGCCGCCTCGGCCGTCCCGGGATCCCAGGCGGAGTCCACCCGATCCTGGCCGAATTGCTCCTGGACTTCGGCCAGGATCGCCGCCCAGTCGGCATTGCCTTTCCGGTCCAGCGCGATAAAGTCCGCGGTATGAAAAATGCTCTTGACCCCCGGAATCTGGAGCAGCTGGCCGATCCAGGCCGGCGCGGAGCGGGCGTTGTCGAGCGTGTATGTTTTGCGGATTCCCGGTTCCAAGCTTTCGTCCAAATGCAGCTTCATGGAGTTGGGACTTGGAGTCGGTTCGATAAATACAATTTTCATAGGATGTTCACATCTCCTTTCAAAGTCTATTTTAACCGATGCTCGCCGAGATCCCAACAATTTGCGACAGGGGTCTTCATCCGCGGTGGGGAGGGGTAAGGAATAAAGGGGAGCCGGATTGGCACATGCTACCTAATGGGAAAACAAGGGACGATTTCCAAGAGGGGGACAAGGCCATGTTTAAAAAGCAGGAAAAAACGCTGACCATTGTCTGTCTGGTTGTCGCCGCCATAATGCTCTACGCGTTTATTAAAAGCGCCGTTCGGTTCATGAACTATTACTAAGGAGTTGGTGTCGGCATGCTGTCCCTGGATCCGGTGACGTTAAGTCGAATTCTAACCGGGGTGACTCTGTTTGTTCATATTATTTTCGCTTCCGTCGGCGTCGGCATTCCGATGATGATCGCCTTGGCCGAATGGCGGGGCATTAGCACGAAAGATCCTCAATATACGCTGCTGGCCCGCAGGTGGGCCCGGGGCTTTGTGATCTCGGTGGCGATCGGTGTGGTGACCGGAACTTCCATTGGCCTGCAGCTCAGCTTACTCTGGCCGACCTTTATGCGCGTAGCCGGTCAGGCGATCGCGCTTCCGCTGTTTATGGAGACGTTCGCCTTTTTCATTGAGGCGATCTTTCTAGGAATCTATTTGTATACCTGGGACCGGTTCAGCAAACCGCTCCTCCACCTGCTGCTGCTCGTGCCGGTGGCGATCGGTTCCTCGGCTTCCGCGTTTTTTATTACGACCATGAACGCATTCATGAACACGCCGCAGGGGTTTACGTTAAAAAACGGCGTTTTCGCCGATGTTCAGCCGTTTGTGGCGATGTTTAATCCGGCCACGCCGACGAAGGTGTCGCATGTACTGGCCTCCTCCTACACGCTGAGCGCCGGTCTGCTGGCCGGGATTGCGGCGTTCAGCCTGCTGCGCGGGCGCAAGGAAGCCTACTTTAAGAAGGCGCTGAAGCTCACCGTCACCGCATCCTTTGTGTTCGCGCTCAGCACCGCGGTCATCGGCGATTTTTCGGGGAAGTTCCTCGCTCAATACCAGCCGGAAAAGCTGGCGGCCGCCGAATGGCATTTCCAAACGATGGAGCGGGCTCCGCTCATTTACGGCGGCGTATTGGATGACAATGGCGAGGTCAAGTACGCGCTGGAGATTCCGTACGCGCTTAGCATTTTGGCGGGAAATTTGCCGGATACGAAAGTGATCGGCCTGGAGGAATTCCCGGAGGATGAGCGGCCGCCGCTGCTCATTCATTATATGTTCGATCTGAAAGTTACGATCGGCATGCTTCTTGTGCTGATTCCTTTCCTGTTTTTGCTGCGGAAGCGGCTCCCGGGCAAGCTGCGGGGAAAGGGGTATCCGAAATGGCTTTTGCTCGGCATCGTGGCGCTGGGACCTCTGGCCATGGCCGCGATCGAACTCGGCTGGATGTTTGCCGAATTCGGCCGGCAGCCCTGGATCGTAAGGGGCTACATGAAGGTATCGGAAGCGGCGACTTCGTCGGAGCATGTCGGCTCCATGCTGATTCTGTTCATCGTTTTGTACATCATCCTCTGCGTGTCCTGCATTTACGTGCTCGCCAAGCTGTTCCGGAACAAGGATGTGGCTGAAGAGATGAAAGAGTTCGGTATAGCGGGAGGGGATGCGAAGTGAGTTATGAAATGGTCGGCATTACGGCGCTCTGGACGTTTTTGTTCGGATACCTGATCGTGGCTTCGGTCGATTTCGGAGCGGGCTTTTTCAGCTATTACAGCGTGATTACCGGCCACAAAAATAAAGTGCACAACATCATTCAGCGATACCTCTCCCCGGTCTGGGAAGTGACGAACGTCTTTCTTATCTTTTTCGTGGTGGGGCTGGTCGGGTTTTTCCCCGATTCCGCTTATTATTACGGGACGGCGCTCCTGGTTCCCGGCAGCTTGGCCACGGTTCTCCTGGCGCTGCGGGGGGCTTATTACGCCTTCAATACCTATGGCAGCAGCAAAGAGAACAACAAAATCTACATGGCCATTTACGGGGCGACGGGCCTGTTGATCCCGGCGGCTCTATCGACGGTACTGGCGATTTCCGAAGGCGGGATTATCGAGGAGAGAGACGGCCGCGTGGTATTGGATTGGGGCAGGTTTCTCAGCAATCCGTATACTTGGTCCGTCATTTTGCTGGCGTTGGTGTCCGTGCTCTACATTTCGGCGATGTTCTTGGCCTATTATGCCGATCGAGCGGGCGACCCCGGCGCCTTCGAGGTGCTGCGCGGCTACGCGCTGATGTGGAGCGGGCCGACCATTCTGGCCTGTGTGTTTGCCTTTTTTCAGATCAACCGGCAAAATCCCGAGCATTTCGCGAATATGCTGAACATGGCGTGGATGTTTATCGCCTCGCTGATTTGTTTTCTGTTGGCGGTTTATTTTATATGGAAAAAGCGTCTCCTCGGCTGGTCGTTCCTGCTGGTTATCCTCCAGTTCGGCTTTGCCTGGTACGGCTATGGCCGAACCCATCTGCCGTACATTCTGTATAAGCAGGTCAGCATTTATGAAGCCATCACGAACGAAACGATGGCGGTGGCGCTCATTACCGTTTTTGTCGCCGGATTGTTCGTCTTGATTCCTTCGCTGTTTTTGCTGATGCGGTTGTTCCTGTTTGACGCGAAATACGTGCGGGGCCATTCGCCTAAGAAAGGATGAGAGCTTGCGGATGGAACATTTTATGATGATGGTGGCGCCTTGGCTGGTAGTTGTTTTCTCGCTTGTGTTTTTGTTTGTTTTTGCCTGCAGGTATAAAGATCCCTCGGAGTGAACGGATTGGCCGGGGAGCGGCGACGCTGCCAAATTTGGCTTTGCTTTCCCCGGTGCATTACAATGGATAGGAACATCATCCGGCGGATGGAGAGGAATGGAAGGAGGAAGTCTCGGTATGCCGAGAACGCGCTACAACAACCTGGATAACATCAGTACGGACAAAACGTTAAAGCAGTTTAAACAATGGCGGGAGGAACGCCGCAGAAAGAAGAAGGACTACTCCTACATTATTCCGAATTCGGAACCCCAACTGGATTATCTGCAGGGGAATAGAGAAGAAACGACGATTACCTGGATCGGTCATTCGACCTTCCTGATCCAATATGAAGGCTTAAATATCGTGACCGATCCGGTTTGGGCCTCCCGGATGGGGTTTCAGCGGAGGCTTGGCGCACCGGGCATTCCCATCGACGACGTTCCGGACATCGACGTCATTCTGATTTCGCACTCCCATTATGACCATATGCACGTGTCCTCCATCCGGCGGCTTTACGGAAGCATGACACAGATCATCGTGCCCAGCGGATTGGCGCGCAAAATGATACGCAAAGGATTCCAGCGCACCCGGGAATTAAAGTGGTGGGACCATTTACAGATCGGGGACGCCAAAATCTCATTCGTGCCGACCCAGCATTGGACGCGGCGCACCTTGTTCGATACGAACACCTCCCATTGGGGCGGGTTCGTTCTGGAGCCGGCGAATCCCCGGGAAGGGGAGAAGCGGCAGGTGGTGTATTTTGCCGGGGACAGCGGTTATTTCCGCGGCTTCGCCGAAATCGGGGAGCGCTTTGAGATCGACGTGGCGCTGCTGCCCATCGGAGCGTATGAACCGGAATGGTTCATGACGAGCCAGCACACGACGCCGGAGGAAGCGCTCCAGGCCTTCGTGGACGTCAAGGCCAAGCTGATGGTGCCGATGCATTACGGCACGTTCCGGCTGGCCGACGACACGGCGCGGGAGGCGCTCGACCGGCTCGAGGCCGACCGGCGGAAGCGCGGCATCCCGGAATCGGCGATCCGCGTGCTGCTGCACGGCGAGACGCTGCGCTTCCCGGAGGCGTGACGGCGGGGCGCGCGGTGCGGAGGTAGAGCGAGGGGCGGGCCGGAGGCCAGGCCGCCCGAAGCGGCGGGCACTGCATCGGCCACCTTCCCTTCGAAAGCCGGGCAGGTGAATAAGGGGCTTTTGCTGCGCTATTTTGTCGAATTCGGCGGGGCGATGTGAAATAGCGGCCTTTTAGGCCCTGAAGCTGCATCAAACCTGACAGGGTGCTGCCTATTTTGAAACTTGTCGCCTCGGTGTGGCGAGTTGGATCCGGCGCGCCCCATTTCCCTAACCGTCGGCGCATTTTAACGCTAACGGTTGCCACAGCCGTTATTTGCCTCGAAAACGCCGACTTCCCATTCTAACGGCCGCCACGGCGCTTATTTCGCAAAAACAGGCTGTTAGGGCGAGAATCCAGGGGAAATAACGGCGCTCACGACCGCTAGAATTTCGAAAGGGTTACTTTTCGCTAAATAGCGGCTGCTACAGCCGTTAGACTTTCCATGTCTCACCATGGTTGCACGATGTCAGGCTGGATGCAGCGTCAGTGGTAAAGGCCGCCTCGTGCCTATTTCTCCTTCCTCAGCTTCTCCCTACCCTCTCCGTACATTTGACCTCACACGCCGCCTTCAATCCGCAGATCGTCCGCCGAAGCAAGTTACTCCAACTACCTATTTACTCCATCCGCCGGATTTCCCAGATCCGAGGTTGACTATTGTTGCCGCCGGGTGACCTGGATTCGAAGATTGGGGATTTGCCCTTTTTCATTTGTTCCGTATCTTGAAGGCAATGAATGGGCTTCCGGGAGTTTCTATGCTATAATATTGACCCAGTAGTGGATAATGGATAAAGGATGGGATTGCTTAAATGATCAGTACAAATGGTGTAACGCTCCGATATGGAAAACGGGCACTTTTCGAAGATGTAAATATAAAATTTACGCCGGGCAACTGCTACGGATTGATCGGAGCCAACGGAGCGGGAAAATCGACCTTTCTGAAAATTTTGGCGGGGGAAATCGAGCCTAATCAGGGCGAGGTCAGCATGACGCCGGGGGAACGCCTGGCCGTTCTGAAGCAGAACCATTACGAGTACGATGAGTACCCTGTACTGGAGACGGTTATTATGGGGCATGCGCGTCTCTATTCGATTATGAAAGAGAAAGACGCGCTGTACGCCAAGGCGGACTTCTCCGAAGAGGACGGGATGCGCGCGGGCGAGCTGGAGGGCGAATTCGCCGAGCTGAACGGCTGGGATGCGGAGCCTGACGCGGCCGCGTTGTTGATCGGGCTGGGGATTCCGCGCGATCTGCACGACAAGAATATGAAGGAGCTTAGCGGCAACGAGAAGGTCCGCGTTCTCCTGGCGCAAGCGCTGTTTGGCCGTCCGAACAACTTGCTGCTGGACGAACCTACGAACCACCTGGATCTGGAATCGATCCAATGGCTCGAGAATTTCCTTATGGACTACGAAGGCACCGTAATCGTCGTATCCCACGACCGTCACTTCCTGAACAAGGTATGTACGCATATTGCGGATATCGACTTCGGCAAAATCCAGATGTATGTCGGCAACTACGACTTCTGGTATGAATCCAGCCAATTGGCGCTGCAAATGCAGCGGGATGCGAACAAGAAGAAGGAAGAGAAGATCAAGGAGCTGCAGGCTTTCATTCAGCGTTTCTCGGCCAATGCTTCCAAGTCCAAGCAGGCGACTTCCCGGAAGAAGCAGTTGGACAAAATCACGCTCGACGATATCCGTCCGTCCAACCGGAAATATCCGTTCCTGCACTTTAAAGCGGAGCGGGAGGCCGGCAAGCAATTGCTGACGGTCGACGGTCTGACCAAGAGCCTGGAAGGCGAGAAGGTGCTGGACAACGTGAGTTTTGTCGTCAATAAAGGGGACAAAATCGCTTTCGTCGGTCCAAACTCGCTGCCCAAGACAACCTTTTTCCAAATCGTTATGGGCGAACTGGAAGCCGATGCCGGCGAATACAGCTGGGGCGTAACCACGTCGCAGGCGTATTTCCCCAAAGACAATTCGAAATACTTCGACGGGGTGGACATCAATCTGGTCGATTGGCTCCGTCAGTACTCCAACGACCAGGACGAGACCTTCCTTCGCGGCTTCCTTGGCCGGATGCTGTTCTCCGGTGAAGAGGCTCTGAAGAAGGCTAGCGTGTTGTCCGGGGGCGAGAAGGTTCGCTGTATGCTGGCAAAAATGATGCTGAACGGCGCAAACGTGCTGCTGTTTGACGAACCGACCAACCACTTGGATCTCGAATCCATCACAGCGCTGAATAACGGGCTGATCGATTTCGACGGGACGATTCTGTTTACGTCCCATGACCATCAGTTCATTCAAACGATCGCCAACCGGATTATTGAAATCACGCCAAACGGTATTATTGACCGAGTTATGACTTATGATGAATATCTGGAAAGCGAAGAGATTCAAAATTTGCGCAAGTCAATGTACCCGGAAGAAGCGTAAATGCCGGTGGGGACCAACACTCACCGAACCGGGGCGTCATCAAATAAAGAGGCTGTCCCAAAAGTCATCATAGATGACTGAGGGGCAACCTCTTTTAGTTTGTCAAACAAAAAGAAACCACTCTTTGGTAAAATGGAAGTACCACCAACCATTACCCAAAAGGAGAGGTTTCTTTTGTACATTCAATATACCATGGATCAACTCTGTTTACCAATGGATTTAGAAGAGGATATCCCCGAAAATCATCTCGTTCGCGTGGTTAACGCCGCCGTAAATCGTCTCGACGACGCTATCTTCGACCCGTCTTACCCTGGAGGCGGACGAGACAGCTACCATCCTAAAATGCTCACCAAAGTTATCATTTACGCCTACACACAGCGCATCTATTCCTCTCGCCAGATCGCCAAAGCTGTCCGCGAAAACATCATGTTTATGTGGATCGCGGGTCGTCAGCGCCCAGACTTCCGTACCATCAACCGATTTCGATCAGAACGAATGAAAAGCACACTGGAGACTGTGTTTACTGCCGTTCTTCAGTTTCTGGCAGAGGAGAACTACATACAGTTGGAGCATTATTTTGTAGACGGCACTAAGATTGAAGCGAATGCCAACCGATATACGTTTGTTTGGGGGAAGGCTATGGTGAAGCATAAAGCCAAGCTTCAGGAGAAAGTCCAGACCCTATTTGAAGCCATTGAGGAAGCGGAGAAGCAAGAAGAAGGAATTCACGAAGGTCGGGATCTTCTCGAGCTGGGTGAGTCCTCTACTATGACCAGTGAGAAGCTGGAGCAAGCAGTCAAGCAATTGGAAGAGCGCCTGCGGGAGAAACCGAAAGACAAGCCGCTCAAGAAGGCGGTGCGCACCCTCCGTAAGGACTTGCTTCCGCGTCTTCAAAAGTACGAAACACAACAAGCAATTTTAGGTACTAGAAACAGCTACAGCAAAACGGACCCTGACGCTACATTTATGCGAATGAAAGAAGACCACATGCGAAATGGTCAACTCAAGCCGGGATACAATGTGCAGATCGGCACCGAAAATCAATTTATTGTCGGTTACAGTTTACACCAGCGCCCGACCGATACGCGCTGCCTCATCCCGCATCTTGAAAAGTTAAAATCGCAGTTAGGAAAGCTCCCGGGCACCGTCATCGCCGATGCGGGCTATGGTGGTGAAGAGAATTATGACTACCTGGAGCAAAATGAAGTCGAAGCCATCGTCAAATACAGCACCTATCACCGCGAAAAGAGTAAGGCATGGCAAAAGGATATTAGTAAAATCGACAATTGGACCTATAACAGCGAACAAGATACATGGACATGCACGGCTGGGCAAACGCTCCATTTCCGGAGAGGGAGTAAGGAGAAAACAGAAAGTGGGTATGAAATCGAATACCGACATTACCGAAGCTCCGGCTGCGAGGGTTGTCCGTTAAAGCCGCAGTGTACACAAGCCCAGGGTGATCGTGAGATCAAAGTTAGTATGAAGTATTTGCGGTTAAAGAGCCAGGCAAGGCAAAAACTCCGCAGTGAAGAAGGTTATGCCTTGGCCGTAAGGCGCATGATCGAGCCGGAACCTGTGTTTGGCGATATGAAGAACAACCGAGGCTTTAAAAGGTTTCTGCTTCGAGGCTTACAAAAAGTAAGTCTGGAGGTCGGCTGGCTTTCCCTTGCCCACAATTTGCTTAAGAAAGCCGCCGTAGACTCCAAAAAAGAAGGAGCTAAGCGAAAACAGCCCGCTTAGCTCCTTCTTTTTTTACAAATATCATCCTATTTTGTTGGAGAGGGTGTTCCAAAGTTTACTTTTGGGACAGCCTCTTT
>NZ_JBAGJC010000024.1:0-41205 GCF_036864765.1 Paenibacillus sanfengchensis | reverse complement strand
AAGAGGCTGTCCCAAAAGTCATCATAGATGACTGAGGGGCAACCTCTTTTAGTTTGTCAAACAAAAAGAAACCACTCTTTGGTAAAATGGAAGTACCACCAACCATTACCCAAAAGGAGAGGTTTCTTTTGTACATTCAATATACCATGGATCAACTCTGTTTACCAATGGATTTAGAAGAGGATATCCCCGAAAATCATCTCGTTCGCGTGGTTAACGCCGCCGTAAATCGTCTCGACGACGCTATCTTCGACCCGTCTTACCCTGGAGGCGGACGAGACAGCTACCATCCTAAAATGCTCACCAAAGTTATCATTTACGCCTACACACAGCGCATCTATTCCTCTCGCCAGATCGCCAAAGCTGTCCGCGAAAACATCATGTTTATGTGGATCGCGGGTCGTCAGCGCCCAGACTTCCGTACCATCAACCGATTTCGATCAGAACGAATGAAAAGCACACTGGAGACTGTGTTTACTGCCGTTCTTCAGTTTCTGGCAGAGGAGAACTACATACAGTTGGAGCATTATTTTGTAGACGGCACTAAGATTGAAGCGAATGCCAACCGATATACGTTTGTTTGGGGGAAGGCTATGGTGAAGCATAAAGCCAAGCTTCAGGAGAAAGTCCAGACCCTATTTGAAGCCATTGAGGAAGCGGAGAAGCAAGAAGAAGGAATTCACGAAGGTCGGGATCTTCTCGAGCTGGGTGAGTCCTCTACTATGACCAGTGAGAAGCTGGAGCAAGCAGTCAAGCAATTGGAAGAGCGCCTGCGGGAGAAACCGAAAGACAAGCCGCTCAAGAAGGCGGTGCGCACCCTCCGTAAGGACTTGCTTCCGCGTCTTCAAAAGTACGAAACACAACAAGCAATTTTAGGTACTAGAAACAGCTACAGCAAAACGGACCCTGACGCTACATTTATGCGAATGAAAGAAGACCACATGCGAAATGGTCAACTCAAGCCGGGATACAATGTGCAGATCGGCACCGAAAATCAATTTATTGTCGGTTACAGTTTACACCAGCGCCCGACCGATACGCGCTGCCTCATCCCGCATCTTGAAAAGTTAAAATCGCAGTTAGGAAAGCTCCCGGGCACCGTCATCGCCGATGCGGGCTATGGTGGTGAAGAGAATTATGACTACCTGGAGCAAAATGAAGTCGAAGCCATCGTCAAATACAGCACCTATCACCGCGAAAAGAGTAAGGCATGGCAAAAGGATATTAGTAAAATCGACAATTGGACCTATAACAGCGAACAAGATACATGGACATGCACGGCTGGGCAAACGCTCCATTTCCGGAGAGGGAGTAAGGAGAAAACAGAAAGTGGGTATGAAATCGAATACCGACATTACCGAAGCTCCGGCTGCGAGGGTTGTCCGTTAAAGCCGCAGTGTACACAAGCCCAGGGTGATCGTGAGATCAAAGTTAGTATGAAGTATTTGCGGTTAAAGAGCCAGGCAAGGCAAAAACTCCGCAGTGAAGAAGGTTATGCCTTGGCCGTAAGGCGCATGATCGAGCCGGAACCTGTGTTTGGCGATATGAAGAACAACCGAGGCTTTAAAAGGTTTCTGCTTCGAGGCTTACAAAAAGTAAGTCTGGAGGTCGGCTGGCTTTCCCTTGCCCACAATTTGCTTAAGAAAGCCGCCGTAGACTCCAAAAAAGAAGGAGCTAAGCGAAAACAGCCCGCTTAGCTCCTTCTTTTTTTACAAATATCATCCTATTTTGTTGGAGAGGGTGTTCCAAAGTTTACTTTTGGGACAGCCTCTTTGCGCTTAAGGAGGGGATTTACGATCCTCCGGTCCGGCGGCGCTGGTTATTCGGTTTTTTGTTGTTTTGGCTTTTCAACATTTTGGTTTGCTGGTTTCCCATCATACCCGGTTTGTTGGCGTTTAGCTGCTGCTGTTTCTTCTGCTGCAGCTTCTGGCGCATCGCTTCGGCCAGATCGATTTTCCGGGGTTCTTTGTTTTCCGACATCAAGATCATCTCCTCAAATAGAAGGGGGCATGCCCTTATTTTAAACGTTTTTAAATAAGCGTACAACGGGAATAATGAGCCTGGGCCGCTTTTGCCGGGGGCAACACTGTTTCTCTGGACTTACACGGATTTTATTTGCTACGATGATGTAACGATTTAGATAAAAGAGACCTTGTCATAAGGTCTGGAGGTGCAGGGGACTTGGATGTTTATGAGGATATACGCAAAGGGGAACGGGGAGCCTGGGTCAGTATCGCCGCTTATCTGCTGCTGTCGGCCTTCAAGCTGATCAGCGGTTACATATTCGCCTCCAGCGCTTTGCTGGCGGACGGCTTTAACAATTTAACGGACATTGTGGCCTCGGTCGCGGTGCTGATCGGCCTGCGGATTTCCCAGAAACCGCCGGATTCCGACCACGCATACGGACATTTCCGGGCGGAAACGATCGCCGCGCTGGTCGCATCGTTTATCATGGCTATGGTGGGCATCCAGGTCATTATCACAGCGGTGCGAGCTTTGATTGAGGGGAGCCATGCCGAACCGGATATTCTGTCCGCCGGAGTAGCCTTGATCTGTGCGGTGGCCATGGGCGGAGTCTATTTGTACAACCGTAAGTTGGCCACGCAGATCAATAACCAGGCATTGATGGCGGCGGCCAAGGATAACCTGTCGGATGCCATGGTAAGCATCGGAGCCGCGGTCGGTATTGTGGGAGCGCAGTTCGGCATTCCTTGGCTGGACGGGGTTGCCGCGGTGGCGGTAGGACTTTTGATATGCAAAACGGCGTGGGAAATTTTTCGCGAATCGACCCACAATCTTACGGACGGGTTCGACGAGCGGGAGCTTAGTGATTTAAGAGGGACTATCGCCCGGATTTCGGGGGTGGAGGGTATCAAGGATTTAAAAGCCCGCGTGCACGGCAACCATGTGCTTGTCGACGTTGTCATCGAAGTCAATCCACAATTGTCCGTTATAGAAGGGCATCATATCAGTGATTTGGTGGAGGAACGGATGCGGAAAATTAAAAATGTCATGCATGTCCATGTCCACGTTGAACCGAAATCGACGGAGCCGCGAAAAGAAAGCAGGCTGTAATACAAAAGGACGGGCCGGTTTTCCTGAATAGGAAAATCGGCCTTTTTTATATGCTTGCCTGCTAGGCAGATAGAAGTATATCGGTTTGAAAATGTATGCGGATCGACGGATTTAGACAAAGTTCGACATGGTCTATAATGGGAACAAGTCCAAAGAAAGGAGGGACGACACAGAATTCGCCTATAGACACCAAGAACATCCTCAGGAGGCATGAATATGAAACGAAGTATAGCTGTTCTAGCGATAAGCGCTGTAGTACTAACTACCTTTACGTCCATGCAACAAGAGGCATCAGCAGCAAACTCTCCTGCCATCATTCGAGGTCATATTGAGAACAGCGTGAATTTACGCGACAATCCTTCGCTTTCGGGGCGGGTCATCGGACTTTTGAAAAAAGGTTCGGATGTTACCGTTTTGGATCGGAGCAACGCTTATTTTTATAAGGTGCAAAGCGGGGACGGCGCGGTCGGCTATGTGAGCGCGGCGGAAAAATATATCAGCGTAACGGAAACGGCGGTAACTCCGGCGCCAAGTTCGCAAGGGACCCCGGCCGTCGTGGAATACGGCGTGAATTTGCGGGACAAGCCTTCCGCGTCAGGGCGAGTGCTCGGCATGTTGCCGAAAGGGACCCCGGTTTCGGTTCTGGAGCGCAGCAATCAATATTTCTATAAAATTGTTACAGGAGACGGGTTAACCGGTTATGTCAGTACGTCCGACAAATATTTAAAAGTCGGCGGTTCCGTTCCGGAAACCACTCCGGCAGCGCCAGCACCGGCTCCAACCCCGGAACCCCCTTCCTTCAGGGATAAAATCGAATCGGTGATCCAGACGGGGCAAAAGTATCTTGGCACGCCGTATGAGTACGGGTCGGACCGCAGCACAACAACGACCTTCGACTGCTCGGATTTCGTACGTCAGGCTTTCCGTGAGGCGCTCGGCATCGTTCTTCCCGCGGATTCCCGCAAACAGGGCCAATGGATCCGTGACAACGGCACCGCGGTTTACGATATCGCCAGTCTGAAGCGCGGTGATCTGGTCTTCTTTATGGAGTACCGTGGCTCCGCCGCATCGGCCTATAAAGGGGTGGACGTCAACAATGAACGGATTACGCACGTGTCCATCTATCTGGGTGACGGTCAAATGCTGCACACCTATTCGGCCAAATCGGGCGGCGTACGCATCGATAAGCTTGATGGATCTTGGGAACACCGTTTCTTGTATGGCGGAAGTGTCCTGAAATAATGAACTAAGACATCATAAGCACCGCAACGCAAAAATGCTCCGCCAGCAACAGGATACCCTGTCCGGCGGAGCATTTTTGTTGAAAGGATGACTTTATCGTCATCCTCTTATACATTAATAAGTAGGAGTGTAGCCTGGGCGATAAATCCAGGCTTTTCCGAGCCAGGTATAGATTTCAACCCAGTTGTTGCTCGTTTGGCCGGTCGGATTAACGGTTTGAGGCGCCAGGGCACTCAGTGTCTTGCCGCCCGGAGTTTCATAGAAATACGTAACCTTGGTAAGCGTAATCGGTTCTGGCGCAATAATGATTTCATCCGGAGTTATGATCGGTTCGTCCAAATCCACATAGGTGCTATTCGTAACACTGGTCCCTTCCGAAGTAGTTACGGTTCCCTCGACGGTCTGTCCCACGACGGTGGGAGCCGTGTTCGTATTCTCATTCGTACTCGTTGTGGCAGGGTCTGCGGATACGCCCGTCGCAAAAGCCGCGGTGAGAAGCACGGATGCGGTAAGTGCTGTTAATTTTTTCATAAATCTAATCCTCCTTCAACAGTATAAAATATATATTCTAATAGTTCATATAAACAGCCAACCAACCTAAGAATCATTTTTGTGGTAATTTTTTCTGCAGCAAGTTTCGGGGACTTATGGTAAATCAAAGGAGGTAACATGGGAAAAAAGAGACTTTTTATCGGATTTGTTCTCCTGGCGGCGGTGTCTATCGTCATCGGTTTGATTTTGTACATCCGTCCAACGGATCAACTGGATCTGCGGTATACCGAAATTTCCTGGAAGGACAAGCTCTTTGCGATGGCGGAAACCCGGCGGGCGGAATTGACGCTCTCCGAGCGGGAGCTTAACCAACTGGCCAAAAAAGCATTGACGGAGTACCTTGAGGAACACGACCTTCCGGTTACTGTAACCGGAGCGGAGTTTCAGTTGAATGGAGAACGGCTTGAAGCCCGCGTCCATGCGACTTGGGGGGCCTTGGAGGCGGGTCTGCGCGCCGGGTACCGGATGGAGTTTTCCGCCGGAAAACTTACGCTGACGCCCGAATTTCTTCGGGTGCGGCGTGTAGAGCTCTCACCGGGGACTTTTGGTTTGGAGCCGATTATCGTCCGGCTTGATGCGGCTCTCCCGGATGTAGTGAAGATCAAGGCGGTCGACTTTCAGGAGCATTCGCTGAAGATACGCTTTGCCTTGGACTGGATCGAGCTGGCCCGATATTTGGAAGGATTGCTGTAGGACAATAAGAAGAGAAAAGCGCGAGATGCCATGGTTGGGGCCTTGGCACTCGCGCTTTTTTAAATTTAGGAGAGAAGAAGGCTTTCCGTCATCTTATCTACAAGGAGCGGCTTCTTCCCGTGAACAGGGAAATCACAAACAGGACGAGGAAAATGAAGAACAGAACTTTGGCGATCGAGGCCGCAGCCGCGACGATATTGAAGAATCCGAATATTCCGGCAATCAGAGCGATGGCCAGAAAAATCATAGACCATTTCAGCATGCGAATCATCTTCCTTTCATCATAAATTGTTGTATAGTGGTACTTGGGAAGCATTTTTTGCCAACCGGTTTGCTTTCCGGAAGAAGGGCAAGCCAGAAGAACCGGTTCGCTTGTAGCTTTCATTAACCCGGGTATTTTGGTCTGAAACAAGCCCGTATTATGCAGTTTTTGGCTGTTTGTCGCTTTGTTTCGGGACTAAGGGCTTAGGGTAACTATGGTTTATCGAAGCATCCATACAGAAAGAGAGGGAACGGTATGATTTGGGAACTCAGTGTGGCACTAATTGCCGTGGCATTTACGGTACTTGTGATCTTTTTGATCAAAACGCTGAAAGCGGCGGAGAAATCGCTCGACAAAACGACGCAAACGTTGCAGGAAGTTCAGAAAACGATTGACGAGCTTAGCTATGAAGTAAAGCATGTAGTAAGGCATGCCAATGATTTGACCGGGGATTTGCAGCACAAGATGGAGCAGATCGATCCGGTGCTGGAATCGGTGAAAAATGTGGGAGAAGTGTTAAACGAGGTTACCTTGGCCGCGAAGCAGGTCTCCACGGCGTTTATCGACCGGATCAAAAGCCAGCCCAAACGGTCCAAAACCGCCAATACATCTTCGAATAAGACGGTAGCGCAGACGCCGGTCGAGGTGCAAAACTACGATCCTGCGTATCAGGCCCCACTACCGGCAGACTCGAGCAAATCGCCGGGCTGGATGAAATGGGTGGACATCGCCGCAGGGGTGTGGCAGAAATACCGTTCCTAAAGATAGAGCGGTACATAAGCCTTCTTTTTCGACTGAGCTGATCCATTTTCGCGGAGACGGCCCCTATGGCGGACAACGGAAATCATCAGAAAGGGTGAAGAACATGTTGAACACGCTATTGCTGCTGGTCGGACTACTTTCTCCCTTTGCCGGTTTTTCGGCGTCGGCCGCCACGGGGCCACCCGCAGCACAGCCTGCCGCACAGCCCGCCGCGGAGCTGGCTCTGTGGCAGCCTCCGTATCCCGCCACGGCTGAGGCGGAGCGGTTGGAACAATTTGATTCCATGGGTGGGATCTCTTTGTCGGATGACGTTCAGCTCATTTTGTCGAAAAAAGGGGAACCGGATCGAATCGATCAAGATTCCTTTACGGGCTATATGGAACTTCACTATGGCAACCTGGCCATAGGTGTGTACGAAGACCTTGTTTATTACGTACACACGGGACCGTCGCCGAAACGCATAACCTTGAACGGGATCGTCATTCCGTTACAGAAACCTTGGCTGGAGCGTTATCTCGGCAAACCGGACTTTGTGGCCGAGGACGGGGACGTGTACATTCGGGGACATGCCGCCTTAAAGCTCTATAAGGAGGCGGACACCGGCAAAATTATCGGTGCAGATTTATTTGACGATACCGCTTCGTAAATCGTGGCCAAAGTTGTTTCATCTAAGGGATAACGGGGTAATGAACCCTAGATTTTTGTAATTGCCAGACTGCTTAGGAAGGGAGCGAGTATCATGAGCACGATCGACAACAAATCATATGCCAAAATCGTGGAGAATGGTGTACAGGCTGTAGAAACGGTTCAAGAACTTCACTCCGCCGGATATGAAGCTGAACATATTTATGTGTTGGCCCATGATCAAGACCGGACCGACCGGATTGCCGAGGCCGCCGATGCGGGCGAAATCGGACTCAAGGAAGAGGGCGTGTTTACCGCGCTGGCCAACCTGTTCCGGTCCCGTGGGGATGAGCTTCGCGCCAAGATTATATCCCTGGGCTTTACCGAGTCGGAAGCGAGATTTTACGAGAAGGAACTGGATCTGGGAAGAGTGCTGGTGATCGCCAAGAAATCAGCCTGATTTAAATACTTCAGGTTTCCAAACTTATAGATAAGGAATGGGCGGGTTGTCCCCATTCCTTATCTATGTTTTTGGAGTTTTGTGCAAATCTTGTCTAGGCAGGAAGTATTTTGTCATATTATGACAAATGAGTGGGGAAACATGTTATCCTGAATACAGGATTTTAGATTCTTTCAGATGGCTAAGGAGAGTTTTATGAGAATTTTAATCGTGGATGATAATCCTACCAATATTATTATTATCAGAGAGATTTTGAAAAAAGAAGATTACAGGGACACGGTAGCCGTCTCTTCGGCACATGAAATGTTTCAAAGGCTGGGGGTTGAGGCGCCCGGCGCTCCGATGAGCAGCGGCTCCTCCGATATCGATCTGATCTTGCTGGATATGATGATGCCCGAGATGGACGGCATTGAAGCGTGCCGGCTGCTGCAGCAGTACGAAAACTTGAAGGATATTCCGATCATCATGGTAACGGCGGTGGGCGATTCCAAGAAGCTCGCCGAAGCGCTCGATGCCGGGGCTGTCGATTACGTCACCAAGCCGATCAACAAGGTGGAGCTGATGGCGCGCATCCGGCTTGCCTTGAGGCTGAAGCATGAGAAGGATTGGCACAAAGAGAGGGACCAGCGGATTCAGGAAGAGTTGAAACTGGCGGCCTTGATTCAAAACGCCGTACTGAGCTCTCCGATCAAGGACCCCCTCTTTGAGATTGACGCACTCTACAAACCTTCCTTTGAACTGGCCGGTGATTTGTATTCCTGGTACCCGCTTGGCGACGGGAGATACGGGATTATTTTGCTGGACATGATGGGCCACGGTATTTCCTCGTCGCTGTTCTGCATGTTTATCGCCTCCGTCCTTAAGGACACCGTCAGCACCTATGTCGAACCCGAAAAAGTCATTCAGGAACTGAACCGCAGATTCAATATGCTTTATATAGACAGCCAACTTGTACAGTACTATTTCACGGCGATCTATCTCGTGGTGGATACGAAGTACAAAAAGATCGATTATGTGAACGCGGGGCATCCTCCGGCTTTGTTTTACCAAGAGGGCAAGGAAGTTGCCAAACTGCATGCGGTTTGCCCGCCGGTAGGGCTGTTCGACAAAATTGAGGCGGCGCCGCAGACGATATTTTATGAAGGCGAAGGCCATGTGGTGCTATATACCGACGGATTGATCGAATGTGTGGCAGGAACCCAGGAGGAACAATTGGATTGGCTGGAGCGCCAAGTTCGGGTGTCCCACGCATTCGACAAGGGGGAGATGGAGCGGCTGTTGTTCCACGAAGATCCCCCCCAGGATCGGGAAGATGACAAATGCCTGGTGTGGATCACATTAAAAGGAGGAGAAGGCAAGGCATGAAAATCCGCAGCAAACTGGTTATCGGCTTCAGTTCGCTCTTAATCATCATGCTGATTTTGACGTTCACCGGCTATGACCGTTTAAGGTATATGAATGAGGAATTGGACGGCATTTATAGCGATAAATACTATACGATTCAAAACACATCGGGAATGCGCGGCGAGTATAACGACATTGCCCGTATTTTAACGAATATTTTGCAGAAGCAAGATCCGGATTACACCGCTGTTGAAGAGAAGAAGCTCGAGACCAAAATTCAAAAAGCGAGCGGCTATTATGAGAAGGTAAAGTCAAAAGCCCATACTGCCGATGAACAGCAAAATATAAGTACGATCGATAATGCCTTGGACGCTTTTATGGACTACAAGAGCCATGTATTGGCCTTAATGAACCGTGAGCAGTATGAGTCGGCAAACAAGTACCGGCTGTCCACCGGACAAGCGGCTCAGGATCATTTGCTGAACACCCTGAACGACTACCGCGATTACTATAATGCGCAAATTCAGGAGGCCATCTCGGTAACGCAGGCCGAATACGAACGCTCGATCCGGTTAACTATCGCAACGATGGCTGTCGGTCTTTTGGTCGGTCTGGGCATCGTCCTGTGGATACTCCCCAGCATTGCCCGCGGTTTAAGTACGGTCAATCTTATGATGCATTATTTCGGAAAAGGCGAGCTGGACGCGATTCAAAAAGTAGATATTCCGACTAAGGATGAGATCGGGGAAGTGGCCCGCATCTTCCAGGAAATGTCGGAAGACTTGCAGGAAACGCAACAGGCGGAGGAAAAATTTCTTCAGTTACAGAAGGACCAGTCCTGGGTCAACTCGAACCTCGCCCGGATTACGGATCTGCTGCACGGCATAAATTCGCTGGAGCAGATCGGACAAATGTTCATCAGCGAGTTTACGCCGGTCGTCGGTGCCCGTTACGGAGCGATGTATATCCGCTATGAGGATAAGAATCCGAACCAGCTCTACTTGGCCGGGACATACGCCGGAGGACGGGACTTGGATACCCCTGAGGCTTTCCGGGTTGGGGAAGGGCTGGTCGGTCAGGCGGCGCTGGACAGGAAGCCGATTTCGCTGCAGGAGGCGCCAAGCGGCTATGTTTCCATCCGTTCCGCATTGGGAGAATCACAGCCGAACCATATTTATATTCATCCAGTGATGTTCGAGGAAGAACTGCTGGGGGTTGTCGAGTTTGCCTCCTTCGAGCCGTTCTCACCGGTTCAGGAGCAGTTGATGTCCGGGCTGGCCTCCAACCTGGGGATCGTACTGAACAATATCAACCGCCGCCTGCGCGTGGAAGAGCTGCTTCGCGAGTCCCAGGCTTTGACCGAAGAGCTTCAGGTTCAATCGGAGGAGCTGCAGACCCAACAGGAGGAACTGCGCAGATCCAACGAAAGCATGGAGAAGCAGACGCAGGCGCTGAAGCGTTCCGAAGAATTGCTGCAGCGGCAGCAGGAAGAGCTGGAGCATTTTAATACCGAGCTGATCGCCAAGACGCGGGCTCTGGAGGAACAAGTGCAGGAAGTCAAAGAGAAGAACGACGAAATCGAACAGACGAAGCTGGAACTGGAGCGTCATGCGGCTCAACTGGCACAAACCAGCAAGTATAAGTCGGAGTTTTTGGCCAATATGTCCCATGAACTGCGCACCCCCTTGAACAGCCTGCTGATTCTATCCCAGCTTTTGTATGAGAATAAAGAGCGGAACCTGACTGGGAAGCAAATCGAATACGCGCATACGATTCATATGTCCGGCGCGGATTTGCTCAAAATGATCGATGAAATCCTCGATTTGTCGAAGGTGGACGCCGGCAAGATGGAGATCAACCGGGAAGCGGTCAGACTCGACGAGCTTACCCGCTTCGTGGAACAAAACTTCGGACCGGTCGCGCTGAAGAGCGGCATCGTGCTGAACATTGAAACGGATGCTTCCGTTCCGGCCGAAATTCATACGGACGGTCATCGGATTAAGCAGATTTTGCGGAACCTGATGTCCAATGCTTTCAAGTTTACGAACCAAGGGGAGATCTCGCTCAACATCGGCACGGCGAATCCGGAGTGCTTGCCGGAAGGGCTGGACTCTTCCCGCGAATATTTGGAGCTGGCGGTGAAGGATACGGGGATCGGGATTCCCGCCGACAAAATGGACATTATTTTTGAAGCGTTCCAGCAAGTGGATGGAACGACCAGCCGGAAATACGGCGGTACCGGCCTCGGTCTATCGATTAGTCAAGGACTGTCGAAGCTGCTTGGCGGCCTGATTACGGTGCAGTCCGTAGAGGGCGAAGGGAGCATTTTTACGTTGTATCTGCCGAAGGAAGCGCCGAGCCGGCTGTTTGTCGCCGAGCAGGAAGCGGCCGTTTCGAATGCCGTCGTCGCTCCATATTACAGCCAAAACTCCTACGTCCGTCCGGTTGAACAGCCTGTGGCCGCGGCGGAACCGATCGAGGATGATCGGGAACGGCTCGCCAGCGGTGACAAAATCATGCTGATCATTGAGGACGATATTCAGTTTGCCAAAATTCTGCTTGATATGGCCCGAAGCCACGGTTTCAAAACGCTGATTGCCGTCCAAGGGGATGTCGGACTGGAAATGGCGAGAGATTATTTGCCGGACGCGATTATCCTTGATATCCAGCTGCCGGTGATGGACGGCTGGTCCATCCTGAACGAATTGAAGGGCCATGCCGAAACCCGGCACATTCCGGTGCATGTCATTTCGGTCGTTGACGATGCCAAGCAGGGCCTGATGATGGGGGCGATCGCCTATCTGCGCAAACCGTCCTCCCGCGAACATTTGGAGCGGGCCTTCTCCCATATCGAATCTTTTACCGAAAAAAGTTTAAAGCACCTGCTAGTCGTGGAAGACGACGACGTGCAGCGTAACTCGATCATCGAGCTGATCGGTCATGATGACGTCGTGATCACGGCGGTTTCCACCGGCGCAGAGGCCTTGCGGGAGCTGCGCGAGAAGCGTTACGACTGCATGGTGCTGGATTTAATGCTGAGCGATATCACGGGCTTCGATCTGCTGGATCAAATCCGCGATGACGAGGAGTTGAACGATCTGCCGATCATCATTTACACCGGCAAAGATCTGGACAAGCAGGAAGAGCTGCGGCTCCGTAAATATGCCGAGTCGATCATCATCAAGGACGTGAAGTCCCCTGAACGCCTGCTGGATGAAACCACGCTGTTTCTCCATCGTGTCGAAGCGGAACTGCCCGAAGACAAGCGCCGGATTCTGCAGAAGCTTCACAACAAGGAAGAACTGTTCGAAGGCAAGAAAATTCTGCTTGTCGATGATGATGTGCGCAACGTATTTGCCCTGTCCAGCGTGCTCGAAGGTTACCGCATGAATGTGGTTTACGCGGAGAACGGCCGGGAAGCGATCGATATCCTTAAAGAGCAAGGAGATTTCAACCTGGTGCTTATGGACATGATGATGCCTGAAATGGACGGTTATGAAGCGATGCGCGAAATTCGGAAGATGCCGCAGTTTGCCAAGCTGCCGATCATCGCGCTTACGGCGAAAGCGATGAAGGATGACCGTGGGAAATGCATCGAGGCCGGCGCTTCCGATTATGTAAAAAAACCGATTCAGACGGATCAATTACTCTCGCTAATGCGGGTATGGTTGTATTCGTAACCTTGAGGAAAGGTTAAATATACGATAAGCAGGTCTTTCTCCTTTCAGGGGACGGATGCCCAGTTTTTTTGTAATCGGAGTTGAACCTATGGCACCCAGTGATTTTTCGGATTATCCGGATAACGAAGCGTACGGCCGGACCTCGCCCAGCGAGCGGGAGCAGTTGGAGATCGAACTGCTTCTGGAAGGGGTTCACCGGCTGTACGGCTACGACTTCCGCAATTACGCCCTTCCTTCGCTCAGAAGGAGGATTTGGCACCAAGTCCATGCGGAGCATGTGACGACCATTTCCGCTTTGCAGGAAAAAGTGCTGCATGACCGGGAATGCTTCGAGCGCCTGGTCTACAGCCTGTCCATTCCCGTAACCGAGATGTTTCGGGACCCGTCCCTGTTTCGCGCTTTTCGCGAAAAAGTCGTGCCCCTGCTGAGAACATACCCGTATATCCGGGTTTGGCATGCGGGGTGCTCGACGGGGGAAGAGGTTTACTCGATGGCCATTTTGCTGCATGAGGAAGGTCTCTACGATAAAGCGAGGATTTATGCCACCGACATGAATGGCCGCTCGCTGCAAATAGCCAAAGAGGGCGTGTTTGGAATTGAGAAAATGAAGCTGTATACGAAAAACTATCAGGAAGCGGGAGGCACCCGTTCTTTTTCCGAGTACTATACGGCGAGATACAATTCCGTGTTATTTCAGCCCTTTCTGCGCAAAAACATGATTTTTGCCGAGCACAACCTGGCGACGGATCAGTCCTTTAACGAGTTCAATGTCATATTTTGCCGAAATGTGATGATTTATTTTGACGAAACGCTGAGAAACCGGGTCCATTCTTTGTTCCATCAAAGCCTGAGCCACTTTGGCGTTCTGGTGCTGGGAGCGAAGGAATCGATTCACTTTACGGAGTACGATGCTTGTTACGAACCGCTGGACCGGGTGGAGAAAATGTACCGGAAGATTAAATGAAGGATGCAGGAGGATTCCATGGGGGTTGAAAAGCCGATTCATATCTTGCTGGTAGATGACCGCCCCGAGAACCTGATGGCCTTGGAAGCGGTTCTGGAAAGTGAACAATATATTTTGGTCAAAGCGACTTCCGGCGAAGAAGCCCTGAGGTATTTATTAAAAGAGGACTTTGCGGTGATTGTGCTCGATGTGCAAATGCCCGGACTGGACGGGATTGAGACCGCAAAGCTGATTAAAGCCCGGGATAAAACAAAGGATATTCCGATCATTTTTATCTCTGCCAACAGCAAGGAGGCGGAGCACTTGTTCGCGGGATACTCCGCCGGGGCGATCGACTACATGGTGAAACCTTTTATTCCGCAAATTCTGAGATCGAAGATCGAGGGATTTGTGGACATGTACCTGACGAATCAGCGGCTGAAAACCCAGAGCATGCTTTTGCAGCAAAAAACGCTGGAATTGGAGCGGACCAACGAAGAACTGGTTAGAGCCAAAGAGGCTGCGGAAATTGCGGCCAAAGCCAAAACGGAATTTCTGGCCATGATGAGTCATGAAATCAGGACCCCGATGAACGGAGTCATCGGCATGATCGACCTGCTGCTGGAAACCGAACTCAAAGACGACCAGAAGGAATATGCCGAAATTATTCGGGGCAGCGCGGATACGCTGGTCACGATTATCAATGACATTCTTGATTTTACGAAAATGGAATCCGGCAAAATGGAGCTGGAGGAAAGTCCGTTTGAAATCAGAGCGACGATTCAGGAGGTTATAGGGCTCTTTTCGGTTGATGCCGCCCGGAAAGGCCTGGAGCTGGTCTCCTTCGTCGACGAGCGGATTCCGCCTGTACTGTACGGCGATATGGGCCGCCTGCGCCAGGTGTTGATCAACCTGGTCGCCAATGCCATGAAGTTTACCGAACAGGGCGGAATCTATTTGATGGTCGACTGCAAAGAGAAGAACGGGGACCAGCATTTGCTCGAGTTTACCGTGAAGGATACGGGAATCGGAATCGCTCCGGATAAAGTGGACCGTCTGTTCAAGCCGTTCTCCCAGCTGGATTCGTCGATGACCCGCAAATACGGAGGAACGGGCCTGGGACTGGCGATTTGTCAGACCCTGGTGCAAATGATGGGCGGTTCGATCCGGGTGGAAACCCTGGAGGAAAAGGGGGCTACTTTCGTCTTTACGATCTGCGCCAGCGAATATTTCGATGAGAGCACGGATTTGGTCTGCGCGGCTCAGGTATCGATGTTCCCTGACGAAGCGGAGTCCAGGGAACGCATGCTGATTGTCGATGACCATCCGATTAACCAACGGCTGATGGTCAGCATGCTGCAAAAGCTGGGTTATGAACCGGAAGTGGCTGAGGATGGCCTACAAGCCGTGACAATGGCTGCCGACCGGAACTATGACTTTATTTTCATGGATTTGCAGATGCCGCACATGGATGGCCTGGAGGCTACCCGTAAAATCCGGGAACAGCAGGTCCCCGGCAAGGAACCGAAAATTATCGCGATGACGGCTAACGTGATGGACGGCATCCGGTCCAAATGCCATCAGGCCGGAATGGACGATTACATCAGCAAGCCGCTGAAACTGGCTTCAGTAAAGGCGGTTTTGTCCAAATACAGCAAGAATTACATGACCGAAACTTCGGTTCATTGATTCATCCGGCCTTGTGCCGGGTTATTTATAAAGAAACCACAATTCAGGAGAGAGTGTCTATGAATACAAATAAAAATGAGAAGTTTACCGTTACGTCGCAAGTGGAAAACGGGACATGCACCGTCTATCTGCGCGGTGAGCTTGATCTTTCCGTTGCTCCGGATTTTCGCCAGGTGATGGAGCCCCTCGCTCTCAACGATAAGCAAGACTTGATCATCAATTTGAGAGAACTCAAGTACATCGATAGTACCGGCATAGGAATTCTGCTGTCGATTTTAAAGACAAGGCATGGAATGGAAGCCGGTTTTTGGGTCAAGGAAGTGCCGGAACAAATTCAGAAGCTGTTCGATATGACCGGAATCGCGAAGTTTTTTGCCGCCCAGGAGAATTCCCAATAGGAAAGGATAGAGTATCATGATAGACGAGGTTCAAAAAGTTGTAATCAGTTTGCCGGCGACTGCGGAGTTTGTGGATATAGTCAGGTTAAACCTGTATGGAATAGCCTCAAAAATGGGCTTCTCGTACGAAGAAATCGAAGATATGAAAGTGGCTGTGTCCGAAGCGTGTAACAATTCGGTCTTGTATGCTTACAAGGATACGAACGGCATGATGGAGGTTACTTTTGAGATCATCGGTGATGCATTGTCCATTACGGTCAAGGACGAAGGGGAGAGCTTTGATTCGTGGGGTGAGCGGTCGACGCTGCACGACAAAAACTTGAATGAAGCCCAAATCGGCGGTCTCGGCTTCTATCTCATGCAGGCGTTAATGGATGACGTTAGCGTATTGAATGAAGCCGGAAAGGGAACGAAGGTAGTCATGACTCGCCGCTTAATGAAGAGCGAGGAGAAGGTATGACGGATAAATTGACTCCCCCCGAGTCTTTAAATGAATCCACCAGTATGATCTGGGAATATCAACAAACCAAGGACAATGACATCGCCACTGTTCTGATTCAGAAATATGAGCCGATGGTTAAAATGGCGGCGGGAAAAATCGCGCGCAACCGTCCCGACCTTTATGAAGATCTTTACCAAGTCGGGCAAATGGCGCTGATCCGATTGCTGCAGCAGTACGATATCGAAATGGGAATTCCGTTTGAGCCTTACGCGATGAAGAGCATGATCGGTCACATGAAGAATTTTTTGCGGGACAAGTCCTGGTACATTCAGGTGCCGCGCAGAATTAAAGAGAAGGGAGCCCTGGTCCAACAGGCGATCGATGAGCTGACCGTTAAACTGGAGCGCTCCCCCGACGTGAGGGAGATCGCGGACTATCTGGAGCTTTCCGTGGAGGAAACGGTGGAAGTATTGGCCGGTCGGGAATGCTATCACTATGTGTCGCTCGATTCGCCGCTATCTCAAGAGGAAAGCGCGGCTACACTCGGCGAACTCATCAGCTCGGACGCGGACGATTACGACACCGTCGAAAAGCGGATGGATCTGCAGCAAGCTCTCAGCCAGTTGAAGGAGCAGGAACAGCAGGTGCTGTTGTTGGCCTTTCAAGAGGGACAGTCCCAGCGGGCGATTGCCCAGAAGTTGGGCGTATCTCAAATGAGCGTATCCCGGATTCAAAAACGGGCGACGGAGAAGCTGAAGCAGATTATGTCCAACTCGAACACAATGTAACAGCATCCGGTAAAGGAGTACAGTCATGGAATTGGAGAATCAACTACGGGTGAAGCGGAGCGGACAAGGCTGGTCCTGGATCGACTTCGAAGTGAAAGAGGGCGAGTGGGACAGCCCGGAAGTCCGGCGTCTTCGGCAGGATTATCCTTTGACTAGGGAATGGCTGGATGCGCTTCCCAAGATAGAATCCAACCAATTATCCGTAAGATTCCCGGACGGCAGGGAGCCCATTCTATATGGCTCCCTGTTTTATTCGGTGCGGGAAGAAATCAGGGATGCGGAGGCCGATTGCTTGCTGGCTCATTTCTTTGTGAGTCCGGAGGTCTTCATCACGATCAACCTTGATGCCAACACCACGCGGGTCATGAACCAAAAAGATAATGAAATCATGTTGCTGGATTGCCCGCGGCCAATCGACGGATTGTTTGTTCTCACCCGGGTGATCCTTCATTACTTCCGGGTGGGGATGGACCGCTTCGAGCGGAACTTGCGGAAGGTTGAAGAATTGATGAAAAAACGCAACCGGAAACACCTGATGAATCAGATTTTAACCGCTCGTTTCGAGCTGCTGCATTGGTCCAATTTGTTCATTCCTTTTCTGGAACTGGTCACGGCCGCCCGTGAAGCTTATCTGGAACAAATGGAGGACAGCATCCCGTTCAAACGTTTTTTGTACCGGGCCGAGCGGATGAGCGGGCTTGTCAAGCACTACGAGAAGGAAATCGACACTTTGATCTCCATCGATGATGCGGTCTCGGGTTTTCGGGGCAATGATATTATGAAAACCTTGACGATCATGACCGCGGTATTTACCCCAGCTACCGTAATCGGGGCGATTTGGGGAATGAATTTCGACTTTCTCCCTTGGGTCAAACAGGGGATGTTCGGCTTCGCGCTGATCTGCGGAATTACGCTGCTTTTTACGCTGGGCTTCTATATTTGGATCCGGGCGAAGGGGTGGACCGGGGATTTGCTGGAAGTGGACGAGGAGAACTCGAATCTGTAAGCAAAACATATAAAGAAGGTTGCCCTATCCGCAGGGCAACCTTTAGGTGTGACCGCCTTTTTTCCAAGCTGCAGGGTTATTGCTCGGGATCGGACACCAATCCCTCTTCATGGTCCTCACTGTTCGTCTTCATCTTATCCATATCTTCGCCAAGCCGCTTTAAGTCCTCCATGTCATTGACCATGGAACCGTTCTCGGCCTTGGTAATATCTTTATGCCCGGGGTACTCCCCTTCACGAGCCTCCCGAATCTGTTTCTCCACATATTCCTGCTGTTCTTCCTTCGCTGTTTTAAAATCCACGGGGAACCCTCCTTTGAGATTCACTCCTTAGAATGACTAGCCGGCAAACTTCAGAATTATTGTATCCTTACGGCTTGGATTGGATGTAATCCTGCAGGCTTTTAATATAATCGCCAACCATCGGCAGATCCACGAACAAGCTTAGAATCCAGCCGAGCAGACCGAGGATGACGAAGGTCCCCACACTGAGCCCGAGCCCGCGGGACAGACCGGCTACAAAGTTGGTAAGTACCCGTTTTTTCGGATTTGTATAGTTCTCCAAAATATCTTTAAAATCGGCCTTCTCCAGCATATCGGCAATGCTGTCCAGCTTGCCGTTCAATCGCTTCACTTCATGCCTGAGTTCAAAGGGATGGTCTTTGGTGTCATATGGATTTAAACGTGCCATCGGCCTTCCTCCTTGCGATGAATTTAGGCTCACAAACAGAAATCGCCAGCTGCCCGAGCTGGCGATTTTCAGGGGACAGCCCCGTTTACACGGAAGAGTTCGTGGAGGAGCCAAACTCGCGTTTAGCTTCGCTTGAGGCCTTGTTGACCTCCTGCTTTACATCCTCCGAGCTTTTTTCCGCCGCTTTGCCGACTTGCCCAACCTCTTGCTTAATGTCTTCGGACACTTCCGCAGAAGCCTCTTTTACACTGGACACAATGTTGCTGGCGCTTGCGCCGACGGTTTTGGCAAGGTCCGTCGTTTTGGAAACGACCGTCTTGGCGAGCTCGGAGCCTTTTTCACAGGCAACCGAAGCCATTTCCTTGGACTTGTCCGTCGCGAGGGTAAGCTTGTCCGACAAATCGCTGCGCAGTTCGCGCCCCGGCTTCGGCGCATACAGCAAGGCTGCCGCCGCACCGAGCAGCGCTCCGATCACAAGCCCTTTCGTAAAGGTTCCTCCACTTTGTACAGGGTATTCCGTCTCGGCTTTATTCATCTTTCATCGCTCCTTTATGTGGATATTCTTCATTGGATGAAAAAGCGGTTTGAACTGGTGACTTCAGGTGCTTTTCTTACTTCGTATATAAACGATACGGGACGGGGTGAAACAATCCGCCGCTTTGCCGCGGTCGTCGTTTCTTCTATATTCGGGAATGGCGAATCAAGGGCGGCTGTACTATACTGAAGGGATGATAGTTTGTTGTGCGAAAGGGGATAACCATGGATAACATATTGGTGGAGGAATCCCGCGGGGGAATGCTCGAATGCACGCACCGCGGTCATATATGTATTGCAGATGAGGCGGGCAGGGTCATAAAAGCGGTCGGAAACCCTCATTTCGGCGTATTTACCCGTTCGGCGGCCAAGCCGTTCCAGGCCATTCCGGGTATACGCGCGGGCTTGGCGGGAAAATTCGGCTTAAGCGATGACGAAATCGCGATCATGACGGCCTCACACCGTGCCGAGGAAATGCATATCGAAACATTGGAGAGGATCCTCCGAAAAACGGGGCTCGACGAAAAAACGATGGTCTGCGCACCGAGTCTGCCGATGGATGCGGCGGCAAAGGAACAGCTGCTTCGGAACGGAGGGGGGCGACGCCGCTTGTATCACAATTGCTCGGGCAAACACCTGGGCCTCATGGCCTACAGCAAGATGAACGGTTATCCGCTGGAGAACTACAGCGATCCCGATCATCCCGTGCAGCGGGAGATCTGGGAGACGCTTGCTTCCCTCGCAGGGTTGCCGCTGGTCAGCATCGGCCGGGCCGTCGACGGATGCGGGCTGCCCGTCTTCCATCTTCCTTTGTCCGCACTCGCTAATGCTTACCTGAAACTGGCTTGTCCCGACCGTATCGAAGATCCCGCGACAGCCGCGGCGGCGGGTACAGTGGCGAATGCGATGAACCGCCATCCGGAGATGGTCAGCGGAACCGGCCGGATCGATACATTGCTGCTTCAAGATCCGAACTTGGTCGCCAAAGGAGGCTTTAAGGGCGTCTATGCTTTTGGCCTGCGGAAAGAGCGGCTGGGCGTAGCCTTCAAAATCATGGATGGATCGGAGGAGGAGTGGGGGCTGATCGCGCTGGCAATTCTGGAGCAGCTGGACTATGAAAACAAGGACACCTTGGAAAGGCTGCGTAGAGCTTTTACTCCGGTAATCCGGAATGATGAGGGAACGGAAGTGGGGGTATCCCAAACCGTTTTCCGGCTTGGCCAGGTTTGATGGACCGGAGGGCTCGCCTATTGATTAGCCGATGGGGCTAAAGGGTAAAAATGTAGCAAATCCAGTATGGTGCTATATAGGCGAGGAGGATTAAGATGATAAAAATAGTAACTTCGGAAGAGAGGCATACGGCCCATGCCGGCCCTGTCCAGAGCGAATTCAGCTTTTCCTTCGCGGACTACGTTGACCCCGGGAATGCCCATTTCGGCTGCCTTCTGGTGCTGAACGATCACATCCTGGCTCCCGGTAAAGAGTTGGAGGCCCATCCTCATCATGATCTGGAAATTGTCACTTATGTAATATCCGGTTCCTTGACAAGCTCCGCCGGGTCCGCGGGCCTCGAGCCTTTAGAGGAAGGCTCGTTTCAGGTGCTCAGTTCGGGTACGGGAATCATCCACGCGGAAGCCAACCGGTCCCCGGGCGAGCCTGCACGTTACCTTCAAATGTGGTTCCTGCCGGATCGCCAAGGTCTTCCCCCCGCCGAGAGTTCCCGCCGGATTCCCCGGGACGAACGGATCGGGAATTGGATGCCGGTCATCAGCGGGAAAAGGGACGGGGACTTCCTGCGCATTCATCAGGATGTAAACATCTTTGCTCCCGTGCTGACGGATAACGAGGAGCACTTGATCCGCACCTTGAATCGAAGACAGCATATTTTCCTGATTGAGGGGCATGTAGAACTGTTGGGCGAGAAGCAGCGGTTTTCGCTGGGGCCCGGCGATGCGGCCAGAGTCCGGTGCCCGGACGATCTGGTCATCCGGAAGTCAGGGGAAGGCATAGCCGAGCTATTGATCGTCGATATGCCTTAAACCGAACGGACTCCGCTGAGGAGCGGAGAGGTTGTTATTTCTTGCGGAGGTTGCCCAACTCCTGAGCCAGCGCCTCCACCTCGGAAATGCTGAGCCGTTCCTTGCTCATCACTAGCTCATAAATGTCCAAAATGTCTTCATATTGGTCCGTATTAAAGGCGGAAGCGTTCATGGCGGCTCCGGTCGCCATTTTCAGCTTCGCTTTGATGGCCTCGATCATATATTCCACGTTTTCCTGGCTTTTTTGAGTTAAGTCCATGGATCCTCAACATCCTTTCCGTTTCATGTCCCGGTTATTGTACCACGGTTGGGCCGCGGGTACACTCTTTTTGCTAGATCCGGGGGATTTGCGGTACAATCAGGTTACCTTGGTGAAAGAAGGGGGATGGAAAGCTCATGGATGACAGACAGGTAATGCCCGAAGCGGGCTTTGTCCGAAAAAAGCTGACCGGCGGCGAGCTCCCCGATTTCTTT
Source organism: Paenibacillus sanfengchensis (assembly GCF_036864765.1). NCBI lineage: Bacteria > Bacillati > Bacillota > Bacilli > Caryophanales > Paenibacillaceae > Paenibacillus > Paenibacillus sanfengchensis. Next base: position 19,509 of record NZ_JBAGJC010000024.1, on the reverse strand, counting down.
CTGGGCGTCCGAAGACGGCACCCGACCCGGGAGATGACATTTCTCTGCATTGGCACCGACCGATCCACGGGGGATGCGCTGGGTCCGCTTGTCGGAACGCGTCTTAAGGAACGCGGCTTGGCGGATGTGATCGGAACGCTGGATTTCCCTTGCGATGCCACCAATCTGGAAGTGCGTGCCTCCATGATTCCCAAGGAGCATATCATCGTGGCGATCGATGCCTGCCTCGGAACGCCGGCCTCCGTCGGCGGCTATCTCGTGTCCGGTCAGCCGCTGCTCCCTGCCCAATCGGTAGGAATATCGCTTCCGGCCGTAGGGCATTACAGCGTGGCGGCCGTCGTCAACGTCAACGGTCCCAAACCATACTGGACGCTGCAAATGACTTCGCTCTACAGGGTGATGCAGATGGCCGATGAATTGGCGGAAGCGATCGAACACGGTTTCAGAAGCACCTGAAAGAGATTAAATATAAGAATCGGGAACATTACATACACACAAAAGAGCAGCTTAGAATTTCAGTAACTTTCAGCCAGTTATAGAAAGAGAGGGAAGCGTTATGGAAAAAGTAGTTCTTGAAGGATTTACGATCGCTTATGAAGAACAAGGCAAGGGAGAGGCCGTTGTCCTGCTCCATGGCTTCTGCGGAAGCTCGGCTTACTGGGAGAAGATCGGACCGCTGTTGGCCGACGATTATCGGGTGATTATGCCGGATCTTCGGGGACACGGCTTCACGGATGCCCCGATGGGTGCCTATACGATCGAACAGATGGCGGATGATGTCGCCGCACTGATGGAGAACCTGGGGGTTTCGAAATATTCGCTGCTTGGCCATTCCATGGGCGGATACATTACCCTGTCTCTGGCTCAGCGGTACGCCGAACGTTTGAACGGCTTCGCCCTCATTCACTCGACCGCATATCCGGACAGCGACGAAGCCAAGGAGAAGCGCCTCCAAGCCGTGGCCACCATCGGAAATAAAGGGATTACCCCTTTTGTCGACGGGCTTGTCCCCGGATTATTCGCTCCTGAACTGCGCGATACTTTGACCGTGGAGGTGAACCGCGCTAAAGAAATAGGGTACAAGACGCCGCCGCAGGGAGCTTCAGGCGCCGCGCTGGCTATGCGCGAGCGGGTGGACCGCCGGGATGTCCTGTCTTCCACCGTGCTCCCCGTATTGCTGGTCGCAGGGGAAAACGACGCCGTCATTCCGATTGAGCGCACCTTCACGACGGAGGGGCCGTCGGTGACCAAGGCGGTGATCAAGGGCGCCGGCCACATGAGCATGTATGAAGCGCCCGAACAGCTTGCAGCCGTCATCAGCGACTATTTGCGCGGCGTACCGTCCGCGCGCAAGTAGCCGTCTCCACAACGCTTGAACCATAAGAATGCTCACGACCCGAGGCTATCCCCGAGTCATCGTCCGATGACGGGGAGCCTCTTTTTTGCGCAGCAAGAGGCTCGAGGCTGGACAGAGGCACCTGTATAAATACGGCTTAGTACGAAAAATCGGCCTTCTCGGCCTTCTCGTGATGATAAGGTCCTTATGCGGCGCGGATTGAGACTTCCCCTTGCTGGATATTCGGGTCAAAATGACTTACAATTTGTTCTTAAATAAACCTGCAGGAGGGACGGAGTCTGATGCTGCGGAAAGATTACCTGGTTCGGATGCTGGAGGAAATGACGGAGATGATCGGCAAAGTGTTCGGTCTGAAGCAGCAGCGCAAATGGATAGAAGCCTTATGGGAACTCGACGAGCTTTACAAAAAGCTGTTTCGGTTGAACTCCCGTCTGCTCGGCTCCCTTTCGGCCAAAGATATCGTGGAGATGATGCGGACCGGCGGGACGGTCGAATCGGATAAGCTGCAAAGTCTGGCGCGGCTTATGAAGGAAGAGGCCGATGTCTTGACGGCATCGGGGCAGCGGGAGGAGGGCATACTCCGCGCAAGGAAGGCGTTGCATTTATATTTGGCGGCTTACACGCACGGGGCCGATCCCGGTATATGGAAATTGCACGGTGAAGTTTCGGAGCTGCTGGAACGGCTGAAGGGGTTCAGGCTTCCGGAGGATACCGAACGTCTGCTTATGAGTTATGAAGAGAGCAGAGGAAATTATGATCTCGCGGAGAATGCGCTGTACCGTCTGCTGGAAAGCGGAGAGGCCCGGCGGGAAGAGGGAATAGCATTTTATACCCGCTTGTTGGCACAGGGGCCCGACAAGCTGGAGCAAGGCGGGCTTCCCGAGGAAGAAGTCCGGGAAGGACTGGAGGCCTGGCTCGCCAGAATCGACAGCGCTAGCGCGGAAATCGATGAGAACCGTCCGAGCGGGGAGTAGGGTACAAGTAGAATTCATACAATAACTTCAACTCATTTGGAAAGAGAGCGGTCTTAGATGGAGGAATTACGCAATCTGGTACGTCAAATTTCGGAGCAGGGCGGTCTTATTTCCGCTACTTTGAGTCAACGCCGTAAGGCGGGGGAAGGGGAGGACACTTACAGCAAAACTGTCATCAAGCCGGTCCTGCTCAAAGGCATGCTTCATTACCAGTTCACTTATCACTACAGCAAAAAAGTTACCCATGAGAATATCCCGGCCGCGGATCTCGAGTCCGCCGTTATGGAGCTGTTCGCGGGGACCTTCCGTCAGGGGTTGCTGTGCACGGCGGAAGCCGATTATCAGGTGCTGATCAGCAAGAAGTACAAGGTATCGATTCTGACCAAGTCCCCTACCAAAAAGCCGGGGGTGCTCGCCCATAACCGGACGAAGCAGTACATTTTGGAAGAAGGGAAGCCGGTTCCGTTTCTGGTGGAGCTCGGAATCATGAATGCGGACGGCAAGGTGCTGGCCAAAAAGTATGATAAATTCCGGCAGATCAACCGCTTCCTCGAAATGGTTCAGGATGTGCTTCCCCACCTCCCGGACAAGCGCCCGGTGACGATCGTGGATTTCGGCTGCGGCAAGTCGTATCTGACGTTCGCGTTATATCATTATTTGTCGATCGAGTTGCAAATGGAGTTGAAGATTGTCGGACTCGATCTGAAGTCGGATGTCATCGAACATTGCGGAATGCTGGCGAAAGATCTGCAATACCGTAATCTGCGCTTTCTTGTCGGGGATATTGCGGACTATGACGAATTAAGCGAAGTGGATATGGTGGTAACCCTGCACGCCTGCGATACGGCGACCGATGCCGCGCTGGAAAAGGCCGTCCGCTGGAACGCGTCCGTCATCCTTTCCGTACCCTGCTGCCAACACGAGTTGTTCGGGCAAGTCGCAAGTCCGGTGCTTGAACCGCTCCTGTCCCATGGCATCCTGAAGGAACGTTTTTCGGCGCTGGCTACTGATGCGATTCGGGCCAAGCTGTTGGACATTCTCGGGTATAAGACCCAATTGTTGGAGTTTATCGACATGGAACATACCCCTAAGAACATTCTGATCCGGGCGGTAAAGGGAGCTGTTTCCGACGGGGAAAAAAATCGCTTATGGAAGGAATATCTCGCATTCCGGGACTTTTTGAGCGCGGCGCCTTACCTTGAAAAAGCTTGCCGTGACCTTCTCCCTGAAGGAAATCGGTCCCCACGTTAAGTTTGAAGCAAAACAAACAGGTCAACACTTGAAGTGTTGGCTTTTTTGTTGCGAAAACGGAGGGTGAGGGCATGTTCGGGCGAGAAAGGATAGAAAAAGGCGAACTAAAACCACTGCCAAGAGTGATTCATCGGGGAGCGGTCCTGTGGACGGTCTCCTTTTTTGCCTTGACGGGGGGAATGTTTTATCAGACCACCTTATTTACGCTTGTCCCGTTTTCGTTTTGGTTTTTGGCGGCGGCTGTTGCGATGATTGCGTTTTTAATGAGACGTAGGCCCGCGGAGGGGGATGCCGGACTTTTTGGCGGGGCTTCGCTTCTAATCGCGGGCCCTTTTTTAATCGCTATCCTCTACGGAACGCAGCTTCTGTTGGGCCCGGTGTCTTACCAGGCAACCGTTACGGCGGCGATGCATTGGCTGTTCATGGGGAGCTTCGCCCTGGCCTTGCTTGCCGCGGGGAGCGGTTCGGACGGCCCCGCCTTCCTGGAGCGGGGCTGGCTGATCGTCACCGGCGGGCTCGCCGTCACGGCGCTGGCCGCCGTGTACGGGCTGCTGCCCGCCCCGGGGGCGATCCTGCGCACGGCGGATCGCGAGGTAGCGGCGGCGGGGGCCCGGCTGGGCGGTCTGCTTCAGTACCCGAATACTTTCGGTGCTGTGATGGCTGCCGCTCTGCTGGAGCGGCTGACCGCCCTCGCCCGGCTGCCGGCCGCCGCCTTTACCCGGCGAGCGCGCTGGCGGGGCTGCCGGACCGGCGCATTGGCGCCGGTCTTCGCCCTGGCGCTGCTGCTGACGGAGTCGCGCGGCGCGTTCGCCGCTGCGGCCGCGGGCTGGGCCGCCGGCTGGCTGCTGCTGCGCGGCCGGGAGCGGCGGCGCTACGCGCTGCACAGCGCCGCCGCTGTGGCCGTGGCCGCGCTGCTCGCCCGGCAGCTCGCCGCCGCGCAGCTGGCGCCGCCCGCGCTGCCCGGGCTGCTGGCGCTCGCCGCCGGGCTGGCCGCCGCCGCGGCGCTGTGCACGCTGGCGGCCCGGGCCGCCGATCGGCCCGCGGCGCCCGGCGCCGCGCTGGCCGCCGCGCTCTTCGCAGCGCTCGCCTTCGGCGCCGGCTTGCGCGAGCGGCTTTCTAGCGCCGCGACCTGGCTCGCCCGCGGCGACATGTACGCGGACGCGCTGCGGTTGCTGGGCGAATCGCCCTGGGTCGGCCGGGGAGGCGATACGTGGCGGGCGCTGCATCGCACCGTCCAAGGCCGTCCTTACGTGGGGAACGAAGTGCACAGCGGCTATCTTGACCTGGCGCTTGATCTTGGGTTAATCGGGCTGGTCGCGGTGCTCGGCTGGCTGATTGCGGTTATCGCAGGCATGTACCGTTCCCGCTTGCCCGCACGGCTGCTGCCTGCCTTTCTGGTTTTGCTGCTGCACAGTGCGGTTGACTTTGACATGAGCTACGGGTTGTTCTGGATGCTTGTCCTGTGGCTGGCGGTCTGGGGCATGGGCAAACCGGGGGCCGTCTCATTTAGCGGAGTGCCCGGAAAGCCGGCGGAATTTCGCCCCAGCCGATTGGTGGCGGTGGTGCTGGCCGCACTGCTTCTGACGGGCGGGTTGTCCGCCTTTCGCCAAGCGGAAAGCCTTCGCTTGCAGCGACTTGCGGCGGCCTCTGACGCCCGACCGGCGGAGTCCGCGCGGCTGTTGGAGCGGGCGCTTGCGCTGGCCCCGGCCCGGCCCGAGCTCCGCCTGGCGCTGGCCGCCCGGCTCGATCCGGGCCCGGCGGCCGAGGTGCTGCGCCGCGGGATGGCCTACGAGCGGGGCCATCCCGGCCTTGCGCTCGCGCTGGGCCTCGCCCTCGCGCGGCAGGGGGATGCCGCCGCGCTGGCCCCGCTTCGCCGCGCGGCGGAGCTTGACCGCTACAGCCGTGCCGTGCAGACGGCGGCGCTGGAAGGCATCAGCCTGCTGGCGGACAGGCTGGAAAGCACGGGCCAGCTGCCGCAGGCATCCTCTGCCGCTTCCGCGGGTGCGGAAGCGTTCCGGCGCTTCCACCGCCTGGCGGAGCAGGCCCGGCAGCTGCGCAATGACAGGGGCTTCCGGCTAACCCCGGAAGCCGTCGTCCTCGCCCGCAAGCTGCGTGTTCAAGCTGCCGGATGGCCGGCTCCGCAAAACGGGAGTGCCGCCGCCGACCCGCGCTAGCGGCGGGCTGCCCGTCCGCCTGCGGCTTACTTCAACCGCCGAAGGCGTCGCGGAACGCTTTGGAGAGAGCTGGACGGTCCACTTGCCACAGTTCGGCGAGCTCGCCGCTGACCGCCTCGTCCCACCAGTCCGCCAGAACCTTTCGGTTGCTGATATTTTCGCCGATCCATAGCAGGTTTCCGATCACCTTTTTGTAATAGAGTTCTTCTCCTTGCTTGATCCGGGTTTCGGGAAGATATACACCAAGCCGTTTGACCGTTCGATAGAGCTCTTTACTGCAGCTCCGGCGGATCTTTCTGGGGGTTGGCAAATCTGCGGCATGCTTCCCCGGTTTGTTGTTCATGTCCTTGCCTCCTTCTATACCAGCATATGCTCCCGGCTGCTCTGGAGACACTTCGCGAGGATGGCCGAGTAGATGCATGTCCCCCGCTATGATAGAATAGACTGGTGAAAAAAGACATTTTGGCCTTACGCTTAAATGTATGGGGAGAGGGACTGCAAGGTGGAATGGATTTCAAACGTGGTAGGAGTTATTTTTGAATGGATTCAGCAGTTGGGGTATGTCGGCATTATGCTGGGCCTTATGATTGAGGTCATTCCCAGTGAAATTGTACTGGCTTATGGAGGGTATCTGGTACATTCGGGAACCATTAATTTTGTGGGTGCGGTCTTTTTCGGCGTGATCGGCGGGGTGGTCGCCCAGTTGTTCATCTACTGGATCGGCCGGTACGGAGGGCGCCCTATTTTGGAGAGATTCGGGAAGTATATTCTGATTCAAAAAAAACATATCGATGTATCCGAAGCCTGGTTTCTCAAATACGGCCCCGGCGTTATTTTTACGGCCCGGTTTATTCCGGTCGCAAGGCATGCGATATCCATCCCGGCAGGGATGGCGAAGATGCCGGTCGGAAAATTTCTGCTGTTGACGACGTTGGCGGTGATCCCCTGGTCGGTGCTGTTTGTTTACCTGGGCATGCTGCTCGGGGAGAACTGGGAGCATATCGATGAGAAGGCAGGCCCTTATATCATGCCGATTTTGCTGGTGGCTCTTGCGCTGCTCGTCGTTTATTTGCTGATAAAATGGTTCGGCACCTCTCGAAAGAAAGGAGAATGATAAATGAGTGTGAACGTCGCTAACAAATTCGGAAAGGGCATCACTCCCCTCCAATTTATGGAAGGGATGGAGCGGAACAAGGGGGATTTTGCCGCGGGCTATGAGAATTTCGCCTGGGTTCGGGAGGAGGACCGCGAATTTTTCGAGAGTTTGAACTATCGGGATGATGTGCGTGTGCTGATTCTCGCGGCGGATTGGTGCGGGGATGTCGTACGAAATGTACCTGTGGTGTTCCGGGCCCTGGAAACGGCCGGCTGGAAGACGGAAGTATTCATTTTGGAGGAGCATCAGGATCTGATGGATCACTTTCTGACCATGGGCGGGCGTTCGGTGCCGATCGTGATTTTTGCCGATACAGGCGGTTACGTGCTTGGGCATTGGGGACCCCGGCCTGCCCATGTCCAGGAGTTGATGGTGGAATTCAAACGGGAAAATCCCGACCGGGAAGCCCCGGATTACGAGGAGAAAATCGGAGTTGTCCGCCGGAAGATGGCCGAAAAATATGAGGAAGGAACCGGAGTCAACGCCTCGGTCGTTAGCGAACTGCGTGGCCTCATCTCCGGAATGTAGAACCTATGTTGCGAATAGAGAGCTTTTCACTGGGACCTTTGCAAACGAATGCTTATCTGCTCCGGGGGGAGGCGGACGATCGGGCCGTAATTATTGACCCGGGCATGAATCCGGGCTCTCTGCTCCGGAGGATTGAAGGGTTGGAGATTGAGGCGATTCTGCTGACGCACGCCCATTTCGATCACATCGGCGGCGTGGAGGAGATTCGGAAGCTTAAGGGCTGTCCGGTTTATGTGCATCCTCTGGAAAGCGAGTGGCTGACGAGTCCTAAACTGAACGGTTCCTTGATGTGGCCGACAGTGACGGGGCCGATCGCGTGCGAACCCGCGGAGTTCGATCTGGCTGAGGGGCAGAAAATTACGCTGATCGGTCACGAGTTCACGGTTTACCATACGCCCGGACACTCGCCGGGCAGCGTGAGTTTTTTGTGCGGAGACGATTTATTCTCGGGCGATTGCCTGTTCAAAATGAGCGTAGGCCGCACCGATCTCCCCGGTGGGCGTGAGGCGGACCTGTACAACTCGATACGCGGAACCCTGTTCCGTTTTTCCGATGAAACCAAAGTCTATCCGGGCCACGGTCCAAACACGAGCATCGGATTCGAGCGGGCGAACAACCCTTACGTTTCGGGCTGATGCGGCAATGGAGCCTATGGCCGTAAATTCCTGCAAATCTGCATCTTTTTCGCTCGCATCGGGCCGAGGCTTTAAAATTCCTGCAAATGCGCAGGTATTTTCTCGCGAAAAGAGCGCCCTTTAGAATTTAGCCGTAAATTCCTGCATTTTTGCATCAATTTGCAGAACGGCTCAACAATTTGGCGAAAATTCCTGCATATTTGCATCTTTGAAGCCCGACGTGGCATCAAACCGGGCCAGGTGCCGCCCATTTTAAGACTTATTCGTCACCTCAGGAAGCGGCGTGGCGAACGGGGGCCCGGCAATTCGCGGGCTGCCCGCCGGAATAGCTGTCTTTTTGGCCGCTATTTCGGCCCGATTCGGCTCCGGGGGGGAAATAGCGGTCAAAAAGGGCCCTATTTTCCTGGTATGGGTTCCGAAATCAAGTTTTGGCCCACATTTTCCCAAAATAAGGGCCAAAACGTCCTCTAATTCACGCCGTCCAGCCGAATGCGACAAAATGGCAGCGCAAAAAGCCCTTATTTATCTGCCTGGGCTCAAAGGGAAGCAGGCCGCAGACAAATTTTAATGACTAGTAGGGCGGTTTTACAACAAATTTTTGCACAAAAAGTGCAAAAATGCTGGACAAGCCTGCCGTCCTTTGTTAGAATCATGTCTATAAATATTGTTAACCCTGCGAAGCACGCAAGCTGAGGAATTATCCCGGTTTGCGTTCTTTTTTTGCGCTTTTTGGGGAGACGATTGACATGCGCTTCTTTGAAAAATGAACAAATCCTAAAATTTTCAGAGCTGTCGGCTCTACTGCCTAGCAAAATGTTGCCCATCTCCGATTTTTTTAGTAGGATAGAAAAATAACTTATGAATAAATCAGGGAGGTAGACGATGCTGCAGTTGGGAGAGAGAGTCGTAATCGTCGGAGATGCTTTTGAGCAGAATCTTCCTGTTGGGGAATATGGCTACGTTATTGCTTACGACCGTAATCCGGATAATGCGTTTGATTACGTAATCCGCGCTCCAAAGACAGGACGCAATTATTACGTTCCTTCCAGTGATGTGGAGTCCGAAGAGCTGCTCATGGAATATGAAGCCGAGCGGGCTACGAAGGAAGCGTTGATCGATTACGCTCTGGCGACGCATAACGAGAAGCTGTTTATGCATGTAATGAACGGCGGCGATCAGGATGCGGATGAGCAGAAGGAACCAACAAAGGAAGTTATGTCTCAGGCCGAGTTCATCAAACAGGTGAATTTGCGAGCATGGATATAAGGAGCCGGCGATGCCGGCTCTTTTTTCGTATATTTTGCAGGCTTTCGCCAGGTTTCGCGTTAACGGATTGAACTCGTGCACATTCTACAATATAATTTTATTCATCTGAATCGTCATGGTAGAATGAACTAATCAGCCCCGCAGGGACGTTTAAGGAGGAAAGCAAATGAGCATCCAGGTAAAAGACGTGGAGCATGTGGCCAAGCTGGCCCGGTTGAACTTGAGCGACGAAGAGCGGGAAATGTTCACGGAACAGTTGAACGCGATTTTACAATATGCCGAGAAGCTGAATGAGCTGGATACGGAAGGCGTGGAGCCGACGACGCATGTCCTGCATCTCAGCAATGTCATGCGCGAAGACGAGGTGCACGAAAGTCTGCCTCAGGAGAAAGTGTTCCGGAATGCGCCGGATGAAGAAGACGGGCAATTTAAAGTGCCGGCGGTACTTGAGTAGATATAGCGAAGGAGGATGCGCCAGTGAGTCTTTTTGAATTGCGCTTACAGGAGATACATAATCAGCTCAGCAAAAAAGAGCTGTCCGTGACCGATTTGGTGGGCGAGGCGTTCGCCAAAATATCGGAGCGGGATGGACAAGTAGGCGCTTATTTAACGTTGAATGAAGAAGGGGCCCGCGCCGAAGCGGCAAGGCTCGACAACAAGCTGGCCGGCGGGGAGGAGAAAGGCCTTCTTTTCGGGCTACCTGTCGGCATTAAGGACAATATGGTGACCGAAGGTCTGCGCACGACTTGTGCCAGTCAATTTTTGGCGAATTATGATCCGATTTACGATGCAACGGTAGTCTCGAAACTGAAGCTGGCGGAAGCGGTAACGGTAGGCAAGCTGAATATGGATGAATTCGCCATGGGCGGTTCCAACGAGAATTCCAGCTTCCATCCGGTGCGTAACCCTTGGGATTTAAGCCGCGTTCCCGGCGGTTCCAGCGGCGGCTCCGCGGCTGCGGTAGCGGCGGGGGAAGCTTACTTTACGCTCGGCTCCGATACCGGCGGTTCGATCCGCCAGCCGGCTTCCTATTGCGGTGTTGTCGGCTTGAAGCCGACTTACGGTTTGGTGTCCCGCTACGGGCTGGTGGCGTTTGCTTCCTCGTTGGACCAGATCGGCCCGATTACGAAAAATGTCGAAGACGCGGCATACGTCTTGCAAGCCATTGCCGGACATGATCCGAAGGATTCCACGTCCGCGAATGTCGATGTGCCGGATTATTTGGAGGCGTTGACCGGAGATGTGAATGGACTGCGCATCGCGGTGCCTAAGGAATATCTGGAAGGCGTGGATCCGCAGGTCAAGGACTCCGTCATGGCGTCGCTGAAAGTTCTTGAAGGCCTCGGCGCCGAATGGGAGGAAGTGTCCCTGCCGCATACGGAATATGCGGTCGCGGCTTACTATCTGCTGGCTTCTTCGGAAGCGTCCTCCAACTTGTCGCGCTTTGACGGCGTTCGTTACGGCGTACGCGCCGATCATGCGGGCAACCTGCTGGATTTGTACCTGGAGTCGCGCAGCCAGGGCTTCGGCCCGGAAGTAAAGCGCCGCATTATGCTGGGGACTTACGCTCTCAGCTCGGGTTACTATGATGCCTACTATTTGAAGGCGCAAAAGGTCCGTACCTTGATCAAACGCGATTTTGACCAGACCTTCGAGAAATATGACGTCATCCTCGGACCTACGGCACCGACTACCGCCTTCCCGCTGGGATCGCAGGTGGATGATCCGCTGACGATGTACCTTAACGATATTCTTACGATTCCGGTCAGCCTGGCAGGCGTTCCGGCGATCAGCGTGCCTTGCGGCTTTGCGGACGGCCTTCCGGTCGGTTTGCAAATCATCGGCAAGGCGTTTGACGAGAGCAGCGTGCTTCGGGTAGCCCATGCGTTTGAAGCTCATACGGACCACCACAAACAACGCCCGTCGTTGTAATGGGGGATTTACAGGAGGGTCAATATGTCAACATCCAAATATGAAACGGTAATAGGGTTAGAGGTGCACGTGGAGCTGCACACGAAGACCAAAATCTTCTGCGGCTGCTCCACGGAATTCGGCGCTCCGCCCAACACGCACACCTGTCCCGTCTGCCTGGGACATCCCGGTGTTCTGCCCGTGTTGAACCGCCAGGCGGTGGATTACGCCATGAAGGCGGCCATGGCCTTAAACTGTGAGATCGGCGATGTCAGCAAATTCGACCGTAAAAACTATTTTTACCCGGACTCGCCCAAAGCGTATCAAATCTCCCAGTACGATCAGCCGATCGGGGAGAACGGGTATATCGATATTGAAGTGGACGGGCGTACGAAGCGCATCGGCATTACCCGCCTCCATCTTGAGGAGGATGCCGGGAAACTGACACACGTTGACGGTGGTTACGCCTCTTTGGTCGACTTCAATCGCGTCGGTACCCCGTTGGTGGAGATCGTGTCCGAACCGGATATCTCCTCACCGGAGGAGGCGCGGGCGTACCTTGAGAAGCTGCGCGCGATCATGCAGTATTGCGAAGTTTCCGACGTGAAAATGGAGGAGGGCTCCATGCGCTGCGACGCCAACGTCAGCCTGCGTCCTTGGGGGCAGGAGGAATTCGGCACCCGCGCCGAGCTCAAAAACATGAACTCCTTCCGCGGCGTTGTGCGCGGTCTGGAATATGAACAGTATCGCCAGGCGGAGATTCTCGACGAAGGCGGCAAGGTTGTTCAGGAGACGCGCCGTTGGGACGAGGCTCAAGGCAAAACCTTCTCCATGCGCGGCAAGGAAGAGGCGCACGACTACCGGTACTTCCCCGATCCCGATCTGGTGAGAATCCATATCGACCAGGCGTGGAAGGAGCGGATCCGGGCTTCGATTCCGGAGCTGCCGGACGCGCGCAAAGCCCGTTACACGGCGGAATACGGACTGCCGGAGTACGATGCCGGCGTGATTACGTCCTCCAAGCCGCTGGCGGATTTGTTTGAGAACAGTCTGGAGTACACGTCCGATGCCAAAGCCGTGTCCAACTGGATCATGGGCGACTTGCTCGGCTATCTGAACAGCAACGGATTGGAACTGCCGCAAGTGAAGCTGACCGGTCAGGGCCTCGGCGAAATGATCAACCTGATCGAAAAAGGCACCATCAGTTCCAAGATCGCCAAGACGGTCTTCAAAGAAATGCTGCAAAGCGGCAAGCTTCCGCAGCAGATCGTTGAGGAGCAAGGGCTGGTACAAATCAGCGACGAAGGCGCTATTCTGGAGATCGTAAAGGAAGTGGTGGCGAACAACCCGGCTTCCGTGCAGGATTATAAAGCGGGTAAGGAAAAGGCCATCGGTTTCCTGGTAGGCCAAGTCATGAAGCAGAGCAAAGGCAAAGCGAACCCGGGGCTGGTGAACAAACTGCTGGTCGAGGTTCTGAAAGATTAGTAATCGGGAGCGGGCCGGGGCGGCCAAGGGGGCATCCGTATGATCGTACGTCTATCGCTGCACGATCCGGACATGGTGGAGCAGTTGTGGAGCCTGCAGCACGCGGCTTACCGTTTGGAGGCGGCCGCGATGGGTTTAAAGGAAGCTCCGCCGCTGCCGGAAACCTATGAAACCATTCGGAACAGCGCCGACCATTTTTACGGGATGCTTTCGACGGACGGCGAGCTTCTCGGTGCGATTGTGACGGCACCTGTGGATCTTTCCGCAAACAGCCTGGAAATTACCCGGCTGATGGTTCACCCGGATCATCTTCGCAAGGGGATCGGCGCTTCTTTGCTGAAATATGTGATCGATAACCACCCGGGGATCGCAACGTTCTCCGTTACCGCAGGAACTCGTAACGAACCCGCGGTCTCACTGTATCGGAGGTTCGGATTTTCGCTTGGCGAAAGCGTTAAATCCATCCCTGGGGCGAGACTTGCGGTATTCCGTTATCACCGGAATTAGAAACGAGCGCACCTTTTCTGGCCATGCGGCCGAATTGGTGCGCTTTTTGTCTTAGCCAGGCCCAGTTCATTCCATATTACAGACAGTGAGAGAATAGGGTATTATTATACTAATATATAAATACGGGAAGGAGATGGCGATGAATAAGAGATCCGCAAAAAAACAAGCCCGGCATCCCGGAGAACAGGCGGTTCGCAGCTACGGATTCCGGCCGAGACGACGTAAGCGCAAGTTCATCGCTTGTTTTCTGAGTGCGATATTTCCCGGTTTGGGCCATCTCTACTTAAAAATGTTCTCCAAAGGCGCCGTTCTGATCTATTGCGTGCTGCTCGATGCATCGGCGCTGATTTATTTTTCCTCCGTGCGCTCCGGAATCAATGTTCCGTTTTTGATTTTGCTCGGATTGATGATTCCCGTCCTTTATTTTTGCGGTATATATGACGTGCTGCAATCCACGGACGTGATCAATGCCAGGGTAAAACGCGCCCAAACCGAAGAGGATGAGGTTGTTCCGACCGACGGGAGCGAAGAAACCGGATATAGCGGGATCCGCCGTGGCGTGGCCGCAGGGGGACTGCTGATGGGCGGGGGCGCGATCCTGTTTCTGTTCAGGCAAAAGCCGCCGTGGCTGGAAGGTTTCATTCAGTGGTCGGCGGGTTATGCGGTTTCGGCGGCCCTTATTCTGACCGGACTGTGGCTGATCTGGAGGGAGATCCGCCGCCGGCTGATCCGCACGGGACGTTTTACCGCCGCGGCCCTTTTAATCGCGGTAGGTGTACTGTTGTTGATAGACCGGATTACCGGATGGGATTTGCTGCTGTTTCTGCCCCGGTGGTGGCCTGTTGTTTTGATGGCCAGCGGCTTGGAATATATTGTTGTGTTCATCCATAACAGAAAGCATACGGACCGTCCGGAGCGCCGTCTGCGCGTGGATATTAGAGGGATGCTCGTTGCGGTATTTCTCGGATTTTCGGTTTTTGCCGTGACCCAACAGGACCATTACCTGCACCTATGGAACCGTGTCAGCCTAAATCTCGCCACCGCGGGATCGGAGTTCAGCATGGAGGAAGGACTTCATGAGGAAAGACCGATCATCGAGGTCCCGATCGATTTGGAGACCGAACAGATTCACATTAACGGAATCAACGGGGATATTGAAATCCAACGCGCCGAGATTGAGGGCGTCCAGATCCGTTCCGCGGTTTGGGTGGATCAAGTCCCGGCCGAGGAAGCCGAAAAAATCGCGGAAAAAACAACGATCGATACCTCCGTGGGAAAAGCGTTGGCGATTACCGTCAAGGATTTGACCTATGGAGAATCGGGAAGACGCCATCCCCGGGTGAATCTTACCATCGTACTGCCGGAAAACCGCTTTTTGGATTTGGATATCAATACTTCCAGCGGTGATGTGACGCTGACCCGGGTGCAGGCCTTGAAGTCCGTCAAGCTGCAGACCGGGAACGGAAATTTGCGGCTTTGGGATGTGATCGGAAATGTCTCGGCCAAAACGTTGAACGGCAACGTGGAGCTCTTCCGGATTTTCGGGGACGTGATCGTGGACACCCAAGGCGGCAATTTGAAGGCGAACAGCATCAACGGCAATGCCTCGCTCTCCACGATGGTTGGCGATATCTCGGTGGTTCATGCCGAATCTGACATCAAGACCAACACCAAAAACGGAAATATCCAGATCGATGGAGTTCCGCTCAATCTTGAGGCGGAATCGCTTAACGGTAAAATTCACATCGCAACCCATGAAATCGGCGGAGATTGGAACGTATACAGTGCGGTCGGCGAGATGCGGATCCAGATTCCGGAGGCCGGGAATTATAGCTTCGAAGGCTCCAGCGGTTACGGAAATATCGAAACCGATCTTCCCTTTAATATCGAAAACAAGGAAATCAAGGGGATTGTCGGCAGTGGGGACCACCAGATTAAGGTTGATGGAAACAGCGATTTAATTGTGACCAAACGCTGAATCTCCTTGATGTATGAGCCTTACATGTCCGGTGGGGACGGCTGGTTCGTTGACAAACGATTTATGATAACCGTACAATAAATTTGTAAATATATTTAAGCATGGTTTTTTTGCACTTTTTTAGAGGCGGTGGACTTTATGGCTACACGCGTACAGCATGCGCTAGACCAGTTGAAGAGTAACGGTGTACGCATTACGCCGCAACGTCATGCCATTTTAACTTATCTTATAGAATGCATGGGACATCCGACCGCGGATGAAATTTATCGGGCGCTCGAGCCCCGTTTTCCGAATATGAGCGTGGCAACCGTATATAACAATCTAAAGATGTTAATGGAAGCCGGTATGGTGCGTGAATTGACCTACGGGGACAACTCCAGCCGCTTCGATGCAGATGTTTCGGATCACTATCATATCATTTGCGAGAAATGCGGTAAAATCAAAGATTTCTCTTATCCATCCCTCATGGAAGTCGAACAGAAGGCCGAAGAGATGACCGGTTTCATCGTCCATGGACATCGGATGGAACTGCACGGAATTTGCGAAACCTGCCGTAATCGATAGTTCAGTCCGACTTGTGGGTAGAGAAACGTGAGGGATTCCTTCGGGAGTTTCTTCACGTTTTTATTTTTTGGGAAGCGAGGTATTTTACGTTGAATAGCAGAAAAAGGCTCCATAGAAGTTCCAGACGGAGAGGCCGGGGGAAATGGTGGCTGGCGCTGCTGATCCTTGCGGTTGGAGCGTACTGGTACTCTGCTGAAATTTTGCCCAACCGGGAACATACGGAACCGGTCTGGAAAGGGAAAGTTGCCAAACCGATGTTTGTTGGGGGAGAATTGCTGGAAGGCAGCGCCATAGGCGATGGGGAAGGGCTCAAGCTGCCCCTGCCGACGATTCAATCTGTGGTGGATCCCAATATCCGGTATGAAGAAGAGTCAAAATCCGTAATTTTGACGACGCCTAAAAAGTTAGTGCTGCTGAAAACGAATGAGAAAAGGGGAAAAGTCAACAACAAGCCGCTAAGCCTGCGCTTTGCTCCTGAGGAAGAGGAGGGGGTTCTGTATCTGCCGGCCTATTTGCTGAAGGAACTGTACGGCATGGAAGTGCATGAAGATGCCGATTCCGGCGCGGTTCTGCTGATGAAACCCGGGGAAACGGTGAAGCATAGGCTTGTTCGCGACGACTCGAAAAAAGACAATTTTACGGCTCCATTAAGAAAAGACGCCAGCATCCATTCGCCGATTTTTGCGGATATGGAGCCAGGTACCAAATTGAGAGTTCTCGATAGCCAGGATGATTGGTATTATGTCCAGCTTTATAATGGATATACCGGGTATGTCAAACAAAAAGACACGGTAGCCGGCGATGATCGCACCGTTCCCGAGCTTGAGCCGGTTTTGTCGCCGGCGAAGAAGAAATGGCAGGCCAAGAAAATCAATATGACTTGGGAAGCCGTTTACGAAGTAGCCCCGAAGCCTTCTTCTCTCGGAAAATTGCCAGGGGTGAACGTCGTGAGCCCAACCTGGTTTTCGTTGGTTGACGGAAGCGGTAACCTCCGAAGCAAGGCGGATCCCGCTTATGTCCGATGGGCCCATAACCAGGGCATGCAAGTCTGGGGGTTGTTCAGCAATAGCTTTGAACCGGATTTGACGACGGAGGCGCTGTCTTCTTTTGAAAACCGGATGACCACCATCCTTCAAATGCTGCATTACGCAAAGCTTTATGATCTGGATGGGATCAACATCGATTACGAGAACGTGCACACCAAGGATGGGCCGAATCTGACCCAGTTCATGAGGGAACTGCGGCCTTTGGCCATGGAATATGGGCTTGTCGTCTCTATTGACGTAACGCCGAAATCCAACAGTGAGATGTGGTCGGCTTTTCTGGATCGAAGAGCGCTGGCCGAAGCCGTCGACTATTTGATTCTTATGGCCTATGACGAGCATTGGGCTGCCAGTCCCAAAGCGGGTTCGGTGGCCTCTCTTCCTTGGGTGCGTTCATCTGTTATCCGGCTCCTGGAAGAGGATGACGTGTCCCCAGATCAGTTAATCCTTGGAATTCCGTTATATACGCGGGTATGGACGGAAACGGTCAAGGATGGCGAAGTCAAGGTCAAATCGAAAGCGATCGGCATGGAGAAGGCGCAAAATCTGATCCGTGAGAAAAAGCTGACTCCATCCTTGTCGGAGGAGGCCGGGCAGAACTACGTGGAATATCGTGAAGACAACGCGTTGCACCGCATTTGGCTGGAGGACAAGGTATCATTGCAGCGGCGGGTCGAACTGTCGCAATCTCTGGGCTTGGCGGGGGTTGCAACCTGGACCCGAAGGTTTGCCTCCGATGAAGCTTGGGAAGTGCTACAGCAAATTTCAGAATAAAAAAAGGTTGGACAAGGGATTCCTTGTTCAACCTTTTTTTGTGTCCGCGTTGGTTTCCGGCGTTTGTCCAAGCGTTTGCCGGCTCTCTATTTCTTCCGCCGTGATGGTCGCATGATGCGGATCCAATGTCAGGATCGTCTTGCAGAACATGCACCGGTCCGTCTTTCCCAACATTTTCGTCAGCTTGTGGCATTCCGGGCACTCCAGTTGGACGGCGGATGTCGAAAGCATCCCTGCCCAAAAATAGATGGCCAAGCTGGCCATCATGGCGATCAAGCCGATCACCAGGCCGATCCCGGCGATAACTTTGCCGGACTGACCCCAAAAAACGATCCCGGCGGTTCCCAATACCATCAGTCCCATTCCGGACATCGTTAACAGAAGGCCCCATAAACGGAATTCATTAATCTTGCTGGATTTAAAGAACATGTTTATAAAACCTCAATTCTTTTGAATAATCTCATTCCAAAATGGAAGAAGGAAACTTTAGGGAAGCGTAGAACTATATTATAACGAATCGGCATAAATACGCCAAGCCAGGAGGGTAACGTGGAGCCAACCTTTTTTTCTTTTAAAAGCCAGGAGAAGAGCGGTCACCAAGCTGTTGGAGCGGTGGGCTTCCGGCACCCCGGCAGTGTGTTTCGCGGTTCATTGCTGCATGATTTTGAGCTGCTTGTATTGGTAATCTGCGAAGAGACGGATTCGGGCCTCGTACATATGGAACATTGTTTAAGCGGCTCCCTGCACTATCAAATGCGTTATATCGGAAGAAATGAGTTGCTGCAATGGGTGGTCACCGGTGAGCACCCTGATATCGTGCAGTGTTTCCTGCAGGGGGAGGTTATTTGGGACGTGGGAGGAAAAGTGACGGAGTTGCGCAAAGAATTGGCCCGTTTCGGGAGCGGAATGAGAGAAAGGCGGAAGCTTAAGGAGTTTGCCGGGTTTTTGCGTACCTACGTAGAGGCCAAACGTTATGCCAGTGAGCAGGATTTCATGGATGCTTACTACTGCGTGCTGCAATCCTTAAAACATTACGCTCGGATTGAACTGATCGATGAGGGGATTGTCCCGGGAGATAGCGTATGGGAGCAAGCGCAATCCTTAAACACGGTTGTCCGCAAATTGTTCGACGAGCTTACCGACAGCAAGGAAACGATCGAGCAGCGCGTTGAACTGGTGCTTCTTGCCTGCGAGTTTTCCGCCATGTCCAGGATGGAGGATTGCTGCTCGCTGCTCTTGCGGATTTTGGGAAGCCGGAAGGAAGCCTGGAGCATTCAAGAACTGCTCGAACTACCGGAGCTTAGCTATATCAAGGAGGAGCTTCCGATGATGATCCGCAAGCTGGTGTATCGATCGCTGGTTAAACAATCGGCCGCGATTTCCGCAGATGCCTCCGGAGGTGGCCGCGAAATTCGATATTGGGCATAAAGTTTCGATATATTTTCATTTATTTCCTTTGTAAAAATAGTTGACTGTTCTATTCATTCTGTGTTAAATTAGATCTCGCCCCTGAGAGACAAGAAACTTGTTAAGCAAGTCAAAATGAATCAAAAAAATGACTTGAAAAAAAGTTCTTGACTTAAACGAGGAAAACATGATATATTATAAAAGTCGCCGCTGAAACACAGCGATGACGAAAGAAACGAAGTTGATCTTTGAAAACTGAACAACGAGTGAGTATTAAAATGAGAAGTAAAATTCTCGTCAGATTCAAAATGAGCTATCAGCTTATTCAATAAGTTTCAACTTTATTGGAGAGTTTGATCCTGGCTCAGGACGAACGCTGGCGGCGTGCCTAATACATGCAAGTCGAGCGGACTTGATGGAGTGCTTGCACTTCTGATGGTTAGCGGCGGACGGGTGAGTAACACGTAGGCAACCTGCCCGTAAGACTGGGATAACTACC
>NZ_JBAGJC010000023.1:0-53404 GCF_036864765.1 Paenibacillus sanfengchensis | reverse complement strand
TTTTCCATATCGATTTTTAAGTAATTGGCCAAAAAATGAAGGGGGTCAGAAAATAGATGCGTTATTCCATTTTATGGATATTAACTTTTTGTTCTATTTTGCCTCTTCACTCAGCTTCATTTTCTTCTTGGCTTGATCATTCCAACCGATGTGTTCATAATAGGCGGTTCCTTGTACATTTTTGTACTCCTTTGACGCCCTTTGTTGTTCTGGCTTTTACTCCTTCGATGAAGCTCGGATTCAAGTAGCAAATTAGGTTTCTCCCATAAAAGACGAAGTGATTGAAGCACTTCCCACAAACTCATTCGGGTTCCACTGATCACATGAATGAGCATGGCCATAGCATAAGCGATCAAAGCGATAAAGATCTGGTTCCCTATCCCTTGAGGATCATAGCTATACAGCTTCACTAATCGCAAATGCTGCTTCATCCACTTGAAAAATAGCTCGATCAGCCAACGCTGCCGATAGATGTCCGCGATTTCCTCAGCACTTAGGTCAAAGCACGAAGTAGCCAGACGATACTTGCGCCCCTTTTCATCCAAAAACTCTACAAGGCGTAAAGAATTCTCTGTCTTGCGAAAGGCACTCCCTAATTGAACGATAGCATCTCGGATGATGTTTGAATCCGGATGAACCGGCAGCTCTTGCTCCACCTGCCAAACCCTATGTTTTTCGTTGATTCGAGTTACGAATTGAACTTTTTGCTCTAGCCAAGTATCGAACTGTTTATACTTCACATAACCGCGATCCATCACGTATATTGTGCCGTCATCTTCGACCAGAAAGTTCATGGTTTCGTAGTCACTCACATTCCCCGTAGTAGGGATGGCCTTCTCAGGAATGACCTCTTTCTCTTCATTTTTAGTCAAAACCAAGACTCGAACATGAATTTTGATTTGAGTGTGGTCACGGGTTACGTACGCCCAGTTGGCCAGTGTCGCCGGAAGTCTTAGACAAGTCGAGTCGATAATCCGAATCTGTGTGCCCTTGATTTCCGATGGAGCTTTCTGCTTGACCTTGCCGATGAGTTCAAGGAATAGACCTTCGAGTATCTCGGTAGGAATCATCTTTAGACGCCTGGAGATTTGAGAACTACTGATGCTGGATAGTTCCAGACTTTCCTGCAGCGTTGTGCTTGTTCGAAGTGGCTTGAGAAATGTGTTCATAAGAATCCCACTTAGCGAGTTGGGAGGCTAAAATTAACTTGATACTTTTTAAGGTAGTAAGCTTGCGAACACGATGATCGGAAATTGGAAAGCTAAAATTTTCTTCAGAAATATAAGAAAAGCATTGACGAATCACAGATAAATTGTGTATGTTACCCATGGTTGGCTCCTTTTGTTGAGATGAGTTATGGGTAACGCATCTAACTCAACAATAGGAGCTTTTTTTATTTTATTCCATGAAAATAACATATAAATTAACATATTTAGTAAATACTGTTCCGTTAATTTCTTGTGTCAGGTTTAATGCAATGCTAGTGCCTTTTGGGACGTTAATTCGGCCCGATTCGGCTCCGAGGGAATCATAGCGGTCAAAGGGCCTTATTCCCCTGATGCGGGCCCCGAAATCAGGTTTTGGCCCGCTTTTTCCCTATATAAGGCCCTAAAAAGCAATGACGTTGCATTAAACCTTCCTTGATGCTGCCCATTTAGGGCCAATCCGCCGCTTTGGCAAGCAACATGTCGAACTTAGATCGTCTCCCCCTCTAAATCATGCTAACGGTCGCCACGGCCCCTATTTGCCCTGTTTGCGCTGACTCCAAATTCTAACGGTCGCCACGGCCCCTATTTCATATAAGTATGGCTGTTTTGGTCGAAATAAAGGTAAATAACGGTCCACACGACCGTTAAAATCCCAATACGTGATTCAATCGCAACATAACGGCTCTCACGGCCGTTAGACTTCCTAACTGCAGAACCTTGTTTAGAGGCCTGTACTTATTTCGAAGTTCTCTAAAAGAGATTAAGGCATCAAGCTCCGTTGTAATCATGTGTCAGGGTTAATGCAATGCTAGTGCCTAAAAAGCGCTTATTTCACTCGACCCAGCCAAATTCGACAAAATAGCGCCGCATATGGCACTTATTCACCTACCGGCTTTTCAAATAGCAAAGCTGGCCGCTGACAATATACGGCCTAAATTCCTCCCAAAAACGTGGGGGCTCGCTCCGACGAACCCCTACCGGGGTTCTCATCCCCATTGGACGCAAAAAAGCCGGTTCACGTATGAACCGACTTTCTTCTTACGTCCCAGGAGGGATACTCGCGCTGCTGCGCGAGACTCCGCTCGTCCTTCCCTGCTAAGCGCGGGAGGTCTCGCTCCGACGAACCCCTACCGGGGTTCTCATTCCCAAGGGACGCAAAAAAGCCGGTTCACGTATGAACCGACTTTCTTCTTACGTCCCAGGAGGGATTCGAACCCCCGACCGACGGCTTAGAAGGCCGTTGCTCTATCCAGCTGAGCTACTGGGACATGATACATAAAAAACAGAAGCAAAAAAGATTATATCATGGCAAATTAGTTTGCGCAATAGGGTGGCTGGGATTTGCTATAATGGGATGATTTTTGCCTTCTTTCATCTCTATGCTATAATCTCAATAAATTAGACCGGATGAAAGGAGGTGCCCTTATCAGCGACACTCACAACCAGAAGGACAACGTGGTCTTGTTTCCCAAAACCTTGGATTTTTACCAGATTGAATTGACGAGAATGCTGGAGACCGAGCGAT
Organism: Paenibacillus sanfengchensis; assembly: GCF_036864765.1. Lineage (NCBI taxonomy): Bacteria > Bacillati > Bacillota > Bacilli > Caryophanales > Paenibacillaceae > Paenibacillus > Paenibacillus sanfengchensis. The sequence continues at coordinate 50,671 of NZ_JBAGJC010000023.1, read as the reverse complement.
ACGGCGAGGCTGCCGAGCTTCTGCGGTTTTTATTGCAATGCCAGGGCCAGGACGACAGGCAGTATGCGGAATGGAGGAACTTGTTGGATTGGCTCACGGACGCGTTTCCCATGCTACAGGATGAAGCGGCGAACCACACCGGCCTATCGGACGATGAGGAAGAGGACGAGGATGTCATAGCCCGGCGGCATGTCGAGGCCAAGATGGCCGAGGATCATCAATACGCCGACAAGCTTTTGCGGGCGGTCATCGGGAAGCCGATGTCGGAGCAGACGTTCCTTGCGCTGGAGCAGCTGGCTTATCTGGATCGGCCGGAAGTCGACGAGGCGCTGATTGATTGGCTGAGCCGACAAGAACTGCATCCTTTGCTTCAATATCGGGTACTTCAAATCTTAAAACGCCGCGGGGCCCATGGTGTCGTTTCGTTTTTTCGCTTTGGGGAGAAGGTGGAGATCGAAATCGAATCCGTGCCGATCAAGCCGGAGGATTTCCCTGCACCGGTTCAGCATGTTCTGGAACGCGTTGGCGATCAGACCCAGGTTCATGATCCGACGTTGTTTTATTTTGCCCAGGAGCTTTGGACGCAGTTTGTTATGGCCATTTACGGGACGATGGATTACAGGTCGCTGCTGAGCGATGAGGACAGCATGATCGACATCTGGGCCGCCGCACTCCATCAAATGGTCGCGGACAGCTTGCCGGGCGGGATTCATGAAGAGGAGATCCGGAGTTTGTACGGCATCACCGACAATTTGCGGCTGCGTTTCGAGCAAGCTTGCCGGTCCATGCGGCAGTTCGTAACGGCGGGGCTGAAGTAATGAACAATGTTTACAATAAAAACCGGTAAATCTGGAACCCGAAGGGGAACCTACTAACAGCTCTTGTAAAATGCTGTATTGTTGTTTATAATATAGTGGTTATTCTCGAACGTGGACTAAGACAGCTATACTGAAACCAAGATAGCTGCTTTATCGCGCGATTCGGTTTCAGTATTCAGTATAAGTGAAATTTGGAGGGGAAAGCATAAAATGAAAGCAACTTGGGAAAAAATAGAGAAGAACCTCGGCGTTCTCGAGGTTGAAGTGGAAGCGGAACGCGTTGCCGCTGCACTGGATAAAGCTTTTCAAAAAGTAATTAAAAAAGTAAACGTACCCGGATTCCGTAAAGGTAAAGTACCTCGGTCGATCTTTGAGGCCCGTTTCGGTGTGGAAAGCTTGTACCAAGACGCCATCGATATTTTGCTTCCTGAAGTTTATACTGAAGCGGTTGATCAAACGGATATTTTCCCGGTAGACCGCCCGGAAGTGGATGTTGAGCAATTTGCCAAGGGACAACCTTTCAAGTTTAAAGCTAAAGTAACCGTGAAGCCTGAAGTGAAGCTTGGCGACTATAAAGGTATCGAAGTTCCTGCAACTAACACCGAAGTTGGCGAAGAAGAGTTGAGCGAAGAGCTTACCCGCATGCAAGAACGCCATGCCGAGCTCGTCGTGATCGACGAAGAAGCTGCACAAAACGGTGATACCGTTGTCATCGACTTTGACGGCTCCGTGGACGGAGTTCCGTTCGAAGGCGGCAAAGCCGAGCGTTATTCCCTTGAACTGGGCAGCAACACCTTCATTCCTGGTTTTGAAGATCAGGTTGTGGGACTGGCTACAGGCGACTTTAAGGACGTAACCGTTACTTTCCCTGAAACTTACCATGCTGAAGAGTTGGCGGGTAAAGAAGCGGTATTTAAAGTGAAAGTTCACGAAATCAAGCGCAAACAGCTTCCTGAACTGGACGACGAGTTTGCCAAGGACGTAAGTGAATTCGATACGTTGGACGAATACAAAGCGGATCTGAAGAAACAATTGGAATCCCGCAAGGAAAAAGAAGGCGCATCTGAACGCGAAAGAATTCTCGTTGACAAAATCGGCGAGAATGCCGAAGTGGAAATCCCGCAAGCCATGATCGACAGCGAAGTGGAGAACATGGTACGCGACTTCGATAACCGTCTCCGCGCCCAAGGCATGAACCTGGATATGTTCCTCGGTTTCTCCGGCCAAACGGTTGAAGATTTGAGAGAACAAATGAAGAACGACGCCGAGAAGCGTGTTCGCAACAACCTGGTGCTTGAGCAAATCGCGAAAGCCGAGAAAATCGAAGCGACGGAAGAGGAAGTCAACAAGGAGCTTCAGGATATGGCGGACGCTTACAAGCGCACTCCTGAGGAAATTCGTAACATCCTTGCCGCGAACGGCTCGCTGGGAAGCGTGAAAGAGGACGTTCTTCTTCGCAAGACGATTCAGTTCTTGACGGAAAACGCCAAGGAAGTTCCCGCCGAGCAATTCGAAACGGCGGAGAAATCCGAGGAAGCCGACAAGCCGGCCAAGAAAGCGACGAAGAAAGCGGCCAAAGCGGATGATTCCGCAGCGGAAGAGAAACAAAACGAAGAAGAATAAGTCCTTGCCCGCAAGGAGCTATTTGATCATACAACACAAGGCAAATGCTAAGGCACGTATAACTTAATGCGTGCCTTAATTTTTCACCTTTTATCCATACAATTATTTCCACCCGGGAATAGGATATCCCTATCGGTTATATATTGTAAATTCAAACACATAAACTGTATGGGGTGAAAAATGACATGCGCCTTTGAACGTGATAAAATAATCTAGGGCGCAGGAAATTTGATAATAGAAAAGAGGTTGGTCACATGAGTCTGGTACCTATGGTCGTGGAACAAACAAACCGGGGAGAACGGTCTTACGATATTTACTCTAGACTGCTCAAGGATCGCATTATTTTCTTAAGCAACGCGATTGACGATGACGTAGCCAATCTCGTGATTGCCCAACTGTTGTTCTTGGCAGCCGAGGATCCGGATAAAGACATCCATCTGTACATCAATTCTCCGGGTGGTTCTGTCACTGCGGGGATGGGTATATATGATACGATGCAGTACATTAAACCCGATGTGTCAACGATCTGTGTGGGCATGGCGGCCAGCATGGGCTCGCTTTTGCTGACGGCAGGCGCTCCGGGTAAGCGATTTGCGCTTCCGAACAGCGAAGTGATGATTCATCAACCGCTCGGAGGAGTTCAAGGGCAGGCGGCGGATATCAAAATTCATGCCGAATGGATTATCAAGACACGGGAGAAGTTGAACCAAATCTATGTGGATCGGACGGGTCAACCCCTTGAGAAAATCCAGCGCGACACGGACCGTGATTTCTTCATGAGCGCGGAAGAGGCTAAGGCCTATGGGATTATCGACCAGGTCATCAACAAGCCGATTAAACCATAAAGGGGTGTTTACATGTTTAAATTCAACGATGAAAAAGGACAACTGAAATGCTCATTCTGCGGAAAATCGCAGGAACAGGTCCGCAAACTGGTTGCCGGGCCGGGCGTTTATATATGTGACGAATGCATTGAATTGTGCACGGAAATCGTGGAGGAAGAGCTCGGACATGAGGAAGAGCTCGATCTCAAGGAAATTCCGAAGCCGATGGAAATCCGCGACATTTTGGATCAGTATGTTATCGGTCAGGAGCAAGCGAAGAAGTCGCTTTCCGTGGCGGTTTACAACCACTACAAGCGGGTAAATTCGCAGAGTAAGAACGATGACGTCGAGCTGCAGAAGAGTAATATTCTGCTCTTGGGACCGACAGGTTCGGGGAAAACGCTTTTGGCGCAAACGATGGCGAAGATTCTTAACGTTCCGTTTGCGATTGCCGATGCCACATCGCTTACGGAAGCCGGTTATGTGGGCGAGGATGTGGAGAACATCCTGCTGAAGCTGATCCAGGCAGCGGATTACGACGTGGAGAAAGCGGAACGCGGCATTATTTATATCGATGAAATCGATAAAGTGGCCCGTAAATCGGAGAACCCGTCGATTACGCGCGACGTTTCCGGGGAAGGCGTACAGCAAGCTCTCTTGAAAATTCTCGAAGGTACGGTAGCTTCCGTTCCGCCGCAAGGCGGCCGCAAGCATCCGCATCAGGAGTTCATTCAAATCGATACGACGAACATTTTGTTCATCTGCGGCGGTGCCTTTGACGGTCTCGAGCAAATGATCAAACGCCGGATCGGTAAGAAGGTCATCGGGTTTAACACGGCAAACGACGGACAAAAGGACCTGAAGCCGGGCGAATATCTGTCGATGGTCTTGCCGGAAGACCTCTTGAAATTCGGTTTGATTCCGGAATTCGTAGGGCGTTTGCCGGTCATTTCTACTCTGGAGCCGTTGGATGAAAAGACGCTGGTCCGCATTTTGGCGGAGCCGAAGAATGCCCTCGTGAAGCAATACCAGAAGCTGCTTGAGCTTGACAACGTCAATCTTCAGTTTGAGCCGAAGGCGCTGGAAGCCATTGCTCGCGAAGCGATCAAGCGGAATACCGGCGCGCGCGGATTGCGTGCGATCATCGAAGGCATTATGCTGGACGTGATGTATGAGGTGCCGTCCCGCGATGACATAACCGATTGCGTCATTACCGAAAAAGTCGTGATCGAGAAGACGTCGCCGGAACTCGAAGGCAATAAGAACAAGAAGCAGGAAGAGAGCGCGTAAGGCGGAAGCCGGATCGCTTACAACCCAAGTTTTCCATCACGCAGCAGGAATGGCCCTTTGGGGCCTTCTTTGCCTTTAACGGACCTTTTCCGTTATTCTGCGATTAATCTAAAACGGCACACCACACTTGCTTCGGAGTTTGTTGTCTGACTTGAAGTGCAGTGAGATTTGGCGTTATGGGGGGAGGCCAGAATATGTTCTTGAGACAAGATACGCGACCGGTGAAGGTCGGCAATCTGACGATCGGCGGGAGCAATGAAGTCATTATCCAGAGTATGTGCACGACCAAAACGGCGGATGTCGCCGCGACGGTTGCTGAAATCCACCGGTTGGAGGAAGCCGGCTGCCAGTTGGTTCGCGTGACGGTGAATAACGAGGAAGCGGCTGCGGCCATCAAGGAAATCAAGAAGCAGATTCACATACCGCTTGTGGCCGACATCCACTTTAATTACAAGCTGGCTCTGCTGGCTATCGAGAACGGGATTGACAAGGTACGGATCAACCCCGGGAACATCGGTCGGCGCGAGAAGGTCGAAGCCGTCGTTAAAGCCTGCAAGGAGAGAGGCATTCCGATTCGAATCGGCGTAAACGCAGGCTCTTTGGAGAACCACCTTCTGGAGAAATACGGGTACCCAACGCCGGAAGCGATGGTGGAAAGCGCGTTATTCCATATCGGAATTTTGGAAGAACTGGATTTTCACGATATCATCGTCTCGCTGAAGGCCTCGGACGTACCGATGGCCATTGCGGCGTATACCAAGGCGGCGGAAGTTATTCCTTACCCGCTTCATCTCGGCATCACGGAAGCCGGTACGCTCTTTTCCGGTACCGTGAAGAGTGCGGCCGGAATTGGGGCGCTGCTCTCCATGGGGATCGGTTCGACCGTGCGGATTTCGCTCAGCGCCGATCCGGTTGAAGAGGTCAAAGTGGCCCGTGAATTGCTGAAAACGTTCGGTCTGATCACAAATGCGGCCACGCTCGTGTCCTGTCCCACCTGCGGTCGCCTGGACATTGATCTGTTCTCGATCGCCAATGAGGTGGAGGACTATATCGCCAACCTGAAAGTACCGATCAAAGTCTCGGTACTGGGATGTGCGGTCAACGGTCCCGGCGAAGCCCGGGAGGCCGATATCGGGATCGCCGGTGCGCGCGGGGAAGGATTGTTATTCCGTTACGGAGAAATGATCCGTAAAGTACCTGAAGCCGAGTTGCTTTCCGAGCTCAAGAAAGAGATCGACCATATCGTCGAGGTGTACGAAGCGACCGGCGAAATTCCGGGGCGGAAGGAACATCGGTCGTTTAGCGCGAAATAAGTCTGGATTTTACAAAGCCGTGGGCTGTCATTTACGATAGTCCGCGGCTTTTTTTGCGAAAAAGATATGATTCTTCCGTGTGGGTCGTTTTATGATGGGGTGAAAGGGCTATACTACCAAGTATCAGTCAAAGTGGGGAGGTTCTGTGACATGGATCTGAGTGTCATTCTGATGTCCGTTCAAATGTTTTTTGCTGTAGTCATCGGCCTGTATTTCTGGAATCAGCTGCGCAATCAAAAAGGAAACCGGACGGCGGTGGACCGCGAATCTCGCAAGGAGATGGAGAAGCTGCGCAAGCTGCGGGCGATTTCGCTGACGAAGCCGCTTGCGGAGCGGACGCGTCCGGCTTCATTGAGCGATATCGTCGGCCAGAAGGATGGGCTTCGTGCCTTGAAGGCGGCGCTGTGCAGCGCAAATCCGCAGCACGTGATCATTTACGGGCCGCCGGGCGTAGGCAAGACCGCTGCGGCACGCGTGGTTATGGAGGAGGCGAAGAAGAACCCGGTCTCCCCTTTTAAAACCGACGCGAAATTTATGGAGATCGATGCCACGATCGCCCGGTTCGATGAGCGCGGGATCGCGGATCCGCTGATCGGATCGGTGCATGATCCGATCTATCAAGGGGCCGGGGCGATGGGGGTCGCCGGTATCCCGCAGCCGAAGCCCGGGGCCGTAACCAAGGCCCACGGAGGGATTTTGTTCATCGATGAGATCGGTGAACTGCATTCCATCCAGATGAATAAGCTGCTGAAGGTGCTGGAAGATCGGAAGGTGTATTTGGAGAGCGCCTATTACAATTCCGAGGATACCGGTACGCCGGCGTATATTCATGATATTTTCCAAAACGGCTTGCCTGCCGACTTCAGGCTCGTGGGCGCGACGACGCGCTCGCCCCAGGAGATTCCGCCCGCGCTGCGTTCCCGATGTATGGAGATCTATTTCCGGCCGCTGCTTCCGGAGGAGATCGCGCAAATCGCCGAGGATGCCGTGAAGCGAATCGGATTTCAGCCTTGCCCGGAAGCGGTGGAAGTCATCAAGAAATACGCCACCAACGGCCGTGAGGCGGTTAACATGGTGCAGTTGGCGGCAGGACTCGCGCTGACGGAGAAACGGGATCACCTGCTGGCGGCGGACCTGGAATGGGTGGCCACAAGCAGCCAGCTGGTACCTCGTCCGGACCGGAAAATTCCGGCGCAGCCGGAAATCGGGGTCGTCAACGGGCTGGCCGTTTACGGGGTCAACATGGGCACGCTGCTGGAAATTGAAGCGACGGCTGTTCCTGTGGAACCCGGCAAAGGCATCTACAATATCACAGGTGTAGTGGATGAAGAGGAAATCGGAGGGGGGACTCGGACGCTTCGGCGCAAGAGTATGGCCAAAGGCTCGGTCGAAAATGTGCTGACCGTGCTGAAGCGGATCGGTATCGACCCTTCCGGCTATGATCTGCACATTAACTTTCCGGGAGGGACGCCGATCGACGGTCCGTCAGCGGGTCTGGCGATCGCGACGGCCATCGCCTCGGCGATTAAACGGATTCCGGTGGATCACCGCGTCGCCATGACGGGAGAAATCGGTATCCATGGCAAGGTTAAGCCGGTCGGCGGTGTGGTCGCCAAGGTGGAGGCCGCTTTTCAGGCCGGGGCAACCACGGTGCTTATTCCGAAGGATAATTGGCAGACTCTTTTTGAAGGCTTGGACGGATTGCGGGTCATTCCCGTTGAATCGGTCGGCGAAGTGTTCCGGCATGTCTTCGGCCCCGAAGCCGAGAAGGACTTCGGCTTTATGTCGGGTGGAGAGCTGTTTGCGCCTTTGCCGGCGCCGGCGCCTTTTCTGCATGCCGAGTCGCCTCCATCCAACGGCGTGGTCTGACCGGGGTTGGGTTCTGGGCGGCTGCCGTTTGGGCAGCCGCTCTTCATTGGTGTTTTCATGTAACATTTGTTAAAATAGGAATGATATCTTAACGAGAACGTTTGGAGGTGCGAAAACGATGGGACCCCATAAATCCAGAGGTCGTCGTTTTCCTTTGCTGCCTTTGCGCGGCCTTCTCGTCTACCCGAGCATGGTGCTTCATTTGGATGTAGGCCGGGAAAAGTCGGTGAAGGCGCTGGAGAAGGCGATGGTCGACGACAATTTGATTCTCCTCTGTTCTCAATCCGAAGTGAACATTGAAGAACCGACCCAGGAAGACATTTTTCGTATCGGTACAGTCGCGAAAGTTCGGCAAATGTTGAAGCTGCCGAACGGCACCATCCGGGTGCTGGTCGAGGGGATGGAACGTGCCGAGATTGTGGAATATTTGGATAATGAAGAGTATTACGAGGTGATTGCCAAAGAGCGGCCGGAGGAGGATACGACCGATCCGGAAGTCGATGCGTTAATGCGCACGGTGCTCACCCAATTCGAACATTATATCAATTTATCGAAGAAGGTTACCCCCGAGACGCTTGCGGCGGTTTCGGACATTGAAGAAGCGGGCCGCCTCGCCGACGTCATTACGAGCCACTTGTCCCTTAAAATTAAGGATAAGCAAGAGATTTTGGAGACGATCGACGTCCGAAAACGCCTGGAAAAATTGCTCGACATTTTGAATAACGAGCGAGAAGTGCTGGAGCTGGAGCGCAAAATCAGCCAGCGCGTCAAGAAGCAGATGGAGAAGACCCAGAAGGAATACTATCTGCGGGAACAGATGAAGGCGATTCAGAAGGAACTCGGCGAGAAGGAAGGGCGGGCCGGCGAAGTCGAGGAATTACGGGCTTTGCTCGAGGAGAAGAACCTGCCGGAGAAAGTCCGCGAGAAGACGCAGAAGGAGATTGACCGGCTGGAGAAGATGCCGGCCAGCTCCGCTGAAGGCGGGGTTATCCGCAATTATGTGGACTGGCTGCTGAGCTTGCCTTGGGACGAGAAAACCGAGGATGACCTGGATTTGGCCAAAGCGGAGCAGGTGCTGAACGAAGATCATTACGGACTCGATAAACCCAAAGAGCGCGTTCTGGAGTATCTGGCGGTACAGAAGCTGGTGAAGAAGCTCAAAGGGCCGATCCTCTGTCTAGTAGGGCCGCCAGGGGTGGGTAAGACTTCGCTCGCCCGCTCGATCGCCAAATCGCTCGGACGCGAGTTCGTGCGGATTTCTTTAGGCGGAGTTCGCGATGAAGCGGAGATCCGCGGGCACCGGCGGACCTATGTGGGCGCGATGCCGGGGCGGATCATCCAGGGGATGAAGACGGCCGGGACGCTGAATCCGGTGTTCCTGCTGGACGAAATCGATAAGATGGCCTCCGATTTCCGCGGGGATCCGTCATCGGCGCTGCTTGAGGTGCTCGATCCCGAGCAGAACAACACGTTCAGCGATCACTTCATCGAGGTTCCTTTCGATTTGTCGAACGTCATGTTCGTGACGACCGCCAATGCGGTCCATAACATTCCGCGTCCGCTCCTGGACCGGATGGAAATGCTCTATATTCCGGGCTACACGGAATTGGAGAAGCTGCAAATCGCTACCCGTTACCTGCTGCCCAAGCAGAAGCGGGAGCATGGGCTGGAGCCGGAGCAGTTGGAGATCGGCGAAGAGGCGCTTCTCCGCACCATCCGGGAGTATACCCGGGAATCGGGGGTGCGGAATCTCGAGCAGCAGGTTGCCGCTCTGTGCCGGAAGGCCGCCAAGAAGGTGGTATCCGAAGGGCTGCAGGAGATCACAATCGGCCCCGAAGAGATCAAGGACTATCTGGGTGTGCCTAAATACCGGTACGGCGTAGCGGAGCTCGAGGATCAAATCGGTACGGTGACCGGACTCGCTTGGACGGAAGTAGGCGGAGAGACGTTAGTGATCGAGGTCACCGTCGTCCCCGGCAGCGGGAAATTGACGCTGACAGGAAAGCTCGGCGACGTGATGAAAGAGTCCGCACAAGCGGCTTTTAGTTATACGCGTTCGAAAGCCTCGGAGCTGGGGATCGCTGCCGACTTCCATGAGAAGAACGATATCCATATTCATATCCCTGAAGGGGCGATCCCGAAAGACGGACCATCCGCGGGCATTACGATCGCCACCGCGCTGATTTCCGCGTTAACGGGTCGCCATGTATCCAAGGATATCGCGATGACCGGAGAAATTACGCTGCGCGGACGCGTTTTGCCGATCGGCGGTTTGAAGGAGAAATCGCTGGCCGCGCATCGCGCAGGTTACAAGAAAGTCCTGCTGCCGAAGGATAATGAGCGCGATTTGCGCGATATTCCGGACAGTGTGAAGGACGATATGGTGTTCGTGCCCGTATCCCATATGGACCAGGTGCTGGAACATGCGCTTGTGGAGCAGCCGGAAGTGCATTAGAGAGGATTGAAACGATGAAGATAACCAGTGCAGAATTTGTGATCAGCGCTGTAGGACCCAGCCAATACCCTGAAGACGCCTTGCCGGAGATCGCTCTGGCAGGGCGTTCCAACGTCGGGAAGTCCTCGCTGATCAACCGTATGATCAACCGTAAGAACTTGGCCCGGACCAGCTCGACTCCGGGGAAGACCCAGCATTTGAACTACTACCGGATCAATGACGAAATCTACTTCGTCGATTTTCCCGGTTACGGCTATGCCAAGGTGTCCAAGTCCCAACGTCAGGTTTGGGGAAATATGATCGAAAAATATTTGCTGGAGCGGGAAACGCTCCGGCTAGTCCTGCTTGTCATCGATTTGCGCCATCCGCCGTCCAAGGATGACGAGCTGATGTATGACTGGTTGAAGCACTATGACTTGCCTGTCTGCGTGGTGGCGACGAAAGCCGATAAAATTCCGAAGTCCCGCTGGCAGAAGCACTTGAAGGTAATTCGGGAAGCGCTCGTAATGCGTGCGGGCGATCAGATCGTTATGTTTTCCTCCGAGGAAGGCATCGGTCGGGACGAGCTATGGTCGCAAATATCCCGTTATGCGATGCCAGACAGCTTGGACACTCCCAAAGAGTGAATTAGAAAAAATTGCATAAATCGATGGATCAAGAAGGGATTCGGAGAACAGTCGGCAGGAAAGTGAGCATGCAGGGGGATTGTTGCGGCTAAAAACGGCTAAATCCGTTTTTTTCTGAAAAATGGCAGGATTTCACGTTTTAATCGCTGAGCAAATCATTAAATGAGTAGTGTATAATTATTTTAAAGGATTGTTAAAAGAATTGAGGAGATTTTTATGGCTCAGCGGTTAGCCACAGAGTATGTTAATGCCAGTTTGCGTTTGTCGGAAGTTCAGATGTCGCAGTTTATTCACAAAGTGTATGATCCTCACGTCCGCCAGCGGGTCAAGGTGCTGGATAACGGAAGTCAAGAGGTGGTGCTGGAGGATGACAGCGGAGAGGAAGTCCATCTGCCTTTTGACCGCAGGGACGGTTATTATGTCTGTGAATTGTCTTTCCGCTTGGAAAAACCCCATTTGACCAATGTAATGAGACTTCTGTTTGCCGCCTTCAAGGGTTCGGGCATGGTCACAAGAATTTATAACGGATTCATGATGATGTATTATTATCAAGATGGCCGGGTGCGCAAGATCCTTGAATTCTCCCGGGATTCCTACAAATTGGTGTATGAGTTTAAAGATACGTTGGGCGAGCTTCAAAGAATTTACCGGAATAACGATGTGGAACGGGAGATTGAAGGTATTCATACCCGCATCAACACGTTGCTCGATCAGCGAATCGTCGCCAAAGATGCCGCCTCGGTAACGGCAATCGATGATGAACTGCGAGGATTCACACGCCGGTTGTTCGTTCTGGAGGCCTGATCCTTATCTTGCTGAGTAAGAACTAATCCATCCCATCAATGAATTTCTATGCAGCCCGCGATTTAAGGGGAGACCTTGAATCGCGGGTTTTTCGTTGCTTTTTTTCTGCACCGAACGCCCGTATCCGGAATAATATTTATCTGTGGTCAAAAAAGTGTTGCATTTGTCATCGATAGATGGTATTTTTAATCTCGTTGAAAAGAAAATAGGAACCAGGATTCACTCAGGACATGGAGATGTTGCGAGAGATTTTTCCCTCGGGAAGTGAATGACGTAGGTCCTAGCGGATGAAATTTTTTCAAACATTTTATTCCTAGGAAGGGGGAACCGAAAGATGGAATATTCAACTTTCGGAAGACACGTTGCTGTTGATACTTGGGGAGTCGATTTTGAGGTACTGAACAACGCAGAGCTGCTGCAAGCTCATATGGTGGAAGCTGCCGAATCTTGCGGAGCCACGGTGCTGTCCGTGCAATCCAAACAGTTCGAACCACAAGGTGCCACGGTGCTTGTTTTGCTGTCGGAGAGCCATCTCTCGATTCATACGTATCCTGAGAGAGGTTTTGCTGCGATTGATTGTTACACTTGCGGTGAGACCGTAGACCCGCAGCTGGCAATCGATTACCTGGTTTCCGTATTAAAACCGGAAAAATGCTACGCGAAGAAACTGATTCGCGGTTTGGGCGAGCTTGAGGTCGTGACTCCGGTCGTTAATCAAGCGGAGTTGGTTTAAGACCTATATAATTTACTTAGAAAATGGGAAAGATATTATAACCATGGAAGAACTTCCATGGTTATTTATTTTATTAAAATTTTACATTTCATAAATAATTCATAAAAAACTCATGGAAAACCCCGAGTTTGCGGTGGCCTCTGTGATATAATTAACATAGTTTGTTCAAGAGGAATGCTGTCACAACTTCTAAAAGGCAGGTGAACTTGCAATGCACATTGTCGTAGTCGGGTTAAACTATCGGACGGCGCCTGTGGAAGTAAGAGAACGCTTTGCGTTTGCGGATCAGGATATGCCACAAGCGCTGCAGGAGTTGAAACGCACCAAGAGTGTATTGGAAGGCGTCATAATCGCAACCTGCAACCGCACGGAAATTTATGTGGTCGTAGACAGACTGCATATGTGCGGGTATTTTATCCGAAGTTTTATGGAGAAGTGGTTTGGTATTCCGCGCGAGGAATTTACCAAGCATTTATATATGTATGAAGACGAGCAAGCCATCCGTCATCTGTTTAGAGTCGCATGCGGCCTGGATTCCATGGTGTTGGGGGAAACGCAGATCCTGGGTCAGGTCCGCAGCGCTTTTTTGCTGTCCCAGCGCGAAAAAGGTACCGGAAAGTGGTTCAACATGCTGTTTAAACAGGCCGTTACTCTAAGCAAGCGGGCCCATTCGGAAACCTCGATCGGCGAGAGTGCGGTTTCGGTCAGCTATGCTGCCGTGGAGCTTGGAAAGCGGATCTTCGGAAGCTTCACCGGCAAGCGGGTGCTGATTCTCGGCGCCGGCAAAATGAGCGAATTGACGGCCAAGCACTTAAGCGGAGCGGGAGCGGAGGAAGTGATTGTCGCCAATCGTACGTTCGGACGTGCGCAGGAGCTGGCCGCCAAATTTAATGGCACCCCTTGCTCGATGCAGGAAGCGATGAACCGGCTGACCGAGGTCGATATTTTGATCAGTTCGACCGGAGCCGAGGGTTACGTCATTACGCAATCCCAGGTAGCCAAGAGCATGCAGCAGCGTCCGGACCGGCCGCTGTTTATGATCGATATCGCGGTTCCCCGGGACATCGATCCGGCCATCGGCGAGCTGGAGCATGTGTTTTTGTACGATATCGACGACCTCGAAGGAATTGTGGAGAGCAATCTGGAAATGCGGCGGGGAGAAGCCGTGAAAATTGAAGAAATGATCGAGGCGGAAATCGAGGTTTTCGGAAACTGGCTGCAAACTTTGGGAGTCAAGCCTGTGATCCGGGCCTTGCAGGAGAAGTCTTCCACCATTCATGAGACGACGCTGGAGAGCATGTTCAACAAGCTGCCCGAGCTCGATGAGCGTCAGCGGAAGGTCATTCGCCGGTTGACCAAGAGCATCGTGAACCAGATGATGCACGATCCGATCAACCGGATTAAAGAGATGGCGGGGGAGGAGAAGGGAGCCGAGGCGCTCGACTGGTTTACGCAGATTTTCGCGTTGGAAGAGCATATCAAGATGCTGGACGAGTCGAGTCTTGAAAGCGGAGCTTCCAAGGAGGTTTTGGAGCTTTCCGAAGAGAAAGAAGCGTCGGCACAGCCTCCCCTCTCTCTGGTACACGCATCCGTGTAAAATATGCCCCGAGCCTTCAGTTTGACTTTCGGTCGGATTCGCCGGAATGTTGCGAGGGCTTGGGGTTTCTTGCTGTTTTTCGACCGGTTCGCTGGAAAAATGCAAAAGGGTACAGTATGCTATACACAATACGGAAACTTCAGGAAGGGTACCTATAACTTTATGACTTATTATGTTCCGCTGATGATGAACCTGGAAAACCGTCGGTGCGTGATTGTGGGCGGCGGCTCCGTAGCCGAAAGAAAAATGGTCTCGCTGATCGATGCAGGCGCCCGGCTTGTGCTGATCAGCCCTACGGCCACTTCCTTGCTGGAACGATGGGATGCGGAAGACCGGCTGACCTGGGAGCGGCGCCGCTACCGTGAAGGCGACTTGCAAGGCGCTTTTCTCGTCTATGCGGCCACGGATCAAGCGGAGGTCAACGATGCCGTAACGGCGGAGGCCAATGCTCTCGGAATTCCCGTTAATCATGCGGGAGAGGGCGGAAAGGGATCCTTTATTTCGCCGAGCGTTGTCCGGCGGGGCGGGTTGGTTTTGGGCGTTTCCACGTCCGGGGCGGGCCCTCTGGCGGCGAAAAAGTTAAGCCGGGACTTGGAGACGCATTTCGGCGAGGATTATGAAACCTATGTGGTGTTTTTAAGTTTGGCCCGAAAGATGATCAAAGAGCGGGTGGCGGACACACAGCGAAGAGCCGTTCTCTTCAAAGCCTTGGTGGAGATGGATATACTCGCATCGATCCGCGAGGGCCGTTTTCCGGCTTGGAATGAGGATAAATGGATCGCATGGATGGATGAATACCGGGAGGAATGAAGGATGAGACGAACCATTGTGGTAGGGACAAGGCAAAGCCAGCTCGCCCTGACGCAGACGGGACAGATAATCGACAGCTTGAAGGCGATCTGCAGGGACCGGGGGCTTCCTTACGATTTCGAGATCAAGAAAATCGTAACGAAGGGCGACCGGATATTGGACGTTACTTTGTCCAAGGTCGGAGGCAAAGGCTTGTTCGTCAAAGAGATTGAGCAGGCGATGCTGGACGGGGAGATCGACCTGGCGGTACATAGCATGAAGGATATGCCCTCCGAACTCCCCGAAGGGCTGATCAACGGCGCCGTTCCGAAGCGGGTAGATCCCCGGGATGCACTGATTTCCAAGGAAGGGCGCACGCTCGACGAATTGCCGCAGGGAGCGAAGGTGGGCACTAGCAGTCTGAGAAGATCCAGCCAGCTTAGTGCCTATCGGCCGGATCTCGTACTGGAGCCGATTCGCGGCAATATCGATTCCCGGCTGCGAAAGCTGGAGACGGAAGGCTTTGATGCGATTATTTTGGCGGCAGCCGGCCTGTTCCGGATGGGCTGGGAGGATAAAATCACCGCCTATCTTCCGACGGACGTATGCCTCCCCGCGGTCGGCCAAGGAGCACTCGGGATCGAATGCCGGGAGAACGACAAGGAGGTCCGGGAACTGCTGGCCTTGATCAATGACCCGGAGACCGCGCTGACGGTGGCCGCCGAACGCAGGTTTCTCGGGGTTTTGGGAGGAAGCTGTCAGGTCCCGGTCGGCGCATTTGCGGTTTTGGGCAAAAACGAACAGGGCTCGGGATATGAAGAGCTTGCCCGTGAAATCGTTTTGACCGGGATGGTAGGGGCGCCGGACGGGCGCGTTATCCTGAAAGAAACAATGGCGGGGAATGACCCGGCTCTGTTGGGGGAAGCTGTGGCGGAAAAGCTCATTTCCGAAGGAGCGGACGAAATTTTGGCGGCAGCCAGGGAGTGATGGAGATGACGGGGAGAGTATATCTGGTTGGCGCAGGGCCTGGGGATGCCAGGCTGATTACCGTGAAGGGGCTGGATTGCCTGGCGAAGGGCGATGTGATCGTCTACGACCGGTTAGCGAATCCCAGCTTGCTCGGCAAGGCGAAGCGCGGTGCGGAGAAAATCTATGTGGGCAAACGGACGGACCGACACACAATGAAGCAGGAGGATATCAACCAGCTATTGGTCGACCTGGCCTTGACGGGCAAAACGGTAGTGCGCCTGAAAGGCGGGGATCCGACCATTTTCGGACGCGTCGGGGAGGAAGCCGAGCTGCTGCGCAAGCACGGAATTCCTTACGAAATCGTGCCTGGAATCACCGCGGCAATTTCGGTGCCGGCCTACGCCGGCATCCCGGTAACGCACCGGGATATGGCCTCGTCGCTATCGATCATTACCGGGCATGAGAGCCCGGATAAGCTGGATTTGTCCATTCATTGGGAAAAAGTGACGAACGCGACGGGAACGCTGGTATTTATGATGGGCGTGGCCAAAATCGGCTACATCAGCCGGCAGTTGATGAAGCACGGCCGGCCGCCCGAGACCCCGGTCGCTCTCGTGCGCTGGGGAACCCGCGCCGAACAGGAGACGCTGACCGGCACGCTCGCGGATATCGAGCAGAAGGTAATGGAGGCCGACTTCAAGCCGCCGGCCGTCATCGTGGTCGGCGAGGTCGTGAACCAGCGGGAGCAGTTGATGTGGGCGGAGTCCTTGCCGCTGTTCGGCACGCGTATTCTGGTGACCCGTTCCCGCTCCCAGGCGAGCGAACTGGTTCGGCAGATCGAGGACCTTGGCGGCGAGCCCTACGAATTTCCGGTCATCGACTTCGAAATGCCTTCGGGCGAGCCGCTGGCTGCTGCGGAGCAGGCGTTGGAGCGCTTGCCGGAATATGACTGGGCTTTTTTTACCAGCGTAAACGGCGTGGAGTTTTTCTTTCATCACTTGGAGAGAATGGGTAAAGATATCAGAGCCTTGCATAACGCCCGGATCGCGGCGGTTGGTCCCGCGACGAAAGAAGCGTTGAGACGCTACGGGATCGCGGCGGAAGAACTGCCGGGACGCTATCAGGCCGAAGGACTGCTTGAGGCGTTCGATACGGCGCTGAAGCCCGGACAAAAGGTGCTGCTCCCGCGCGGCGACTTGGCGCGCTCCTGGCTGCCCGCAGCGCTTCGCGACCACGGCCTCGACGTCACGGAGGCGGTGATGTATGCCACCGTTCCGGCCTCGGATGAGGACGAAGAGTTGCTTAAAATGCTGAAAGAAGGCAAGATTCATGCCGTCACCTTCACCAGTTCATCGACGGTGACGAATTTGCTCGGCGCTCTGAAGCGCATGGGGATTGAGGACCCGGCGTCCGCGCTGGAAGGCGCGGCCATCGCCTGCATCGGCCCCGTGACGGCGAAGACAGCCGAGGAGGCGGGACTTCGCGTAGAGATTCTCGCCGAAGAAGCGACGATTTCGAGCCTGGTGGCCGCTCTTCTCGGCTGGAAGCAGGGCGGCGGCCGCCGAAAGCTGAATTGATTCTTTAAGGGAGGATTGTTTCATGAGTTTTCCGATTGTAAGACACCGCCGGCTGCGGCAATCCGCCGCCATTCGCGGCATGGTGCGCGAGACGGTTTTGACGGTGGATGATTTCATTCAACCGATATTTGTGGCCCACGGCAGCGGAATCAAGAACGAGATTTCCTCGATGCCGGGCGTTTATCATTTTTCGCTGGACACGCTTGACGAGGAAGTAAAGGAAATCGTTGACCTCGGCATCCCGGCGGTCCTGTTGTTCGGCATTCCGGAAACGAAGGACAGCGTAGGTTCCTCCGCGTTCAATGAGGAAGGCATCGTTCAGCAGGCTACGCGCAAAATCAAGGCGCTGTATCCGGATCTGCTGGTCGTGGCCGATACCTGCCTGTGCGAGTTTACCGATCATGGCCACTGCGGAATGGTACATACTTTTGAGCGCGACGGCCATCTCTGCGGGGATGTGCTGAACGACGAGTCGCTGGACCTGCTGGTTCGTACCGCGGTCTCTCAGGCCAAAGCCGGAGCGGATATCATCGCGCCCTCCAATATGATGGACGGCTTTGTGCAAGCGATTCGCGCGGGGCTGGACGAGGCGGGCTTCAGCCATATTCCGATCATGTCCTATTCGGTGAAATACGCGTCCGCGTTCTACGGGCCATTCCGCGAAGCTGCGGATTCGGCACCGCAGTTCGGCGACCGCAAGACGTACCAGATGGACCCGGCCAACGCGCGCGAAGCGCTCAGAGAGGCGGAATCGGACGTGCTGGAGGGAGCGGACATGCTGATGGTGAAGCCGGCGCTTGCCTTTATGGACGTGCTGCGCCTGCTCCGGGACCAATTCGATCTGCCGCTCGTAGCTTATAATGTGAGCGGGGAGTATTCCATGGTCAAAGCGGCTTCCGAACGGGGCTGGATCAATGAGCGGGCCATCGTTACGGAGATGCTGCTCGGCATGAAGCGGGCCGGTGCGGATATCATCATCACCTATTTCGCCAAAGACGCTGCCCGCTGGCTGCGCGAGGGTAAATAGAACTAATATTAACGGGTGAGGAGAGGTTCTCATGAGTGAAAAGATCGGGCGGCGCAGCGAAACGCGGTCCCGCCAGGCGTTTGAGGAAGCAAAAACGGTGATGCCGGGCGGCGTGAACAGTCCGGTTCGCGCTTTTAAATCCGTCGGTCTGACCCCGGTATATGTAGAGCGTGGAGCCGGTTCGCGCATTTATGATATCGACGGCAACGAATTTATCGACTATGTCGGATCCTGGGGACCGCTGATTATGGGACATGCCCATCCGGACGTTGTGCAGGCCCTGCAAGAAGCTACGGCCAAGGGCACGAGTTTTGGCGCCCCGACGCTGCTTGAAACGGAGATGGCCAAGTTGGTGGCCGAGCGGGTCCCGTCGATCGATATCGTGCGGATGGTCAGTTCCGGGACGGAAGCGACGATGAGCGCGATCCGTCTGGCCCGCGGCTATACGGGAAGAAACAAGATTATGAAATTCGAAGGGTCCTACCACGGCCACGCGGACAGCCTGCTCATCAAGGCCGGCTCCGGTGTAGCCACACTCGGATTGCCCGACAGTCCCGGTGTGCCGGAAGGCGTGGCGTCCAATACGATTGCGGTACCGTATAACGATTTGGCTTCCGTCGAGCTGGCGTTTCAGCGCTTCGGCGGCGAAATCGCCGGCGTGATCGTAGAGCCGGTGGCGGGCAACATGGGCGTCGTGCCGCCGCAGCCCGGATTTCTGGAGGGCCTGCGGAAGCTGACGACGGAGCATGGCAGCCTGTTGATCTTTGACGAGGTCATGACCGGGTTCCGGGTCGATAAACACTGCGCCCAAGGGCGCTTTGGCGTTACGCCGGATTTGACCTGCCTGGGCAAAGTGATCGGCGGCGGATTGCCGGTCGGTGCCTACGGCGGCAAACGCGAGATCATGGAGCAAATCGCTCCGGTCGGCCCGATTTATCAGGCAGGGACCTTGAGCGGCAACCCGCTGGCCATGACGGCGGGCTTTACGACCCTCTCGTTGCTGACAGCGGAAGTGTATGACCGGCTGGAGGCCTTGTCGGCCCGGCTCGAGGCAGGATTTATCGCCAACGCCAAGGAGAAGGGGATTCCTTGCCGGATTAACCGGGTCGGCTCGATGGTATGCCCATTCTTTACGGATGCGGAGGTCATTAATTACGATACGGCGAAGAGCAGCGACCTTGATATGTTCCGGCGGTATTTTGCCGCGATGATCGAGGAAGGCATCAATATTGCGCCTTCGCAGTTCGAGGGGATGTTCGTATCCGGGGTTCACACCGAGGCGGACATCGATGCGACGATCGAAGCGCACCGCCGTGCGCTGCATAAGCTGTGAGCGCGCCGGTTTCGGGAACCCGGCGGGGCGAATGGTACGAACTGATGCCGGGGAAGCTGAAACCTCTGGAGCCGGGGGGCCGCTATGAAGCGGCCCTCCTTTGGCTTTCGCGGGAGCTGGGGTTCCCGGCCAAGCTGCTCCGGGAGCTGGATGCGGCCGACGAGATCAAGCTGGCCGGGGATCGCCTGCGCCTGCGCTTGTTTCCGCCGCGGGTGTCCCAGTATGCCCCCGTGGAGCGGCCGGTCCGGATTTTGTACGAGGACGACTTTTGCCTCGTCGTGCATAAACCGGCCGGGCTGAAGGTGCATCCGGACGGGGCCGGTTCGCCGCCTACGCTGGCGAACCTCGTGGCGGCGGTGTTCGCGCAGCGGGGCGAGCCGGTCGCCCCCGGGCATATCCACCGGCTGGACGAGTACACATCCGGCCCGGTGCTCTACGCCAAGAACGCCATGGCGCAGCTGAAGCTGGACGCGTCCATGGCGCGGAAGGAGATCGGCCGGGTTTACACGGCGCTGGTGGAGGGGCAGGTCTCCCCGACCCTCCGGGTCATTCGCGAGCCGATCGGCCGGGATCGCCACCACCCCTCCCGGCGGCGGGTATCCCCGTCGGGCAAGGACGCGCTGACGCGAGTGGAGCTGGTCGAAACGTATCCGAAGGCCAGCCTGGTGCGGCTGACGCTGGATACGGGGCGAACCCATCAAATCCGCGTTCATATGAGCCATGCGGGTCATCCGTTGATCGGAGATACCCTTTACGGCGGCGGTTCTGCTCTTTTTCCGCATCAAGCGCTGCACGGCGAGAGCCTGGCCTTTCCCCATCCATTGACTGGGGAACGGATCTGTGTGGACGACCCCTGGCCGGATGGCTGGAACCGGTTGCTAGAACAATTGCAGCAAGGCGGGGACCATCATAAGACAAGCACGGCCAAAGGCCGGAATTGAGCCGGAATTCCGTTAAAAATCAGGCATGCACTCTATTTTCAAGCATATAGATAAAAACGAGCGATGATGGGGCCCTTCATTAGAGCGGACCCCAATCAGGTCTGGTTATGCTGAAAGGAGGCAACCTATTTGACGGATTCATCCTACGGTTTAAGGTTTGATATTTATGAACGCGTCCATTTGTCGGAACAGGTGACCGGTATCGACGAATTGGAGGAAATCGAGCTTTTTCCAAGAATCCAGGTCGTTCCGGGAGAAGAGTATGCTTCCCTCCGCGGCCATCTGCTGTTGTCGGGACTGTATCGGGGGGAAGGCGGTACGCATGAATTGGAACATTGGATCCCGGTTGAGATTACGATTCCGCTAAGCCGGGTCGGAAGGCTGGAGGATATTGCGGTCGAAATCGAAAATTTCGATGTAGACCTGCTAAGTGCCCGAAGCTTGAACATTACGGGGGTTCTATCGCTTCAGGGGATCGAAACCTCTTCGTTGACGGAGGAGCCGGAAGAGTGGAAGGACCGGGAGTTTGTAACTTCCCATGAACCTGCCCCTGAGGTACGCGGCGATGCGGACTTGGATCGTTCCAACCCGTGGGGGCGGGAATTTCATACCGGGAATGTCCGGCCGACTTACGCGGAGAATTTTCGCACTTGGGAACAGGAGGCCGAGCCCGGTTCGGAAGATGCGGACGAGCAGCCGCAGGTTCTGACGTGGAACAATGTGGATTCGCCGCTGTTTGCCCAGTCCGTTCTGGAGGACAAGGAGGCGGAATGGACGGAGGCGCCCCCCGGTTCGCGGGAACCGTCGGCCGAGGCTGCGGGCGGAGTGAAGGAAGAGCTGGACGAGGGCTTGCTTGAGAGAGCTCTGGACCCGGG
Organism: Paenibacillus sanfengchensis; assembly: GCF_036864765.1. Classification (NCBI taxonomy): domain Bacteria; kingdom Bacillati; phylum Bacillota; class Bacilli; order Caryophanales; family Paenibacillaceae; genus Paenibacillus; species Paenibacillus sanfengchensis. The sequence continues at coordinate 29,208 of NZ_JBAGJC010000023.1, read as the reverse complement.
CGAGGCGCATAGGGAGCAAGACCATTTCCTTTCCGAAACCGCCGCCGAAACAGTCCAACTCCAGAAGGAACGGGACCATACTGAGGACGCCCTTGGTTCTGAACCGACTCAAGTCGAGAATGAGGTTCCCGTCTTGGCCGAATCGGAACCGTTGGAGCATATCGGGACGGAGATTTTGGAAGAAAAGAATCAGATCCCACCGGAGCCCGCCGAGGAGAAAAAGGAATTGAAAATCGCCCTCGGCAGCAAAAAGAACGACGGAGGGCAGCATGACGACCACTTTGGGATCAGCAAGCTGCTATCCACTCAACGGACGGATGCCGAACCTGTCTACGAGGCTTCGGAGGAAGAGAACGTCCAGGCTGCGGCCCAGGATTCGGGGGATGGCGAGGAAGTGCGGTGGAAAAGTCTGTTTATCGGCAATACTGAGGAACAGACGCCTTTCCGTAAGGTCAAGCTGGTAATCGTCCAGCGTGAAGAGACATTGGATGAGATCGCGGAGCGTTATCAGCTCAGCACGCGGGAACTTCAGTTGTACAACCGCCTGAGCGAACAGCATCTGAATGAGGGACAGGTGCTGTATATTCCCTAATCCATGAGACGCGGACTATTGAAAGCTGCACAGTGAATTTGTGCGGCTTTTTTTGTTGTTTAAGAAACTCCGGAGTCCGTGATGCATTTAACGGGAGTTACTCCCGTTAATTGGGTGCCTTTGTGGCAGCAGAGGTGAATTATCTGGAGAACCTCCCGCTAATTCATCTGAAATCGAATAATTGGCGACTGGGATCGCGAAATAGCTGGAGCTTTTCCAGCTAATTTGGACTCAATGGACAAAAGTGGTAAATTAACGTGAGGTTTTCCCGTTACTGGTCTTTAAGTGGACAAATCGCCTAACTTACGCAAACTCTGCTGATAAAAGTCACCGGCCGGGCGGCTAGGAATCTGCTTCTGTCTCCATGAGAAGGACAAATGTCCATTTTTGAATCGTCAGGTTGACTCCGGGACATAATCAAGATATTATGAAAAAGATAAATGCCGCAATACCCATTATTAAAGACCAAGAACGGGAAGAGTAGGCAGTGAACCCTTCAGAGAGCGGAATCGATACGCTGGAAGATTCCGCAGGATACAGCTGGCCGAAGTCGCCCGGGAGTCGTCCGTTTGATCCATATCGTTCTGATATGCTAGACCGGGCCGGCCGCAGCCGTTATCTGCATGAGTGTCGCAAGCATAGCGAAACATTACGGGAAATGGCCATGTGGTTGCTTTGCCTGCGAAACAAAGGTGGTACCGCGAAAGTAAAGCCTTTCGTCCTTTGAGACGAGGGGCTTTTTGTGTTTTCTTGGCCCATCATCACAGAACCTCAAACTTAAATTGTGCCAAAGTCATTTCAAATGTAATGGAGGTCAGGTACAAATGACAGAAAAGCAAGAACAGCAACCCTTGTCGGCGGAAATGCCGACGACCTACGACCCGAAAGCGGCGGAGCAGAAATGGTACCGCTATTGGATTGAGAAAGGTTTTTTCAAAGCGGATCTGAAACCGGATGCCGAGCCGTATTCGGTCGTCATTCCGCCGCCAAACGTAACCGGTATGCTCCATATGGGTCATGCGCTGGGTACAACCATTCAGGATATCCTGATCCGGACGAAACGGATGCAGGGGTACAACACCCTGTGGCTTCCGGGTACGGACCATGCCGGGATCGCCACGCAGACGAAAGTGGAGCAGAAGCTTAGAGAACAAGGCGTATCTCGTTATGATTTAGGACGCGAAAAATTCCTGGAGAAGGTCTGGGAATGGAAGGATACTTATGCCGAGACGATCCATGAGCAATGGGCGAAAATGGGCTTCTCTTTGGATTATTCCCGCGAGCGGTTCACTCTGGACGAGGGGCTTTCCAAGGCCGTCCGCGAAGTATTTGTAAAATTGTATGAAAAAGGCCTGATTTACCGAGGCAAATATATTATTAACTGGGACCCGGCCGCACGCACCGCCCTCTCCGATATTGAGGTGGAATACAAGGAGGTCAACGGGCACCTCTATCACTTGAAGTATCCGCTTAAAGACGGAAGCGGTTCGATCACCGTGGCCACGACTCGTCCGGAAACGATGCTTGGCGATACGGCGGTAGCCGTTCATCCTGAAGACGAGCGCTATAAAGACATGATTGGCAAAATGTTGATTCTCCCAATCATAGGACGGGAAATTCCGATTATCGCGGATGAGTATGTCGACAAGGAATTCGGCAGCGGCGCCGTTAAAATCACCCCGGCCCATGATCCGAACGACTTTGAAGTCGGGATGCGTCATGATTTGCCGCAGGTCATCGTTATGGACGAGAGCGGAAAAATGAACGGGGAAGCCGGGAAGTATCAAGGCTTGGATCGCAGCGAATGCCGCAAGCAAATTGTGAAGGACCTTCAAGAACTTGGCGTATTGATCCGGATCGAAGACCATGTCCATCAGGTTGGACACAGCGAGAGAACCGGGGTAGTTATTGAACCCTATCTGTCGACGCAATGGTTTGTAAAAATGAAACCACTTGCCGAGGCGGCGATTGCGGAACAGAAGGCCAGTCAAGGCGTTCAGTTTGTTCCCGACCGGTTTGAAAAAATCTATATGTACTGGATCGAGAATGTTAGGGATTGGTGTATCTCTCGCCAACTGTGGTGGGGCCACCGCATTCCGGCCTGGTATTCCGAGGAAACCGGGGAGATGGTTGTTGCCCGTGATGAAGCCGAAGCGAAGGCTAAACTGGGCCGTGACGATTTGAAGCAGGATGAAGACGTGCTGGACACATGGTTCAGTTCGGCTTTATGGCCGTTCTCCACTTTGGGCTGGCCGGATACGGAAAGTGAAGACTTCAAGAAGTTCTTCCCCACCAACGTTCTTGTTACCGGGTACGATATCATTTACTTCTGGGTTGCCCGCATGATTTTTACCTCAATGGAGTTCACGGGCAAAAAGCCGTTTAGCGACGTACTGCTTACGGGACTCGTTCGTGATAGCGAAGGCAAAAAGATGTCTAAATCGGCCGGCAACGGGGTTGACCCGCTCGAAGTCATCGAAAAATACGGGGCGGACGCCATGCGCTATATGCTGTCCACGAGCAGCACCCCGGGGCAGGATCTTCGCTTCCATTGGGAACGCGTAGAACAGGCGCGCAACTTTGCGAACAAGATCTGGAACGCTTCCCGCTTTGCATTGATGAACATGGAGGGCGTCAAATTTGAGGATATCGACATCAGCGGAGAGTTGACCACGGCGGATCGTTGGATTCTGCATCGCTTTAACGAAACTGCGCGGGAAGTTACCCGATTGATCGACGCTTATGAGTTCGGGGAAACCGGACGCCAGTTGTACAACTTTATTTGGGATGATCTTTGCGACTGGTACATCGAGTTCGCCAAGTTGTCCCTGTACGGAGAAGACGCCGCCGCGAAGCGGAAGACCCAATCGGTTCTGGCCTACGTGCTGGATCGCACGCTGCGGTTGATTCATCCGTTCATGCCGTTTATTTCCGAGGAAATATGGCAGCACCTGCCGCATCATGGCGAAACGATTACGTTGGCGGAATGGCCTAAATATGATGCTGCGCTGGAAGCGCCGGACGCCGTTCAGGAAATGAACCTGTTGGTTGATATGATCCGGGCCGTCCGGAATATTCGGGCGGAAGTGAATGTGCCGATGAGCAAGAAAATCGAACTGCTCGTTAAACCGGCGAATGCGGAGTTGCTTGAAATCGTCAACCGGAACGCCCATTACATCAGCCGTTTCTGCAACACTTCCCGATTGGATCTGTCGATCGAGGCGGCGGTTCCGGACAAAGCGATGACCGCGGTGGTTACCGGAGCCGAACTTTACCTTCCACTTTCGGGGCTCATCGACATCAGCCAGGAAATCGCCCGGCTGGAAAAAGAACTGGACCACCTGAATAAAGAAGTCGAGCGCGTGGAGAAGAAGCTGGGTAACGAAGGATTCGTTTCCAAAGCCCCGGCCAAAGTCATCGAGGAAGAAAAGGCCAAGATGGCGGATTATGCCGAGAAGCGGGATAAGGTTCTTGCGCGGATCAGCGAATTGAAGGCTTAGGCTAAAGGATGCAACCAATCCGGCTGTAGTTATTCCCGGCATCGGGAGAGGCGCAGCCGGATGCTTACTGTCTGCTGTTTTAATGCAGGTTCATTCCATCAAAAATATGAAGGTGAATGCAATGGGGGTTCAAGTAGAAGAAGAGAACGGCGGAGCGCTGCGAAGCTATGGCGAGGCCGTCGATTGGATCAACGGTTTGATTCCATTTGGAATACGTCCGGGGCTTGACCGGATTCATAAGCTGATGGAGCGGCTTGGGAATCCGCACCGGCGTTTGAAATTTATTCATGTGGCGGGGACGAACGGGAAGGGATCTTCCTGTGCCTTTTTAACCCGCACATTGCTGGAATGCGGTTATAGCGTAGGGACATTTACCTCGCCGTATATTACCAAATTTACGAACCGGTTTCAGTATAATGCACAGGATATTCCCGAGGAGACGCTGCTGTCGCTCAGCAATCGGGTGCTGCCCTTGGTGCGGGATATCGCCGATAGCGAGCTGGGTTCTCCAACGATGTTCGAGGTCAGCACGGCCATCGCCATCCTTTATTTTGCCGAGGAATGCTATCCGGATGTGGTAGTATGGGAGACGGGCCTTGGGGGAAGGATGGATGTTACCAATATTGTGACGCCTATCGTTTCTTTAATCACGAATATAGGTTATGATCATACGGATATTCTCGGTGACACCATCGAGCAGATCGCCAGGGAGAAAGCGGGAATTATCAAGCCCGGTGTTCCGGTGGTCAGCTGTGTCGAGCAGCCCGAGGCCATCGATGTATTAAAAGAGACGGCAGCCAGGCAAAAAAGCACACTTTACTTGCTTGGCGAGCAGTTTTTCTATGAGCGGTCCCAATTGGGTGATCAAGGGCAGGAAATGCATTTTCGCGGACCGTTTCGCGACTTCCGGTTGAATCTCTCCATGCTGGGAGAGCATCAATGCAAGAACGCGGCCGGCGTGATGATGGTTCTCGAAATATTGCGGCAGTACATGGCCTTCGTGTTGGAGGACGGGGATGTTCTTCACGGCTTCCGGAAGACGGCGTGGGCGGGAAGGCTGGAGCGAGTGTCCGTGAATCCGCACATCGTGCTTGACGGGGCCCATAACCCCGAAGGGGCGGAGTCGTTGGCAAAAAGCCTGAAGGAGACGTTTCGCTACCGCCGGTTGATTTTGATGATGGGGATGTTGGCGAATAAGCATCATCGTGCCTACCTGGAGCATATATTACCTATAGTGGATACGCTTATACTGACCGAGCCCGATTTCCGTCGAAAACTGGATGCGGGCGCGCTGTATGATCTGGTACTGGAGCTGAAGGATTCAGTGGCGAAACCCGGTCTGGAAATCGTTGTGGAGCGTGATTGGAAAAAGGCGCTTGCGCTTTTGGCGTCACGGACGGAACCGGAGGATCTTGGGGTGGTCACCGGGACGCTGTATATGATCTCGGATGTGCGGGCAACCCTTTTGCATCAAACCGATTCTGAAAAAGGCTGGTGAATGGAAATTGCTGAATACAACTGAACAACATGTGCATTTTATCGGTATCGGTGGCTATGGTATGAGCGCTATTGCCCGGGTGATGCTGGAGATGGGGTATACCGTGACCGGATCGGATGTCGCTTCCCAGGAACTGACCGAGAAGTTGGCCGCCAAAGGGGCGAAAATTTATATTGGACATACCGCCGAGCATGTGCACGGCGCCGATCTTGTCGTTTATTCCACGGCGCTTCCAAAGGATAATGTGGAGCGTCTAGAAGCGGAGGAGCAAGGAATTCCGATCTTGCACCGTTCGCAGATGCTGGCCCGTTTGCTGAATGAACGGCAGGGCGTCGCGGTTGCCGGCGCGCACGGCAAAACGACGACTTCGTCGATGATCGCGCTGGTGATGGAGCAGTGCGGCACGGATCCGACTTACATTATCGGCGGAGAAATTATGGGGATCGGAACCAACGCCAAGGCCGGACAAGGGCGCTTTGTCGTCGCCGAGGCGGATGAGAGCGATGGGTCCTTTCTCCAATATCACCCTTCAATGGGCGTCGTCACCAACATCGAGGCGGATCATCTGGAGAATTACGGAGGGGACTTTGCCCGGTTAAAAGAAGCGTACGTCCAGTTTTTGAACCAGACCAAGCCGGACGGAACGGCGGTCGTTTGCGGAGACGACGCCAACATTAAGGAACTTCTTCCCAATCTCAACTGCCGCGTGATCACTTACGGCATGGGAACGGGTTGTGATTATTCGGCAGATGCCGTTAAGCTGGGTGACCGCCACGTCACTTTTATCATGAGAAAGGGACAGCAGGAATTGGGGATGATCGAGCTTTCCGTACCGGGTAAACATAATGTTTATAACGCTATGGCTACAGTCATCGTCTGTCTGGAGGCGGGCATTCCCTTTGCGGACATCGCGTCAGCGATTATCGGCTTCCATGGCGCAAAGCGCCGGTTCCAGGTGCTGGGCGAAAAAGGCGGCGTTCTCGTCATTGACGACTACGCCCATCATCCTACGGAAATCGAGGCCACGATCGCCGCAGCGAAAGCGACGGGTAAACGGATTATCGCCGTATTCCAGCCGCAGCGGTATACGCGTACGTTTTTCCTGCTGGATGCGTTCAGCCGGGCGTTTGGCGAAGCGGATGAAGTGATCATTACAGACATTTACTCTCCCGCCGGCGAACAGCAAATCGAAGGGGTTCATTCCTCCAAGCTGGTTGATCTCATCAAGCAGAACAGCAATGCCGGGGCCCGGTATCTTCCGACGAAACAGGATGTGATCGCGGATCTTCAGGGCCGGCTTCAACCGGGGGACCTCGTTCTTACGATGGGTGCCGGCGATATTTGGAAGGTTGGCGATACGCTGGCCAAAACTTTATCCGATTAATGGAAATAGACGAAAAACCTCGCGGGCAGCGAGGTTTTTCTTGCGGTTTGGCATATAAAGGACCACACGCTCATATGGTAACTTTAGAAGAATGGACAAGGAGCGTGCGGACAGTGGATAAGGCCAAAATGACATTCCGTTTTGACGATGAGCAGCAGCGGCGGCGGGACATGAAGGAGTCCGCGTTATATGCGGCCCCGGCTGCCGAAGCGAAGCCGGAGATGTTGCCAGCGGTTGGAGAGCCGGCGATGCCTATGTCCGGCGGGCAGCCGCGGTCTCACGAGGAGCCGCCTCCCGGAGGAGGGATCACCTACCGTCCGGTGGAAATCGCCGACGACTGGAACGACCCGTTTTCGGATTATACCGGAACGGGAGGGGCGATCCTGCCGTCATATACCACCCGAAAATCAAGGACATCGTGGTGGAAAGTGGCGGGATCCTTGACCGGTGCGATCGTTACGGGCGCCCTGTTCGGATTCGTGGTCTTGTCCATGTTTAGCGGGAATGTGAGCGTCCCCATCCCGGGGATTACCGTCCCCGATCGTTCCTCGGCCGGACAGTCTGCGGAGATTCCTGTCTTTGGGCAAATCGGCGGGGAGCTTGGGGAGGAGGACGATAAGGGGATGCCGGTAACCATCGCAATGCCGGGGCAGACCTATCATTTTTTGCAGTACGGCGTATTTTCCACGGCGGAAGGAGTCGAACTGGCTCAACAGGAACTGGAGGCATCCGGCATCGCCGCCGCCAGGGATACCGTTGACGAGAAGCGGGTATACGCCGGGGTTTCTTCCGACCGCGAACAAGCCAAATTGTTAAGCGGCCAGCTTAAAACGGCGGGAGTCCACCTTATCCTTCATGAAATTGCTCTTCCTTCTTCCGCCGAGCTCGTTTATAACGGGGACGTCACCGTCCTGGAGCGTTATTTTGCCCGGAGTGCGGAGTTGATCGATTGGCTCGGTACATTGTCCGCGTCCCGCCTGGTGGAGGTCAAGCCTCAACTATTGACGGCGGAGGAACAGTCGGAGCTGGGGGAGCGCCATCAGCGATGGACGGAAAGCGCGGCGGCGGTGCGTGAGCAACAGCCCGAGGCCTTCGCGCAAGATGTAGGGAACCTGGAAAAGGCGATGAACAGCGCCGTCGAGGCGATGGCCGAATACCAGAAAACGGGGGCCAAAACGCTGCTTTGGGAAGTGCAGGATCAAATTATGGGCTTTATATTAGGCGAACAAAAAATGCTAGGGAGTCAAGATTAGATCATGGCTTCACGAGCATATAAAACGGCAGGAATGGTAATACCTTCCCCTGCCGTTTTTGTGTTTGTATTGCTGCTAAATAAACCTTATAATAATGAAGTGTCAAAAAATGGCGAGGGTGACAGTGTCAGAACTGTCGAATCGTTATCACCGTCAGAGTCCAGCGGCCGGCATCATGAAGGAAGAGAGGCTTCCTTTAGACAAGCCGGCTTCGAAAAAGGAGAGTAGTGCATCTTGGATGCTACCATAACCCGACGCATCATCCTGGCTTCGACATCCCCGCGACGCCGCGAGCTTGTCGCTTCTTTGCATATTCCGTTCGACATTGTTCCCAGCCATGCCGAGGAGACGACTCCCGAGGGCTGGGAACCGGATAGAATCGTAACGGAGCTCGCCAAGCGGAAGGCTGAAGCCGTATACCGCCAACTGGATGACGGGGACCGGCACGGCGTGATCGTCGGTAGCGACACGATCGTCGTCAGGGACGGAGCGGTTTTGGGCAAGCCGGCGGACGCACGTGAGGCCGCCTCGATGCTTCGTTCACTGCAGGGTAGAACCCATCAGGTGTATACCGGGGTAGCTTGCATCGACAGCCGCACCGGCGCCAGCAAAGTGGATTACCGCATGACCGTAGTGACGATGAGAGCTTTGCGCGAAGAAGAGATTGAAGCGTACGCCGCAAGCGGTGAAGGACTCGACAAGGCCGGCGCTTATGCGATTCAAGGCTTGGGGGCGACGATCGTCACCGGGATCGAAGGGTGTTACTTTAATGTAGTCGGATTACCGTTGTCCTTGCTCGCGGAAATGCTGGCATCGTTCGGAATTCAAGTGTTTTGACCAGTTAGGGAAGAGATAAAGCATATCCTTCCGAATCGTGACTTTGTCGTAAGGCCGTTATGGCTTTGCTAATACATTCGGAAGCGAGGGATCGCATTTGGTAGATGCATCAACCTATATGCTGCGTGACATTCCCAATGAGGAGCGCCCCAGAGAGCGTATGCTCCGCTGCGGGGCGGGAGCTTTAAGCCAGACGGAGCTGCTGGCTATTTTGCTGCGGACGGGGACCCGTCGTGAATCGGCGATTCATATGGCGCAGCGGCTGCTCGGGGAAATCGGCGGCATTCGCGGCATGATGGACCTGAGTCTGGAGGAATTAACGAATATGAAAGGGATCGGCCCCGCCAAGGCCGTCCAGATTAAAGCCGGCATCGAGTTGGGTCAGCGGCTGGCCAAAACCCGGCTGCCCGAGGCGCAGGTAATTCGCAGCCCCGGCGACGCCGCCGACCTGCTTATGGAAGAGCTCCGATATTTACAGAAGGAGCACTTCGTCTGTTTGTTTTTAAATACGAAAAATCATATCATTGCTCAAGAAACACTGTCGATCGGAAGTCTTAACGCCTCGATCGTTCATCCGCGGGAGGTATTCCGTGCCGCTATCAAATGCAGCAGCGCCTCCCTCGTCTGTGCCCATAATCATCCCAGCGGCGATCCGACGCCAAGTCCGGAAGATATCCGGATGACCCGGCGGCTCATGGAAGCTGGCGAAATCGTAGGCATTGACGTGCTGGACCATATTGTGATCGGAGACGGGAAGTTCGTCAGTTTGAAGGAGCAGGGCTTGATGTAATATAATCGATAAGATATAGAAGGAAAGGGAGATACAGCATGTTTGGTGGCTTTACGAAAGATTTGGGAATCGATTTGGGAACGGCAAATACCTTGGTTTATACGCGTGGAAAAGGCATTATCGTGAGAGAGCCTTCGGTAGTCGCTATTCATACCGATACGAAAAACATCGTCGCGGTCGGCGAATCGGCCAAGAAAATGATCGGCAGAACGCCGGGAAACATCCGGGCGATTCGTCCGATGAAAGACGGCGTGATCGCGGATTTCGACACGACGGCTACGATGATCAAATATTTCATTCGCCAGGCACAGAAGCAACGTTCTTTGTTTCAACGCCATCCTAACGTGATGGTTTGCGTTCCTTCCGGCATTACGGCCGTGGAACAACGCGCCGTGGAGGACGCGACCAAGCAGGCCGGAGCCCGCGAGGCTTACACGATCGAGGAGCCGTTTGCCGCGGCGATCGGGGCGGATCTGCCGGTCTGGGAACCGACCGGCAGCATGGTGGTGGACATCGGCGGCGGTACGACCGAGGTCGCCGTGATTTCGCTGGGCGGCATCGTGACCAGCAAATCGGTGCGCGTGGCCGGGGATGAAATGGATGAATCGATCATCCAATACATCAAACGGCAATATAATTTAATGATCGGGGAAAGAACGGCCGAGCAGCTCAAGATGGATATCGGATCCGCACTCGCTTTGGAAAAGGTGGAGACGTTGGAAATCCGGGGCCGCGATCTGGTGAGCGGCCTGCCCAAAACGATTACGATCACTTCGGATGAAATTTCCGAAGCGCTTAGCGATACGGTAAACGCGATCGTCGAAGCGGTGAAAGTCACGCTGGAAAAATGTCCGCCCGAGCTGGCCGCGGATATTATGGATCGCGGGATTGTGCTGACCGGTGGAGGCGCGTTGCTCCGCAATCTCGACAAACTGTTGGCCCGCGAAACGGGCATGCCGGTCATCGTCGCGGAGAATCCGCTGGACTGCGTGGCGATCGGAACGGGCAGAGCCTTGGACAACATCCATTTGTTTAAGTCAAAAAGCAGCTCGGCCCTCCGCTCCAGACGCTAGGCCGAAATGAAACCCTTGGATAAAGCGGCGCCGTCCAGACCGGACGGCCAGGCCGTTTTTCTCTGTTTTTATAGTGAGTAACTTGAAATGGGAGAATTTAGTAAGGTTGGAGGGTGCTGAAACTGTTTAAGCTGCTGGGCAACAAAAGACTGTTTATTTTGTTGATGGGACTTATTCTTTTTATTGCGGTCATGGGCTTCACCCTGGGATCCAGAGCCGGCTTGTCCTGGCCCGAGAAATTTGTCAAGGACACGGTCGGTTTCGTGCAATACGTATTTTACAAGCCTACTAGCTATGTGGCGGGTTTGTTTGAAGATATTTCTGAACTGCATGCCCTGCAGGAAGAGAACGAAGAGCTCAAAATTGCGCTCTCCCACTATACGCGCGACAAAGCCCGTTTTAACTTTATTGAGCAGGAATACACTCGGCTGCAAAATGATCTTCATTTTACCGAGGAGCAGAAAAAACTGTATAAGTATGAATGGAAGATTGCCCAGGTTATCAGCGTGAATGATGATCCGGTCAATCAGACCATCGTTGTCAATCTCGGCAGCCGTGAGGGCGTCAAAGAGGGAATGGCGGTTCATTCGTCCAAAGGCCTCGTCGGCATTGTCAGCCGCGTCAGCAGGCTTACGTCGACGGTGAAGCTGATCACGACGATGGATGCGCGCGACCCGAATTCCAACGGAATTGCCGTTACGGCCCAAGGCAAGGAAAACTCGGTGTTTGGCGTCATCGAATCCTATGACAAGAAGACCGGAACGTTTCTGATGAGCCGCATTGAAGATCCAAAGCCGTTGGCCAAGGAGGACCTGATCGTATCCTCAGGGATCGGCGGCGTATTCCCCCGGGGAATGATTATCGGGAAGGTCAAGGACATACAAGTGGGCGAGTTCGGATTAACCTATACAGCGACGATACAACCCGCGGCCAGCTTTACGGACTGGAAGGAGCTGTTTATCGTGTTCCCGGAGGCTGAGAGTGGTGAATAAGCGCAGAACGATCCTGATTTTGCTTCTGTTCCTCCTCTTTATACTGGAGGGCACGATTCTCCCCTGGCTCATTCCGGCGGCGTGGGAAACCCGGATTAATCCGCATCTGGTTTATATCGCCATCTTATTTTTCTCCGTTTATGAGGATCGCCATTCCGGGCTTATTCTGGGGCTTTGCTTCGGCTTGTTGCATGACGTCGTTTATTATGGCGCGATGGTCGGAACTTATTCCTTTGCTATGGGCCTTTGCGGCTATTTGGTCGGATTGTTGTCACGAAGCAAGCAAACTCCGCTGCCTTTGATGCTGATTTTTGTCATCACCGGAAGCCTGCTCTTCGATTCGATTGTTTTCGGCACCTATTCGCTGTTCGGGGTGGTGCATGAGCCGTATTCCTGGGCCATGATGAATCACATCATTCCCAATGTATTCATCCAATTTTTGTTTGCTTTGATGATCTATGTACCTCTGCGGAAGCAGCTCGAGATTATTACGAAACGCCGTTCCCCCGAGGAAAAGGCCTGACTTTTCGGCACATTTCAAGGGAAACTAGCAGGAACTTTCCGCCTCCTGCACGAAATGAATAGGGGGGAGGGACAGGCTTATGACAGTAAAGTCGAATCATGTTACGATTAAAGGCATCAAAGATGGCCTGGTTTTCCTGCTGGACGACAAGTGCGACTTCGGAGCTTTGCTTGAGGAATTGCGTTATAAACTGGAACATAGCCATCAAAACATATTGACGGGTCCGATTATTCATGTTGACGTGAAGCTGGGAACTCGGATCGTGAACGATGAACAGAAAGAAATGATTCTTGATATATTGAGCCGGAAAGGAAATCTGCTGGTTCGTTCCGTGGAAATGCCCGAGCTGATGCCGGCGGTAGACCCGATGAAGTCGCTGACGACCATGACCGGGATCGTCCGCTCGGGACAGGTCCTTCACCATGAAGGAAACCTGTTGTTCCTGGGCGATGTTAACCCGGGAGGAACCGTGGCTTGCACGGGAGATATTTTTATACTCGGCGCTTTGAGAGGTATGGTGCACGCCGGGCTGAAGGGCAATGAGGAGGCGGTCATTGCGGCCTCCTATTTGGCGCCGACTCAACTGCGGATCGCCGAGGTGATCAGCCGCCCTCCGGATGAATGGGAAAACCGGGAGACCAGTATGGAGTTCGCTTTTCTGCGTGACGGGAAGATGCAGATTGATAAAATAGGGAACATGTTTCGAATTCGGCCGGATTTTAACGCGTTTAAAGGGGTGTAATCTATGGGAGAAGCTATTGTGGTCACATCGGGGAAGGGCGGCGTAGGCAAAACGACAACCTCGGCAAACATCGGTACGGCGCTTGCGCTGCTTGGCAAGAAAGTATGCCTGGTGGATACGGATATCGGTTTACGCAACCTCGATGTCGTGATGGGTCTGGAAAATCGCATCATTTACGACCTGATCGATGTAGCCGAGGGCAGATGTCGGTTAAATCAGGCGCTGGTGAAGGACAAGCGCTTCGATGAACTATACATGTTGCCCGCGGCGCAAACGAAAGATAAAAACGCCATTTCGCCGGAACAGGTGAAGGATATTGTCCTGGAACTGAAAAAGGACCATGAATACGTGATTATCGACTGTCCGGCCGGGATCGAGCAGGGATTCAAGAATGCGATAGCCGGAGCGGACCAGGCCATTGTCGTGACCACGCCGGAGCATGCCGCCGTTCGCGACGCGGACCGGATTATCGGGCTGTTGGAAAGCTCGCATATTTCCTCGCCCAAACTGGTCGTGAACCGGATCAGGCCTAATATGGTCAAGTCGGGAGATATGTTGGAAATCGAGGATATTCTTCAGGTGCTGAATATCGATCTGATCGGGATCGTTCCGGATGACGAACTGGTCATCAAAGCGGCCAATTCGGGCGAACCGACGGTGATGAACCCGGATTCCAGAGCCGCCATCGCCTATCGGAACATCGCCCGCCGGATTCTGGGCGATACAGTTCCGCTTATGCTGCTGGATCAGAAAAAAGGCGTGTTTACGCGGTTTAAAAAGTTTTTTGGAATGGGTTGATTTTCGTTGTTCTTTAAATTAAAAAAAGTGGATTGGCCGATGGTCGGCGTTCTGGTACTTTTTATGGTATTCAGCGCCTTGCTGGTCCGAAGCGCAATCGCGCCTTACGAGACCCAATTCAGGGCATACGATCTGAAAACCCTGGCATTTTATTTGGCAGGGTTTGTTGTTGTTTTCGGTATGGCTTTAGTGGATTACAGAACTCTTTTAAAGTACAGTTGGTATATTTATGGGGCGGGTTGTGTATCGCTCGTTGCGGTGTATTTGTTGGCCCCGGAAATCAACGGAGCCCGCAGTTGGTTCGTACTGCCCGGGGGCCTGCAATTTCAGCCGGCGGAACTCGTGAAGATCATTCTGATTTTGGCGGTAGCCTACATGCTGGGTCAGCGGGAAGGGCAGCCTCTGCGCTTTCGGCGCGATATCGTTCCGATCACGGCCGTGACGCTGCTTCCGTTCTTGCTCGTTCTGATCCAGCCCGATCTGGGGAACGCCATCATTTACCTCGTTATTCTTATCGCGATGCTATGGATCGGGAACACGAAATACAGCCATGTGCTGATCGGTCTGACCGCAGTCATAGCGGTGCTGATCGCTTTCGTAACGCTGTTCCATGTGTATAATACCCAAATTCATGATTATTTGGAGAAGCATCAGAAACTGCACTGGTATCAGCGGATCAACACGTTTATTAACCCGGATCAGGCCTCAAACGATGACAAGCACCAATCCAATTACGCGAAGATCGCGATCGGTTCCGGCGGTTTGACGGGAGACGGATATATGAAGGGGGAACTGAAGAATAAAAAGTTCGTCCCTTACCCCTACTCCGATTCCATCTTTGTCGTGGTCGGCGAGGAGTTCGGCTTCCTGGGCTCCGCCCTGCTGCTGCTCGTATATTTCCTTTTCGTCTACCGGATGATACTCATTGCGATGCATTGCATAGACCGGATGGGCGCTTATATTATCGTGGGCATCGTGGCGATGTTTCTGTTCCAAATTTTCGAAAATGTCGGGATGATGATCGGATTGATGCCGATTACGGGGATTACTCTCCCGTTTATCAGTTACGGAGGGACCTCCTTGCTGATCAACATGCTCTGTATCGGTTTGGTGTTCAGCATCAAACTGCATCAGGAAAAATATAAGGTCGATTAACTACCGGGGCCGGAAGGCTCCGGTTTTTTTGCTTGAGCTTCCGAACTCCGCCGGACGCCGGCGGCTTGTTCATATTTCGGCCAAGCTCCTCATACATATATAGCACTAGATGCGACCGGGAGGGTGCGGAGATGGACGTAAAATCGAATGTTCGAAAGCGACGCGAGGAACGCATCAGGCAATTGACGGCCGGAGATTTGGCCGGTACCGGCCAGATTTATGCTTTTGACGACGCCCAAGGGGGAGGAAGGGATCGTGGGAGAACGGAGGAGCACAGCCCTTCGGTTGTCCATCAACAGCCCGCAAGGGCGGATTACGATCCCGATCCTGATCCGGAGCTTCTGTGGAAGCGGGGAAAAGGGCGATGGAACGACAAAACGGAGGTTTTTCCTCCCGGAGGGGATGGGGGGGATACGGAAAGAAAGCGCCGTTCTTTTGGGTCGTCCTTGTGGGTTCGTACGGTCCTAAGTGCGATTCTGTTTGCGGGAATATGGGGGGTTGACCGGTTTCAGCCGGACTGGTCCTTACCTATTCGCGCTTTTGTGGCCCAGTCTTTGACGCAAGAAATGGATTTTGGGGCCGCTGAGGCCTGGTATGAGAAGATTTTTGGCGGTCCGCCTACCTTTATTCCAATATTCAAGCATCATGAAGAACAGGGGCTTAAAGTTGATGCCCCGAACGGTTTTGTCCCCCCGATCCAGGGCACGCTCGCCGAGCCCTTTGTGCTTAATCTTAAGGGTGTGGAAGTCATCCCCGGCGCAGATTCGGGCGGCGGGGCCGAGGTGAAAAGCATAGAAACCGGGCGTGTACTTAACGTGACGAATGACGCGTTGACCGGCACGACGGTGACGGTTCAGCATGCCGAAGGATATGTTTCGGTTTATGGTCACTTGGAGAAGCTTGCCGTCGGTAAAGGGGATTGGGTGGAAGGAGGCGATCTGCTCGGAACTTTGCCGGCTTCCTTGGACGACGCGCATCCTACCTTGTATTTCGCCCTGAAAAAGCAAGATCGGTATATCGATCCTACGGATGTGATTTCATTTGAATAATTGGGGCGGAATGCGGATATCTTTTCATCCTTTGTTCGTGCTGGTGATGCTCGCTTCCGTTTTTACCGGGCATTTTATCGAGCTTGCGGCCCTGTTTGCGATCGTGTTTGTCCATGAACTGGGCCATGTCGCGGCGGCCCGGATGTTCGGGATACCCGTGATATCGGTGCAACTGCTTCCCTTCGGCGGCGTGGCGGTGATGGAAGATACCGGCCGCCTCAGCTCGGCCCGGGAGATGATCATCGCTTTGGCCGGTCCGGCCCAAAATGTGCTGCTGATCGGAATCTCCTGGCTGCTTCATGCGGGCGGGCTCTGGGAAGGCCCTTTTTTCGCTTATTTTGTGGAGTGCAACTTGCTTATCGCACTGTTCAATTTGCTGCCGATTTTGCCGCTGGACGGTGGTAAAGTTTGTCAATCCCTGTGCGGGATGTTCCTTCCGTTTCATCCTACACTGGTATGGTCGATCCGGATCAGCCTGGCGGGCAGCGTGCTTGTCGTTTTATATTCGGCGCTGCCTCTTCTCCTCGGAACCGGCCCGCTTCATTTTAACCTATTGCTGGTAGGCGTTTTTTTGCTCTATTCCAATTATGTCGATTACCGGAACATTCCTTATCGTTTTGTGCGTTTTTTGGTGAACCGGGAGGGGGCTTTCACCCGCCATCTGATGTACGGGAGTTTGGCCCAACCCATTATCGCCGATAGATCGAAACCTTTGGATCAGCTTTTGCGTCTTTTCAGGAGAGAAAAGTATCATTTTATATATATCATGAACCTGCAGGGACAAATTGTGGCGGTAGTGCCCGAACAGCGGGTAATCTCCTCCTATTTGCGGGGCGACCCGGGCGCCTGATGCAGGAAGCCGTGGTATAATATAAAAAAGCGTTTGGTCAGAACGTACGAATGAGGGTGAAATCAATGAAACAGTTGATGATTCACTGCGGTCCTGATTCCACCCAGATGGCGCTGCTGGAAGAGGATAAGCTGGTGGAATATGCAGCTGAGCGTTCTCAAAAAAGAGGACTCATTGGCAGTTTTTTTAAAGGCAAAGTGATGAATGTAGTTCCGGGAATGCAAGCGGCTTTTATCGACATCGGGCAAAAGAAAAACGCATTTCTTTATATTGATGATTTGCTGCATCCTCACTTGGAAAAGCAACCCAAGACAAAACCACCGATCACGGATTTGGTTCGTCCGGGACAGGAACTTATCGTCCAGGTCGTCAAAGAGGCGATCGGCAACAAGGGAGCGAGGGTGACGACGCACTACTCGCTGCCGGGACGTTGGCTCGTATACATGCCGTCGGCCGGTTACGTGGCGGTATCGAAGAAGATCGGCCGGGAAGAGGAGCGCAACCGCCTGAAAGAAATCGGCGAGGCGCTTCGCCGCTCCGAGGAAGGGCTTATCCTCCGGACCATAGCGGAACATGCCGGGGGGCAGGAGGTGCTTGAAGACCTAACCCAGCTTCGGAAGCAGTGGGAAGCGATTCTTGGGAAAGGGGAGCAGGCTCCCGCACCTTCCGAACTGCATCATGACCTCAGCATGGTGCAGCGGCTGTTGCGGGACGTATACAGTCCGGAAACGGACGAGCTTATCATGGATTGCGCCGAGCAGGCGGGGGAAACTTCCGCCTTTTTGGCCGGAATGCTGCAGGGGAAGAAGCCGAACATCCGGTTGTATCAAGGCGATGTCCCGATGTTTCAGCATTATGGTATTCGGCAGCAATTGGACAAGGATTTTCAACGCAAAATTTGGTTGCCGGGAGGCGGTTATCTCATCTGGGATATAACCGAAGCTTTGACGGTCATCGACGTCAATACGGGGAAATTTACCGGGGGTGATAATCTGGAGGATACCGTCTTCAAGACGAATCTGGAGGCGGCCCGGGAAATTGCCCGATTGGTCCGGCTCCGGGATACCGGAGGGATCATCATCGTCGACTTCATTGATATGAGCCATGAAAACCATCGCTCCACCGTGTTGGACATGCTGGAGAACTCGATGACCGGGGACCGTACGCAGCATCATATTTTAGGCTGGACCAAACTGGGCTTGTTGGAAATGACGAGGAAACGGATAAGGGAACAGTCGCAATTTCCATGTGATCATTGATTTTTTAGGTAACCCGTGATAGTATATTAGGGTATGTGTTATAAGTTGGTCTTGTACACATGCTGCAACCGCTCCGATCGGGTTTGGAAGTCCGCTTGTCTTCAGCGACGGCGGCACCTGAATCAGGCGAGTCTGAGACATGAGGAGGTGCAAGCAAATGTACGCAATTATCGAAACCGGCGGTAAACAATACCGTGTTCAAGAGGGCGATGTTCTTTACATCGAGAAATTGAACGCTGAGGATGGCGCTAGCGTGACGTTCGACCGCGTGTTGGCAGTATCGAAAGGCGAAGGTTTGGTAACGGGAGCTCCATTGGTATCCGGCGCGAGTGTAACGGCGAAAGTCGAGAAACACGGCAAAGGCCAAAAAGTCATCGTTTACAAATACAAGCCGAAAAAGAACTACCACAAGAAGCAAGGTCATCGTCAACCTTACACAAAAGTGACCATCGAGAAAATCCAAGCGTAAGAAGGTGCGATAGGTGATTATCGTCTCCATTCTGCGCGACGGGGATAACGACATTGCTGGTTTTGAAGTATCCGGTCATGCGGGTTATGCCAAACCGGGACAGGACATTGTGTGCGCCGGTGTTTCCGCCGTTACCGTTGGTACGGTGAATTCCATTGAGGCGCTGACGGGAACCGTAATGGAAGCCGAGATGAAGAACGGCTTTCTGAATGCAAAGCTTCCCGGTGAAGTTCGTCCGGATATGGCACAGCAAGTACAACTGCTGCTCTCATCCATGGTCGTTATGCTGCGGAGTATCGAAGGCTCATACGGAAAGTATATTCAAATAAAAGACGTGATTACTTGAAGAAGGAGGTAGATGGACAATGTTGAAATTGGATCTTCAGTTGTTCGCTTCGAAGAAGGGCGTAGGTTCCACGAAGAACGGACGCGACAGCATCGCGAAACGCCTGGGCGTTAAACGTGCTGACGGCCAAACGGTTACCGGCGGAAGCATTCTCGTTCGCCAACGCGGCACGAAAATTCATCCGGGTACCAACGTGGGAATCGGTAAAGACGACACGCTGTTTGCCAAAGTGGACGGCGTCGTGAAATTCGAACGTTGGGGTCGCGACCGTAAAAAAGTGAGCGTCTACCCAGTGGAAACCGCTCCTGTAGCGGCTGCGGTAGAAGCTTAAGAGCTTTGCTGACTAGCGAGGTATAGAAGCCCTTGGCATATGGATGCCAGGGGCTTTTTTATTCGGATGTATGCAAGAAAAGTATATATTGATGTGCAGTTTTTCTGACAAGGTTTATGATATACTGGGTATTGATGTCAGGGTGGAAGGCACACCCAATCTGTTTAGAGGAACGGGGAAACGCATGAAACATCGGCTAATGGCGCCGGCTTTGGTTGCCGCGCTATCCATTGCTTGTCTGATTCTTATGTATTATCTCCACTCACCGGCGGCTTATTTACTTCTTAGTGCTTGTCTGCTCGGCATTTTTTACGGGTATGTAAGGTATATAAACAAGAAGGCGGAAACCGAGCGCAAGCAGTTGCTCGAATCCGTGCAAAGAACAGCGACGGCGACGCTGGGACATCATCGTCATGATTGGATGAACGATCTGCAAATTTTGTATGGTTATATTCAGTTGGGCAAGTATGATAAACTGGCCGGATGTGTGGACAGAATAAAAGAACGGATGGTTGCGGACAGCAAAATCTCCAAATTAGGGGTTCCTTCGCTTGTGTTCTTCCTCCATTCGTTCCGCGAGCTGAACAGGTCGGTGCAGCTTGAGGTTTCCATCGCGGACGATTTGCAGCTTGGCGATCTGCTCACCGTTGAAGACGCCGAGGAATTTACGGAAGCGATCATCGAGACCATCCGGGCCTATCAGTTTAGCGGGCGGTCTTCCTGGGGAGAGGTGTTGCAGTTGAAACTGTCCCTGTGCCGGGAGGGCGGCGAAGTGCTTGCGGTTTTTGAAAGGGACGGCGGCTCCGCGGATAATGTGGAAATTTTGAAACGGCATCTGGATTTGTGGAACTCCGGAAAAAGAGTGCTGGCCGAGCAGGTCGATCCCAAGCTGATCTGTTTAAGGCTGAGAGTGTCTTGCGCAAACTAGAATGAGGTGAAGGCATGTTTGTAGATAAAGCGAAAATATATGTTAGAGGCGGCGATGGCGGCGACGGCCTCGTCGCGTTCCGGAGAGAGAAGTATGTGCCTGAGGGAGGACCGGCGGGCGGCGACGGCGGCAAGGGAGGAGACGTCATTTTCCGCGTGGACGAGGGGCTGCGGACTTTGATGGACTTCCGCTATCAGCGGCATTTCAAGGCCCAGCGCGGAGAGAAAGGGCGCAACAAGAGCCAGCATGGGGCCAATGCCGAGAATATGATCGTCCGAATTCCTCCGGGAACGGTCATCATTGACGACGATACGCAGGAAGTGCTGGCGGACTTGACCCGGCACGGACAGCAGATCGTTGTCGCCCGCGGCGGGCGCGGCGGGCGCGGCAATATCCGTTTCGCTACGCCGAACAATCCCGCTCCCGAACTGGCCGAGCACGGGGAGGAAGGCGAAGAGCGCTGGATCGTGCTGGAGCTGAAGGTGATGGCCGATGTGGGGCTTGTCGGTTTTCCCAGCGTCGGGAAATCCACGTTGCTTTCCGTGGTGTCGGCAGCCAAGCCGAAAATCGGCGCCTATCACTTCACAACCATTACACCGAACCTCGGAGTAGTGGACGTCGGCGAGGGGCGCAGCTTTGTCATGGCCGACCTGCCGGGACTGATCGAGGGTGCGCATGAAGGCATCGGCTTGGGCCATGAGTTTTTGCGGCATGTGGAACGAACGCGGCTAATTATCCATGTCGTGGATATGGCCGGTTCGGAAGGGCGTGATCCGTTCGAGGATTGGCTGAAGATCAACGATGAACTGAAATTGTACAATGCCGATCTGGAGAACCGTCCGCAAATCGTGGCCGCCAACAAAATGGACATGCCGGAAGCGGAAGAAAATCTGGAGCGGTTTAGAGAGCAAATCCAGGAAATTCGTCCGGATCTGGAAATCCTGCCGATCTCCTCATTGACCCGTAAAGGGGTCCAGGAGCTCATGTACAAGGCAGCCGATATGCTGGATCAAATTCCGGAAGCGCCGGCCATTGAAGAGGTAACCGAGCTAGCGGAAAGAAAGATTTACAAGCTCGAAAAAACCGACGACAACAGCTTTACGATCCGCAGAGAGAACGAAACCTTCATCGTCGAAAGTCCGAAGATCGAGCGGATGATGAAGCGGATGCAGTTGAATACCCATGACGCGATTCTCAAGCTGGCCCGCACTTTACGCCATATGGGCGTCGACGAGGAGCTCCGCAACCGCGGTGCCAAGGATGGAACTTTGGTTCGCATCGGGGATTTTGAATTCGAGTTCGTCGAAGGAAGCAGCTACTACTATTAAACCTTTTATATAAACGGATATGCTGAACTAAACGAAACGGGTACCGCCCTTCAAAGGGACGTTGTATCCGTTTCTGTATATTCTGGCGTCGCCCGACAAGGAGGTAATAAATGGGCAATTACGCGTACATAAAAATCCGCGCTGGTATTTCACAAATAAGGATTGCCTCTGACCGGTGATTTCGATATAATGTCCACTATACGTAAACAAGAGTCTCTAAGGAGAGGACGTTTGTGAAAGAACGCTATTATTTGGTCCGTGAGGATATTTTGCCCGAGGCGATCATCAAAACGCTGCAGGTGAAGCAACTGTTGGCGGTCGGGGATGCGAAGACGGTCCATGAAGCGGTGGCACAGGTAGGGCTGAGCCGCAGCGCTTTTTACAAATACAAAGATGGGATTCATTTGCTGAATCAGATCGAACGCGAGAGCATCGTTACGGTCTCTTTTGATCTGGAGCATCGCTCGGGGATTTTATCCAAAGTTCTTGCCCAGATCGCCGGGGCCGGCGGGAACTTGCTCACGATTAATCAGAGTATTCCTCTGCAGGGCAGAGCGAATGTGGTCATTTCCGTGGAGACCTCCCGGATGACCGAGGATTTGGATACGATGATGGAAATGCTCCAAAGCATTCCGGGTGTCAAAAAGACGCAAATCGTCGGCCAAGGGTAATGGCAACAAAACAAACCCGGCGAAAGAATTAAGTTCATGCCGGACAATATGATGAAGCAGGAGGGGACATATCGTGAAACCCGTTAAAGTAGGTCTTCTTGGATTAGGTACGGTCGGTACTGGGGTGGTCCGTATTGTGGAGGGGCACCAGGAGGATTTGAGCAGCCAGGTCGGTTCCCCGATCGTAATCGAGAAGGTAGCTGTCAAGAGTTTGGACAAAAAGCGGAATATTGAAATCGACCGCGGCAAGTTGACGGAGGATCCATGGGAGGTCATTCGCGATCCCGAGATCGATGTCATCGTCGAGGTCATGGGTGGGGTTACAAGCACGAAAGAGTACATTCTTGAAGCGCTGGACCGCGGCAAACATATCGTAACCGCCAATAAGGACCTGATGGCGCTCTACGGATCGGAAATTTTGGCCAAAGCCATGGAGAAGCAATGCGATGTATTCTACGAAGCCAGCGTCGCCGGAGGTATCCCGATTATCCGGACGCTGATCGAAGGCTTTTCCTCGGATCGAATCATGAAAATTATGGGGATCGTCAACGGTACGACAAATTATATTTTGTCCAAAATGAGTGAGGAAGGCGCTTCATATGATGATGTTCTTCAAGAAGCCCAGGCTCTTGGTTATGCGGAAGCGGACCCGACCTCCGATGTGGAGGGGCTGGACGCCGCACGCAAAATGGCGATACTCGGTACGCTCGGCTTCCGGACCAATGTGGAGCTGCAGGATGTACAAGTCCGCGGAATTTCGTCGGTGAGCAAGGAAGATATTCTTTACGCGAAGCGGCTGGGGTATGAAATGAAGCTGCTCGGTATCGCAGACCGCCAGGATGACGAATTCAGCATCAGCGTTCAGCCGACGATGGTCAAGAAGAGCCATCCGATCGCCGCGGTGAACGGTGTTTATAATGCGGTGTACGTCTACGGTGAGGCGGTTGGCGAAACGATGTTCTATGGAGCCGGTGCGGGCGAAATGCCGACGGCCACTTCGGTGGTAGCCGACCTGGTGGCCGTTGTGAAGAACTTGAAGCTTGGCGTGAATGGACTCAAGGCCATCGTACCTTACAAACCCAAAAAGCTGAAGAGCGACGAGCAAATCATGTTCAAAAATTTCCTCTTGCTTCAGGTTGCGGACAAAGCGGGGGTCCTCGCGCAAATTACCCAAGCGTTCGCGGAATACGAAGTGAGCCTGGAATCGGTTGTTCAATCCCCTAACGCGGACACGCCGGACGCCGAGATTATGATCGTTACCCACAATGCCAGCAAAGCAAGCATGGATCAGGTACTGCAGCATTTTGAAACTCTGGAAGTGATACGCCGGGTTAAAAGCGTATACCGGGTGGAAGGGTAACGGCAGAGGAAAAACTAGACCGCAATTCCAAATGATAAAGGAGCTTCGCATTCATGAATGCCTTAATAGCACGAAATATATACAAGGAATATAGTCGAGGTTGGTTATGATCCGGCAGGAAGGGGTGCGGGTCAAGGTGCCGGCCAGCACCGCGAATCTCGGGCCGGGCTTTGACACGCTCGGCATGGCGCTGAATCTTTATGCCTGGCTGGAAATCAAACCGGCGTCTTCTACGGTTTTTCATTTGTATGGCGACAATTTGAACGGATTGCCCAAGGACAAAAGCAACTTGATCTACAAGGTCGCCCAGTCCGTGTTTGCAACGGCGGGCATTTCCGTGCCGGAGTTGGAAATTTCGATGTACTCGGACATCCCGCTGACGCGCGGACTTGGCAGCAGCGCTTCGGCGATCGTCGGCGCGCTCTATGCCGCCAATCTGCTGATCGGCTCGCCGCTGACGCGCGAACAACTTTTCGACATGGCCACCGCTTTGGAGCATCATCCCGACAATGTAGGCGCCTCTTTGTACGGCGGGTTTATTACGGCCGTTTGGGACGGGATGCACGCCACCGCCCTGCGGATTGAGCCGCCGGAGGAGCTGGAGGTGCTCGTCGCCATTCCCGATTTTCAGCTTTCCACTACCGCGGCAAGAGAAGCGCTGCCGAAGCAAGTCAGCATGAGCGACGCGGTTTATAATGTCAGCCGTGCCTCGTTGCTTACCGGTGCTTTGGCTGCCGGAAGATTGGATCTGTTCGCGGAAGCGATGCGCGATCGCCTGCACCAGCCATACCGGGCGGCTCTTGTTCCCGGGATGGCCCGAATTCTGGATGAGGCCCCCCGGTACGGGGCCCTGGGAGCGGCGCTAAGCGGCGCGGGGCCCACCATCCTGGCATTAACGGACCGTAATAATCAGCGCGGGGAGGAACTAAAGGATTTCCTGCTCCGCGTCCTTGATAGCGAGGGGATTTCCGCCAAAACACTTTGGTTAAAACCTTGCACGCATGGAGCCGCCGAGATTACTATGGAAAAAGAACGTTCAATACTGGACATTATTAAAGGGGAAGTAAAAGCATGAAACGAATCGCTTTGCTGCCGGAGGGCTCGGTTTCTCATGAGGCGGTGCTTCATTTGTTCGGTGATGAGCCTGTGGAACTGCACCATTATAAACAGATCTCGGATGTGTTTTTAGCGACGGCAAATGGAAAAACCCAGTACAGCGTTATCCCCATCGAGAATACGATCGAAGGCTCCGTAACCTTGCATATGGATTGGCTCGTCCATGAGGTGGATATCCCGATGCAAGTCGAATGGGTCTATCCCTCCATTCAAAATTTGATCGGAAGAAGGGATGAATTCCAATCAGAAGGGGTTTTGGATTTTTCCAAAGTGAATAAGGTCCTTTCACACCCGGTCGCGATGGCTCAATGCATGCAGTTTATCCGTTCGCGCATGCCGCATGCGGAGCTGGAGCATGTGGGCAGTACTTCCGAAGCGGTGGAGATCGTAAGCCGGCATCCGGGGGCGGGTTGGGCCGCCGTCGGAACCACTTTGGGGGCCAAACGGCATCATTTGGACATTCTGGCGGATCGGGTTACCGACCATAACAATAACTATACGCGTTTTGTTCTGATCGGACCTGAGCGCCTGCCAGTCGGCTCAAGCCGATTCGAGCAAAAAACCAGCATTCTCGTTACCCTGCCGGAAGATTTTCCGGGCGCGCTTCACCAGGTGCTGTCGGCATTTGCCTGGCGCAAACTGAACTTGTCGCGGATTGAATCGCGGCCAACCAAGAAACGGTTGGGAAGTTACTATTTTTATATGGATGTACTCGCTCCAATGGACTCGGTGCTGCTTCCTTCGGCGATCGGGGAAATTGAGGCGTTGGGATGTCAGGTGCGTATTCTGGGCAGCTATCCAAGTTACACCTATGAAGGACTAAAATCGGAGGTGCAGTAATCATGGCAGAACAATGGATTTATTTAGACGGACAATTCGTGACAAAGGAAAATGCAAAAGTCTCTGTATACGACCACGGTTTTTTGTATGGTGACGGGATTTTTGAAGGAATTCGCATCTACAACGGCAATATTTTTAAATGTAAGGAACATCTCGACCGGCTCTATGACTCGGCCAAATCGATCATGCTGAATATTCCGCTTACCTATCAGGAGATGGAAGAGGCCCTCGTCGAAACCCTGAAGCGGAATGAACTTCGCGATGGTTACATCCGGTTGGTGGTTTCGCGCGGACCGGGCAACTTGGGACTGGACCCGAACCGCTGCCCGAAGGCATCGGTCATCATTATCGTAGAGCAGTTGGCGATTTATTCGGAGGAAGCTTACAAAACCGGCTTGAAGACCGTTTCCGTATCTACGAGACGAAATGTTCCGGATGCGCTCAATCCGAAGATCAAGTCGCTTAACTACCTGAACAATATACTGGTGAAGATCCAATCCAATCTTTCGGGCGCGGGCGAAGCGATTATGCTGAACGCTCAAGGGTATGTTACCGAGGGCTCCGGGGATAATATATTTATCATCAAGAACGGTGTCATCACAACGCCGCCTTGCTATCTCGGAGCACTGGACGGCATTACCCGCCAGGCGATCATCGCCATTTGCCATCAAAAAGGCTACAAAATCAAGGAGGAGCCTTTTACGCTGCATGATGTTTATGTCGCTGATGAGGTGTTCCTGACGGGGACTGCGGCTGAAGTCATCGCCGTTCGGGAAGTCGACGGCCGTGTGATCGGCGAAGGCCATGCCGGACCGATTACCTTGGCATTGCTGGAGGAGTTCCGCAGCATCGTCGATAAAGACGGCGTTAAAGTTTGGTAAGCCGCTGAAATTAGGAAGATCCTACTCTATCTCGGAAGAGACGGGTAGGATTTTTTTATTTTCCCGAGAGTCAAAAAACTGGGCTTCTGCATAGGATGTATTAATTGGGCCCCGGGGCGGGAGATTCACGTACCGGAGAAGAAATTTAGGAGGTCTTTAGCGCGTGAAAATTCACATTGTCAAAAAGGGAGACACTTTATTTGAACTATCCAAGAAATATAATGTGCCCCTTCAAAAGTTGATTGAAGCCAATCCGCAAATCGTTAATCCGGAACAATTGAATCTGGGCGATAAGGTGAAAATTCCGGCGGCTGCGGTCCCGGTCGAAGGGGAGGGCTTCAATGTATACAAACATGTGGTGAAGTCGGGTGATAGTTTGTGGAAGCTCGCGAAAGCCTGGGGAATGTCCCTGCAAACTTTAATCGGGGCTAACCCTCAACTCAGTGACCCTAACGAATTAAAAGTAGGGGAAGTTATCAACATTCCCTCAGGCGCACCTCATTCGCCTTCGTCGTCAAGCCAGGAAAATTCGAATAAACCGCCTGTCGTTTCGGGGGCCGCCGGTAAGAAAAACACGGCTCCCATGACGGAAGCCAAGAAAGAAGTGAAGCTGGAGAAGGTTGAAAAAGTGGAGAAGGCGGAGAAAGCGGAAGAATTGAAGCAGGTTCCCGCTCCCGCTCCTGCTCCAAACGTAGCGCCCATTCCGGCTCAGGAACCCGTACCTTCAGCCCTCTCTGAACCGATGCCGGCTCCGGTAAATGTGGAACCGCCCAAGCCGCCTGCACCGTTGCCGACACCCGTACAAGTGGAGATTGGCGTAGAACATATCTCTTATGAACC
The DNA here is from genome assembly GCF_036864765.1 of Paenibacillus sanfengchensis. NCBI lineage: Bacteria > Bacillati > Bacillota > Bacilli > Caryophanales > Paenibacillaceae > Paenibacillus > Paenibacillus sanfengchensis. Next base: position 1,803 of record NZ_JBAGJC010000023.1, on the reverse strand, counting down.
AATCTTTTATGAGAATATTAACATTCAGCCCGTACATTCCGAAGAGCCGCCATGTCCGCCAAAGCCCGAATACCCCATCTTACCGTCCCCGTATAATTATCAGCTGGAGCAGCCGACATTTGTAGCACCGACTCAAGCTTATCCGGTCTCGCCTTGCGGTTGCCATGGGTCCGTACCGAAATATGAAAATGAGAACTTGTTTCATCAGTACCCCGTAGAAGCGGAAAAAGTCTTTAGTTACGACTATCCTCAATCGCTGGATCATTTGATGCCTTCCCAACATGCGTACAGCGGGGAATATCCTGGAATCTCCAACGCACCGATGTATATGGCACCCGATAATATCGGGCCGGAGACCGGAGGTTATCCTATGGACTCTTATATGGAGAAGCCATGTGATAATATGCATCACAGCCATGAACCGGCTTGGCAGCAGCCTTGGACGGGATATCAAGCGCCGGCAAATATGCCGTTAACCCACGAAGCGTATGGAGGGGTTCAATCTTACGGTTGGCCGACTCCGTATATCCCATCGCCTTGCTGCGGTCCTCAAACGTTCTATCACCAAGCGCATTACCAGCCTGGAGAAAACTATCCTCATACGATGCCTATGTCGAATCCACACTATCCTGTATCCCCCTATGGAATTCCTGAAATGCCGGGAATGCAGGGAATGCCGGGAATGCCGGGAATGCCGGGAATGCAAGGAATGCCGGGAACGCAGGGAATGCAGGGAATGCAGGGAATGCAGGGAATGCCGGGAATGCAGGGAATGCAGGGAATGCAGGGAATGCCGGGAATGCAGGGAATGCCGGGAACGCAGGGAATGCAGGGAATGCAGGGAATGCAGGGAATGCAAGAAATGCCGGGTATGTATGGTATGGCTGATATGTATGGTATGCCGGAGATGCCTAATCAGCCTAACGTTCCCGTGGCACCTCTGGGAGGGTTTGGAGCATCAGTGCCTGGTTACTTTGAACGGGATGCGGAGGCTGATTCGGATGCCGCGACGGATGAGGCTTTGAAAGCCAATGCGACCACAAGCCAGGCAGATGTTTCTTCCCAAGCGGCGAAAACCCGAACAAGGGAAAAATCCAATGCCAAAAAAGATGCCAGGATATCGGGAAGAACGCTGGCCGGGAAAACGAATAAAAGAAAAGGCGGATCTTCCTCTGATTCTATCAAAAAGAAATCGAATTCAGAGGTTCGGGATGCAAGATCCGAGCTGCGCAACCCTTGGATTAACGGATAAGCAGATAGATGATGCGAAGGAAAAGCGGAGGTAACCCCTCCGCTATATTTTCTATTTTGTCTCCTCATAATGCTTGGATGGACAATATTCCATTAAATACTAGAGCTTAATTGCTTGAGCCTGTTGCTGTTTTATGTTATATTAATTATCCCGATGAGCGGACAAGCTTGTCGGCCGGAAAGCCGCTTTTCGAAACCTGATTTTTTCTCAAAAAAAAGTGCTTGCTTTCTATGAAACAGTATGATATATTATTTAAGTCGCCGCTGAAACACAGCGATGACGAAAGAAACGAAGTTGATCTTTGAAAACTGAACAACGAGTGGGTATTAAATGAGAAGTAAAATTCTCGTCAGATTCAAAATGAGCTATCAGCTTATTCAATGAGTTTCAACTTTATTGGAGAGTTTGATCCTGGCTCAGGACGAACGCTGGCGGCGTGCCTAATACATGCAAGTCGAGCGGACTTGATGGAGTGCTTGCACTTCTGATGGTTAGCGGCGGACGGGTGAGTAACACGTAGGCAACCTGCCCGTAAGACTGGGATAACTACC
>NZ_JBAGJC010000022.1:0-67987 GCF_036864765.1 Paenibacillus sanfengchensis | reverse complement strand
CGGTTGAACCGCCGTATACCGAACGGTACGTCAGTCTGTCTAACAATTGATTGCTGAGCATTCTGCAAAATCTAAATTCATGCGATTTTACCCAAAGAAACGTTGCGCATCTTAGAAATCGAATGAGCTCGGTATCTGAAGTGACGTACGAGCTCATTCACTCCCTTTATTTTTATTATTCTCTTGAGATTGTAGGCAAGACAAATTAGGTTGGTCTCAGTGCCTACTGATGCCAGCCCTCGTGTTAAAAAGTGTGTATAGCCCCAGTGACGCTTTATTGTTCCGAAAGGGTGCTCAACGATTGCCCCTCTTTGCTTATAAATATGACTTTGACTGCGTGTATTTTCGGCAATCTGTTCGATCAGTTCTTCATCTTTAAGTCTGGTTACCGACCTTCCGCCTTTAGCAGACGTGCAGAGATCCTTTTGTCCACAGATATCAAAGGCTTCACATGTGTACCGCCTGTACTCTTTTCCATCTTGTTTTCCATTCCATTTGAAAGGTAATTCATAACCCAACGGGCAAATATATCTATTGTTTACGGCATCATATTCAAAGTTTTCTTTATCAAATCCGCTAGCTACTTTGTTTTGCTTTCCCTTCTGCGGCTTAATTAAGAGCTCGGTGCTTTCGTCGACAACGCCGATGATTTCAAGGTAGTTGTAGTAGCCTGTGTCGGCCAGAATTGTGCTTTTTTGATCACGGAAAACTTGCTTTATTTTCTTTGACATATTGGAAAGTTGCCCTTGATCATTGACATCATTAACCGTATCGCAGTCCACGATCAATTTATACTTGCTGTCCACTACAGTTTGAACATTGAAGCAGACTTCATGCTTCCCGTTGTTTTTCATTGATTTGGCATCCGAATCGGAAACACAAAGCTGTTTTTCACCTGTTTCCTTGAGTTCTTGTTTCATGACCTGTAGCTCGTGCATTCTCTCTTGATAGACTTCTAACTTTTCTGTGATTTCCTGCTTTTTGAGGCGATTGTCCTCTGTTAAAAAGTCGCGTAAATAGGCATCGATTTTTTCATCGATATGCTCCAGCTTCTTACTGATAATGTTGTCGTTAAAGTGTTTCTTTTTAGAGCAGTTCGCCTTTATTTTTGTGCCGTCAATCGCGACAAGCCGACCATCGATTAACCCGAAACCTTTTAACATTAAGGTGAATTCTTTAAACAGCTTTTTTATGGCCGTTTGGTTACTCTTCATGAAAGCAGATAAAGTGCCGTGATCCGGCTGGAGTTTACCAATTAGCCACATCAGTTCAATATTTCTTTTCGTCTCGGATTCCATCTTGCGAGAGGATCGGATACCGTTCATATAACAGTAAAGATAGAGCTTGAGAAGCTCTTCCCGGCGGTAAGGCTTTTGCCCCGCTTTGGAGCCCGAATAGATCTGAAATCCCAACTCTTCTAGGGTCAAGCTATCGACGTACGCATCGATAACTCTGACAGGATTTTCTTCTTCTACAAAATCGTCCAACGTATTTGGAAATAAATAAATTTGATGTCTATCTTCACCTTCGATAAATGGCATATACGCTCATCTCCTTAGATACAGAGATTCGACAAAGGTCATCCATTTCCATGCCCGAAAACGGAGAGTTCAATAATTGTTAGACAGACTGACGTACGGTGGTGTGAGAGGTCGGCTACTCATCTAATGAATAGCCTCCTACTCAATTACTAAAAATCCGCGAATTTGTACACCCTAGATGGACACGCGTATGTCATAGAAAGCCTCCCTGACAATCGCCCCACTTATCCTTGACAGCCTATAGGGCCTTTGCTAAGATGGCAATAATATATTTTTGCAGGTGAGATTCGGCGTTGATTTTATAAGGAAAACAAGACCGGACCCGAATAAAAAACAAGGAGGAAAACCTAAGGTGTGGGAAAGAAAATTTGAGAAGGAAGGCCTTACATTCGACGATGTATTGCTGGTTCCTCGCAAGTCGGAAGTATTGCCTAAAGAGGTGAGTGTGTCCACGAAACTGAGCGACAAGGTGAAGCTGAATATTCCGCTCATCAGCGCTGGGATGGATACGGTGACGGAAGCGGCTATGGCAATCGCTATGGCACGGGAAGGCGGCATCGGAATCATCCATAAGAATATGCCGATCGAACAGCAGGCTGAGGAAGTGGACCGGGTGAAACGTTCGGAAAGCGGCGTAATCACCAATCCTTTCTCGCTTACGGCGGACCATTTGGTTTCCGACGCGGAGGCGGTGATGGGCAAATTCCGGATTTCCGGGGTGCCGATCGTCGACGAGGAGCATAAGCTGATCGGGATTTTGACGAATCGTGACTTGCGGTTTGTCCATGACTACAACATCAAAATCAGCGATGTTATGACCCGCGATAACCTGGTTACGGCTCCGGTAGGTACGACGCTGCAGGAGGCCGAAGTGCTTCTGCAGAAGCATAAGATCGAGAAACTGCCACTGGTGGATGAGAACAATGTGCTGAAAGGTCTTATCACCATTAAGGATATCGAAAAAGCGATTCAATTCCCGAACGCTGCCAAGGACGCGCAAGGCCGTTTGTTGGTTGGCGCGGCAGTGGGGATTTCGAAAGATACCTTTGAACGGACCGACGCTTTGGTTAAAGCCGGCGTTGACCTCATAACCGTCGATTCCGCGCACGGACACCATATTAATATCATCGAAGCGGTAGCCGAACTGCGCAAGCGGTATCCGGAGCTGACGATCATTGCGGGCAACGTGGCCACCGGAGAAGCGACCCGGGCGCTGATCGAAGCCGGCGCTTCCGTGGTTAAGGTCGGCATCGGGCCGGGGTCGATCTGTACGACCCGCGTCATCGCCGGCATCGGCGTACCGCAAATCACCGCCATTTACGACTGCGCGACGGTAGCCCGTGAATACGGCGTGCCGATCATCGCCGACGGCGGGATCAAATACTCCGGCGAGATCACCAAAGCCATCGCCGCGGGGGCGCACGCCGTGATGTTGGGCAGTCTTTTTGCGGGAACTGAGGAGAGCCCTGGGGATTCGGAGATCTACCAAGGCCGCCGCTATAAAGTGTATAGAGGCATGGGCTCTCTGGCTGCAATGAAACAGGGCAGTAAGGACCGTTACTTCCAGGACGACGACAAGAAGCTCGTTCCTGAAGGGATCGAAGGCCGCGTGGCTTACAAGGGACCGCTGGCCGACACGGTGACCCAATTGATCGGCGGTCTCCGCTCAGGCATGGGGTATTGCGGAACGAAGACGTTGGACGAGCTGCGCAATGATACGCAATTTGTGCGGATTACAGGAGCCGGTCTGCGCGAAAGCCATCCGCATGACGTTCAAATTACGAAAGAAGCTCCAAACTACTCGCTGTAAAAGGCGCGAAAGCCAACATATACCATTTGCAAGCAGGGCGATTTCCGCCCTGCTTGTCTTTTTTTGCGGTAGGCCCTGTGATAGAATAGATAAAGCAATTCATGGAGTATTTATTCATACTAGAAACCTTTGATAATGAAAGACTAGAAAAAGATGAAGATTTACGAGAGGAGCTTTAAGGACATTGAAATTGAAACAACCCCCCCTTCATAAAACGAAATCCAGACGGAATCTCGTCCGTAAAGGAGTAGCGTCCGTTCTGTTGTTTAATATGCTCTGTTTCTCCCTGGCCCCTACCCTAGCGTTGGCGGAGGGCGAACAAACCCAAACGGAATCCACGACGACAAAATCCACGAAACCGGCATCGCAGCGGAGCGGAGCCGTGCAAATCCCCTCACCGGAATCCCTGCAGCTGCAAGTCAAATCGGCGGTGCTGCTGGAGCCGGTATCCGGCCAGGTGCTGTTGAACATCAACGGAGACCAGGCTCTTCCTCCCGCGAGTATGACCAAAATGATGACGGAATATATTGTGGCCGATCTGGTCAAGCAAGGGAAGTTTAAATGGGACGAAATGGTGACGGTACGAGAGAACGCCGCGCAGACGATTGGTTCCCGCATTTTTTTGGCCGAAGGGGATCAACATACGCTTGAGGAATTATATATTGCCATGGCCGTTGGCTCAGCGAATGATGCCACGGTGGCCCTAGCGGAACATGTGGCCGGATCGGAGCAGGCTTTCATCAAAATGATGAACGACGAAGCGAAGCGGATGGGCATGAAAAGTACGCACTTTGCCAACTCCACGGGCCTCGATATCGGGGATATGCCGGAGAAATTCCGGACGCCGGGAAACCAGGAAACGGTGATGTCGGCGATGGATGCGGCGATCCTGGCTAAATACATCGTAACCGATCATCCTGACTTTTCCCGGTTTACGTCCATTCAAAAGCATCAATTCCGGGAAAGAGACAAGGCTCCGATTGTTAACTATAACTGGATGCTCGAGGCGAACAAGAATGTAACCAATTTCAAGAAGTACGCTTATGAAGGGCTGGACGGCCTGAAAACGGGCCATACTTCGAATGCCGGGAATTGTTTCACGGGGACGGCTGAGCGCAACGGGGTGCGTTTAATCAGCGTGGTCATGGGGACCTCCTCGGAAGAGGCCCGTTTCGTCGAGACCCGTAAAGTGCTGGATTACGGCTTTAACAACTTCGAAACGAAGCAAATTATTGCTCCCAAAGCGACGGTGGCGGGAACGGAAACCGTTACTGTGAAGAAGGCCAAGAATACGTCCGTACCGGTCGTTAGCGATCAGGCCGTCAGCTTCGTGATTCCGAAAGGGGCGGACACCAGCAAGGTTCAGGCCACAGTATCATTGTCCAACGAAACGCTGACCGCGCCGCTGAAACAGGGGACCAAGGTAGGGACTGTCACTTACTCCTTCAAGCCCGACGGCATGAACCAGACGCTGGAGAAGACCGTCAATCTCATTACCGCGCAGGACGTGGAAAAAGCCGGCTGGTTTAAGCTGTTGATGCGGGCAATCGGGGATTTCTTCCGCGATTTGTTCAACGGAATCAAGAACCTTTTCTGAATCTAGGCTTCCTTATTACGAGCGTATATATTGTATATTTCAGGTGACTATTGTAAAATATCAAGTTAGATTATTATCGGGAGGCATGGACATGGAAACAGGAACATCGCGAGTAAAAAGAGGCATGGCTGAGATGCAAAAAGGCGGCGTCATTATGGACGTCATGAATGCGGAGCAGGCGAAGATCGCCGAGGCGGCCGGGGCGACTGCCGTAATGGCTTTGGAACGGGTGCCTTCCGATATTCGTGCCGCAGGCGGTGTAGCCCGTATGGCGGACCCTACCATTGTGGAAGAGGTCATGAAGGTGGTTTCCATTCCGGTTATGGCGAAGGCCCGAATCGGACACTATGTCGAAGCGAAGGTTTTGGAATCTCTAGGGGTGGATTATCTGGACGAGAGCGAAGTGCTGACTCCGGCCGATGAAGTATTCCATATCGATAAACGTGATTTTACGGTTCCTTTCGTCTGTGGGGCCAAAGATCTGGGCGAGGCGCTTCGCCGGATCGGCGAAGGAGCTTCCATGATCCGGACGAAGGGAGAGCCGGGAACGGGCAATATCGTGGAAGCCGTGCGTCACATGCGTTTGATTAACAGCCAGATCCGTAAAGTGCAGAACATGTCCAAGGACGAGCTTTATGCCGAAGCGAAAAACTTGGGTGTGGCCTATGACCTGCTCCTGGAAGTTCACGAGAACGGCAAGCTGCCGGTTGTAAACTTCGCCGCGGGCGGCGTGGCTACACCGGCGGATGCGGCTTTGATGATGCACCTGGGCGCGGACGGCGTATTCGTCGGATCAGGGATTTTCAAATCGGACAACCCTGAGAAGTTTGCCCGCGCCATTGTGGAAGCGACAACGCATTATACGGACTACAAATTGATCGCCGAAGTCTCCAAAAACCTGGGTACGCCGATGAAGGGGATTGAGATTTCCAAGCTGTCGGCGGCGGAACGGATGTCGGACCGGGGCTGGTAATCAGGAGAATCGGGCTTGCCCGGTGACAAGAAAGAAGGTTAGACCATGAAAGTTGGCGTTTTGGCGCTGCAGGGCGCCGTAGCGGAACATATTCGCAGTATCGGGCGTGCCGGTGCGGAGGGGGTCGCTGTGAAGCACCCCGAGCAGCTCGCGGAGCTGGATGGACTGATCATTCCGGGCGGGGAAAGCACGACGATCGGCAAACTCATGCGCAAGTACGGGTTTATTGAGGCGATCCGCACCTTTGCGGCACAAGGCCAGCCGGTATTCGGCACCTGCGCCGGGCTCATCGTGATGGCCAAGGAGATTGAGGGCGGCGAGGAGCCTCATCTCGCGTTGATGGATATCAAAGTGTCCCGGAATGCCTTCGGACGGCAGCGGGAGAGCTTTGAGACCGATCTGGACGTGAAAGGCCTGGGCGATCCGCTGCGGGCGGTCTTTATCCGGGCGCCTTTAATTACTGCGGTGGGCGGCCAAGTCGAAGTGCTCTCCACGTACAAAGAAGAAATCGTGACGGCGCGGCAGGGCCACCTGCTCGTGTCTTCCTTCCATCCGGAGCTGACGGATGACAGCGCCTTGCATGCCTATTTTCTAGAGATGATCAAGAGTAAAGCGGGCGCGGTTTAGGCCCCTGAAATACCTTGACTCTTTTTCCAAAAAGGGTCGAGGTTGTTTTTCTTTTTAATTGAAGGTTCTGATTTTTCGGCGGTCCCGGCGGCCTGGTTCAGGTGATGGAGTCGGTACGGCTGTGACGGGATGAATCTAGGAGGGACTACCCATGTTGGATGTTAAAATATTGCGAAACGATTTTGCGCGCGTCGAAGAGGCGCTGAAAAACCGGGGGAAATCGCTGGACCTGGTCGCCGGCTTCCCTGAGCTGGACGAGAAACGCCGAGAGCTTCTGCAGGAGAGCGAAGCGCTCAAAAACCGCCGCAACACCGTATCGGCCGAAGTGGCTGCGCGTAAGAAGAACAAGGAAAACGCGGATGAACTGATCGTGGAGATGCGCGAGGTCGGCGATCGGATCAAGCAACTGGACGACGAGGTGCGGGAGCTTGAGGGAAAGATCGAGGAATTGACGATGAGCATTCCGAATATTCCGCACAGCAGCGTTCCCGTGGGCGCTTCGGAAGAGGAAAACGTGGAGATTCGCCGCTGGAGCGAGCCGAGAAGCTTTGGCTTTACTCCGAAAGCGCATTGGGATATTGCGGCCGACCTCGGTATTCTGGACTTTGAAGCCGGCGCCAAAGTGGCGGGTTCGCGGTTTACTTTTTACAAAGGACTTGGAGCTCGTCTGGAGCGCGCCTTGATCAATTTTATGATGGACTTGCACAGCAATGAGCATGGCTATGAGGAAATGCTCCCGCCATACATAGTGAATCGCGACAGCCTGTATGGAACCGGGCAGCTGCCGAAGTTCGAAGAGGACCTGTTCAAACTGACAGAGAACGATTATTACCTGATTCCGACGGCGGAAGTGCCGGTCACCAACTACCATCGGGACGAAATTTTGAGCGCGGAAGACCTGCCGCGGAACTACGTGGCTTACAGCTCCTGTTTCCGTTCGGAGGCCGGTGCGGCGGGGCGCGATACGCGCGGGCTCATTCGCCAGCATCAGTTCAACAAAGTGGAAATGATCAAGATCGTGCACCCGGACCACTCTTATGAGGAATTGGAAAAGATGACGGCAAACGCAGAGCGCGTCCTTCAGCTTTTGAAGCTGCCGTATCGGGTACTGACACTGTGCACCGGCGATATGGGCTTTACGTCCGCCAAAACGTATGACCTTGAAGTTTGGTTGCCGGAGAGCGGAGTGTATCGAGAGATTTCGTCCTGCTCGAATGTCGAGGATTTCCAGGCCCGCCGGGCCAACATCCGGTTCCGTCCGGAGCCTAAGGCCAAGCCGGAATTCGTACATACGCTGAACGGATCGGGACTTGCCGTGGGACGCACCGTGGCGGCCATTCTGGAGAATTACCAGCAGGAGGACGGCAGTGTGGAAGTTCCCGAAGTACTTCGTCCTTATATGGGTAATTTGCAGGTTATTGCCAAGCGGAAATGACTTGATCTCAGTACCGGGATGTGATAGAATCTGATTTGTTACGCGAATCAGATTCTTATTTGGAGAGGTACCGAAGCGGTCATAACGGGGCGGTCTTGAAAACCGTTAGAGTGCAAGCTCACGTGGGTTCGAATCCCACCCTCTCCGCCAGCTTATATTTAACTGATCATAACACTGTAGGGGCGATGAAGATCGCTCCTTTTTATATTTTGGCAAATGTCCCGGCATTGTATAAAGCCCTGCCTTGTGAAGCAAGTTAACGGATGAACCTCAATTTACACCGCAAAGGGGGAAAATCCGTGACTAAACCGCAGACTTACACGACGCCCGGAACCCAGCCGGATACGAGCAACCAAAGGGAGCGCGGGCATGGCGGCCCGGAGCCGCTTTCCGGCTCCAAGAAAGTCAAAATGCGCCAACAGGGTGGCAACCGAAATCCGGAAGGAAGCGGGCACCGCTAAGCCTAAGCGCGTCTTAAATCCCGGCTTCGTGCCGGGTTTTTTCATGCCAATTTGGAATTAAAGCAAGACATAAGGTTCATAAAATGGCATAATAGAAATAGAGGCGTTATAGATGCCGATTTTAAGGAAATGGAGAGATGGAGAAAAACTATACTGTATTGAAAGGAACGTGATGCGTTTGAACTTGGTAGAAATGAATAACATCCCCACCCCTGACGCGAATTCGGGGGAGGCTCCCCGGCAGCATAAGCAAAGGACCTTAGGAAGCCTGGTGCTTCGATTCTTCTTTATTATTGTGGGAGCCATTTTGGTCTCTGTGGCGCTCGAACTGTTTCTTGTTCCGAACATGATCACGGACGGTGGAATTACCGGTATCTCTGTAATGTCCTCTTATTTGTCTCAATTACCCTTAGGTATTTTCCTTTTCCTCTTCAATCTTCCCTTTCTTATTATCGGCTACAAACAAATCGGCAAAACCTTTGCGATCTCAACCTTGGTAGGGATTACGGTCATGTCGATCGGAACCGCACTGCTGCATCCCGTAGAAGCTTTTGTGCAAGATACTCTGCTGGCTTTTGTCTTTGGCGGGATTCTGCTTGGACTCGGTACAGGCATTGTGATCCGGTTCGGCGGCTCTCTGGACGGTACGGAGATCGTGGCGATCCTCATTTCCCGAAAATCCCCGTTTTCCGTGGGCGAGATCATTATGTTTTTCAACTTCTTCATTCTTCTTAGCGCAGGTTTTGTTTTTAGCTGGGAACGGGCGCTGTTCTCTCTGCTGGCCTATTATATCGCTTATAAAACGATAGATATCGTGGTGGACGGTTTGAATGAATCGAAATCGGTATGGATTATTAGCGATCAGATCGATGAAATCGGGGCAGCTATTGTCAGCCGGCTCGGCCGGGGCGTTACTTATTTATCCGGAGAAGGCGGGTTTACCGGGGATCCGAAGAAAGTGATTTTTTGCGTGGTCACGCGCTTGGAAGAAGCCAAGCTGAAAGAAATTGTAAATCATTACGACGAAAATGCATTTTTGGCCGTTGGAAATATCCATGACGTGAAAGGCGGACGTTTTAAGAAGAAATCGATTCACTAAATTTTTGAAAATGTGTTCCCGCTGAAGCGAAAATGGTTTATGATAGGGGTAGTTTTGATCTTTTTTATAGTCAGGTTTACATGACGGAGAGGGGTTATTAATGTCTAGGAAGTTTTACGTGTCGGCTTTGGTGTTGTTGATGTCGGTCGTTCTGGTGCTGTCCGGCTGCAATACCAAAAAAGAACCGAAGGAAGCGCTCGGAAGCGCAGCGATTCAGGCGCTGAAGATGGACTCTTATGTGCTTAACAACCAAATTAAAATTTTGGATCTGACGTTTGACGGGGCTTCTTCCGAAGCGGCCGAAGTGGGCGCCGTATTCTCGATGTTGAAGAACGCCGAAATTAACGTGAACCAGATTTACCAGAAGGATCCGATGCAAACGGAAGCCACTCTGGAAGTCAAATTGACCGGCGATATGACGACGACGATCACGGTTCCTTTTGTCATGACCAAGGAAAAAATGTATGTTAAAATCCCAAGCATTCCTTTCCTGCCGATGCCGGAAAACATCGTCGGGAAGTTCCTGGAGCTGGACCTGAAGGAACTGGCGAAACAAAGCGGCGAGGAATTCAATCCGGACCTCTTTAACACGGACAAGACACAGAAGCTTGCGGGGGAAATCTCCAGCGCGGTCTTGGCCGAGTATGATTCGGCGAAATACTTCAAGAATGTGGAGCCGAAGGAAGTGGCATTGCCTGAAGGATTTAAGGCCAAGCAAGTCGTACAATTCAGCGTAAATAACGAAAATGTGAAGGAAGCGATCACGATCCTGATCAACAACGCGCTTCCGAAAGTGCTGGATATCGTGGGCAAAGAGGAATACCGTGCCATGTTCGATTTGAAGCCCGAGGATATCGAAGAAGCCAAAAAGGCGCTTAAGGAAGGCGACCAAGCTGAACTTGGCAAAGCGCTGGATGAAATGCAGAAGTATCTAAAAGTCAATAAATTCGTAGTCAATACGGCGATCGACAAGAAGGACTTTCCATCGCATTCCGACATGACTATGGATTTGGAAATCAACGATCCGGAATCCGATATGAAGGTGAAGCTGGCGCTGCAAGCGAAGAGCACGTTCAGCAAAATCAATGAGAAAGCTGCATTCTCGATCGGAATTCCGAAGGATACGATTACGTTGGATCAACTGGAACAAGAAATGGGCGGCATGGGTTATTAATCTATCGGATGCGGCCTACGCAAAAACCGTGCGAATCTTATGATTCGCACGGTTTTTTTAGATAGAAAGCCAGCACTTGATCTCATGGGGCGGATTCATCGCTAACCGGTTTCTTTCGAAGCTTCCGAAAGAAATCGCGCAGCAGCGAGCCGCACTCCTCCTCCAGCACGCCGGAAACCAACTCGGTCCGGTGATTGAACCTGGGCTCCTGGAGCAGGTTCATCAGCGTCCCGGCGCAGCCCGCCTTCGGGTCGGGAGCTCCGTACACGACCAGAGGCACGCGGCTCTGGACGATCGCACCGGCGCACATGGGGCAGGGCTCCAGCGTTACGTAAAGCCGGCAGTGCAGAAGCCGCCACGCCTTCAGGCGCTCGCTGGCTTGGCGGATCGCGATCATTTCGGCGTGAGCGGTGCCGTCATGCGTGCTCTCTCTTAAATTGTAGCCCCGGCCAATAATCTCATCGCCGTAAACAATGACGGCGCCGATAGGAACTTCGCCGAGCGCTTCGGCTTTGTGCGCCTCCTGAATCGCCTGCTCCATCCAGTATTCATGCGGTTGCGACGATGGGGGAGGCTCCGGAATCCACGGAAGTGGCATGGTATAAGTTCAGCTCCTTCAACGTAATTCGACATATTTTGTCCAGCGAACAGGTATTCGTTCTTAACATGTTGTGGACAAACTTGTGTATAACCTCCGTTTTATCCCCAATCTTATTCACATATTCCACTATAGCATTGTTTGTATGTTTATAATATGTGGATAACCACTCGAAATTATAAGGATATTCACAAGGGTGAGTAGGTATTTTTTCTTATTGTAGGGAAATCAACTGGGAAATTCAACGTCTTTGCAAATCTTGTCGTTACAGGTATGATGGGGATAGCAACAGCATGTGCCAATTATCACCATTTTCCGCCTGAGGGGTGAAGATTCTTTTGTCGATTAAAACCAAACTCGCCCTCATTATGACGGCTTTTACCGTGACTTTGCTTTCTATTAACATTGTACTCAGTTACCTTACGACCCAGGATAACTTACGCAGAGACCGCGAAGCGGATATGCTGCTGACCGCCAAACAGATTGCTTTGGCCGTAGAGCAGAGCCGCTCGGTTTATGAATATGTGAAGAATATGATCGACCCGAAGGCCAGCCGCGACTTTGTCGATGAAACGCTAAGAATGACGAGCCCGGAACGAATCGCCGATGAATCTTTGCGAGCGAACCGGCACTTGCTTGAGATTTCCGGCTTGCAGCCGGGGAGAAGCGATCAACAGCCTACGCTTTTGTTCGGCACTTATCAGTATCGAAAAGACCCGAATGTTGGCGATATGGCGCGAAATGCGCTGCTTAAAGGGACTAACCTGCTTCAGGAAACGGAAATCAACGGTCAGCGGGTGTTGGAGAGCTATATTCCGATTCAGCCGCACTATCAGGAGTCCTATGTGATCCGCATCATTTCCAGCTATCAGCCGATCTCCTCGGTCATTTACAAGCATATGGTTAGCCAAATATCGGTATCTATTGTGCTGTTGGTGGTGGTGATTATTGCCAGCAGTATTTTGGCGGGCCAGCTGATCCGGCCTATTCAGGATATTTTGGGAAGAGTCAGCCGACTTTCTTCCGGCGATTTTGATGCGCGAATCCAAATGAACCGGAGAGATGAGCTCGGACAGCTCGCCGGTCAAATCGATGCGATGGCGAATAGTTTGGGGCATTATATGACCGTTCTAAAGCAAAAGAGCGAAGAAAACCGCTTGATGAAGGAACATTTGGAATCGATTATTAATCAAACCGCCGATGCGATTCATGTCATCGATTTGGAAGGCAGAGTGCTGCGGGTTAACTCGGCCTTTGAAGAATTGTTCGGCTGGACTAGCGAGGAGATCATCGGCACCAAGCCGGAGTTCATTTCCCCCATTCTACTAAGTGAAGGGGAGAGTTCCAGGGAGACCCGGCGAGGAAAACCCTTTGTTTTGACGGAGACCGTTCGGCTGCGGAAGGATGGGAGCGAAGTCCACGTCAGCATCAGCGAATCTCCGATTTATGATGAGCACGGGCGGATTATAGCTTATATCAGCATCACACGCGATATGACCGAGCATAATAAAATGGAGGAGCTGCTGCGCCGATCGGAGAAATTAACCACGGTCGGCCAGTTGGCGGCCGGCGTCGCTCATGAGATTCGCAATCCCCTCACAACGTTGCGGGGATTTCTTCAGATGCAGCAGCGGACCAAGTCGATCAATCAATTGCATACCGATATTATGCTGTCCGAGCTTGACCGGATTAATTTGATTGTGAGTGAGTTTCTGATTCTCGCCAAACCGCAAGCCGTTCAGTTTGAAGTGAGGGATGTCCGCTTTACTTTGGGAGATGTGATTTCTCTGCTGGATAGCGAGGCGCATTTACATAATATTGAGTTCCACCCCCATTTCTCGGCGTCTCCGGTTCTGGTACACTGTGAAGAGAACCAACTTAAGCAGGTGTTTATCAATATTTTGAAAAATGCGATGGAGGCCATGCCGGGCGGCGGAACAATCCGGCTGCAGCTTGCGGAAGAGAGCGGTGCCGCTGTCATCCGGGTAACCGATGAAGGGGAAGGCATCTCCAAAGAACGGCTGGAGAAGCTGGGAGAGCCCTTTTATACCAATAAAGAAAAGGGGACCGGTCTCGGGCTGATGGTCACTCAACGAATTATTGAGGGGCATAAAGGCGCAATGCGGATTGAAAGCGAGCTTGGCAAGGGAACCTGCGTAACCATTATTCTTCCAAGTGCCGATGCCAAGTCCGAAACGGACAAGGGCGGGAAGCAGAGTTTAGCATGAAAGGTGACTAGGCGTGAGAATCAATAAATTTATCAGTGAGACAGGGTACTGCTCTCGGCGGGAGGCGGACAAGCTGATCGAAGCGGGCAAGGTGACCATTAACGGTCAGACGGCCATGCTCGGCAGCCAGGCGGAAGAAGGCGACGATGTCCGGATTGACGGTAAGCCGATCCAGCAGAAGCGGAGCCGCCACGTATATATCGCTCTGAACAAGCCGCCGGGAATTACGAGTACCACAGAAAGCCATGTCCGGGGAAATATCGTCGATTTCGTCGGACACTCGGAGCGGATTTTTCCGATCGGCCGTCTGGACAAGGATTCCGAAGGACTGATTCTCTTGACTAGCGACGGAGATATCGTCAACAAGATCTTGCGGGCCGAAGGAAAGCATGAGAAGGAATATATCGTGACGGTGGATAAGCCGATCATCCCTTCCTTTTTGAAAGCGATGGGAGAAGGGGTCAAAATCCTGGGCGAGATGACGCTGCCGTGCAAGATCACACGGGTAACGGATCGGGTGTTCCGGATTATTTTGACGGAAGGAAAGAACCGGCAGATCCGCAGAATGTGCAGCGCGCTCGGCTATGAGGTGAGGAAGCTGCAGCGAATCCGCATTATGAATATTCATCTGGGCGATCAGAAGGTGGGAACCTGGAGGGAACTGACTCTCCAAGAAAAGCAGGAGCTCGGACAGGCCCTGAATTACGAACTCACCTAAACGCCCCGACTTAGATGCATGCTAACTGGGGGTCTTACACAAGAAAAAGCTGCCCAAGCGGGCAGCTTTCTTTGGTATACGTATGGTTTATTGTTCGTGCGTCGCCGGCATGCCGATTTGCTGATCCCCGTCCTGGTACTTCCGGATAATCGAAACCTCCACCCGCCGGTTCTGCGCCCGGCCGACATTGGTATCGTTACTGGCGACAGGATGGTATTCACCGTAACCGATCGCGCTGAATTTCTTCGGATCCAGGTTTTCGTTAAGCAGCAGAATTTTCATAAAATTCAAAGCCCGAACAGAGCTGAGGTCCCAGTTGGACGCGAACTCATGATTCGAAATCGGAACGTTATCGGTGTGCCCCGAGACGATGACTTCATAATCGGGGAATTTTTGCAGCATATTCGAAATCGCCTTGGCCAAGACACGGGCGTCCGGCTTCACCTGGGCTTCCCCCGAAGGGAAGAGGGCGTTATCGCTGATCGTTATCATCAGTTGGGATTGGTTCAGCTTGGTGTCCAACTGCGTGGTAAGCCCGTTATTCTTGATGTAGTTATCGAGCTGTTTCTTCAACGCCTCCAGGCTCTCCTGCTCTTTCCGCATCAGTTCCTTCTTCTGCTTCATCAGGTTGTCGGAAGTTTTGGAAATGTCCTCCGGATTCGGGGAGGTCTTGGTGTTGCTCTCCAGCGCGGTTTGATCCAGGACTCCCGCACCGCCGGTAAGCACGCTTTGAAAGGCTTCGCTCATTTCCTCAAATTTCTTGGCGTCCACGGTACTCATGCCGAACAAAACGATAAATAACGCGAGCAGAAGGGTCATCAAGTCCGAATAAGGCAGCAGCCAGCTCTCGTCCGAATGCTCCTCATGTTCCTGGTGCTTCTTATTCTTTTTGCTCACCTTCACCCGCCCCCTTTTCTAAAATTTGCGCACGCTCTGCAGGGGTTAAGAAAACGGCCAGCTTTTGTTGAATCGCAATTGTAGATACACCGGATTGAATGGAAAGTAAGCCTTCCACCATCATCAGCCGAACTTCCATCTCTTTCTTCGAGAGACGCTTCAGTTTATTGGCGATCGGGTGCCACATGACATAACCTGTGAAAATACCGAAAACTGTTGCGATAAAAGCACCGGAAATCGCGTGGGACAATTTGTCGATATCACTCATATCGGACAATGCGGCGATGAGTCCGACAACCGCCCCGAGTACCCCTAGGGTAGGCGCGTACATCCCGGCCTGGGAGAAGATTTGCGCCCCCGCCTTATGACGCTCTTCGGTGGCTGCGATATCTTCCGTAAGGACGTCTTGAACGAAATCCTGATCGTTACCGTCGATGATCATCCGCATCCCGCCGCGTAAAAAATCATCTTCAATTTCCTCCACCTTGGCTTCCAAAGCAAGCAGACCTTCACGGCGGGTAATGGTCGCCCATTCCATGAACAGGGTAATCAGCTCAGCCTTGCTGATCATTTTGGGCTTTGACATGGTGAGTTTGAGCAACACGGGGAATTTCTTGATGTCCGAAAGCGGAAATGCCACAAACAGCGTCGCTGCCGTCCCTACAAAGATAATGACAAAGGCCGCAGGGTTCGAGACCAAGCTTTCAATAGGTGCACCTTTCAGGAACATTCCTAAAATAAGCGCCACGAAACCGAGAATAAGTCCAATAATCGTTGAAATTTCCATTGCACACCTCGTCCTTGAGATAATTGTTTCCATTTTTCTGTCTCCCGCATCCTTGCTGGAGGCATTACAACCTTGTCCGAAAAACGGTTTATCTTTTTTATCGACAGAATTCCCTTTTTTTTTAAGGTGTTTTTTCCGGTATAATGAGAATACAGTCTGTATTAGACTACTAAGAAGGGAGCCATTAGGCGGTGGGAGTAAAGCACGGAAGAGATTATGAACATATTTTGGCAGATCTGACGGAAGCGGTTGGACGCATTCCGGATAGCTATGAATTTTTTGAAATGGAGGCTGCGGAGTGGGCGGACCTTTCCGGCGAAGAACGTTATGAGGTCCAAGAGGCATTGGCGGAAGATTTGTTCTTTGCGCTGGGGACCGAACCCGTGATTAGCGTGGGCAGCGCTGTGGTTATTCACGATGCTGAGGGCCACAGAATCAATGTGCTCATCGGCGAAGACGAGTTGACCTCCGTGGCTTTGATTTGACAGCGGGGCGTTTTTTTGGAATATTGTTCGGGAGCATGGTAAAATAAAGACTTAGAAGATCGACACGCTAGACCTGCTCGGACGGGCAGGGTAAATCAGGAAAAGCCTTCCGCGCATGAACAGCCGATCCATGGAATACAATAAATGGATGCTCATGCCGGGCTGGAGACGAAGAATAAAATCCTTCACT
Source organism: Paenibacillus sanfengchensis (assembly GCF_036864765.1). Classification (NCBI taxonomy): domain Bacteria; kingdom Bacillati; phylum Bacillota; class Bacilli; order Caryophanales; family Paenibacillaceae; genus Paenibacillus; species Paenibacillus sanfengchensis. Next base: position 51,367 of record NZ_JBAGJC010000022.1, on the reverse strand, counting down.
GCAGGATTACATACAGGGAAGTTTGAGGAAACGGGGAGGAAGAACAATGCCGTTTACGCCGCAAGAAGTAGAGGCGCATTTGGAAAGGCTGGAAGGTTGGGAGCTGGAGGAGGGACGCTGGATCGTCCGCAAATATACCTTCTCCAACTTTATGAAAGGGATTGCGTTTGTGGACGAGGTTGCCGCCATTTCGGAAGCGTTTAACCATCACCCCTTTATAACCATCGATCACAAAACGGTGACGCTTCGCCTGACCTCCTGGGAGGAAGGCGGCATCACGGCCGTGGATATCAAGGAAGCGCAGCAATATAATGAAGCATTCGAGAAGGCCCGTTCTGCCGGTTGAGAAACGAATGCAGGAAAGCAAGATAATCGAGGCTGCAGAAAAGCGCCCGCCGAAAACCTGGACCCAGGCCCCGGCGGGCGTATTGTTGTAAGCGTTATTTCTTTTCGGAAAGATAAAGCGCGACGTTGGCGATTTCCTCTTCCTTCAACTTATCCTTGAAGGAAGGCATCATGCCTCCGCCTTTCCCTTTGGTAATGATCCCAAACAACTGGTCAGCCGACAGCGCGGAACCTACTTTTTGCAGGTTCGGACCGGCTCCGCCTTTCAATTCATCACCATGACAGCTGATGCAGTTCGCCTTTATAACGGCCTCGGCTTGTTCCGCATTTAACGTGACTTCAGGCATCTGAGGCTTCTCTTCCTGAGCTACCTGTTCCCGGCCGGGCAATGTAAACATTAACACGGCTGCAAAGGCGCAAGCCACGACGAGTAATCCGCTCATGATCCACTTCTGCATTCCGATCGTCCCTCCTATGTAAGTTACCCCTTCCATTATAGCGGAACAGGCTCATTGATCATAGCGTTTGTGACAAAAAAAGTAACGAATTACTCCGGTTTTTTAAATATTTCCCCAAATGACGTGCCGTTTATCACAGACAACCTCGCAATATAGATTAAGGTGAGACTGGGGCACCTTTGTAAACCATACAGTAGTAAGGTTTGGAAATACCGCCCGGGGTCATTTTTTCGTACAAATCGGTAATGACGAAGCCGGCTTTTTGATAAGCGCGAATCGCCCGGGTGTTCCAGGTCAATACCTCCAGGTCGATGACATTCTGCGGTTTCCGCCGCCGGGCTTCCTCCACGATCGTCAGCACAAAGGTTTTACCCAGTCCCTGGCCGCATAAATCGGGCCGCATCCCGATGCCGAGCCGTGTCACCCCTTCCATCGGAAAGTACTGGGCAAATCCGGCGAGCTCATCATCAGGGGTCATTAATGAGACATATTGTTGCGCTCTTAAGGCCGGGTTCCCAAACTCCACGTCGAGCGCTTTCATTTGTTCCCAGGGGAGCCAGCTATAGATATCGTATGGGGAATCGTATTTCCAGGTACAGATAGCCGCGCCGTGGCTCTCCTCCATGGGAACGATCCGGAATGTAGTGACTGGTTTTTCCATGTTTGCGCCTCCTTTAAACAATGGGAATGGATATTATATCGCGGGGCTGTCTTTTCATCGATTAGAAAATTCCGTTTACCCTCACTCTAACGGGAAATGGGTTGCTTGTAAAGATAGGAAGACGTAGGTGTTTCGTCCTCGGTCAGAGGGGTAATGTGGAGTATGGGAAGATTTGGACAGTGGAGTCCGGGAGAGGAAACGGCGATCGTGAAAAAATAAATTTTGGCGGAAAGGCCATATTTGGAAACCTTTTTGAACGGACTTTCGTTATATGGTATATAGCGAAAAAAACGCAGTGGTTCCGGCAAGAACCACTGCGGTATTAACTAAGTTGAGGTGAGCGCCTCAATTTGGCGTAGGGGTCATGATTCTGCGGCATATGTGGAATAACCGGTTTTGCTGAGAATTCTTTTGGCCCCGACATATTTTGATTTATAGTAACTGCTGTTTAATTTATCCGTACGAATTCCTTTGGATGAAGAGGCGTGCGCAAATTTCCCCTCACCGATGTAAATGCCGACATGGGATACTTTATTCTTGCCCAAGGTATTGAAGAATACGAGATCCCCCGGCTTTAACTGGCTTTTGGCGACAGGCGTGCCTTGTTTGTACTGGGCTGAAGAGACCCGGGCGAGCTTGACCCCCATCTGCTTGAACACATATCTCGTAAATCCGGAGCAATCAAATCCGCTTGTGGAGACACCCCCGTATTTATAAGGCGTTCCGTAAACAGAGTTAACCACGCTGTTCAAGGTCGTGTCTTCGGCCGATACGCTCCCTGTCCCCAAGGTGAACAGAATCGCCAAACTTGTCGCTGCTGCTGCAAATGTCTTTCTCATGATGTAAAGTTCTCCTTCCAATGCCTGCGAGGTTAGCTTGAGGATTCGGTTGAAGGTTCCCTATGATTCCTATGTATCGGTAATCAATTCACCCAAAATGGTTCCCCCGTTTCCCGGGTGCCGGGAATTCGGCTAGTCTAGTTGAATGCACCCAAAGTTGTGACGTGGCGAACAATGTTTACAAAGTTGTTACTATTTACTTTGGTTATTGTACCAAGCCTAACTTGCTTTGGCAAGCTATTCTAGGGTTGCCGGATATTTTAATTCTATTGTCCTGTTTATGCCGGGGAGAGACGGGTAATTTCTCCTAAACGGGATTTCCCAAACAGCCATGAAAAAACCCGCAGTCTACGACTCGAAAGAATCGCTGCGGGCCTTTGCCGGAATTATTCTACATCGTCATGCTCTTGGGAGTCGGTGGTGACTTCTTCGTACTTATCGGTACTCAGAATCCGTTTCGCTCCGACATAACGCTGTACATAATACTTCTCACTCAGTTTGCTGATGACTACGCCCTTGGAAGAAGATGCGTGGGCAAACTTGCCATCACCAACATAAACGCCGACATGAGAAACGCCTTTACCGGAAGTGTTGAAGAACACGAGATCGCCGGCAATCAGCTCTTCCTTCTCTACGGCCGTTCCCATCTTGTATTGGGCACCGGATTGATGGGGCAGTTTAATACCGATCTTCGAAAAGACGTACATGGTAAATCCGGAACAATCGAAGCCGGACGTTGTAGTGCCGCCGGAAGAGTACTCCGTTCCCAAGGCCGTATCGATGACGCCGTCCAACGTGGAATCGGCGAAAGCGCTCCCAGTGCCAACGGAGAAAAGAATGGCCAGACTTACTGCTGCTGCGGTCAACTGTTTCTTCAAGAAAATGCTCCTTCCAATGCCTACGAGGTTAGCTTAAGGATTCGGTTGAAGGTCCCCTATGATCCCTCTCTTGCGAGATCAATTCACCCAAAGTGGTTCCCCCGTTCCCCGCCAAGGGAATTCGGCTGTAGTTTACATCCGATTTACTTACATATTCGACACCCGACATGATTCTCCTGCCAAGGTGACAAAAATAATTACAAAATCGTTACTGAATTGTGCTGTTGCTATTGTAACAAAGGCAAGTATATTTTGGCAACGGCTATTTAGCAAGATTCAGAGGCGAAAACACAGGGAAAAGCCCCCGCTTTTCCGCGGAGGCCTTGTGGTGCAAGGGATAGACAAAGATGAAAAAAATTTAACCTTTATGTAACTTGGTCTGCCAGAGTTCATATTGAGAGGATATACTCCAAATTTGAAATAGGCTGCGGATAAAAGGATAGGTTTGCTGTAAAACCATGGCGGCCAACCCGGTCCAGATCCAAGAGAAGGCCCCGCAGATGAGAAATAAGACGGCTCCGGCCGTGCCGAGGATGAGGGAGATGGCGATGCCGGGCAGCAGGTGTCTGAGGCTGATTAGAAGGGAGTTCCAAACTCCCGTCTTGAACAGATAGCCAAATTGGGAGAACAATAGGAGCTGGCGAATGAGCCAGCCGTAGGCCGCCCACCCCAAAAGCAGCCCGATGATCGCCAGCAGGGGGCCCAGACGGCCGCCCCCCGGGATGAGCCAAGGCCAGAGGGCCGCTAACTTCGGGATGATCCATAACCCCGGCAGGGCGAGCAGAATCAGCTCCAGCAGGAAAAAGAGAGTGACCGGCTTCCAGAATTCCTTCATGCCGCGGAAGAGCGGAAGCCCGGCCCCTTGCTCCTCCGGAGGTTTCATGCCGTAAAGAATACCGGCTTGAAACAACGGGGTCATCAGCAGACGCAGGGCAATCAGGCCGAACAGCATCCACAAATACTGGTGGATCGCCGGGCTCCGTCCGAGCTCGATTTGTCCCTCGATCAAGTAAAGAACCTGGCTCAACTCATTCGGTGGGGGATCGGGATACCGCGACAGCAAGGCGATCACGGCCGAGTGAATTAGCCGGTAGAAGAACAACCCCCAAAGCAGCTGGTACAGAAACAGGATGATCACAGAGGGAAATTGGCTTCGAACAAGCCCCCATCCATTCCGTACGTAGGTCATTATTTTCCCTCCTAAAAGTTTTGTGAGCGTTACATCTTAGAGATAGCTGCGTACAAAACTTACTTCGAAAGCATAGGCCTGGTTTTGTGAGCGTTACATCTTAGAGATAGCTGCGTACAAAACTTACTTCGAAAGCATAGGCCTGGTTTTGTGAGCCCTACCAGACGAGCGTCCCCAGCAGCGCTTCCAGCAGTTTTACGACGCCAAGCGTAGCCCGGGTGCCGGTTGGCTCGGCAATTTCGGCCCTCATGTAATTGTTGATGTGTTTGTTCTCGAGAACCAGCGAATAATCGGGATCGACCTGCACCCAGTCCAAAGGTTCTTTATACTGCAGCTTCATCTGAACGGTTCCACCTTCGCCGTTCCAGACTTTGCGGACCGTATGTCCGTCCTTGAAGCTGAAGAGAAGCGGAATTTTGGGGGCGTTTCCGCCCCGACGGCTTAAAGTAACCTTTGATTCATACAGGGGCGCCCCGTTCTTGTTGGCGATTTGATTGACTATGATACGGTCCACCGAGAAGTCGGCCATTTTACCATCGTACACATACTGGTTGAAATAAGCCTTCCAGCTGCGGCTGGTGGACTGCTCGACGACACGTTGGAAATCGGCGGTCGTCGGATGCTTGAAACGGTATTTTTGACTGTAACTGTAAAGAATCCGCTTCATGGCTTTGGCTCCGACCTGTCGCTCGATATCCAGCAGAATCAATTTGCCCCGGGAATATACGTTTTTGGCGTAAGCATCGCCGGAACCAAACTTCCAGGAGGCTTGTGTCAAAGAGGCCGGGGAGGAGATAAGCGCGGCCTGCAGCGGCAGATTGGGCGCAATCCCGAACTCCTGCTCCATCAATTTGTCCTCCGCGTAGGAGGCGAAGGCTTCGTCAAGCCAGGCTTCTTCAAACTCGTTATTGGCCACCATCCCATAAAAAAACTGATGGGCTACTTCATGAATCACAGTGCGCTCCAATTCGTCGTAACCCGGAGAGTCGCTCCCCGCGCCAAAGGCCGTGACCAAGGTCGGATATTCCATGCCGCCGGCACCGTTGCCCTGGATGGGCGGAACGACGACGGACAGGGTGGAGTACGGGTAGCGCCCATACCATTTGCTGAAGTTGGAGAGGGCTACTTTAGCCGCGTAAAAATACCGCTCCTTCAGATCCTTGTGCGCCGGATCGAGGTATAGCTTGATGCGGACTCCCGGGACTTCCGCCGAGGAAAACGGCTCTTCGGCGTAAACGAAGTGGGGGGAAGCCGACCAGGCAAAATCGTGGACATCGTCGGCATAGAATTGAACCGTCTTCCGGCCGTCTTTTCGAACCGCAGGCTTGGTCTGGAATCCGGTCGCGGCCACCGTGTACGTTTCGGGCACATTGATGCTGACGCTATATATGCCGAAATCGGAGTAGAATTCCGATTTTCCATGATATTGGTGCAGGTTCCAGCCCTCATTTTTGCGGCCACGCGTTCCGGCAGGCTCATATACGCTGACCTTGGGGAACCATTGGCCCGCCATGACAAAATCGCCGGCGGTGCCCATGCGGGCAAACACCTTGGGCAGCTTCACTTTAAATTTGATTTTCAGCGTCAGGTCTTCACCTCCGCGCACGGTGACGGGCAGACGGATTTTGGCCAATGTCTTGTCATGCGTATTTCCATCGTCGGGCTGAACGTACTGAAGGCGGTGAAGCAGGGAAATGCCGTCCGTAGTCCGGATCTCCGTCAATTCCATGCCGCCCCATCCGTCCTTGGGCATGACGTCCCCGCGCAGCTTCCCGCCGGATTCCTTCATAAACGTGGATTCCCCGGAGGCAAAGGCGTTGGGATACAGGTGGAGGAAAAGCTCATTCACGGCTTTATTGCCGGGATGTGTCCAGGTTAGCGTTTCGGTGCCGATCAGCGCATGGTTCTTTTGGTCGAGATGCACCTGGATGTGATATTCCGTAAGCCGGTTGCTAAGCACCTCCGCCGTCGGTTTTTGTATGCTTTCGGTCAGAGGGAGCGCGGGAGCGGGCCCGTTTTTGGCCGAGTCCTGGGGCTTGGCCTTTTTGGGCGCAAAGGAAGAAAGGTGCGAAGGCTCCAGGCTCAGCGTGTACCGGATGGTACCGGCGATGAGGCACAGGGCAAGAAGAGAAATGCCGATGAATAAAGTACGTCGGGTCATACAATGGATACCTCCCGTTGACAAGCATCTACAGCATGTATATGTTTGCATTTGGGAGATTATTAGCTAAAATTAATTAAATGAATGAAACCCGCGCAAATGGCGGCTTCCCGCCGCTTGGCATAAACATCGGCCTTAGGAACAGGACTATTTGGGGAGGGAATTATGGAGAACAATTCGGAATCGCAGAAAACAGGCAAAAAGATCTTCGCGCTGAACATTATCAGCAATGGGGAAAAGAGCAAGCACAAAGGTTTCGGCGCAGGCTCGATCGACTTGAACAGCATGTCACCGGTGATCATCGACGGCAGTGAGGCTTACATCGATATCGGGGCGATGCATGCCAAGAGCAAGGTGGAGAAGGGGATCAAATTCTCCACCAACCGGGAGGACGTGCCGGCCGGCCGTCAGGTATGGATCGTGTGGGTCGCTGTGGACCGTTCGCCCGAGGGGCAATTTTACGGCGGGCTCACGGCCTGCGAAATGTGGATCGATTCGGAAGCGCGCCGCGGATGGAAGATTCTTGCCGAACATGTCAACAAGATGGATTACGCATTGAAGCGCCGGATTATCCTGGACGGACTTTCGGCGGAGCAAAAGAGCACGCTCAAACAGCTATTGATCGATACGAATCAAGAGTGGTACGAACGCTCTTCCGACGAGCTGAAGGCGGCATTGGAAGCATAATAGAGAAAGAGGTTGGCCTCAAGTCATCGCGGATGACGGGGGCCAACCTCTTTTTTAATGTATCATTTGCCAAGCTCATAGGTTACGGTCTCGGCTCGTTTGCCGGAGCCGGGCAGGGCCCACTGGAAGCTGAGCCGATTGCCGTCCCGGCCGGTGTAAACCAGCCCGTCGCCGGAGCTCCAGTCACTGCTGTCGATCTTCCCGATGCTGGCTTTATCCAGCAGCTTTCGATAAAGCGGCATGGACTTGCCGGTAGCGCGGTCGACGACGAGCAGAGCGCCCGTGGAGAACGGGCGGATCAGCAAAAAGTCGGGCTCGACGGCTTCCAGCCCGTATTCGTCGTCCGGCCCGCCGAGTTTCGCCAGATCGATCGTTTCGGCGACTTTGCCGTCCGGTGTGACGAGCTGCGCGGTTTGGCCTTCGTTCAGCACGATTTTTCCGTCGGCGGAAAGAGCGGCATTGTTCAAGCGGACCTGGGAGACGCCGCCCCCGTAGGACAAGCTCGACTGGGCAACGACCGAGCCGTCGTGGATGAGTGCGCGGTGAAGGCTGCTGAAAATATGCGGCTCCCCATAAGCGTTATCGATGTCGACGACATAGGCGGTGTCACCGACTTTGCGCGCACTCAGGTTTAGTGTATCGGGAAATTCGATGTTGACGGTGCCGAGCCGGGTGGGAAGCTGCCCGGTTTCGCCGCCATAAAGCACGCCCTGCTTGCGGTTTAACCAGAAAAGGGTACCGTCCGCCTGCGTCAGCCGGTATTTCGAAGAGTAGACATAGCTGATTTTCTGCGTTCCCGCGGCGCTCACCGGAATGCCGAACAGCTTGGAAAACAGGGAGGCCGGCACATAAGTTACGCCATATCTGATTTGAACGGGAGCGCCCAGGGAGACGGGAACGGCGTTCTTCCCCACGGCTTGGGCGCTTCCCGGTTGGAGTTTGGCGTACTGGGCGACCCCGGTAAGCTCCAAGGCTTTGGTCTGTGCGTTAAAAGTCAAATGCAAGTCGAACAGCGCGGCGGTATCCCTCAGCGGGACATACAGCTGCCCGGATTGCTTGAATACGGGATACTTGACGGGATAGACCACTTTTTGATTCGCTGTGACGGCGGCGGCGGCCGCCGTTTGAGGCGAAGTCAAGCCGGGCAAGGCTCCGGCGGCCGTGGCGATACCAAGAGCCAAAGCCGCCAAGGCGGTTTTGGAGAGTGCCGTTCTCTTTTTCTTCATAAAGGAACCTCCTTTTCTTACATACCTATAAAAACGCAAAAAGGCCGGTAAAGTTGTTCCCGACAAATCCGGATTTGCATGTTCAGTACTCCCTCTCTCATATGCCCATAATTTTCTATAGTTATAATTCCGCGCCAGTCTTAGCAAAGCCGAGGCAATTGCCGATATAAAAATTAAAAGTAGTCACGAAAAGTTAGTAACCCCGTTGATAGGCAGTGGACATCAGGATGGCAAAGGGGAGACCGGGTTGTACAGTATAAGCTTGGAAATCGTCGTGTCGGTTGGCATCATCTTACTATTGACGTTGTTTGGGTTAGGGTATTCATACCGCAACCGGATCAGGGAGCTTGAATTCAAGCTGGAGCAAGCGGAGCAGAGGGCCCGGTTGATGGAAGATATGCTGAACAATATAGATGTGGGGACATGGTCTTACGACAACGAGACGGACAGCGTCTCGTTCGTTTCCAGAGCTTTTTTAGGGATTACCGGGTATGTACCGGAGATTTTTACGAGCAAAACGGCTTGGGAACGGATCGTTTATCCGGAAGATATGCACTGGCTCTCTACGCTGGCCGCTCAGGTCAAACAGGGTGAAACTGTCGTGGATTCGCACCGCATTGTTCACAGCGATGGCGAGGTCCGGTGGATTGAGCTAAGAATGATTCCGACGATGAATGAGTTCGGGCAAATCGTCCGGCTCGATGGCATTCTCACCGATATTACGGACAATAGAAGGATTGAGGAGGAACTGCAGGAAGTCGAGCAGCGATTCTACCGGTTTACCGAGCTCTCGCCCCATCCGATGGTCGTACAGAAGGACGGGCGGCTGGTTTACGTCAACCCCGCGGGGCTGCGGATGATCGGGATGAAGAAGCTGGACGACATCGTCGGGGAGGAGATTTATTGCCTCCTGCCTTCGGGCGAGTGGGAGAAGGCCCGAAGGCGTATCAGCGCCATCGCGGAAGAGAAGTTTGGAGAAGCGGTGGAATACCAGATACTGGGGCCGGGCGGACGAATCATCCAAACCGAAGTCACCGGAGTTTATGACGCGCATACGGGAGCAACCGTGCATGTGTTTTATGATATTTCCGAGCGCAAAAAGATGGAGACGGCCCTAAAGGAAAGCATGGAGCGGTACCGAAGGCTGGTGGAGCTGTCTCCCGTAGCCATCGCCTTATGTCATGCCGGAATGATCGTCTATGTGAATCCCGCAGGGTTGCGGATTTTGGGAGCAACAAAACTGTCGGACGTTGTCGGAACGACGCCTTGGGACTGGGTCTGCCAAGAAGATCGGGCGTGGGCCAAGTCGCTTATCCAGGATCTGGTCGCAAGCGGCTCCCTGCCTCCGGAGGAAATGACTCTGGTTCGGACGGACGGGGAGGAGCTGGAGGCATTGGTCGTCGGTATATATGACGCCGCTCATTCCTCCATCGAAATTGTTTTTGAAGACATTACATCCCGGAAGAAGGCGGAAAGAGCGCTTTTGGCCAGTGAAGAGCTAAATCGGCACCTGGTGGAGTTGTCTCCGCTCTCCATTATATTGCACCATAATTACCGGATCACCTATATCAACCCGGCCGGAATCGCTTTATACGGCGCCAAGGCTCCGGAGGAGATGCTGGGACTGAACCTGCTGGAACTGCTTGAACCGGAGGACGTCGATGAGGTCATGTGCTGGGTATCCGGGCAGTTGGAAAGCCAGGAGAACACGCCGCTAATCCAGCATCGGATGATCCGCCATGACGGCGGTATCCTTGAGGTGGAGTCGGTCACCACCGGCCTCCCCCATTTGGGGCAAGGGACAGCGATGACCTTGGTCTGGGATGTGACAACGCGAAAAAAAGCCGAAGAAGAGCGGCAAAATGCCGAGCGGAAGATTCGGGAAAGCGAGGACCGCTACTTCCGGCTGCAAATGAGTCTGGATCAGTTTTCTTCCGATCTTTTCGGCGTGGTCAAAGTGGAGGAATTAAACGGCCGGCTGGTGAGGGAAGCGCGGCAGGTATTGGATTCGTGCCGGGTCAGTTTGATGAAAATCGACCCGGGGGGCGGAGTGATTATCACCCATGGGGGGAAGGAAATTCCCGACGGCGTACTGCAAAGCATACGGGAGAGGGGGGCGGACCGGCTGCCTCTCTGCCAACTGTTCGACACCTTGGACGGACACTATGTGAAAATCGGGGAAGTGAACGGGGAGAGCCGGATCTTGTGCATAGGGGAAAGCTCGGCGCTGCTCCTCATTCAGGCAAAAAGAGTTTGGCTGGAAACGCTCTCCCGGTATGTGAATGTGTTATATGACAACTTCCGTGTAATAGAAGACTTAAGAAGAAATGTGGATCAACTGGCCTCCGGGCAAATGATGCCGCAATGGTTGCTGCGGTTCATGTTCCATTTGTCCGAAAATGAACGGAAGCGGCTCTCCCAGGATCTTCACGATGCGGCCCTTCAGGAACAGATCATTTGGTATCGCCGGTTGAATCAATTATCGGGGAATACCGACCTCCCGGCCCGGCACCGGGAACAGCTGGAGGAAATTGAGCAGGGGCTCCTGGATGTCGTGTACCAGATCCGGATTACCTGCAACGAGCTTCGTCCTCCGCTGCTTCAGGAGGAAGGACTGGAGCGGTCGTTGGAAACATTGTTTGAATTTACCCAGATGCGTACCGATTACGCCATTCAGTTTGATTATTCGGATCTCGGTTATGTGATCCACGATGATGTCATTATCGGGCTGTACCGGATCGTGCAGGAGATGCTGTCCAATGCGACCAAGCATTCGAGGGCAACCCGGGTCGTCATCAAATTATTTTCCAACAAGGATCGGATTTATTTGCATTATGAGGACAACGGCGTGGGGATGGATGTGGACAAGACGGCCAACACCTTTAACAGCATGGGCATCTATGGGATGAAAGAGCGGATTCGCAGTATGGAAGGATACATCGAATTCGATTCTCCGGCGGAGGGCGGATTATTTATTCGTATTTCCATTCCGGTCCGGTAGACAACAGGACAATCAAGGAGGTTGCGGAAATGATCGGAATTTTACTGGTGGACGACCATCCCGCCGTGATGGAGGGGACGAAAGTCTTGCTGGAGCAGGAAGGGGACATGTCGGTGACCCTCGCGGATGCGGTGGAGAAAGCGGTGGAGCTGGTCAGGCAGCAGCGGTATGATCTCATGCTGATCGATCTTCACATGCCGAATCTCAACGGGATCGATCTGGCCAAACAATTGCTGGCCATTGCCCCGGACACGGCTATTCTGATCTATACCGGATTTGAATTTACCAATCACTTTAATTTAATGGTAGAGGCCGGCATTTCGGGCTTCGTCCTCAAGACGGCAAATAAGGAGCAACTGGTTACCGCCGTTCGCTGTGCCTTGCGCGGGGAAGTCGTTCTGCCGTTGACGCTGGTGAAGCAGTTAAGGAGAATTTCCGTTCAAGAAGCGGAAGCGGCTGGCGGCGGCTCGGCGGCCGGGGTTATCTCGAATAAGGAATACGATATTTTAAAACAGATCGCAAGAGGGAAGAGCAACAAGGAAATCGCCGAGAATATGCTGGTGAGCCAGCGGTCGTTGGAATATACACTAACCAGCCTGTTTCAGAAGTTGGGCGTTAAATCCCGGATTGAAGCGGCTATGAAAGCTAAGAACCTGGGGTTGTTGTCCGATTCGGATTTTTCCGTTCCTCCCAAATAGCATAACTTTATATTAGTTCGTAAGTCCTGCTTGTAAGTCTGCAGGGCTTCTTTTTTCGACATAAATCATCATATAAATACATTATTCCGCATTATTCCGCAATATTTTTGCGCGGTCACGCAATAAATTTTCGGTTACCGTGGCTTTTGGCGCATGTATCATGATAATCAATTAGTCCTTAGGTCATTTATCACAGAAAGAAGGTATAACATAGTGCAAAAGTATGACGGGGCGACGGATTTGCTAAACAGCACGATAGAGTCGATGAAACATGTATTTTCTTGTCCACTGCAAGTGGGGGCGCCTCTTTTATTCGATCAATCCATGATCCAAAGCGATGTCGGCGTATTGGTCGGGATTGTGGGGGATTTGGAAGGCCGGTTGATTATCGAGGGGGAGAGCCGGATTTTTACCTACTTAAGCCAGAGTATGTTCGGCATGCCGCTGGAGGGAGAAATGCTGCACAGCTTCGTTGGGGAAATGGCAAACATGATTGCCGGTAACACGTCCACCATGCTGGCCAACCTCGGAAAACGCATCGATATCACGCCGCCGACCGTAATGGTGGGGCAACTGCAAATGTACGGATTTAGCCGGGGAATTAAAATCGCGGTAGAGCTTGAGGCTGTCGGACCGGTAAATACCATATTATTGCTTCAAGGCTAAGGGGGAAATTTTCGTGAAAAAAATATTGGTTGTCGATGACGCCGCATTTATGCGTTTGATGTTAAAAGGAATTTTGAGCAAAAACGGCTATGAGATTGTCGGCGAAGCCGAGAACGGCGAGGAAGCTGTTGAGAAGTACCGCAGCTTGGCTCCGGACCTGGTGACGATGGATATCACGATGCCGATCATGGAAGGCGTAGAGGCCGTGAGGCAAATCAAAAAACTGGATCCCAACGCAAAAATCATCATGTGCTCGGCGATGGGGCAGCAGACGATGGTTGTGGAGTCCCTCCAGGCGGGGGCCAAAGATTTCATAGTAAAACCGTTTCAGGAGGAACGGGTGCTGGAATCCATTCGCAAGACCCTGGGAGCTTAACAAGAGGCAAAGGCGGGTATCACTGTGAATTTTTTTCGTACTCATCATCACGAACAATTGTCGGGGGAAGATCTTGAGAAGATTTTGGAGCACCTGGAAGCCGAATTAGAGCAGATCAAAGACGAGGATAGCGAGGGATAGAGATGGGATGGTACCGTAACTTGAAGATTGCAGCGAAGCTAAATCTGGGATTCTTGTTTATGTCTGTCATGCTGGTGCTTGTAGGGTATTTCGGTTTAAACAGCTTGAGCAAGATGAGCGTCAGCCTTTCGGGAATGTACGACAATAATCTGGTTCCCGTGAGAGATATGTCCGACTCATACGGGATGTACCAGCGTTTGCGCGTAAACATCCGCGACATGTGGCTGATATCGGAAACGCAAGCGGATCGGGACGAATACAGCAAAAAGATCGACAGCTTCATCAGCGAGATTGATCAAAACATCGCCCAGTACCAAGGTACCGTGATGACCCCCAAAGAAGTGGAGATGCTGGATTCGTTTGCTCCGGTTTGGGAGTCCTACAAAAAGCTTGTGGACCAGTCAAGGGAACTCATCAACGCGCAGAAGTCCGATGAATTCGTAGCCTTGCTGAAGGGAGACTTGGAAACTACCGGAGATGAAGTGATGACTCTCCTGCAGGATCTGGTGAAAATAAATGTCCAACTGGCCGAGGAACGTAACTTGGAAGGGGACTCTCTATATGCGGCCTCAAGAAACATCACCATCTTGGTCCTTGTTATATCCATTCTCCTGAGCATCTCTTTCGGTTTTATGCTCTCGCGGAGCATTTCCAGACCGCTGCGCCGGGTTGTGGACCTTGTCGAACGAGTATCGGAAGGGGATCTTCGGGACACGATCGATATTTCCGCAAAAGACGAGGTCGGACAGCTTGCCGCCGCTATGAACAACATGATTGGCGGGCTGCGTGCGATCGTCGGGGGCGTGGTCTCCTCGGCCGGGGGCGTATCGGCAGCCGCCCAGCAAATTTCCGCCAGCACTGAGGAAATTGCCGGGGGAAGCACCAGTCAGGCGCATGCCGCCCAAACCATCAACGAGCTGTTTAAAGAGCTGACGACGGCGACCCACTCCGTGGCCCTGATTGCGGAGCAGGCGTCGGATATTTCCGCCGACACGATGGACATCGCCGCGCAGGGCGGCAAAGTGGTCCGTTCCTCGGTGGAAGGGATGAACGTCGTCAACGAACAAGTTGCCAAGCTGGAGGAAGATTCGAACCGGATCGGTGAAATTATCGAGGTGATCGATGACATTGCGGAGCAAACGAACTTGCTTGCCCTGAACGCGGCGATTGAAGCGGCCCGGGCGGGAGACCAGGGACGCGGCTTTGCGGTCGTGGCGGATGAAGTCCGGAAACTTGCGGAGCGAAGCGGCGAGGCCACCAAACAGATCACGGCCATCATCAAGGGCATGCAGGAAAATACGCGGCACAGCGTCAAGGCTACCCGGGATGGGGTGGCTTACTCCAAACAGACCGGTGAGGCGTTTGAATTGATCATCAACAAGATCAACGAGTCGGCGGGCAAAGTTACGGAAATTGCCGCGGCGAGCCAGCAGCAGGCCGCCCAATCGGCCGAGGTCATGGCGGCGGTCGAAAGTATTTCGGCCGCTACCGAGGAAGCAGCAGCAAGCTGTGAGGAGACCGCCTCCGCGGCGCAGTCCCTAGCGGGGCTGGCGGAGGAACTGAACCACACCATTTCCGTGTTTAAGATGAATTCATAAGAGGCGGTGTCTAGCGTGAAATTGAAGCAAGCAGCTTTTTCCATGAAACTTAGGGCTCGCATGTTGCTCACTATTCTCGGGTCCATTGTCCTCCTGCTCGCTTTCCTGGTGACCTTTGTTAGTGTCAGTACCCGAAACGACTCGATCGATGCGGCGATGTCCCTATCCGAAGCGTCGGGAGAAAAAATCGGAGTCGAAGTCCAGCGAGAGTTTGACAAGACGATCATTTCCGCCCGCAACTTGGCCGATGCATTCAAGAGTATGAAGCAGACGAATACGGCCAGCCGGGAAACGGTAAACGCGTTGCTTAAAAATATGCTTGAAAACAACCCCTCCTATATCGGGGCATGGACGGTTTGGGAACCGAACGCGTTCGACGGCAAGGATGAAGCATTTCGCAATAAGCCGGGATCGGACGAGACCGGAAGATTGCTGCCCTACTATCAAAGAACCGGAAGCGGCCCCAAGCTGACGGTAAGCGAGGATTATGAGGTTCAGGGGGTGGGGGACTACTATCTGCTATCCCGAAACAGCGGCAAGGAAGTCATCCTGGATCCCTACAGTTTTAACATTGAAGGGAAGGATGTCATGATGACGTCCATCACTGTGCCGGTTAAAGAAGACGGCAAGGTCGTCGGGGTTGTCGGAGTAGATTTGGAGCTTGAATATCTTCAAAAAATGATGAGCCAGTTTAAGCTGTACGACACCGGTTTTGCCCATATCTATTCCCATGCGGGAACCATCGTGACGAATCCCGACCGGGAAGCCGTCGGGAAGAAATTGGGGGAAGTTTTCCCTACAGCGGATGTACAAGGCATTATGACCTCGATTCAAGGCGGCGACAGCTATTCGACGAACTGGGAAGGATCCTATCTTCTGTATACGCCGATCTCGATCGGACAGACGGAAACGCCGTGGTCGGTGGCAACGGTTATCCCAATGAAGGAAATTACAGCTGATTCGGATCGGCTGCTAATAACGATTATCTTGGTCGGGGTGATTACCACGCTCGTCCTTGGCGCGGTTATCGTCTGGCTGACCGGCAGCATCGTTAAACCGCTCAACCGGACCGTGGAGGTCGGGGAATACATGGCCCGCGGCGATTTCACGAAGGAGCTGCCGGAACGGCTGCTGCGCCGTGGCGATGAAATCGGCGTATTGGGCAGGGTATTTGATGAAATCACCCGGAGCATGGGAGCCATGCTGGGTCAGGTAAATCAAAATGCCGCCCAAGTCGCCGCCGCTTCCCAGCAAATCTCGGCCAGCGCGGAGGAGCTGGCGTCGGGCAGCGGGGATCAGGCGTACTCGGTGCAAACGATCAACGAGCTATTCAGAGAGCTCTCCAGCGCCATCAATGCCGTGGCGGTCAGCGCGGCGTCGGCGTCGGAGTTGACCAACAAAACGGCGGGTGTGGCCGGAGAAGGCGGATCGGTAGTACAGCGCTCGATCGAAGAGATGAGTACGGTGAGCCGCCAGGTTCTCCGCCTCGAAGAGGACTCGACCCGGATCGGCGAAATCATCGAGGTCATCGACGATATCGCCGAGCAGACCAACCTGCTTGCGCTGAATGCCGCGATCGAAGCGGCCCGGGCCGGAGAGCAGGGACGCGGGTTTGCCGTCGTCGCCGACGAGGTCCGGAAATTGGCGGAACGCAGCGGGGAGGCGACGAAGCAGATCGCAGGCATCATCAAGGGCATGCAGAACAATACGGCGGAAACCGTGAGAGCGGTGGAAGCCGGGGTAGTCTCCACCGGCAAATCCGGGGAAGCGTTCGATCATATCGCTGCGATGATCAGCGAATCGGCCAGCCGGGTGATGGAAATTGCCGCCGCAAGCGAGGAGCAGGCCGCCCAGGCGACCGATGTGGTGTCCGCAATCGAGAACATTTCGGCCGCGACGGAGGAAACGGCGGCAAGCAGCGAGGAAACGGCCTCGACGGCAGGAGCGCTGGCCGAACTGGCCGAGGAATTGAACCGCATGGTTGCGGCGTTCAAAATCTGATCATGCGGAGGTAGAAAAACATGCAGGCAAGCGGTCAGGAACAGTATGTCGAATTCGGAATCGAGCAGGAGCAATACGCGATCCGAATCGAGGACATCCACGAAATCATTAAAATTCAGGATATTACCGTAATTCCCAACGTCAAGGACTACGTTAAAGGCGTCATCAATCTGCGGGGACGCATTGTCCCCGTCATCAGCCTTCGGTGCTTCTTCGGGAGCGAGGAAGCACCCTTCACGAAAAGCAGCAGAATCGTCGTCATTCATCATCAAGAGGAGGCGGTTGGCATCATCGTCGACCGTGTCAACAAGGTGACCACGTTTTCGGATATTCAGCCTCCGCCGGAACGGGTGGGGGGCATACAGGGGAGCTTTTTCACAGGAATCGGGCTTGCGGAGAGCGGACTGGTCGGGATTTTGCGGCTGGATGAAGTTCTTTTGCATGAATAAGGGGGCCAACCGGGGTGCTGTCTGAATATAGAGAGGTTTTCCTGGAGGAGCTGGAGGAGCAGCTCCAACTGATGGATGAGGAAATTCTAAAGCTGGAGCAGGAAGAGGATTGCTCGCAGGTGGTGCAGAGTCTATTCCGGGCCGCTCATACCTTGAAGGGCTCCTCCGCCGCCATGGGCTATGATGTGATGAAGCACTTGACGCATGAAATGGAGCAGCTGCTGGATCTGGTCCGCAGCGGCAAACGGAGGGTCACCGGCAAACTGATTGACCGATTGTTTTATGCCCTGGACCATCTCAAGCTGCTGAAGCTGGATATCGTCGATGGCGGCGGCGGAACGGGAATCGACATCTCCGTGTGCGTCCGGCAGCTGCAGAGCTATGCCAGCGGAGAAGAGGCGGACGAAGAAACTCCGGCAAAGGCGGTAGCGGAGATGGAGACGGAGGTCAGCGAACCGGCAGGAAATGAGGCCTCAAATGCTCGGCAGCCGGCTAACTCAAAACCTTCATTGCCGTTAAATGTTCGCTTGAAGGCAGGCGAGTGCCTGGATCAAGGGCTGCAAGCGCATTGGGTTTTCGTGCGGATTGCAGAGTCCTGTGCGATCAAAGGGGCCCGGGCTTTTGTTATTCAGTCCGGCTTGACCGAATGGGGCGAGGTGCTGTTTGCCTGTCCGGAAATGGAGGAGCTGCCGGAGCAGAGCGGGGAGTCGGCGGAGATCGCCTTCCTGCATGCCGGGGGGGAACGAAGCCGGGAAGAACTACAGGCGCTCGTAGCCAATATGATGGACGTTGCCGAGGTGAGGGTTGAGGCGGTTTTGCCCGAGGAGCTTGAATTGGTGCAGCCGCAGCTGTCCGCGGCGAATCCTTCGACCGAGCCGGCAGCGCCAGCCGCACAGGTCCTGCGGAACGAGGAGCGCGGGGCGGGAACCTCCGCCAAAGGCAAGGCCCAAACGATTCGGGTCAGCGTCGAGCGACTGGAGCATTTGATGAACCTCGTCGGCGAGCTGGTCATCGACCAGACCCGCATTCACGAGGTAGAGCGCGTCCAACGGAGGCGTTTCAACGATTCCTCGGTGGAGGAACTGGGGCATATCTCCGATCATCTTTCGAGAATTATCGGCGATTTGCAGGAAAGCGTCATGAAGACGCGCATGCTGCCGATCGAACAGCTGTTCAATCGGTTCCCCCGCATGATCCGGGACTTGTCGCGCGATTTGGAAAAAGAGATCGAGCTGGTCATTGAGGGGAAAGACACCGAGCTGGACCGGACGCTCATTGAGGAGATTGCCGATCCCCTGATTCACCTGATCCGGAATGCGTTGGACCATGGCATCGAGAAGCCGGAGATTCGCGAGTCCAAAGGCAAGCCGACCAAGGGGACGCTTACGATCCGGGCGGCCCATGAGGATAACCAGGTCGTCATTTATGTGATCGATGACGGGGCGGGCATCGACGCCCAAAAGGTACGCAGCTCGGCGATCGGCAAAGGGGTGCTTACCGAGGAGGAGGCCGCTTATTTATCGGAGCGCGAGTCCGTCGAGTTGATTTTCCGGCCCGGGTTCTCGACCGCCGCGGTCGTCAGTGACGTATCCGGCCGGGGCGTCGGCATGGATATCGTAAGGAGCCATATCGAGAAGCTGAACGGCTTGATCGAGATTGAGACCGCCGTCGGGCAAGGGACCTGCTTTAAAATCAAGCTGCCTTTGACCCTGGCGATTATCGAAGGCTTGTTGGTGAAGTTGACCGGACAAACCTATATCATCCCGATGAGCAACATCGCGGAAATTGTTCGCGTGACGCCGGAGGACCTCAAAACGGTGCGGGGACAATCGGTTATTTTGCTGCGAAACCAGGTGATTCCGGTGGCCTGGATACATGAATATTTTCGTTTGCCGAAGCCGGAGGGCCACAAAAAGCATATTTCTCTGGTGATCGTCGGCTCTGCGGAGAAGCGGCTGGCGATGGTGGTGGACGAGTTGATCGGAAACCAGGAAATCGTGATTAAATCGCTCGGTTCTTACATCGGCAAAGTGGCGGGAATCGCCGGGGGGACGATTTTGGGGGACGGCAGTGTCTCGCTGATCATGGAAATCGCCGGCATTATCGGAAAAATCGGCGGAAAGGCGCCCTATCACAAGGAGGATCAAGTGGGATGAAAAGTTCAGTGCAGCCGGAACAGGATTTTGAGCGTTTTATTCAACTGGTAAAAGGCAAATCCGGGATCGATCTGGCTCTATACAAGGAGGCCCAGATGAAGCGGCGGCTGACCAGTCTCCGGGAACGCCGGGGATACAAGAGCTTCAGCGACTTTTTCCAGGCTTTTTCCGCGGATCCCGCTCTTTACGCCGAGTTTCTGGATCAGATGACCATAAACGTTTCCGAGTTTTACCGGAATCCGCAGAGATGGGATGTGCTGGCCAACAAAGTAATTCCGGAACTGCTCAGCCGCAGTCCCCGACTAAAATGCTGGAGCGCCGCCTGCTCCACGGGAGAGGAGCCGTATTCCATCGCAATGGTCCTGTCCCAGTTTGTGGACCTGAAGGAGATTCAAGTGCTCGCCAGCGATTTGGATCAGGATGCGATCGAACGGGCCAAGATCGGTAACTATCAGGCTTCCGCGGTAAAAGACGTGCCGCAGGCGCATTTGAACAGCTTTTTTACCAAGCAAGGGGAACGTTATCTGGTCTCGGATTCCTTGAAACGCTGTGTGCAATACAAAAGGCAGAATTTATTGGCGGATGCTTACGATACGGGATTCGACTTGATCGTATGCCGGAATGTGCTCATTTATTTTACCGACGAAGCCAAGGAAACCGTATTCTCCAAATTCAGCCAGGCTTTAAAGCCGGGGGGCTATTTGTTTATCGGGGGGACCGAACAGATCTTCCAACCGCAGCAGTATGATTTGGAGGCGACGGAAACCTTTTTCTACAGAAAGCGTTTGGCCCGTTAACAGATCACATAACAAAGGAAGATACCAGTCATGGGAAAAATCAAGGTACTCGTCGTAGACGATTCGCTGTTTATGCGGAGAATGATCGTTCGGCTGGTCGAAGAGGATGCGGATATTGAAGTAATCGGTACAGCGCGGAACGGGGCGGAAGGCGTGAGAATGGTCAAGGAGCTCCGGCCCGATGTGGTGACGATGGATATCGAAATGCCCGAAATGAACGGCATTGAAGCGTTGGGGAAAATCATGGAAGAGCTGCCGACGCGAGTGATCATGCTCAGCTCCCTTACCCGGGAAGGGGCCGAGGAGACGATTACGGCTTTGCAGAGCGGGGCGGTGGATTTTCTCCCGAAACCTTCGGGCACTGCAACCGCCGGACTGGCCGGGGTGAAGGAAGAGATCGTCGGCAAAATCAAGGCGGCCGCGCGCACGCCGTTATCGGTGTTGATCGCGGCGCGCCGGGGCGCTGCCCGGCAGACGTCTTGGGAGCCGAAACGGGCCGCTTCGGAAGGGGCGAAGGAATTCCGGCAAATCGTCGCCATCGGCACCTCCACCGGGGGACCGAAAGCGCTGGAGACGGTGTTGACCGGCCTGCCGGCGGATTTCCCGCACCCCGTGCTCGTCGTGCAGCATATGCCGGCGAAGTTTACGCTGTCTTTGGCGCAGCGGCTGAACAACCTGTGCCGCATCCGCGTGGTGGAGGCGGAGAACGGCCAGGTCGTTCAGGGAGGGACGGCCTACATTGCGCCCGGCGGCTATCATATGACCCTGGTCCGGAAGCAGCAGGAAGTCCGGATCATCCTGAATCAGGAGCCGCCGCAAAACGGTCATCGTCCTTCCGTGGATGCGATGTTCGAGTCGGTGTCAGCCTTGCCGGGGCTGAAAAAGCACTTTGTGCTTATGACCGGCATGGGCAGCGACGGGGCGAAAGCGATGGCGCAGGCCAAGCGGCAGGGCGCCGAATCGACGATGGCGGAGGCGCAGGAAACCTGCGTGGTCTTCGGGATGCCGCGGGCGGCGATCAACCTGGGATGCGTCGACCACGTCGTTCCCCTAACGGTGATCGCCGCGAAAATTCGGCAGTTGACCGGACATTAAACGAGAGGGGCATTCCCGGGTTAGTAGGGAATGCCCCTCTCGTTGTCGATGACCGAGACATAAGGATTGTCTCGGTAGTAAAACCGCCACGGCAGGTCGGCGTATTCCGCCGCGTAGGCGATGTTGATGCGCGGCGCCGCGATGATCGCGGGCGGTGGCGCGGCTTCGCCGCCGGGCCCGCCCGCTTCCAGGCGGAGCGGGCTGTCGCTGCGGTGCAGCAGCGCGCCGTTCAGCGACTTGTCGATCTCCAGGGCCCGGCACAGTTTGCCGGGGCCCCCCGACAAGTCCACGGGCCGGCGCGCGCGGGCGCCGCGGCGGGCGCGCATGAGCGCCTCGTCGCCCGGCGTGAGCGGCTCCACCGCCCGGATCAGGACGGCCTGCGGATCGTCCGTCGGGCCGGTGACCACGTTTAGGCAGTGGTACATGCCGTAGATCAGGTAGATGTAAGCGGCCCCGCCCTCGCCGAACATGATCTCGGTACGGGCGGTCCGGCGGCCGCCATAGGCGTGGCTGCCCTTGTCCTCGACGCCGCCGTAGCTCTCCGTCTCGACGATCCGGCAGCGGATCGCCCCTTCTTCGGTCTCCCGGACGAGGACTTGTCCGAGCAGCCGGGGCGCCGCCTCCAGGGCGGAGTCGGCGTAAAAAGAAAGCGGGAGCAGTTCTCCCGCGCGGAAACCTGCAGGTTCGGGCTTTCCGGGTTGGCTTATCATCGCAGCATCAACTCCCATTGGGTCTGGTAACATGAGCTCATGAACTCATGTTACTCAATCCGCCTCTTTACGCGCAAGTTGCTGCACGCTCTCCCTCATCGTTATGTAATCAGCGTCGTCAATTAGCGGGAAAAAGCGGAGCTAAATTCCGGGTAATTGCCCTCGCGGCTCAATTACCTGGAAAAACTCCCGCTAATCGCTCCCACCTTTCGGCAAATCTACCGATCGGGTGGGATTTAGCGGGAGTTTTTCCATCTAATCATTTATCCGGCTCGGCCAAGGGAAAAATAACGGGAGGAAATCCCGTTACTTTCTACGTCGGCGGCGACGCCAGCCCTTGCCGTCTTCTGCGCTAATCCATCCACCAGCGCTTCAGATCGCTCCACCAGGAGCGGCTTTCCTCCTTCTTCTGCACCGGGAGCGGCTTCGCGGGTTCCTCTCCGCCGCCGTGCTCGCCGCAGAACTCGGCGGGTTCCGTGCCCCGCACGAACACCTCCAGCTTTTTGGACGGGCAATCGGGGGTGGCCAGCTTGCCCGTAGCGGTATCGATATAGACGCTGACCACATCGTCCGGCATCGGAAAAATTTTCGGCGGCACCTTCTCCAGCGCCTTCTCCGTGAACTTGGCGAAGATCGGTGCCGCTTTGCGCGACTCGGCCGTGCCGAGCGTCTTGCCCTTGTCGTAACCGACCCAGACGGCCGTCGACAGCTCCGGCGTGAAGCCGACCAGCCAGGCGTCCGTGCTGGTCGTGCCGGTCTTGCCGGCGACCGGCCGCTTGATCTCGGCCGATACCCGGTTGCCGGTGCCGCCGGTTTCAAACACACTTTCCATCAACCGGGTCAGCACATAGGCGGCCGCCGGCTCCACGATTTTTCCCGGTTTAGGGGCGGGCGCCTCATACAAGATGTGCCCCTCGGAATCGGTGATTTTCTGTACGGCGAACGGCTTAACGCTGCGTCCATGGTTGCTTATTACCGCGAAGGCGGTCGCCATTTCGAACGGGCTAACCGGCGAGGTGCCGAGCGCCAGCGAGGGCACGGCCTGAAGCGGGCTCGTGATGCCCATTTTCCGCCCCAGCTCGATAACCTGCTCGGCTCCGACCTTCAGGATCGTGTTGACGGCGTAAATATTGTCCGAGGCCGCAATTGCCTGGCGCATGTCGATGTCGCCCAGATATTTGTCGCCGAAATTTCTCGGGCTGTAGGTTTTGCGGTTGTCATCGTAGTGGAACAAGGTCGGCTCGCTGCTGAACTTACTCGCGCTGGTCAGCTTGCCGGAGGCCAGCGCCGATAAATACATGATCGGCTTGAAGCTCGATCCCGGCTGCCGGGTTGTGGCGAATACGTGATTGTACTGGCTTTGCGTATAGTTGCGGCCGCCTACGAGCGCCTTGATCTCCCCGGTACGCGGGTCGATGGAGACGAGCGCCGCTTCCAGCTCCGGCGCGCCGGCGAGCTCGGAAGCGACCGCGGCTTCCGCCGCCTGCTGTGCGGTCATATCTAGCGTGGTGTGAATCCGAAGTCCGCCATGCTCCAGCAAGCTCTCGTCGATCCCCAGCTCGCCCACCACGATGCTCCGGACGTAATCGCGGAAATAGGGAGCCTGACTGGCTGTCGTCCGCTCCTCTCGGGAGCGGAAGGTCAGGAGCTCCGCGTAGGCTTTGTCCGCCTCGGACTGCGTGATGGCTCCCGTTTCGACCATGACCGAAAGGACGGTTTTTTGCCGGTCTTTTGCATTTTTCATATGGTTAAAGGGTGAGTAATACGTCGGTCCCTTAGGAACGCCCGCCAGCAGGGCGCTCTCCGCCAGGGTGAGTTCTTTGGCCGGTTTGCCGAAATACAGCTGCGATGCCGCCTCGATCCCGTAAGCTCCGTGCCCGTAATAGATTTCGTTCAAATACATCCTTAATATCTCGTCTTTGCTGTATTTCATCTCCAACTGCGTCGTATACATCGCTTCCCGAAGTTTCCGGGACCAGGTGCGCTCGTGGGTCAGATACAGATTCCGGGCGAGCTGCTGCGTCAATGTGCTGGCCCCCTGCAGCTTCCCCATCCCTTTCAGGTTGACAAGGGTCGCGCGGGCCATGCCCTTGAGGTCGAAGCCGAAATGCTCGTAGAACTGCCGGTCCTCGGTCGCCAGTGTAGCTTGAATCAGCCAGGGGGAAATCTCCGCCAGGGCGACGCTTTTCCGATTCCGCTGACCGTCCGAAAATACGGCGATCTCTTTGCCCTGGGCATCCAGCAGCACGGAGTTTTTGTCCGAATTCGCCAGCGGCAAATCGGCCTGAAACAAATACAAGAGCAGGGCTCCGGCCGCGCAGAGGCCGACCAGGCTTAGCGCTCCCAACCATTTCAGCCACAGCCAGCGGCTGCGGCGTCCCGGTTTGCTTTTGCCGCCGCTACGGGTAAGTCTTTGCAAGGGCGGGCGCCTCCTTCCAAACTTCTGGTGTGCTTCCATCTCGATCTTTTTACGATCAGTATGGGAAAGTTTGGGGCACCCCATTCATTTTAAAATGGTTGCATTTTCGGCCTGTTTTAATATAATACAATTTGTTTGGTACAATATAGGAAGTGGAAACTTTGCAAGAAGTGAAACTGGAACCCCGCGTTCGGTATGGGTTGATATGACGGCTAAACACTATTCTGGCGGAAAGAAGGGTTGTACGATGGAATTGTGGTTTACGGAGAAACAAACGCCCGTCTTTGGCATCACGGCAAAAATTCGGGAAACATTGGTAACGGAGAAGACGGATTTTCAGGACCTGGCGATGATCGATACCGAGGAGTTCGGGCGGATGCTCGTGCTGGACGGTATGGTGATGACGACCATCAAGGACGAGTTTGTTTATCATGAGATGGTGGCCCATCCGGCCCTGTTTACCCATCCGAATCCTAAGCATGTGCTCGTGGTCGGCGGCGGTGACGGTGGTGTAATCCGTGAGGTAATTAAGCACCCTGGCGTCGAAAAGGCGGTCCTGGTTGAAATTGACGGGAAAGTTATCGAATATTCGAAAAAATATCTGCCGGAAATCGCCGGTGAACTGGACAACCCTCGGGTTGAGGTTCAGGTGAACGACGGCTATATGCATATCATTGAGAGCAAGAACAAATACGACGTTATTATGGTCGATTCTACGGAACCGGTGGGTCCGGCGGCACCGCTGTTCGAGCGCGGCTTCTATCAAGGCATTTACGAGGCGCTGAAGGATGACGGCATTTTCGTGGCGCAAACGGACAACCCTTGGTTCAAGGCGGACTTGATCCAAAAGGTGAACAAAGACGTGAAGGAAATTTTCCCGATCGTTCGCGTATACGGCGCCAATATCCCTACTTATCCAAGCGGTCTGTGGACTTTCACCATGGGCAGCAAAACCTATGATCCGCTCGAAGTCGACGAGACGAAGATTCCGGAGCTGGATACGAAGTACTATACGCCACGCCTGCATAAAGCGGCCTTCGTGCTGCCGAAGTTCGTGGAAGATCTCGTAAAGTAGGGGGCGAACGATAGAATGAAATTGGACCAAGCTTATTCCGGCAATGTGTTTATTTGCAGTTCGGAGGACTATGCCTCTTCCAAGGCGGTCATCTATGGGATGCCGATGGACTTCACGGTCAGCTACCGTCCGGGCTCCCGGTTCGGCCCCGCCCGAATCCGCCAGGCTTCGGTCGGGCTGGAGGAGTACAGCCCCTACCTGGACAAAAGCATCCTGGACGCGAAATATTTCGATGCCGGGGATTTGCTGCTGCCGTTCGGCAACGCGGCCCGCAGCCTGGATGTGATCGGCGAGTATGTCCGCGGATTGCTGGCGGACGATAAGTTCCCGATCGGTCTTGGCGGCGAGCATCTGGTGTCCTGGCCGGTCATTCAGGCCGTGTACGAGAAGTATCCGGACCTTGCCCTGATTCATATCGATGCCCACGCCGATTTGCGTGAACAGTATGAAGGCGAGCCGCTGTCCCACTCGACGCCGGTCCGTAAAGCCGCTGAGCTGATGGGCGGCAAGAATATTTATCAATTCGGCATCCGTTCCGGCTCCAAAGAAGAGTTCCTGTACGGACGCGAAAATATCAATTTCTATCCGTTTGAGGTTGCGGCCCCGCTGAAGAGCGCGCTTCCGAAGATGGGGCAGCGCCCGGTCTACGTGACGATTGACATCGACGTACTCGATCCGTCCTGCGCACCGGGAACCGGTACGGCCGAAGCCGGCGGCATCACCTCCAAGGAATTGCTGGAAGCGGTCCATCTGATTGCCGGTTCCGACGTGAACGTCGTCGGGTGCGATTTGGTCGAAGTGGCCCCGATCTATGATCCGACCGAGCAAACGCAAATCGTGGCGGCAAAGCTGATTCGCGAGATGCTGCTTGGCTTTGTGAAATAATCTGCCGTATTCATCGCAACAGAAGCACCCTGTTCCCGAATATTTCGGAAGGGGTGCTTTTATATTTTTTTCGCCTTGCCCCCGATGAAAACCCCTTCCGGGCGGTTGCCTAAAAGACGGGGCTTCTATAAGATGAAGCTGTATAGACAATAGGATGTGACCTTTATGAAGCATAAAACCGCCTATTTTTGGATTACTGTCTCCATCATAGGCTTGACGCTGGTCTTAAAGAAGTTTGAGCTTGCCTTCGACCTGGTCAATATCGCTCTTATGTATCTACTGCCGGTGTTGTTTGCTTCGGTTTATGGAGGGAAGGGACCTTCTTTTTACGCGGCGGGGGTGGGCGTGCTGGCCTTTGACTTTTTCTTTGTCCCCCCGTTCCTGAGTTTTACGGTGAAGGACCTGCGGTATGTGCTCTCCTTGATCATTTTTCTGGCCGTTGCCGGCCTGACGGCCAGCTTGGCTACCCGGTTGAAAGAACAGCTTGAGTATTCAAGACAGAGGGAGATTCATACGGCATCCTTGTATGCTTTAAGCCGGGAACTGAGCCATTTTACGGACCTGCATGACCTGCTCGATAACATCTCCAAGCAGGTGTCCCAGACGTTGGGCGCCAAGTCGGCCTTTTACTTGCCCAATCACCGGAACGATTTGGAGTTGACGGCCCCCTCCGCGGTTTCCTCCGGGGAACCGCAAGGAGAGGACGAACGGGCGATCGCCAAATGGGTTTACCAACACGGGAAAACGGCGGGAACAGGAGCGGCCGCCTTCAGTCAATCCTTGAGCCGGTATATTCCCCTGCGGACCGAGGAAGGTATTCATGGCGTTCTGGC
This sequence comes from Paenibacillus sanfengchensis, assembly GCF_036864765.1. Classification (NCBI taxonomy): domain Bacteria; kingdom Bacillati; phylum Bacillota; class Bacilli; order Caryophanales; family Paenibacillaceae; genus Paenibacillus; species Paenibacillus sanfengchensis. The sequence goes on along the minus strand of NZ_JBAGJC010000022.1, from coordinate 24,023 downwards.
AGTCCATCTCGAGAATGTTTCGCTTACTTCCGACATGGAGCGTTTTCTGGAAGCTTTAGGGGGGCTTGCCGCAAGTGCCATCGCACGGGTCAAATTAAGCGAGGAAGCCAAGTTGGCGCATCTTACCGCGGAATCGGAGAAGCTTCGGACCGCGATTCTCGATTCCGTTTCCCACGAACTGCGGACTCCATTGGCCACGATTACTGGCTCCGCCACCGCCTTGATCGAAGGAGAAGGCCTTTTTACTCCGGAGGATCGAAAAGATCTGCTGACTACGATCCAAGACGGGGCTTCCCGGATGAATCGGCTGGTGGCCAATTTGTTGGGCATGGTCAAGCTGGAAAGCGGAATGCTCAGCCTTCGGCACAAATGGTGCGATATCGAGGATTTAATCGGGGTTGTTCTGAAGCAGGTCAAGGATTTCCAGCAGAACCGAAAGCTGCGTGTACGGTTGCCGGACGAGATGCCGCTCATCCGAGGAGATGAAATTCTCCTCGAGCAGGTTCTGGCCAACGTCGTAAGCAACGCCATTAAATATTCGCCGGATTTTAGCGAAGTGGATATTGACGTCCATGCGGAATCGGAGTCGCTGTTCGTCTCCGTCACCGATGCCGGCATCGGCATCCGGGAGGAGGAGAAGGAACGTATTTTTGATAAATTTTACCGGTCGGACCGGACCAAGCATGTGACGGGAACGGGACTGGGTCTGGCCATCTGCAAGGGGATCGTAGAACTTCACGGGGGAACGATCTCGGCGGAGCCTAGAGAGGGTCAGGGGACGGTGGTGACGATTTCTCTACCATTAGAAGCCCCGCATGACGACCCCACTTTTTTACTTCGGACGGGGAGCAGTGAATAATGAGTATGACGGAAAAAGGAGCGCGAATTTTGGTCATTGACGACGAGCCCCAAATTCGCAAGCTGCTCAAAGTAACTTTACAGGCCCATCACTATGAAATTCATGAGGCCGCCGCGGGAGAGGAAGGGGTTGCACAGGCCTCCGTCAATCCCCCCGATTTGATCATCCTGGACTTGGGGCTGCCGGATCTGAGCGGTCTGGAGGTACTGAAACGGATACGCGAATGGTCTCCGGTTCCGATCATCGTCCTCACCGCCAAAGATCGGGAAGAGGATAAGATTGTGGCACTGGATAGCGGGGCCGATGATTATGTGACGAAGCCTTTCGGCATGGGCGAACTGGTCGCAAGAATCCGCGTCGCACTCCGCCATGTGGCCAAAACCGCCCATGAACCGATTTTGAAGTTCGGCGAGCTGGTGATCGACCTGGCACAACGAAACGTGGAACTGGGCGGGGAACGGGTGAAATTAACCCCGACGGAATACGATCTGCTGAAGATTCTGGCCTCCAACGCGGGGAAGGTGGTCACGCAAAGGCAGCTACTGCAGCAGGTTTGGGGCAGTCATTACAACGAATCGGACAGTCACTATTTGCGGGTCTACATCGGGCATTTGCGCAAGAAGCTGGAGGAGGATTCGACCCGGCCCAAATATATTTTGACCGAGCCCGGGATTGGTTACCGGTTTATCGCGCAGGATGAAGGGGGAACGAGCGAATGCTGACGCAGCAAGCCCTGAATCAAATGGCTGAGGATCACGCCTTATGGATCTCTGTGAAGGCCTGTTTCGTATTCTCCACCCTAAGCAGCACAAAATTTATCAATTGTCGGTTAACCAGAGCCTCTTTCAAGAATTCCAGACTGCAAGATGTGGATTTTACCGGTGCCGACCTGTCGGATGCGGATTTCTCCAACGCACAGTTAAGCCGGGTTACTTTTAACGGGGCTTATTTTAATGAAAAAACGATATGGCCGGAGCATTTCAATCCAACCCAAGCCGGAATGATTCTTACTATGATGAAGAGCTGATGTGTTACTGGATCAAGGAGGATCGATCTACCGGCCGATAAGGAAGTGAAAACACCGATGTGGACCAACTATAGAAGCAGCGGCACGTGGTATGGACCCGTTTCGGACTGCGATATTCTACAAATTAAAGAGGGTATGGTACGCGCAAAAACGGAAAAAGAGCTTTTACGGCTCCTTTTGGAACTATTCAAGTGGGGTGATTTTTCGCAGAAGCCGCTTTTCATTGAACTGTTGAACCATACGGACGATGAAGTGGTGTTGCATTTGGGCATCAAGGTCTTTTGCTCCATCTGCACGCATGAGGATTTACGGGATCCGGACAACCTGTACTTCTTGGGAGATGCCGATGCCGAGGCGGTTCAGGTCTTTGCGTCGGCAGCCGTGTCCACGCTTTCCCTCGAGGTCATTCCCTATCTTTTGGCCTTACTTGAGCATTGGGATGAACGTGCCGATACTTCGAGGGAGCTCCGAGACACGATCGATACGTTTACGGATTGCCGAAAAGTCATAGGTAACCGGGCCACTGTCGATGAATTAGGGCAGGCCTATATCGACTACACCGAAGCGCTGGATATGCAAAAATATTACTATCGCACAAAACCGGCGTTTCCCGGGGATTTGACAAAGGTCCTCATGGAACGGGTCTTCATGGCGGCAAATCAGGGACACCCGCTCGGCATGGAACAAATCCCCGCCCTTCTGTCGATTTGGTCGGGTGAGAAGGTGCCCGGGGAATCACATACGGTGATTCACTCGGGCAACTATCAACACTTTGTAGCCTATGTACAAAGCCTGGCAAAGAAATCGTGGGAAAAAGGCGCCAAGTACTTTTACGGACATCAACTGTAATCAGTCCATAAACATGGTCGTAACGAGACGCGCTTCGATTAGAAGGGGAGCGCCCGCCTGAAATTTGAAAGTAGCCACCGCTTCATTCGTAAAATAGACAAGGAAGGTATAAGCCTCCTGGTTATGAAGCTCCCCTTCTCCCATCACGCCCCGAATTTGTTCCATAGAGATGTCGAAAGGCGCAGGCACGGTGATGGCATAAATATAGCCATCGCATAATTCCATCTGAAAGCTCCCGAAATCGCAGTGATCGCCCTCTATGGCAAGAGGAGACTTCGGACCGATGTTTCCTTGAATAAACGACGCAGCTTCTGCGCCAAGGGGAAATCCCCGGTAGATATGGTTTTGGACAGACTCGCGAATTTCTTCCATCCATGCTTGGAAGCCCAAGTCTTCCCCAAGCCGAATCGGCTCGTAACTCATAGCCCGTTCTATGATTTCCTCCGGCTCCAAGTCCTCCCAATAAACCAGGTCGGACACCCCCGGCATCGGTACGTTGGCCTCAAGCAGCTGCAGACAGAACATCGATTCTCCATGAGATATCTCGCTGTCTTGCAGCCGGCGCACGATCTCCACCAACTCTTCCCGGGTAATGTCGGGCACGCGCCGGGGTTCCGGGCTGCAGGCCTCCTCAACCAAGTCCTCCAGAGACATGGATCTCCAGTAGTTTGCAAAAACGTAAACATCATAATTCCTGCCCGTCGCCTCATTAAATGCGGCCATTTCTTTCCCGGCATCTTTTCCCTCATCAAGGATGGCTTCAATCTGTTCGATCTCTTGTTTCAATTTGGATTTAAACGCGGCATCCCGTTGCAGGGGGCGCAGGCATTCTCGCAATTCGATGGGGTTCACGTCCTTTGGGTTTAATCGGCCGACAATTTCCGGCTTTTTCTGAATAATCATACCATATAGTGGTATATTGGTCTCATAAGGGTCTCAATCGAACTCGGAAGAAATCTTCATGAGGCAGCCGTCAAACAATCACCTCACTTTAAGAGAAAAGTCTGCAAATCTGCAGGCATTTCTGTCTTCCCGAAGAGCTTTGGGCAAATAGATGCGATTGTGCAGGAATTTGAAAAGAAGCAGCTCCATATTTAAAAATACCTGCGGATTTGCACGTTTTCATAAATCAATGAAGCAGTAATCTAGACTGTGAAGCCCATCGTGTACCGTTCGTATCATCTGAGTATAGGCTTGTTCCGTATTGAATTGCGGAAATGAACTGGATATAGTAGTACAATAGGGTACAATGTATTAATGTATTAGAGAATGGAGAATCCAGACATGCCGGATCAAATCAGGGCCAAAATCGTGATGACGAGCCGCCAGGGCGGGGATGAGACCGTTCAGGAGCTGGCGGGCGAGGTGTTTGCCCGGGGAGATACGGCCTACATTCGCTACGAGGAGCCGGAACGGGGGCCGACAGGCGGGGCGACGCGGACCATGGTCAAAATCTCTGGCGGAACTTTGAAAATCATGCGCCACGGCGAGGTCGAATCGGAGCAGAATTTCCAGGTCGGGCGCAAGCTTCCGGGCTTTTACCGCTCGCCTTTTACGACATTTAACTTGTCCACGCATACGAAATCGCTGGAAACCCGTTTGAATGGAGCATTTGGGCATATCGCCTGGGAATATGATTTGTACGTGTTTGAAGAATTATCGGGACATTTCGCCATTAGTTTACATATACAGGAGGACATTTCAAGATGACAGTAAATCCATTGGAACAGATCAATCAGGCTTTAAAAGAAGCCATCCTTGACGCCATCGTCGGCGCGGGACTCGCACAACGCGAAGAAATTCCGGCCATCGTACTGGAGGTGCCGAAAGATAAGGCGCACGGCGACCTGGCTACCAACGCGGCCATGCAGTTGTCCCGAATCGCCAAGAAGAACCCGCGCCAGATTGCCGAAGAGATCGTCGGCCATTTGGACTACGCCAAGGCGGGCATCGAGAAGGCGGAGATTGCGGGCCCGGGCTTCATTAACTTCACGCTCGGCAAAAGCTACCTATATCCCGTGATCGGCGAAGTGCACCGTCAAGGCGAAAATTATGGCCGGGTCACCAAGGGGAGCGGACAGAAGGTTCAGGTGGAATTCGTGAGCGCCAACCCGACGGGAAGCCTGCACTTGGGACATGCCCGCGGGGCGGCCGTGGGCGACGTGCTCTGCAATGTGCTTGATTTTGCGGGCTACAAGGTTACCCGGGAGTACTATATTAATGATGCCGGAAATCAGGTCGTGAATCTGAGCAGGTCGATCGAGGCCCGTTATTTGCAGGAGTTGGGACAAGACGCCGAAATGCCGGAAGACGGCTACCACGGGGAAGACATCAAGGGCTTTGCCAAAGAACTCGTCGCGGAGAAGGGGGACGCCCTGCTGTCCATGCCTCCGGAGGAGCGGGCTGCCTTTTTACGGACCTATGGTCTGGAAAAAGAACTCGCCAAGATCAAACGCGATCTCGGCCGGTTCCGTGTCGGCTTTGATGTATGGTTCAGCGAAACCTCGCTGTACGAGAACGGACAGGTCGAAGCGTCCCTGAAGGAGCTTAGCGACAAAGGCCAAACCTATGAGCAGGACGATGCCGTTTGGCTGCGGACGACCGATTATGGCGACGACAAGGACCGCGTGCTTGTCAAAAACGACGGAACGTATACGTACCTGACGCCGGATATCGCCTACCACCGCAACAAATACGACCGCGGCTTCGATCGGATGATCAACATTTGGGGTGCCGATCACCACGGCTATATTCCGCGCGTCAAGGCCGCCATGCAGGCCATCGGCAACGACCCGGACAAGCTGACGGTGCTGATCGCCCAGATGGTCAGCCTGTTCCAGGACGGCGAAAAGGTAAAAATGTCGAAACGGACCGGCAAGGCCGTAACGATGGTCGATTTGATGGATGAAGTGGGCGTCGACGCCATCCGCTATTTCTTCACGATGCGGAGCATGGACTCGCATCTGGATTTCGATATGGATCTCGCGATTTCGACATCGAACGAGAACCCGGTTTACTACGTGCAGTACGCGCATGCGCGGATCTGCAGCATTTTCCGCCAGGCCGAGGAGCAGGGCGTTGCGATTCCTTCGTCGGAGCAGGCGAACCTGGGCAAGCTGACGGCGGAACACGAGTTCGACTTGCTGCGGAAAATGGGCGAGCTGCCGGAGGAAATCGCCGTAGCGGCCGAGAACTACGCTCCGCACCGCCTTGTGCGCTATGTGTACGAGCTGTCTGCCATGCTGCACAGCTACTACAGAGCGGAGCGGGTCATCACCGAGGACGCGGAGCAAACCGCCGCGCGCCTCGTGCTGCTCGGAGCCGTTCGCACCGTCATTGCGAACGTTTTGAAGCTCATCGGCGTGTCCGCGCCGGAGCGTATGTAGCAGGCAGCCCCCGGCCTAAGCCGCCGGGGCTGCCCGAAAGCCGTCAGGGTCAAGACTTCCCTGACGGCTTTTTGCCGGCTGCGGCGGGTCTGCCGCGCAGCAGCCGGGCAGCGTGCACTTCCCCGGGGCCGGATTTGGCCCCCGGGGAGGACAGCTTGCGCGCGGTGCGGCGCAGCCGCCGCTTGATCTCGCCCGGCGTGAGCCCCGGGCGGAGCGCCAGCAGCAGCGCGATCGACCCGCTGACGTGCGAGGTGGCCATCGAGGTCCCGTTCATTTCGCGGTACCCGCCGCCGAGCCAGCACGACTTGATCTTTTCGCCGGGCGCGTAAATGTCGATGCACGGCCCGTGGTTGCTGAACGGAGCGACGCGCCCGTCCCGGCCGGTCGCTCCGACGGAGATCGTGTGGGGGTACCGGGCGGGGTAGTCGGCACTGCGGCTTTTTTTATCGTTGCCCGAGGAGGCCACGACGACGATCCCCGCGTGGTAAGCCCGGCGGATTGTGTTCTGAAGCGACATGCTTTTGTTTTTCATCCCAAAGCTCATATTAATGATATGCATGCGGTTTTGGACGCACCAATCGATGCCGAGGATAATGTCGGATACGTAGGCGGACCCGTTGTGGTCGAACGCTTTGACCGGATAGATCAAGGAGCGGGGCGCTACGCCCATCATCCCCCGGGAGCCGCCGGAAGCGGCGATGGTTCCCGCGATATGCGTGCCATGGCCGTTATCGTCATAGGGGAGACTCATCTGGTTCAATAGATTGACGCCCCTGGCCAGGGAATGCCGAAGATCGGGATGGCTGAAATCGGCCCCCGTGTCGATGACTCCGATACGGATTTGATTGCCGGTGGAGACCGACCAGGCTTCGGGGGCGCCGATCCGCCGGACTCCCCAAGGAACCCCTGCGGCGGGATCCTTGCTAGGCGTGGCGGCGTGAACCGAGACCCGGATATCCTCCTCGACGAGAAGGCCGAACCGGTCCCGGATTCCTCCAGCCGGAGCCATAGGGCAAAACAGGGCTTGAAGCAAGGAGGAGCTTCGCACCCGCCGCAGAGCCGGATAGTGGCTCTTCCGCCTCCGCAGTTGGCGCGTCATTTCGGCAAAAATCGCCGGATGCGTAAAGCGGATGATATGTCGACCGCTTTTTCCGGAGGTGTCAATGTGGTCATTCAAATACCGCAGGAAGCTGGAGTAATCCATTCAAGGTAGCCCTCCTGACGAAGCGTGTTGCAGTATTGTATGACAGCACCCCACACTCGGAATGGGGAAGTGGCCCTTCTCCCGGCAAAATGGGCAGTTTCGGCATGGCGGAGGGAAGGGCTTCCCCCGGATTTGTAAAGTTGGGCCATCCCATACCGTGTCAAAGCGGGAAAATGGACATAGGATAAGGTGAAGGCCGCCTAAGGCTTTCACCATCTTCCGCGGGGGCGCAGGCATCCTCCGAAGTGGATACAGTCATGGGGTGAAGAGCTTCGGCTCTTCGCCTCTTCGCCATGAACGGACACGGTTTGGGCACAACTAAAAACTTGCTTTTTAATGACAAATAAGGTTTACTATTTTGTGATATGGATATGTTAGTTAGGAAATCAACCTTTTTGTGAAATTGCGTGAGAGGAAGTGTCCGTTTCGTGAGTACCCCGCTCAATTTGAAAATCGACCCGGAGAAAGTGCACGAAATCCCGATGGTCGACTTGGCCTTTATGATTTTGAAGGCGGCGAATACGCCGTATTATTACCGCGACCTGATGAACGAGGTGGCCAAACTCCGCGGCATGTCGGAGGAAGAAATCAACGAAGCGATCGCTCAGCTATACACCGAGATTAACATCGACGGCCGTTTCGCCTGTGTCGGCACTAATCTGTGGGGGCTGAAACGCTGGTACCCGATCGAGCGTTCGGAGGATCCGGTAGGGAACTCCAAGCGTCCGCGCATCATTAACGATGACGACGATGATTTGGATGATGATGTATTTGCCGAGGAAGAAGAGGATACCTTCGCTTCGGACGACGAAGATGACGATTTCGACGCGGTCGATGAGGACTCGGACGACGATTTGTTCTCCGATGACGACGATGAGGAAGTCGAGGAAGTCGAGGACGACGCTATTCTGGACGATGAAGATCTGGATGAGGACGATGATCTGGAGGAAGAAGCCGACGAAGAGGGCGACTTTGATGACAACGATGAACTGGATCGGTAAGGTGTGAAACCGGGCCCGCTCCTTCACCGTTTTGCCTTTTTACCTTCTCTTGACACAGGGTAAGGTAACGGGTAAACTATTGCATGGGCTTATGATTCAAACCTATAAAAGTATGTAAATAAAAAGTGCCCCGACCTGTTCGGGTGTCACTTTTTTGTTTTTTTATGCCTATTTTTGCTATGTTTTACAGCGGAATGGGTTACGCTACGCATATTGATCTACAAGTCGCCTGAAGGCAACCCGTAACTAATTTAGGAGGTTTTTGAACTGTGGCAAAATATATTTTCGTGACAGGCGGGGTCGTATCCTCCCTGGGTAAAGGGATTACGGCCGCGTCGCTCGGCAGGCTGCTTAAGAACAGGGGTCTGAAAGTAACGATTCAGAAGTTTGACCCTTACATCAACGTCGACCCGGGAACAATGAGCCCGTATCAGCATGGGGAAGTCTTCGTTACGGACGATGGGGCGGAAACCGACCTGGACCTCGGCCATTACGAGCGTTTTATCGACATCAACCTGTCCAAGAACAGCAACGTAACAACGGGCAAAGTCTATTCCTCCGTCATCGGCAAAGAACGCCGCGGGGAGTATTTGGGCGGAACGGTTCAAGTTATTCCGCATATCACCAATGAAATTAAGGAACGGGTATTCCGCGCCGGCCGCGAAGCGGGCTCCGATGTGGTTATTACGGAGATCGGCGGGACGGTCGGCGATATCGAGAGCCTTCCGTTTTTGGAAGCGATCCGCCAAATCAAGAGTGATATCGGACGAGAGAATGTGATGTACATTCACGTTACCTTGATTCCATATATTAAAGCTGCCGGCGAAGTCAAAACCAAGCCGACGCAACACAGCGTCAAAGAGCTCCGCAGCATCGGCATTCAGCCTAACGTCATTGTATGCCGGACGGAGCATGAGCTTTCGGACGACATGAAGGCGAAAATCGCCTTGTTCTGCGACATTGATCCGAACGCCGTCGTGGAATGCCGCGACGCCGACACGCTGTACGAGGTACCGCTGAACCTGCGCGACGAAGGTCTCGACGAAATCGTGGTGAACCATCTCAAATTGACGACGCCTGCGCCGGATATGACCGAGTGGGAAGGACTTGTGGAGCGGATCAACAAGCTGGAGAAGACCGTGGAAATCGCGATCGTCGGGAAATATGTCGCTCTTCATGACGCTTACCTGAGCGTCGTGGAGTCGCTCTCCCACGCCGGGTTCGATGCGAACGCCGATGTGAGAATCCGCTGGGTGAACGCGGAGGAAGTGACGGAGGAGAACGTACACGAGCAACTGAAGGGCGTCGGCGGCATTTTGGTGCCGGGCGGCTTCGGGGACCGCGGGATCGAGGGGAAAATTACGACGATCCGCTATGCGCGTGAGAACAACATCCCGTTCTTCGGCATTTGCTTAGGCATGCAGGTCGCCGTAATCGAGTACGCCCGCTCCATGGTCGGTTTGCAGGGAGCCAACAGCTCGGAGATCAATCCGTCCACCGAATATCCGGTCATCGACCTGCTTCCGGAGCAGAAGGATATCGAAGATCTGGGGGGAACGATGCGTCTCGGACTCTATCCGTGCAAATTGCAGCCGAATTCCCTGGCCATGCAGTGCTATGATGATGAGCTCGTATACGAAAGACATCGGCACCGGTATGAGTTTAACAACTCGTTCCGCGAAGCGATCGAATCGGCCGGGCTGCGCATTTCGGGGACTTCTCCGGACGGCCGCCTTGTCGAAATTGTCGAATTGCCGGGCCATCCGTGGTTCCTGGCGGTGCAATTCCATCCGGAATTCACCTCCCGGCCAACGCGTCCGCAGCCGCTATTCCGCGAGTTCGTCAAGGCTTCCATCGCCCACCAGTCCTAAGCCGGCGGGTGCTTTCCCGGCGCTCCCCCCGGTTCCACCTTTTGAGTAATACTTAGTCTTTATGTTTTTTAAGTCTCTTTTTTCCAGATTAGAAGGGAATTCCAAGACAAAGGCGAATTATTACATTACAAGATTAAAAGGGTGGACTTGTAGGAGGGTTACGACGTGGAAGAGAAAAAGGTGTTGATTGTCGACGATCAGAACGGAATCCGCATTTTGCTAATGGAAGTGTTCAGCAGCGAAGGGTATAAGACTTACCAGGCTGCCAACGGTAAGCTGGCCCTGGAAATTGTGCGCAGCGATGCGCCTGACCTGGTGCTTCTCGACATGAAGATCCCGGGTATGGACGGGCTGGAAATTCTCAAACACATCAAGGAAGTCAATCCCGAGATCAAAGTCATTATGATGACGGCTTACGGAGAGTTGGACATGATCAAGGAAGCTACGGAGCTGGGAGCGTTGATGCATTTTACCAAACCGTTTGATATCGATGAGATGCGTTCGGCGGTAAACATGCAGTTGAAGGGCGCCGCCCCTCTTTAGGCGGCATTGAAGTCAAAGCGAATAAGGCCTTCATTAGAAGGACGGTGTGAAGATCACCCGGACCTCTAAAGAAGGTCTCTTTTTTTATGGCCGGCTTGAATCAATGGGACAGACTGCAAACCTGCGTATGATTCTGAGCTATCAGTCGAATATATTAAAGTTTCAACTCCTAAAACAAATTATACTGTGCATCTTCGCGATAAAGTGAACCTGATGGGAAGTAAGTGAAACTTATCAGGATGGGGAGCTTCAAGATGAAATATTATAGGTTGTTGGTAAATGTGAAATGGTTTCGGCAAAAACGTTGCCAACATCCACAGTTGTAGATATAAAGCGTCACCGTCGGCGTCTAAAACACTAACGGGAAAACCTCCCGTTAATGCACCGCTCCTGGCCCTTGAGCCGGATTTAGCTGGAAAAGCTCCACTTATTTCGTGGCCCAATGGCCGATATACACAATTTCAGGCGGATTAGCGGGAGGTTTTCCAGCTAAATCGCCTCTGCAGCCGTATAGGCACCGAATTAACGGGAAGAATTCCCTTTAATTTGAACCAAACTATGAGCTGTAGGCCAAGATTGTGAAAAGAACCCCTCACCCGCTGTCTAAAAGGCAAATCAATAGTTCAACCTATACGGTTGTGTCTGAGGGTGGAAGAGAGTAAGTTCTATTGGGAGATCATACAACTGGAAAACTGCAGGATAACCCTAATTAAGCGAAAGAAGGACCTTAATTCAACCGTAACTTGGGAATTAAGGCTCTTTTGTTTTTAGTAATTCAACTTTGGGTACAATTTAGTACAAATCCGTTCACAACCCCCAGGAAAGCATGAATAGTAATTTTCACAGGTTGTGGTATAATAAAACATGTGTGAATGTCGGCTAATAAAAGATAATCCAACATCCTTAGGAGGATTGAAACCCATGCCATTAGTATCTATGACAGACATGTTGAACAAAGCGCTTGAGGGGAAATACGCAGTAGGTCAATACAACATCAACAACCTTGAGTGGACGCAAGCGATTCTGGCTGCAGCGGAAGAGGAGAAATCTCCGGTCATTCTCGGGGTATCCGAAGGTGCTGCACGCCATATGGGCGGCTTCTATACTGTAGTTAAAATGGTTGAAGGTCTTTTGCATGACATGAAGATTACCGTTCCTGTCGCAATTCATCTCGACCACGGTTCCAGCTTCGACAAATGTAAAGAAGCGATCGACGCAGGCTTTACTTCCGTTATGATCGATGGTTCCCACCATCCGATCGACGAGAACATCGCCATGACGAAGAAAGTCGTAGAGTACGCTCATGCCAAAGGCGTTTCCGTTGAAGCTGAAGTAGGTACCGTTGGCGGACAAGAAGACGACGTCATCGGTGGCATTCAATATGCCGACCTGCAAGAATGCATCCGGATCGTAAACGAAACCGGAATCGACACGCTGGCTCCAGCCCTGGGTTCCGTTCATGGCCCTTACAAAGGCGAACCGAACCTTGGTTTCAAAGAGATGGAACAAATTCGTGATGCCGTGAAGCTTCCGCTGGTTCTTCATGGGGGTACAGGCATTCCAACGCACGACATTCAAAAATCCATTTCCCTCGGTACTTCGAAAATCAACGTAAATACCGAAAACCAAATCGCTTTCACCAAAGCGGTTCGTGAAGTATTGGCTGCAAAACCGGAAGCATATGATCCTCGTAAATACATCGTGCCTGGCCGCGATGCGATCAAAGCGACGGTAGTCGGCAAAATCCGCGAATTTGGTTCCAACAACAAAGCATAATTTAAATTACTGGGTTAACCAGTTAAATAGGAAATTCATGGAAAGCACACCGCTTAGACGGTGTCTTTCCCTTTTTCATAGCAAAAAATTTGAATATATGATCCGACTTGTGGATAATGGAAGAGTTAGAAGCCGGTCTTCCGGCTGCATTATACGTAGGGGGACCCTTGAGCTTATGGAAAAACTAATGATTAGCGGCGGACGTCCGCTGCGCGGTACCGTATCCATCAGCGGTGCGAAAAATAGTGCGATAGCGCTTATACCTGCCGCGATTCTGGCCGAATCCGAAGTTGTGCTGGATAATTTGCCGCACTTGAGCGACGTTGCTGTGTACTCGGAGATTTTGGAAGAGCTGGGTGCCCGCGTATTTTGGGAAGGCAGTCAGATGCGAATCGACCCTTCCGAGGTGATATCCATCCCGATGCCGAACGGGCCCGTTAAGAAGCTCCGGGCTTCTTATTATATGATGGGGGCGCTGTTGGGACGTTTTAAAGAAGCGACGATCGGACTGCCGGGCGGATGCAATTTCGAGCCTCGGCCAATTGACCAGCATATTAAAGGTTTTGAAGCTTTGGGTGCGACGGTAACGAATGAGCATGGCTCTATTCACCTGCATGCCAAGGAACTGCGCGGCGCCAAGATCTATCTGGATGTCAGCAGTGTGGGTGCAACCATCAACATTATGCTGGCGGCCACCCGTGCCAAAGGCTCCACAATTATCGAAAATGCGGCCAAAGAGCCTGAGATTATAGATGTAGCAACACTTTTAAATGCCATGGGCGCAAGCATCAAGGGTGCCGGTACCGAGACGATCCGGATCGAAGGCGTATCCGAGCTGAAGGGCTGCCGTCACTCAATTATTCCCGACCGGATTCAGGCGGGAACCTATATGATCGCAGCAGCGGCTACTCGCGGCGATGTCGTGATCGATGGCGTAATCCCGAAACACCTGGAGGCCCTGACGGCGAAATTGCTGGAAATGGGTGTCGGTGTCGAGGAACTGGATGAATCGATTCGGGTTATCGGGGCGGCGAAGTATAACCATGTTGATGTAAAAGCTTTGGTTTATCCCGGTTTTCCGACCGACATGCAATCGCCGATGACCAGCTTGCTCACGCAGGCCGGAGGGGTCAGTGTACTGAGTGATTTTGTTTATAGCAACCGGTTTAAGCATGTTCCCGAATTGGTCCGAATGGGGGCCAAAATTCGCGTCGAGGGACGCTCCGCCATTATCGAGGGGGCGCCTTTGAATGCGGCGAAGGTGAAGGCCGCCGATTTGCGCGCCGGGGCCGCGCTGGTCATCGCCGGCTTGACGGTGGATGGCGGCATTACCGAGGTGTCCGGCGTGGAATTGATCGACCGGGGCTATGACAACCTGGTCACCAATCTTCGCGCTCTGGGGGCCGATGTATGGCGCCAGGAAGAATAACTGAACGCATTCCGGCATAAGTTGTCCGGGAACGGGTATACTAGTAAATAAGTCTAGCAATCATCCGGGATTTCATAGATTCATTTGCCCGAGTGAAAGGTTATTGTATTATTTGAACGATAAAATTGAATAGGTGGTTTTTACATGGATCTGCAAATTGCCGATTTGGAAGGGATGAAGCTGACCGAGCTGTACAAGCTCGCGAAGCAGCATCAAATTCCTTATTACGGTCAGTTAAAAAAGAAAGAACTGATTTTTGCCATTCTGCGAGCTCAGGCCGAACAAAGCGGCCTGATGTTCATGGAAGGGGTTCTGGAAATCCTGCCGGAAGGCTACGGTTTCCTACGACCGATCAACTATTTGCCGAGCACGGAGGACATTTATATCTCCGCTTCGCAAATTCGTAAATTCGATCTCCGCACCGGAGACCTGGTCTCCGGGAAATGCCGGACGCCGAAGGAAAACGAACGGTATTTCGGGCTGCTGCAGGTCAACGCGGTTAATGGAGAGAACCCGGCCATCGCTGCCGAACGGCTCCATTTTCCGGCTTTGACTCCGCTCTACCCGCAGGAAAAGCTAGTGCTTGAAACATCTCCAACCCACTTATCCACCCGCATTATGGATGTGCTTGCCCCCGTAGGCTTAGGACAGCGCGGTTTGATCGTGGCGCCTCCGAAAGCCGGGAAGACCCTGCTGCTTAAAGAAATCGCCCACAGTATCTCCACCAACCATCCCGACATCGAGTTATTCGTGCTGCTGATCGATGAACGCCCTGAAGAAGTGACCGATATGCAGCGCTCCGTCAAAGGCGAAGTCATCGCTTCGACGTTTGATGAGCTGCCGGAAAATCACATCAAAGTGGCGGAGCTCGTCCTGCAGCGCGCGTTGCGGCTGGTTGAGCACAAGAAAGATGTCGTCATTTTGCTGGACAGCATCACGCGGCTTGCCCGGGCATACAACCTGGTGGTGCCTCCGTCCGGGCGTACGCTTAGCGGGGGGATTGATCCGGCGGCATTCCACCGTCCGAAGCGGTTTTTTGGCTCGGCCCGAAATGTGGAAGAGGGCGGTAGCTTGACGATTCTGGCCACGGCGCTGGTGGATACGGGCTCCCGGATGGATGATATTATTTACGAAGAGTTTAAGGGAACGGGGAACATGGAGCTGCACCTGGATCGGAAGCTGGCGGAGCGCCGTATTTTCCCGGCCATCGATATCCGCCGTTCCGGTACGCGCCGGGAAGAGGTGCTGTTGACGAAGGAAGAGCTCGATACGATTTGGGCGATCCGCAAAAATATGAACGATTCCTACGACTTCGTGGAAAGCTTCTTGAAGAAGCTGCGTGACAGCAAGACGAATGCCGAGTTTCTGGCTTCGTTCGATGCGGCCGGCAATGCGCCATCGGGCAGCGGCTCCGGAACGCGGAGAACGACGCGGACGACGGCCTCGTCCGGAGCCGGCCATAGCTCAGGAGCAGGCTCGAGTTCATCCTAAGGCCAACAACAGAAGAGGGGAACAAGATGTACTTAGTATATGCTGACCAGCAAGGACAAGTGTATGATCATCCGGAACTGTACGGGCTGGCCCGCAGCGCCGATATGATTGTCGAAATACTGGAAGACGAACTGATCCCCCTGCCGGAAGGGGCAACGCTCGTGGGTCTGCCCTCGACGCGTCCGGTCGGCATGAATCCGGATACAGGCGAGATGCAGCCGCTGCCGGGGGATGTCCAAGCGGTTGGCGCTTTGCTGCCGCAGGGCTACACCAGGCTCTGCCTGCCAGGCTATGTCAAAACCGACAAGGACTATAAGCTGCCGTTGTTCGGTTATTCCGCGGTGGTCTGGAAGGACGGTCAGTTCTACGTGACCGCCCGTATGTCCGACGACCCTGAGAAGTGGAATCCGCTGAACTGCGATCCGCTGGAGCTCAAGAGCCAGGTCAAGACGTTGAAGTCGCGGTACCCGGACAATCGGCTTTACGAGCATTTGTCCAATTGTGCGCTCGGCTACGAATGCCTGACTGCTTCGAATACCTTCCTGAACCGCTGGGAGGGGGCTGTTCCGGTGTCATACTCCTGCAACGCCGGGTGCTTCGGCTGCATTTCGGAACAGCCGGATGACAGCGGCTTTGTTTCGCCCCAGACGCGGATGAATTTCCGCCCGCGGGTGGAGGAGCTCGTCGAAGTGATGCTGGAGCATCTGAAGACGCCCGAATCGATCATTAGCTTCGGCCAAGGTTGCGAGGGTGAGCCTTCGACCCAGGCCAAGCTGATTATTGAGGCGATTCGAGAGGTGCGCCGGCAGACGGATATGGGATATATCAATATCAATACCAACGCCGGTCTGAGCGATCATATCCGCGGTATTGTCGATGCCGGGCTTGATTTGATGCGGGTCAGCACCATCAGCGCCTTGGATGACCACTATAACGCATACTACAAGCCGCGCGGGTATACGCTGGCAAACGTGGAGAAATCGCTGAAATATGCGGCCGATCAAGGCGTATATACTTCGATTAACTATCTGATCTTCCCGGGGGTAACGGATCGGGAAGAGGAGGTCGAAGCGATGATCGAATTCGCCCGCCGTACGAACTTGCGGTTGATACAGCTGCGCAATTTGAATATCGATCCCGAAAGCTATCTGGAACTCATTCCGAAAGCCCAAGGAGAGATTCTCGGCATGAAGCAAGCCATTGAAATCTTTCAAGAGGAATTGCCCAATGTGGTGATCGGGTCTTATACGCATGTGCCTCCGGCCGAATTGGCGAGAGTGAAGGTGCGTGGCGGATTACTGTCGTAGAAAAAGGAAAAGCCCTCAATGTATGGCCTTCGCCATGGTTGAGGGCTTTATTTATTCTTGTAATTTATTTAATCAACTTTCTTACCTTTTCGGTGGGAAGTTCAAGAGTTTCGCCGATTTCTTCAAGGGAGAAGCCTTTTTCAAACAGCTTTTGGGCAACTTTGAGTCGAGCCTCTTCTATCCCTTTCTGCACGCCCTTCTCCATACCCTCTACTAAACCTTCCTCGTAGCCCCAGCGCTTCCAAGCAGGCATCAGCTCCATAATGTGTTCACCTTCTTCCGGAAAATGTTGAGTTAATTCCAGTAATATGGATTCATCCTGTTGTCGATCAGGTTGGAAATACATGTCCGCGATAGACATTATAAGTGCGATTCTCGCATCATCAAGTTTTTTTCTAAGGCCAAGCATCATACGTAAAAAAGAAAAGCGGATCTCCCGTTCTTCTCCTTTATTATATCCCATCTTGGCCAAAAGGGCAGCAGCTACGGGGTTATTCGAATGGATAAAGTTCCTCCAATGATTGCTGTAAAGTTCCACCTTGAGAAATTGAAACTTTAGAATGACGTGTCCTGGAATGGACATAGAGAACGTATCCTTTTGATCGGTGAGGGAGGGTTCGGTGAAGATCGCTATCGGTATGATCAGTTTATGCTCTTTGCGGTGCCTTTCATACAGGCGGCTGAAGTAAATAAACATTCGTTGATGAAAGTCGCTTTCCCGATAGGACTGAGGTTCCAGATGAATTATAATGTACGCATTTAGTGACTTGTATTTGGTTTCCAGCAGCAGATCCAGAGTTCGTCTTTCTTCCCCGACAATATCAACCAACTGTTCTTGCATAAGGAAACGGGTATGCCGATGATCGAGCTGCTTATCCAGCTCCGGAAAGAACAAGGCGATAAATTCCGCAAAAAACGTATATAACAGCTTTTTAAAGGCTTCGTCATGCGCGGTGGAAGTTTTCATTTTATTGCTCCTCTCATCATTTTAATCAACGCAAAAAAGCACACAGGCGGGCAAAGATTGCTTCGCGAGTGTGCTTCACTACGGATTTTTGTGATTTGCTTTTGATTATACGCCTTGGCTCCCATCTTCGCAAACAAAGCTGTAAATAACCGAGAGTACAAGGCGAAATTATTCCTTCAGCTGGTAATTGCGCCGTGAGGGTACACGTGCTATAATGCTTTTATGTGTCATTATAACTCTGTGCACGCATGAGGCTCAGGGCGGAAAGAGGTGAAAGTCATGAAAGAAGCCATTCAACCCAAATATCACGTGACTACAGTAACTTGCGCTTGCGGAAATACGTTCGAAACGGGTTCCGTTAAACAAGAACTGCGCGTTGAAATTTGCTCCAACTGCCATCCTTTCTTCACTGGGAAACAGAAGTTCCTGGATGCTGGTGGTCGTGTGGATCGATTCAAAAAGAAATACGGCATCTAATGAGACGAGCTGTTTGACAGCTACTCTAATAAATGCGAAATTTAAATCCCCCGCGACCCACGGGGGATTTTTTTCGTCCAGGCTGTTTCAGGGTTTGAGCTCGATGGTCTGATCCAAGCCGCTCCATTCTGCCGCGCTTATGATTCCAAGGCGCCAGAGGGCGATCCCTTTCAAGTCGTAGCGCTTTGCCAGACCGATTAGCGTAGGTATCGATTTTTCGTTTTCGTTATCCAGATTAAGGCCCAGAACCAGTTTGCTCTTATCGGTTTCCTGCAAAGCCAGCCTAATCGCTTCATCCACTTTGGCGGCGGGGTCCGGTTGCTTCTTGGCTCCGTAATTATAAGCCATAATGACGATTTCGTCGGATAGCTCGCCCAGGGCCTTATAGTCATAGCCTTGGTAAGAAGAGTTCAGCGGATGCAGGGCAAGCCCGAGTTTTAAGCCCGCCGCTTTCGTTTGCGTTCTCACTTCTTTCACGAAAGCCGTGAAGGCGGCCTGGGTCGATTTTTTCTCGGTGGTGAGACCAAGTCCTTCAAAATCAAGCATGATTCCTTGGAATGGATGCTCGGTAGCGGCCGCGATCATATCGGAGATCGCCTGTTTGCGAAATTCCGCATTTTCGATCACCTTGGTTAATTCCCCTTTGGCATCGCTGGAGTAGACCATCAAGTAAGGTGTCGTGCCCGCGGCGGAGGCATCCGTTACCAGACTCTCGGACGTTACATCCCCGGCGGCTTGCGGCCAGTTGAAGTCTCTCCCCGTGCGGGTGAATTTCCCGTTCTCATCGATCCGGCTCCAGCCGAAGGAAACGGCGTCCAGGCTCGCGATTTTAGGCGCATCGGAGAAAGCGCGGATGGCGTAAAAGCCCAGCGTATACATCTTCTCTTTCGGCGATGTGACGGAGACCGTCCGGGAGGCTTGATTCCACTCTACTTTAGCGCCAAACTGCTGGCTGAAAAAGCTCAGGGGAATCAGCGTGTTTCCGCCCGCCGATCGGGGAGCCTCGGCAAGTTGAACCGTGGTGCCGTTGACGGTGGCTTGCTTGCGGTTCAGGGTGAGCTGAACACGGACTTCTCCGTTTGTATCATTTTTTACGGCGGTAATTGTCCGCGCCTTGGCGTTCCAGGTGACCGGGATGCCCAAAGCTTCTGAAATGGAACGGAAAGGAACCAGGGTGGTTCCGTTGATGACGGTCGGCTCTGCGGATGCGTTCAACGGATACCCGTCCAAAAGAATTTGGACCGCCGGAGCGGCTTCGGTCCGGCTGGGCTGTATTCCCCAAAGCCCGCTCGCCGCGATCACGGCGGACAGCAGGATTTTGGTGAGACTCTTTCGATTCATATCTCTATTTCTCCTCTCAAGGGTTCTGCTAATTTACCAATATTTCTATCAATATAGCAGAAAAAAATAGATTTTGCATGCCGGTTGCGAGAGGTAGAGGAGCCAAGTTCTGCCGCGGGTTGCATTTTGGACGGGCATAGGCTATACTTAACTTCACCGTGCTAGATGGGGAGGTAGCGGTGCCCTGTAACTCGCAATCCGCTGTAGCGAGGTTGAAGTCCTGTTAGCGGTCTTGCCGATGTGAGGTCCGGTCTTTACGGCAGACGTTGACGGACGGGTCCTCCGCAATGAGTAATTGTGAACCTGGTCAGGTCCGGAAGGAAGCAGCCATAAGCAGTCCCACTCTTGTGCCGGAGGGGAGCCTGTCCCGAGTTGCGCCGTAGAGGTGCCGCTTGGATCGCAATGATCAATAACAGGTGCACGGTATTCTAATGCATAGGAACGCATCTTTGTCATTTGGCAAGGGTGCTTTTTTATTTCCCGAGATATGAGTTTTTATGGCCTGGCGAGTGTAGTATAATAAGAAAGCGGCGTATGGCCGCGGATGGAAAGAAAGAAGGTGCCGCAAAATGGAGCATATTGCACTGTACCGTGCTTGGCGGCCGCAGTCGTTTCAGGACATGGTAGGGCAGCAGCATATCATTCGTACGCTGCAAAATGCGATTCGCGAACAGCGGCTGTCGCATGCGTACCTTTTTAGCGGTCCCCGGGGGACGGGGAAGACGACCGCGGCCAAGGTTCTGGCCAAGGCGGTCAACTGCGAGAAGGGGCCCGCACCGGAGCCATGCAATGAGTGCGATGCCTGCCGGCGGATTACCGCGGGCGCTGTCATGGACGTGCTTGAAATTGACGCCGCTTCCAACCGGGGGGTCGAGGAAATCCGCGATCTCCGCGAGAAAGTGAAGTATGCCCCTACGGAAGTGCGGCAAAAAGTGTATATTATCGACGAAGTTCATATGCTGACCACCGAGGCGTTTAACGCACTGCTAAAAACACTGGAGGAACCGCCGCCGCATGTGATGTTCATCCTGGCGACGACGGAACCGCACCGCCTCCCGGCGACGGTGATATCCCGGTGCCAACGCTTTGATTTTCGGCGGGTGTCTTTAGAAGAGCAGA
Organism: Paenibacillus sanfengchensis; assembly: GCF_036864765.1. Taxonomy (NCBI): domain Bacteria; kingdom Bacillati; phylum Bacillota; class Bacilli; order Caryophanales; family Paenibacillaceae; genus Paenibacillus; species Paenibacillus sanfengchensis. The sequence continues at coordinate 3,376 of NZ_JBAGJC010000022.1, read as the reverse complement.
GCCAGCGCTTGCGGACGATCTGCGAGCAGGAAGGGATATCGGCGGAGGACGAAGCGATTGAGTATATCGCGAGGCTGTCCGATGGCGGGATGCGCGACGCGCTCAGCATCTTGGACCAGATTTCTTCTTTTTCGGACGGCAAGGTTTCCTATCAGCAGGTCTTGGACATGACGGGCGGGATTCCTTCCCGGCAGTTTGCGGAACTCGCCAAAACCATCCTGGAGGATGATGTCGGCGTTATGCTGCAAATGATTGAAGGCTTTATGCAGGAGGGCAAGAGCGCCGATAAATGCATGGAGAACCTGCTGTACTATTTCCGCGATCTGCTGATGATCAAAATGGTTCCGGAAGCGGACAAGCTGACGGAGCGCGTCCTGGATGCCCGGGATTTTCGGGAGATGGCCTCCGCTTTTTCGCGCTCGCATTTATTCCGGATTATCGACACGCTGAATCACTATCAATCGGAAATGAAGTATGCCGCGCAGCCGCAGACGCTGTTTGAAGTAGCGCTTTTAAAGCTGTGCAGCCTGCCTAAGGGCGACGACTCGGTGAGGGAAGCGGCCGACCAACAAGCCGCCGCTCCGAGCGCCGCCGCATCGGAGGTGCAGCAGCTGAAGAGGCAGCTTGCGGAACTGGAACGCAAGCTGGAGCAAGCGCTGCAGGGCGGATTGGCCGGCGGCGCAGGCGGCGGTGGCGAACGTTCGGCCACGCGGCCACCGGCCAGAAGCAGCGCGCCGCGGTTGTCTTCCCCGGCCAAGCTGCCTTCCGGCCTCGACAGGTATGTCGCTCAGCGCAACAGTCCGGAGTTTATGGCCGTCCAAGGCAAATGGAACCAGATTCTGCAGGCCGTGAAGGACGAGAAGGTCACTATCCACGCCTGGTTTGTTAATGGTGAGCCCGTCTCGATGGTGGATCACGCCGTGTTGGTCGCCTTTAAGAATGATATTCACCGCGAAACCACGGAGAAACCCGCTAACAAGCAGCTTATCGAACAAGTCATGGAGCGCCAGCTCGGGCATCCTTGCCGCCTGGTGACCATGATGCTGAAGGATTGGAATGAAGCGATTCAGGGGACGAATGCGGCGCCAAGCGAACCTTTTGAATTGGAGCCGCCTCCCGAAGAAGGCGGCGGAGGCAGCAAGCAGCCTTGGGTGGATGAAGCGCTGCAGCTCTTTGGCGAGGAACTTGTCGTTATTAAGGAATAGCCTGGTTTTTGATTTTAGGAGCTACCCATTATAATAGATGCTGATACCTATGAAGGAGATGTGAGCCCAGTGAACAATATGAACCAAATGATGAAGCAAGTGAAAAAAATGCAGGAACAAATGCTGAAAGCCCAAGAAGAGCTTGCCGGCAAAACGGTTGAGGGCAGTGCGGGCGGCGGTGTCGTAACTGTCCAAGTTAACGGCCATAAAAAAATATTGTCCCTGAACATCAAACCGGAAGCGGTAGACCCGGACGATGTTGAAATGCTGCAGGACCTTGTGTTGACGGCCGTCAACGATGCGTTGAACAAAGCGGAAGAGCTGGCTAACCAGGACATGGGCAAATTTACGGGCGGAATGAAAATTCCAGGCTTGTTCTAATCTGTTAATTACCGAATTCAGACTGAAGGAGATTACTCCCATTGTACTATCCCGAACCGATCGCGAAGCTGATTGATGCGTTTACCCGCCTGCCCGGTATCGGTCCGAAGACAGCCGCAAGGCTGGCGTTTCATGTGCTGCGCATGAAAGAGGATGATGTCATCGATTTTGCCAAGGCTTTGGTCAGCGTGAAGCGGAATCTTCATTACTGTTCCATTTGCTGCAATATTACGGATACCGATCCCTGCCGGATCTGTCAGGATAAGACGCGCGATCATTCCGTAATTTGTGTGGTGCAGGAGTCCAAAGACCTGGTCGCCATGGAGCGGACCAAGGAATTCGATGGTTATTATCATGTGCTGCAGGGAGCGATTTCTCCCATGGAAGGTCTTGGTCCGGACGATATCCGGCTGAAAGAATTGCTGAACCGTTTGAGTGATGAACGGGTAAAAGAACTAATCTTGGCCACGAACCCAAATATTGAGGGAGAGGCAACGGCCATGTATATTTCGCGGCTGGTTAAGCCGTTCGATCTGCGCGTGACCCGTATCGCTCACGGGCTCCCGGTTGGCGGAGACTTGGAATATGCGGATGAAGTTACGCTCTCTAAGGCTTTGGAGGGTCGGCGTGAACTGCATTAATTCACTTACTGGAAGGAACCCTGATTTGCTTCGGCAAAATCGGGGTTCTTTTGTTTTTTCTGTTCTGCAGGTTCTAAGTTTGTCCTTCTTTCGATACATATGGAATAGATCGAATGGAAGGGAAGGAGCGAGGAGTTTGGAGTTGTGGAAATCCGGACTGGGTCGGTTGGGTGGGGCGCCGAAATTGAATCAAGAGATGGATTATAAAGAACATCTGTACCGAGAGGTATGCAGGGCGAGGGATGAATGGCGCAGAGCGTGTTGGGCTTTTGAAGAGGCACAGGGGGAAGAGGAAGTGGACGTAGCGATTTATTTGCTCGAAGCTGCGGAACGAAGATATCAAATCCAATTGAAGTTGGCCAAACAGGCCAAACTGGACTGGGATGCGTTTAGAAGAGGGGCCTTTTTTTAAGGAGGGAACAGGATGAAAATTATACTGACCGGAATTTTAGTATTATCCCTAATTTCGTTGCTTTATATTACAATCTCAAAACGGTTGGGACTTGCCTGGTTGACGAGATTAGGCTTACATGTTGTCCTTGCAGCCCTGGGGCTTTATTTTGTTAATTTTTCAGGAATCATAACAGAAGCCTATATACCTTTAAATCCGGTAACTGTTACTACAGTGCTGGTACTTGGGCTTCCCGGCGTAGGTCTGTTGCTTGGCTTAAAACTAACCATGATATGACAGTTGACGGAGATTGATGATCTATGGTACATTATAAATCGCTTCTGAAGTGGACAAGCGCTTACAGATTTACAGAAACAACTAGAATCCAAAAAAAGTTCTTGACTTTATAGAAGCGGTCATGATATATTATAAAAGTCGCCGCTGAAACACAGCGATGACGAAAAATGAAGTTGATCTTTGAAAACTGAACAACGAGTGAGTATTAAAATGAGAATTAGTTTTCTCGTCAGATTCAAAATGAGCTATCAGCTTATTCAATAAGTTTCAACTTTATTGGAGAGTTTGATCCTGGCTCAGGACGAACGCTGGCGGCGTGCCTAATACATGCAAGTCGAGCGGACTTGATGGAGTGCTTGCACTTCTGATGGTTAGCGGCGGACGGGTGAGTAACACGTAGGCAACCTGCCCGTAAGACTGGGATAACTACCGGAAACGGTAGCTAATACCGGATAATTTAT
>NZ_JBAGJC010000021.1:0-69550 GCF_036864765.1 Paenibacillus sanfengchensis | reverse complement strand
CATTAATCTTGCAAAAACCTTAACATCAGTTAGTCGTAATGAGTTGAACTAATGATGGAGGGATAGAGGCAGCCGGGTGAAATGTTCTTCCGATCGCTGTTGCTCCCGGATTTCTTGATGAATTAAATTCAGATAAGGTAGAAGTCCGGTAACAAAGGCGAACGCTACGCTTCTCCAGAATCATTTCACCCTCTTGCCTTTTCCCATCCTATGCTCTAGTTCAACTTGTTTGCCAGTGATGTTTCGCCTCTCCCAAAAAGGCAAAAAAAAGCCCCACCTTACTTTCAAACGTACAGACACATTTTTTTCCAGAGTATAGTTTTTCTTCTGTTTTGGTTCTACATTTTTTTAGTAATAGATCATCCGTAGTTTCTCCAAACGTTCTGGATGAATTCTTGGACGACCGCCCTTTTTCCTTCGGCCCTTACTCGTCCGCTGCGTCACTGGATGTAAACGGTCCAAAAAATCGGTCCACGCATTCGTTAAATACGCACGCATCTTCCTCGTCACTTGGCCAATGGGCAGATCCGGAGCGTAGAGATACCGGATTTCTTCACACACTACGTACGCCAGTAGGTTTAAATAAATCAGGTTCCATACCGCCTGTGGCTTGTTGTTGTATATTTTTTTCAGATGCAAATTTGACTTCATGAATTTAAAAAATAGTTCCACTTTCCAGCGGTAGTGATACATTCGGGCCACATCTTCCGCTTTTACATCCCAGCGGTTCGTTAGAACTCGCACTTGATGAACCTTGTGCTTATTGTCGATAAACTCAAACTCGACCAGTCGGAACACGCCGGTTTGTTGGCTATCCGGGTCCTTGATTTCTACTTCGGCATCCCGCTTGATGAAACTCCCCGCGACCTTGGACTGAAGCACCCGTACTCTGCTGTTGCTCTTAAGTCGGACCACAAAGTAAATCTGATTTCGATCCCAATGGAGGAATTGTCCGTAACAGATATAACCTCGGTCAAACAAATAGGTGGTTCCTGGCTCCCAAACAAGGTGTTCCAGCACTTCCGAGTCTAGGTCGGCCACCATCGCCGTGGAGAGTACGATGCCTTTTAGCCAGGCGCTTATCTCGCCGGTGAGATGCAGGCAGGTATGCATTTTTACCGCACTCTCTCCCGCTTGGCGTAATGCCCACTTCCCTCGCGGTAGGCTCAGAGTGATTGACGAGGAGTCTACCGCGGCCAGTCGCCCAAGTCCCTTGAGCTTTTTCGGTAGTGTAGGTCCCTGGTGATGCCACAGGTTTTTGAGACGCTGGAGGAACAAGTTACGAACACTGTCGGTTGGAATTTGCGCTAGTTTTCGATTTAAGGAGGAAGCATGGATCGACTCCAAGCCTACCCATTTTTGCAGCCACGGAGCACTTCGTAAATGCTCTGTGATGTTATCTAGTGAACTCCGTTTTTGCAAAATGGCCTCCAGAAAGAGAAGAATCGTGTTGCCAAAGCAAAGCTTCTTGGCGTAATGATCGCCACAGAGTAAACGCACATGGACATCCAACCAACCTAAGGCTTGACGAATCACGGATGGGTTAGGTATCTTTTTATTCAAGGAGACCTCCTTTCGTATGTGTCTGTACAATTCTACGATAACTGGGGTCTCCTTTTTTTGTAAATTATTCTTCTTACTTTTTATGTCATTTTTTTTGCAAGATTACTGCCTTAACAGCCTGTTTATGCGAAAATAAGCGCCGTGGCGGCCGTTAGCTATGGGAAATCGGCGTTTTCAGGACAAATAACGGCTGTGGCAACCGTTAGCGTTAATTTTCGTCTTTCTTGCAAGGCTGCTCATGCGACGGCGGTTAGGGAAATGGGGCACGCCGGATCCAACTCGCCACACCGAGGCGACAAGTTACAAAATAGGCAGCTCCATGTCAGGTTTGATGCAACTTCAGTGCTTTTATGGGCGTTATTTGCCCGATCGGCGGCTCTGTCAGCATAATAGCGGACTTTTTTTGGTCTTACTTGAGCAAAAAAGCCACTAGCGTTGCATTAAGCAATTGGATCATGAACAAATATGGGCCATCTTCCCTTCGAAAGCCGTGCAGGTGGATAAAGGCCTTTTGCGACAAAAAAGCTTAGATGGAGGCAGCCTCGGAAAAAAACTTCAATCCGTGTAAGTAACGCCCTATTAGGATAATAGGCCGTTATCTTGAAACCGCACCGAAGGACGGGGCGATAACGGCCCCCAGGTGTCCGGCTCGGACCGGCACGGCGTTGCGGCCGCTATGAGGCAAAGGCACAAAGCCCTGCTCCCCCGGCTACGGCTGCTTCACGACCGCCAGGGCCAGGCCGTCGAAGGCCGGCAGCATCGTGCTGATCAACCGCTCGTCGCTGGCGATCATCTCGTTGAACCGGCGCATGGCCTGAACCGATGGGCCATTCTTGTCCGGGTTCAACGTGCGGCCGCGCAGCAGGGTGTTGTCGCCGGCGATGATTGCCCCCGGCTTGGCCAGGCGGATGGCATACTCCAGGTAGGCGGGGTAGTTTTCCTTATCCGCATCGATCAGGAAAAAATCAAACCGCTCCCCCCGCTCCTCCAGTCGTTCCAGGCTGTCCAGCGCCGGCCCCACCATATAGGAGGCCAGTTCGCCAAAACCGGCGGCCGCCAAATTCCGCTTGGCCAAGGCGGCGTTCTCCTCTTTCAGCTCCAGCGACAAAAGCCGCCCTCCCTTGGCCAAACCGCGCGCCAGACAAATGCCGCTGTAGCCTCCGAGCGCTCCGATCTCCAGGATGGAATGGGCCCCCGCGACGGTCGCAAGCAGGGTTAACAGCCTGCCGTACCCCGGCGCGATCGAAACGTCATTCATCCCGCTCGCTTGAATCGACTCGGTTACCGTTCTAAGGACCTCGTCCTCGTGGTATAAATCCTCACTGTATCGTTCAGGGGTTAACATTCCGCACGCTCCTTTTACCTTGTCCGTTCACCAATTTTCGGTTTGTATCTTCATGAACATTGTCCTATACTGAATTGTATGGTTTTTACACGGGAACCACAAGAGAAACAGGCAACGCCAGCAACTTTCTCAAAGTAACTGCTAGCGTTGCATGAAATCAGACATGGTGCTGACCATTACAAGACTTATTCGCCTTCGCCGACTTAAGAAGCGGCGTGGCGAGTTGGATCCGGCACTTCTTAACTTCCCTAGCCGCCCGCCGAATTAGCGGCCTTTTGAGGCGCTATTTCGGCCCGATTCGGTTCCGCGGCAATAATAGCGGTCAACAAAGGTCTTATTGCCCTGGTGCGAACCCTGAAATCGAGGTTTGGCCCGCTATTTCCCAAAAGTAAGGCTCTAAAAAGCCGTTATCCCATACCGATGAGCCGAATTCGACAAATTAGCGCGTTATAGGCCCTTATTCAAATTGCTTAAAGCAACGCTAGTGCAAAATAACGGGAATTGTTCCCGGTATTTCGGGACCTATGCGGCTGCGGAGACAAATTAGCGGGAAAATCTCCAGCTAAATCGTCTGAATTTGTCCGGAGCGGTGATTTGGACGTGAAATAGATGGAGATTTTCCAGCAAAATCCGCTCCAAGGGTCATAAGCGGAAAATTACCGGGAGGTTTTCCCGTTAATAAGCGGTTAAGCTTGTGTAGATGGAGAAGCCAGAAGCCAGAAACCATCTGACACGCTTGCCTATCGAGTTGCGAAACCTATGAACATGGAGTTGATAAACGGAATGTCAGGACAAGGACAACTGGAATTGATCGCCACCGCGCCGATGGGATTGGAAGCCGTCGTAGCGCGCGAGCTTAAGGATTTGGGGTACCAGGATACGGTCGTGGAGAACGGCAGAGTTACTTTTAAAGGGGATTTGTACGATATTTGCCGATGCAATTTATGGCTGCGCACATCCGATCGGGTTCTGATCAAAATGGGCGAGTTCACGGCGCTTACGTTCGACGAATTATTTGAAGGCACAAAGGCGCTCCCTTGGCAGGACTGGATTCCGATTCACGGCGAATTCCCCGTCGAAGGCCGCTCGCACAAGTCCCAGCTCAGCAGCGTGCCCGCCTGTCAGGGGATTGTCAAAAAGGCCGTGGTCGAGAAGCTGAAAGAAACGTACCGCAACGACTGGTTCGAGGAAAACGGACCGCGCTACGTCATCGAAATCAACCTGCTGAACGATAAAGCGCTGCTGACGCTGGATACGACCGGCCCGGCGCTGCACAAACGCGGCTACCGCAAGGTGGCCACGGAAGCCCCGCTGAAGGAAACGCTCGCCGCGGCGATGATCCTGCTCAGCCGCTGGCATCAAAATCCGTCGCGGCCGTTTTACGACCCGTGCTGCGGCTCGGGAACGCTGCCGATCGAGGCCGCGATGATCGGCTGGAATATCGCGCCGGGCCTGCGGCGCACCTTTAACTCCGAGGCCTGGCCGGGCCTGCCGGAGTCGCTGTGGCAAGAGGCCCGCGAGGAAGCGATCGATGCCGTCAAAGACGATATTCCGCTGAATATCGCCGGCAGCGACATTGATCCGAAGGCGATTGAGATCGCCGAGGCCGCGGCCAAAAGCGCCGGGCTGGCCAAAGAGATCGCCTTCAGCCCTCTTCCGGCCGTGAAAATCCGGCCGGAGGGCGATTACGGCGTCATGATCACCAATCCCCCGTACGGCGAACGGATCGGGGAGGAGAAGGAAGTGCGCCGGTTGATCGGCCAGCTCGGCCGCGTTTATGCCGAACTGCCGACCTGGTCTTTTTTCGCGCTGACGCCGACCAAGCAGTTCGAGCATGATTTTCAGCGCAAAGCGGACAAACGACGGAAGCTGTTCAACGGCCGGATCGAATGCCAATACCTGCAATATCTCGGACCCCTTCCCCCGCGGCACTAAGCCCGGGCGGAGGGTTTCTGCATTTTTGGAAAGGGGGGGTCCCGAACCATGCCCCGAGCATTCAAGCTTTTTCGCCATTTGGGATATATCCTGTTCATTCTCGTCATTCTACTTAAATTAAGAATCCTGCACGACAACCTTCACGCGCTGTATATCGATATGAATGCGCTTGATCATCTTATCGCCGCCGGTTCGATTATGTTGGCTTCCTTCTGGACGCTGTGGCTCCCAGGGCGGGGACGGACGATTGCTCTCGGCATTTTAAACGTGCTGCTGACTGTGGTGATCTTCGCGGATCTGGTCTACTACCGGTATTTTGCGGATTTCATTACCGTGCCTGTCCTGTTCCAGGCCGGCCAGGTGGGCGAGCTGGGGGAAAGCATCCGCTCCCTCCTCCGCCCTACCGATCTATGGCTCTTCGCCGACTGGATGGTGTGGCTGGTCTCCGTGCTAGTTGAGCGGGGGTACCGGCGCCGCAAAGGAGCGCACGGGCATGCCGCCACCCGAAGTGTTAAGGAAGCACGGCACTCCTTGCACTCCTTGCACTCCTTGCACTCCCGGCACTCCGCAGCCGGCCACGATAACCGCGCCAACCGCGGCACGCGGGCGTTATCCCGCTTAATCGCGGGTCTTGCGGTCTTTGCCCTGGGCTTCGTCCTCACGATGGCCCCGATCCGTCACTATACGAAAACTTGGGCCGCCGGTCTCTTTGAAGGCGGATGGTGGAATATTTCCCTCTACAACGTGACCGGGCTGCTCGGATTTCACGGCTATGATGTCTACCGGTACGCGAAGGAACACATCGGCGGTGAAACGAAGATGACGGAGCAAGAGAAACAGGAACTTGAGAATTGGTTCGCTCAAAAAGCCGATGCCCGCAACGAAGCCAACGCCAGCTTCGGCGCCTACCGGGGAAGCAACGTTCTCGTAGTCCAGGTGGAAGCCTTCATGAACTTTATGATTGGCCGAGAAATCGGCGGCCAGGAGATTACGCCGAATTTCAATAAGCTGATGAAGGAAAGCCTCTATTACAGCAACTATTATCATCAGACAGGGCAGGGACGGACTTCGGACGCCGATTTTTCCTCCCAGAGCTCCCTGCACCCGCTTCCCACAGGGTCCGTCTTTGTTCGTTACCCGGATCACAGCTATGACGTCCTGCCGCAAATTCTGGGAAGCCGCGGGTACGAAACCGCCGTTTTCCACGCCTATGAGGGGGGCTTCTGGAACCGCAACAACATGTACAAAGCGATGGAATACGACCATTTTTACAGCAAAAAAGACTTCACCCTGGACGAGCCGCTAGGCTGGTCGCTGGGGGACAAATCGTTTTTCCGCCAATCGCTGGACCTGATGAGCAAAGAAAAGCAGCCGTTTTACTCTTTTTTAATCACGCTTTCCAGCCATCATCCCTACTCCCTTCCCGCCGCGGTCAAAGAACTGGATACCGGGGAGTTCAAGGATTCGATGTTCGGCAATTATCTGGAATCGGTTCATTACGCCGATGCCGCCTTGGGCGAACTGATGGAGGGAATGAAGGAGAAGGGACTTTGGGACAATACGATCCTTTACGTGTACGGCGATCATGATAATTCGATTACGGAAAAAGAGGACTACGAGAAGTTTTTGGGTAAGCCGCTGACCGAGCTCGATATGCATCAAATCATGAATCAGGTGCCCCTGCTCGTTCACCTGCCTGGCGGCAAAACGACCGGCGTGGACGACCGCCCTTCGGGTCAGCTTGATATGGCTCCATCGCTCCTGCATGTGCTGGGCATTCCGTCGGACGGCTACTACATGATGGGCAACAACCTGTTCGCCTCGAGCCCTCCATTTGTCGTTCTCCGGTCCGGTGCCTTTACCGACGGGAAGCTGTATTATATTCCTTCCCCGGACAATCTGTTCGAGAACGGCGCCTGCTATGATCTCGCTACCGGTACCAAAACCGATATCGAGCCGTGCCGGGTTCCGTACGATCGCGCCAAAAAACAGCTGCAAATCTCGGACAGGCTGATCACGGAAGATTTGATTCCTCAGTTGAGGAATGCGATGGTTCAGGAAAAACAGCTGTAGTATGCCAAAAGGCCGGCCGGGTTCGACTTGAACCCTGTTCGGCCTTTGGTTCGCTACAAAGAATGCGGCGGTTTCGTCAGCGTCAACCATGCAGTTTTTTCATGATTACGAAAGCGTCTTGCCTTTGCTGATTTCAGCGATACTCACGTAAGGATTGACGTATCTCCCTTTTTTCTCGGTCACTTTCCCATACTGTGCGGCTTGAGCGGGGCAATAATGGATGCATGCCAAACATTGCGTGCAGCGCGCCCCCCAATCAGGCCTATCGTCTACCAGAATATTGCCGCAATTGCATACCTTGGCGCAGATTCCGCAGCCGGTGCACTGATCTGTGGCGTGAAATTTTTCTGTCTTCATGGCATTCTTGGAAAACATAGGATGGATCACCCCGGTGACCAACCAAGGCAGCCGGCCTCGATTGACCCGAAACTCCTCCGCTTTCCGGGCTACCGCTTCGTTGATGTACCGCAAGGTTTCGTTGGCCGCCGCAAGTTTTTCTTGCCGAACCGCCTCGCTATCCACATCCCCCATCATGATATAGTTGTTCGGCATGATCACGGAAAACCCGCTGTTTAAAGGCAGACCATGTTCTTTCAATGAGCGGGCCGTCAGCTTCATCGTATTTCCCGCGCTTCCCCCACAGGTGACGACCGAAAATACGTAATTCCCACGGTAATTTCGAAGTTTCAGCTTTTGGATAAAATCCAGTACGATCGGCGGCGGCCCCCACGCATGCACCGGATGCACAAAACCTACGACCTCGTTGTCCCGAAGTTCGTATTCATAGACGTCCTTGCCGCTTCCGACCGCGGCCGTGATGGAGATCAGTTCCTCCTCTTGCCGGCTCGCGATCGTTTTTGCCGCGTACAGCGAGTTGCCCGTTCCGGTAAAATAAAAAATCATCGGATCCACCTCTCCGTCCCGCTTCGGGAACCTTATTGACTTCTATTTTTGCGCTTGGCCGAGCGCGTCCTCCACTGATTTGAGGTAAGCTTTGGAGGTGATCGTCGCGCCGCTGATGGTGTCCACTTTAAGCGACTGCGAAGCGAGGACCCTGCCGTACAAATTGCCGGTAAACTCCGGCGTTTGATTCTCTTTATGCATCAACAGCTTAATATCCGTTACCTTTCCCGAGGAAACGGTAACCTGAACCTGATTGGCCCGTAATTTGTACTTCCCGCCGGCATAACTTCCGATATACGTTCCGTCCTTCAGGTTCTTAAAGTCCAAGTCGGCAATCGGGAGCTGCCTGCCTTCCCTCCGTTCCCCCTCGGTGAACAAGAGCCCGCCACCGACAACTGCCGCCAGCGTAAGCACCACTGCAATAATCCACATCCCTATCCTTCCTTTCGCTCGCTTTGAACCCCTCTTTTGGTTCATCCGCTTTGTCCTCCCTTGGATTTAGGCAATGACGGCGGCCAACCCCTCTTGTGCCTGAAAATGATTCTTTAATCCCGGCGTCACGTAAACCTGCCCGCGCCGGTCGACGAAAACGGCCTCGGCTCCGGGGAAGCCGCGGAGGAACGACAGGCCCCGCTCCATTCCGGCCACAAACACCGCCGTCGACAACGCATCGGCCGCAGCAGCGCTGTCCGCGACGATCGTTACGCTGATCAGGCCGGCATCCGCGGGATATCCTGTCGCCGGATCCAGAAGATGATGCCGCCGGATCCCCATGGCGTCGATAAAATAGCGCTGATCGTCCCCCGACGTTACGACCGCCCTGTCGACGACGTCGACCGCGCCGATCAAGCGGTTTTCCCTTCTCGGATGGCGGATGCCGACACGCCATGGAGCACCGTCCGGTTTGGCGCCCAAGACGGCGACGTTACCGCCGAGATTGCTGAACGCGGAGGCGACACCGAAACGGCGGAACACCTCAATCAGCTTGTCGCTGGCGTACCCTTTGCCGATCGCCCCCAGATCTATCGACTGGCCCCTAACCCTAAGTCCGGCAGTTTGGGTCATGGACTCCAGGCGCAGATCCGCATAATTCACCAGGGATAGCGCCTCCCTGATCCTTTCGTGATCTGGAGCGGCTGTGGCGTTTTTATAATCCCAAAGCTCCACCAGCGGGCCGATGGTAATATCAAACGCTCCACGGCAGAGGCCCGAAAAGCGGCCGGCCAGAGCCAGCACTTCAAATGCCTCGGGGCTGAGTTCGACCTTCCCTCTGCCCGCCAGCCTGTTGATTTTGGCGATGTCGCTATCGGGGGCGAAGCGGCTTAGCAGGCGTTCCAAGCGTTTGACTTCCGCTTCGACCGCCTGAAGCGCATTTTCCGCGCTTTTACCGTAAGCTTTGTGCCACAACTTGGTTCCCATCCCCAAACACTCGGAATCGATCGACTCGGTTGATTTTGACCGGCCCATTCGCGGGTGACCTCCTTTCTAACTTCGCGTTATCGAGGACGACGGGTCAGCCCATCCATGACAAACTCCGTCATATAATCCTGGAGCTGCGGAAAATACGCCAGCCCGATTTCTTCCTTGTGCGTATCGATGTTGATGATGGCCGCAAACATTGCCATAATCATCTCGCTGTCGATATCGTCCCGCAACTTCCCTTCCGCCTGCCATCGTTTCACCATTTCGGCCGATTGGCCATAAACGAAATCGACAGCTTCCTGGCCGTTTTCTTCGCGGTACAGCTTTTCGATTCGGCCGAACACGTCGCGGTTATACCATTCCTTCAGGATCGGGTGCGACTTCATACCCTCCTGATTCCGCGCCAGAAACCCTTGAATTATCCGCAATGGCTCTTCATTCGGATCGACGGACGCCATCAGGTCCCTTTTGAGCTGCGCGTTTTCCTCCAAAAAAATCTCCATGAACAGATTCTCTTTCGAAGGATAATAGTTGTAAAAAGTGCCTACGCTAACTCCGGCTTTTTGAGTAATGCCTGCCACGTTCGTATCCTTGAATCCTTTGGCGCTAAACAACTCCTTTCCGCATTGATAAATTCGGGTTTTCTTGTCTTCCACTTGCCTGACCTCCGATGCTGGTTTTGCCGAGGAATCGTTAAATTTGTGATTTATTTCACTTATCCCGGCGTATTTTCGCTTTCTTGGTATGGCGATACGGTCTCTTGCTCCATTGCCGGTTAGATACTTCATTTGATGTCGACCGCGGCCAAACATGTGAATGAATATTATTTTATTCATTCACACTTTATTGCAGTTTCCCTTTTTTGTCAATAGACGGCATCCGGGTATCCTCTGCATCGACACGACAAAAAACCGCAGGTGCACAAAAGCTCCTGCGGTTCATTTTGTTCCGTACCAGTAGTGAAAAAGACCTCGGGCTAAGTAGCCCGCCCCTATTTCGGTTTCTTAACAAACGGCGCCGCCTTGGTCAAAACCTCGTCTTCCGTCGGCGCGCTGACATAGCGGCCGTTGATATAGACGAAGGCCCGCTTGCCGCAGGGGCCGCAGTAGGACTTGCAGCCGATTTTGATCTCGGCGTCCGGCGCCAGTTTTTGCAGCTTCGGCACAAATGTCTTCATGCGGATATGATTGCATTTGTCACAAATGCGAATATCGTTAGCCATGCTCTTCCCTTCTTTATGCGGATTAATGATCCCCATGGTTTCCTTTGGAAGGGTTGGTGATTACGAAGCCCTCCTGCGGAAAATACAGATAATCGATTTTAACGCCTTCCAGGAGCGGCTCGTTTACGTCAACGATGACGTCGATCTCTTTATCGGTAGACACGACATGGTCATTCTCGTTCTTTTTGACCAAATCCAGGCCGTAATGAGCGTGGTCCCCGTGGGCGTGGGTGATGAATACCTTCAGCACGAGCCCTTGGTTCTCTTCCTTCTCCAGTTCCTTCTTTATCACTTTCGCCGCATTGCGGGTAATTTTGGCGCTCATCGAATCAACCTCTCCTATCGGGTAGCTAGAATAACAACCTTAACATTCCTATTGTAAAGAATCCGCCCCATTCGCGCAAGGGTCCCCTTATCTTTCAATTTCCCGCACGGGCTGCTTGTCCTTGCGCTCCGCCCGATCCACGAACCAATTCATCAGCAGCATCGTCACCGCGATATCATCGACCGGTATAAAAGGCAGCACGTCAGGCAGCACCCAGTACAATACCGCCGGGACCGCCAGCAGCAGCTTGTCCGTCAATGGAACGCGGGGAGACCGCAGCAGTCCGGGAAGCCGGCGGAATACATGCGCCCAACGGCGCAGCGACCAAAGCTTAGACCATTTCATGGAACTCCCCCTCTCTATACCGTTATACGATAAGATACCCATTTTTTCTATATACGTTCAACCGTTTGGACAAAAAAAAGCCGCGTTATCCGCGGATAAACTCGGCCAGGATCGGGGCCAGTTCTTCGTAGATCTCCTCGAATTCCTCCAAAGGCAGAGGGTTCACGCCCTCCCCCGCTTCTACGGTAAAGCCGGGCCGGCCGAATTCGTCGATGAACCAATCCTTGTACCCCGCGTCGCTCCCCGCAAGCTTAACGGCCCGGTATCCGCCACCGGACGCCGCCAGGCGCGCGGCCAGCATTTCCGCCTCCCGCGGCTCCCGCTCGCGGTAGTTCCAATAAATCTCTTTGCCCTGCGTATGCAAAGAGAGCACCCGGCTGAACCGCATTTCGCGGGTCAGCCGGGCCAGGGCGGCCGCCTCCGGCTCGCTGAGCGGATGCGGACCGCCGTAATCCTGCGGCGCCGGGCCGCACACGCCCCGGCGCTCCCGCTCCAGTTCCCAGCCGGCCGGGAACTGGTCGTTCAAATCGACGCCGCGGATATTGGCCTTCCAGCGGCGAAAATCGCGGCTGCCGCCGTTCCACGCGGCGAGCTCCTCCGCCCGGGCGAAGCCGGGCGGGATGCCATCCTGCGCCAGGTCGGCGCCGTCGGGGTTGACCATGGGGACCGCCCACAAGGTGACGGCATCCAGGCCGCACTCCTCCCCGGCTTCCCAGGCTTCCGCCAACCGCTCCACAAACCGGAGCAGCAGCGGGGCCGTGATCCACTCGTTCGCATGAACGGCGGCGTTCATATGGACCGCTTCCGGACCCTCTCCCAACACCAGGGCAACCAGCGGTTCGCCAAGCACGCTTTGCCCGATGGATCTTATCCGGATGCCGGGATATTGCCGCGTCAGCTCCCGCACTTGTGCCACATAATCGGCATTGCGATACCCGTTAAGGTTTCTCACCGTCACCAGCGGCCGAACATGCCGTTCCTTCCGATCGGGATTCACCTTATCCCATCCTTTCGTACTTTAATCAATCCCCCGCGCTAAGCCTCAACCCGTATACGACAAGGGTAAGAACGAACAAATGTGCCGGATAAAACGACCTCCATACCCAGGCCGGTACCCGCATGGACTCCAACCGCTTCCATACGCCCGGCCCATAGGCAATCACCAAGGTAGGCAGGATGCTGATCATCTGGATAGTCCAGCCGTAGGAAAGCAAATAAACGCAGTTCAACAGCAAATGCATCAGCAGCATTCCGGTAGATTGCGCATATTTGAATATAAGCACGAGAAGTAGTCCATATGCCCCATAATCAAACGGCAAAACCTCCATAAATACGGCAAATCCCGAAATGATCAGCACCGAAAGGACCCCGGGCTGGGTATGATCCAGAATTTTCAGCACCAGGACCGCCACCAGCAGCGTGGCCACGACATTCAGTCCCGCATCGTTCAGTACAAGCTGGTACGGGATTTGGGAAATTACGGTAATCAGCAACAGTCGGATGGCATATTTCTTAAAATTGGAAGTGTGGGCGTATCCTTGGACCAGCGCATAGGCGTAAATCGGAAAGGCGATTCGGCCGATCACTCTCCAGATCAGGTCTCCCGGGAAAAACAGCAGCCCGATGTGGTCGATCAGCATCGTAATCATGGCAATCAGTTGCATAAGGTTGCTCCTTCTTCACATAATAAATGATTTCCCTTTACCTCTATTTTACTTTACACGAACAACGGGCCGGAAATGCTTGCTATCCATATAATTAACCCGCAATCGCAATACGACCGCATCTTTCACGTACGAAAAGCAAAAAACCTTTGGCGCAGCGCATAGCTGCCCAAAGGTTTTGCGGTTAAAAGGCCGGGTTGGATACCTGCCAGACGATCGGAGTCAGCTCAATCTGTCTGCCGAGCCACTGCAAGGCGATGCTTCGGAACAAGTCCGGGTCGCCGCTGCAAAAAAATTGGTGTACGGGGATATCGCTGCCCCGGGCGAGCCTTCCTTTTTGATGAAGCACGGTGCTGATCTCCCGGGCCGTCTCATCCGCGGAGCTGATCAGCTTTACCGCAGGTCCCATTACCTGGATCATCGTTCTCGCCAAAAACGGATAATGAGTGCAACCGAGGATTAAGCAATCGATCGGATATTGCCGGATTTCACGGAGCGCGTCTTCCACGATCCCCAGAGCCTCCGGCATTTCGTAACGTCCCTGCTCCACCAACGGAACGAGCGTAGGACAAGCTTCGCTGACGATTTCAATCGCCGGATTCAGTTCCTTAAGCGCCGCGGTGTAGGCGCCGCTGCGGATCGTGCCGATCGTCCCGATGACGCCGATTTTTCCGGTTTTCGTGGCGCTGATAGCCGCACGGGCTCCCGGATGAATCACGCCGATCACGGGAACGGCCACTTTGGATTGAATATAATCCAGAGCCGCGGCCGTAGCGGTATTGCACGCGATAACGATCATTTTCGGATCGAATTGAATCAGAAATTGAACAATTTGCTCGGTAAAGAGGCGTACCTCTTCGGAGGATCGGGGGCCGTAGGGAGCGCGGGCGGTATCCCCGAAATAAATAATTTTCTCCCGGGGAAGCTGTCTCATGACTTCCTTGACGACGGTAAGACCTCCCACACCGGAGTCCAGTATTGCGATGGCTTGCTGCTGCACGAACATACCGCTTCCTTTAGACTAGTTATTTTAAATTTCCGTTTTCTCTTCCTACTTTATGTATTCAAGTCATAAAGCGTACCTAAATCTTAACTCAATTTATACGGAGGGACAACTAAATAGAGACCTTCCATTTTTAACCGGCGGCAACAAAAAAGACCCATATCGGGTCTTGATCGTCACCGGCGGTTCGGGCCGGAATTAAGCTTTCTGTTCCGTCTCGCCGGCGGCTGTAATTTGCTCGCTCGAGACATCGCTTTCGGGATGATCATTGTCGCCAGCCACGCCGATCACCGCCGTCTCCTCCGGCGCCTCATTCTCCCCGAGTGACGAAACGCGTACTTCCGTGTCCTCGTTGTCTTCCTTCTCCTTGGCTGCGCGCCAAGCCTGGAATTCACTAACGAGACCGCCGGCCGTTTCCTTGACGCGGCTGGCCAGTTCCGCACTTTGTTCGCTGACTTTTTCGGCCACTTGCTGCGTCTTCTCCCCAACCTGACGAGCTCCGTCGGCGATATCCTTCCGCAGTTCACGCCCCGGTTTCGGAGCAAACAGCAATGCCGTCACCGAGCCTACGACCGCGCCGATCGCAGCTCCCCAAATCCAACCCTTCGCGTTTTTACTCACGTCACATCTCTCCTTATCCGGCCTTCCCCTACCGGGCGAATGCCTATATCGATAGTTCATTATAAGCAGGAGGGGGCCGTCCTGTCACAGTCCACGGGAAAAATCGTCACTTCGCTTCTAGGACGGAATATTTTCCTTGTCCAGATAGGTTCGTACGTTTGCCGCGAATTCCTCCATCGCTTGCGGAAGCTTTCGGGCAAGCGCATGTCCTGCGCTCCGGTCCCATTCGAAATACTCCTGCACGAGCGGCTTCCGCAACCGTACCAGTTCGGTTAACAACTCGAACAGATGCTGACCGATCACTTTTTCATCACGCATAATATCTATAATGTCCTCATAGCTGCTGGCATCCCGCATTATAAATCCGTCAATGAGGTAGCTTCCCACATCGGTCACGACCTCAATCGCCAAATGCAGAGCCCGTTCCTCGGCGTACCGCAGGATGAGCGGATTGTCCTCGGCGGAGCAAGCCGCCGCAAAAACCTGTTCCAGCTCGGGAAGCACATTCAGCCTGCGTTCAATTTGTTCCCGGTTCACATAATACAAGGCGCTTCCTCCCTCGGGGCTTCTCGCATCCCGCTAAAATTCGAAATCCACCGCAACCTGGCTCTCCCGAACCTGCGTCATATGCTCGATCACTTTCTTGTGCTCGGGATGAACCTGGTATCCTTCCAAATCCTCCAGCGAATCAAAGGTTGCCACCAAGGCAATATCATAGGAACGCGGCGATTTCACGACATCGATGCCTACCTCCAGATCGCGAAGCTGCTCCACCTTGCCTTTTAGTCCGCGAAGCACCCCGGCGGTGGTTTCAATACTTGCCGGAGACGAATCTTTCAGTTTAAACAATACGATATGCTTGATCACTTGCCCACTCTCCTTCAGTCGTCGTCACGGCCGTTTCAAACCGTGCATGTCCTTACTCTTCTATACAAAATATAACATAAAGCGCAGCGTCAAAACAGCCCGGCGCCTTCTCGCGGGCACCGGGCTGTTTATGCGGACAAACATCATAAAGAAAAAGGACTAAGCGTAAAAATTGGGCAAATAGCGGCGGTGGGCCTCCAGCATTTCATCCAGCAGCAGCTTGGCCGTCGAAACCGACGGGACCAACGGATGGTGAACCATCGCCTGTAAAGCGAGTCCGCGATCGCCGCTGACCGCCGCGTCGATCGCCAGGCTCTCATACGTTTTTACCGCATGAAGCAGTCCCTTGATATGCTGCGGCACATGCTGGGGAGTTAAAGGAATCGGGCCGCCCGCGGTAACGACGCAATTGATCTCGATGCTTGCGTCCGCCGGGAGAAAATCATAGATCCCGCCGTTCGGCACATTCAGCGTTTGAATATCATTTCGTCCGGTATACAGCGACTGCATTAAATGAACGGCCGCTTCGGAATAATACGCGCCGCCCCGCTGCTCCAGCTGCTTTGGCTTCTCCTCCAGCGATTCGTCGGCATAGAGTTTAAACAGTTCCTTCTCCACGCGGCTGACGATCTCGGCCCGGGTCCCATCTTTCTCCAAGGAAGCGATCTGTTCGTTCAGCATCTCGGTCGTCATGTAATAATATTTCAAATAGTAAGTTGGAATAGCGGAGAGCGACTGTAAAAATTGCGGGTCCCATCCCAGGGTGGGCACGTTTGTCGCCGAATACTCCTTCTTCCCTCGCAGAAGCTCGGGTAATACCTCTTTCCCGTCAACCAGGGCGGAGGTGACCCAATGCAGGTGATTTATGCCGACAAATTCGGGCAGTACCCGGCTTTCCGGCGTTGCGAACTCCTCGGCCAGAAACTTTTTAAAGTTGATCGGAGAGTTGCATAGACCTACAGTCTTTACGCGGGAATATTTCGTCACCGCTTCCGTCACCATGCCTGCCGGATTGGTGAAATTGAGCATCCAGGCGTGAGGAGCCAGCTCTTCAATGTCACGGCAAATCTCAAGAATGACCGGGATCGTCCGCAGCGCCTTGAACATGCCGCCCGGGCCTGTCGTTTCCTGTCCGATTACGCCGTGCCGCAGCGGGATATGCTCATCCAGCTTCCGAGCTTCAAGCAGGCCTACGCGCATTTGCGTCGTCACAAAGTCCGCTCCTTGAATCGCGGCCCTCCGGTCCAAAGTCAGATGAACTTCGATGGGAAGTCCCGACTTTTTAACCATCCGCTTAGCCAGATTGCCCACGATATCCAGCTTGTGCTTGCCTTCCTCGATATCCACCAGCCAAAGCTCCGATACCGGCATTTCACCGTATCCTTTGATCAGCCCTTCCACGAGCTCAGGGGTATACGAAGACCCACCCCCGATTACCGCAATCTTCACTTTCTTCGGGTTTTGTTGCTTCATTGGTTCACCACTCCCTTTTTATCGGCAAAAGATATTTCTTGCAGCTTCTTCAGCATTTCGGGACCGGCGGTGTATTCCGTCCGATCCATGGCACTCAGCACCGCGCCAACGACAGGCTCCATCGTAATCCGCGTAATCCGGGTCCGGGGCGCGGTCAACCGCACAGTTTCCGCAAGGGCATCCTGCATGATGTTGGTAACGCTTTTTGCCAAAACGCTGCCCCCCAATACGACATCAAACTTTTCGCTCTCCATCCCCAGCCTTCGGATTAACGCCGCCACCGCGTTGCCTAACTCGTGCCCCTGTTCGGTGAGGTGTGACGAGGCGACCTCATCTCCTTGCGCCGCCGCCTGGAACACCAGTTCCGCCAAATGCAAGGGCGGCGCGTAGCCATCGTCCAGAGCGGCGTCGATCATCTCCGGTACGCCGGGAAACCCGGTCGCTTGGAGCACCAGGGGCTGAAGCAGCGTCGGCTTGCCCCGGCCGTCCCAAGCCCGGACGGCCGAGCGAAAAGCGAAATTGGCCAAATCCCTCCCGGCCCCTTGGCCGTCGCCGAACAGGTAGCCAAAGCCGCCGTACTGCAGCTCTTCCCCCGCCGGATTCCGGGCGGCCGCGTTGAATCCGGTCCCGCAGATGACCACCGCTCCAAAGGGCCGGTCCGTTCCCGCCCGCATGGCGATCATCGTATCGCAGGCGATCGTCCAGCGGGGGAAGCCGAGCCTTGCGATCATGGGCCGCAGCACCCGGTAATCCGGTTCACGATCAGCTCCGGCAAGACCAAAGAAAGCATGATCGACCGCCGCAGGCGTAAGGTTCGACTCCCTCAAAGCTTGAAAACAGGAGGCGGCAATATTTTGCTCCGCTTCCGCTTCATGAATCTGATGGTTTCCGTTGCCGGCCACACCCCGCCCGACTACGTTCCCTTTGTCATCCACAATCAGGCAGTAGGTTTTGCTCCCTCCGGCATCCACGCCCAAAAAATACCCCATACGCATCTCTCCTTCTTCTCCAGCATACAAAACAGGACTATCGCATTTCCTCTGCAATAGTCCTGTTTTCTGATACAATCTTACTTTTTTTCTTCTCCCAGCAGTCGTTTTTTCAATACACTGGGCGGCGTTCCGATATGATGAAGAAATAAGCGGTTGAAGTTCGAAAGGTTGCGGAATCCGCTGGCTTCCGCAATCTCCAATATACTGAGCTCCCCCTGCTCCAAAAGGCTTACCGCATAATCCAGCCTTAGTTGAACCAGGTAATTCATCGGTGAGGTACCGGCCATTTGGCTGAACAGAGCGCTGAATCGAGAGGGACTTAAATGGACAAGCTCCGCCAATTCCTTCAGCGTCCAGGGGCGGGCCAGTTCGGCATCCATGATCCGGATCACTTGGCGAATCTGGTCCAGATGCTTGGCCTTCGTGCGCCGCGAATCTCCGGGGTCCAGCCGAAACCGCCGGTTCACCTCCGCAAGAAACAGCAGCAAAAGCCCGCGTATGGCCGAGGCGTGGGAAGGGGAAGCGGCGTTATACTCCTGCATCATCGTTTCAATATAACCCCGGAGCGTTGCGCTGGCCGGATGGGAATGCGGGATGTGATTGGAGAAGCAAATTCCTGTCTGGCGGAACGGCTGCATAATATCGGGATCGTAACGCTGCTCGGGGGCCAACAGCGTCGGATCGAACATGACGATCACCATCTCGAGGTTTTTCCCCTCAAAAGCGCGATGCAAATCGTGAGAGTCAATCAGAAAAAGATCGCCCCGTTCGAATTGAAATTCCTGGCCGTTGATCAAGTAAATTCCGCTTCCGCCAGCGATCCAGTTAATTTCCAGGGCTCTGTGCCAATGAAGCCGCTGAAAGGAAGGCGTCACCCCGGTGGAACTGGATATCGTCAACGGAAAGTGGACCGGCAACGAGATATGATCCGGCTGGATCGGTGTGAATGTTGAGCGGTTCACGCTGGGTTCCCCCTCATTAAAATCATACGATGATCTTCTTTTCCCTCATTGAACCACAAATCCCCAATCCTGCACAACCGCGTTTTCGGTCTATACCCTATCAAACTATCAAACATATTCTATAGTAACTCCCAATGGAATTCATAGATTTCTGGGGAGCCATCAACATTATTCCAGAAAGAGAGGTGAAAGACATGAGTTTGCTGCGATTTCTGCTGTACTCTCCCATGCGAAGACGTCTTCGCATCCTTCAAGCCAGGCTGGAGCTGCTGTCCGATCGGCTCGAACGAATGGAGAAGCACTTGGAGGAGAGCAGGTTTTTGGACCCGGCCACCCGTGAGAAACTAAGGGCGGCATTGGGCAAAACCGTAGCGCTCCAAATGGACGCATCCTCGATTCGGGGCACCTTGGTGTCCGTCCAGTATCACTCGCTCGAAATGAAAAATGAAGCCGGCCAAATGATCACGGTTCCCGTATCCCGAATTACGGCAGTAATGTTTGACGACTGAGTCTTTTCCCGCGTAAAAAGAAATAACCCCTCGGAAACGAGGGGTTATTTCTCAATGTATGATGGACTCTCAGGGACTCGAACCCTGGACCAATTGATTAAGAGTCAACTGCTCTACCAACTGAGCTAAGAGTCCACGATATTATGGTGGAGCGTAGGGGGGTCGAACCCCTGACCTCTTCGCTGCCAGCGAAGCGTTCTCCCACTGAACTAACGCCCCATAGAATCATTAGCAACGAAATATAATATACCATTGCACAGCATGGTTGTCAACCATAAAAATAAAAAAAGTTAAGTATAGACAATAATATAGACAGTATAAAAGGGATGTCCCGGCCAGACGCTATGGCAATGGACATCCCTTTTTTTATTATTGGATTTGTTTAACCCTGCGCTTCCGCATTCTTCTTCCAAACGCCGAGAAGGAGACCCGAGACAACCGCGCCGATCAATACGGCGAGCATAAACAGCAAAGCGTGGTTGGCCAGCGCGGCCACGAAGATCCCGCCGTGCGGCGCGGGCACGTTAATTTTCCACAGCTGAGTCAAACCTCCCGCCACCGCGGAGCCCAGAATACAGGACGTCAGGACGCGCAGCGGGTCGGAGGCGGCAAACGGAATCGCGCCTTCGGTAATAAAGGAAAGACCTAAAACGTAGTTGGTAAGACCGGATTTACGTTCCTGTTCCGTAAATTTACGTTTGAAGAACGTCGTGGCCAACGCGATCGCCAGCGGCGGAACCATCCCGCCCGCCATAACGGCCGCCATCATAGCTCCATTGGTATTGCCGCTGGAGGTAAACACCCCGATGGCGAAGGCATATGCCGCCTTGTTGAACGGACCGCCCATATCGATCGACATCATGCCGCCGAGGATGATACCGAGGATCACCATGTTTCCTGTACCCAGATTGTTCAAAACATCGATCAAGCCTTCATTCATCCAGCTAAAAATCGGATCGACCACATAGAACATAACCGTCCCCGCGACCAGAAGGCCGAAGATGGGATACAGCAGGATCGGTTTCAAGCCCTCCAATGCTTTAGGCAAACCGGCAAATACTTTGCGCAGCAGGATGATGACATAACCTGCCAGGAAACCGGCCGCGAGGCCGCCCAGGAAACCGGCATTGGAGTTGACGGCCATCAACCCGCCGACCATCCCCGGCATCAAAGCGGGACGGTCCCCGATGCTCATGGCGATAAAACCGGCGAGAATCGGAATCAGGAAATGGAAAGCCCCGTTCCCCCCGCCGATCGTTTGCAGCAGTTGAAACAGCGGACTGCTTTCGCCGGCTACTTGCTCGATCAGGAAGGAAATCGCGAGCAGGATCCCGCCGCCGACGACAAACGGCAGCATGTGGGAGATCCCGTTCATCAGATTTTTATAGATGCCGCTGCCGATTCCGCCGGCCTTCTCGCCTTTCTCCGATTCGGCTCCGCCACCCGCGCTACGATAAATCGGCGCGTCGCCATTCAGCGCTTTCCGGATCAGTTCCTCGGGCTTCCGGATACCGTCGCTGACCGGACGCTGCAGCACAGGCTTGCCGTCAAAGCGGGCCATCTCGACGTTCTTATCCGCGGCGATAATAACCCCCTTCGCCCGGCGGATTTCATCCGGGGTCAACACGTTGCCAGCTCCCTCGGAACCGTTCGTTTCGACCCGGATGCTGACACCCATCTCCTTCGCCTTCTTCTTCAGGGCATCCTCGGCCATAAACGTATGGGCGATGCCCGTGGGGCAGGCTGTCACGGCAATCACAAACGCTTCCTCGTCCGTCGGCCCGCTTGTTGCGGCGGCCTTTGGCGCCTCCGCTTTATTTTGCGGCTCCGCCGGCTTTGCCGCCTCTTCGTCCGCCTGCTTGGCGTCGAACAAAGCCGCTACTTCTTTCGGCGTTTGTGTCCCTTTGAGCTTATCGATAAAATCGCTGTCGATCAGCAGCCGCGAGAGCGCCGCCAGCGTGCGCAGATGCGTGCTTCCCGCCCCTTCCGGCGCAGCGATCATGAAGAACAAGTAAGCCGGCTCGCCGTCCAGCGCTTCGAAGTCCACACCTTTGGCGCTCTTGGCGAACACGACGGTCGGTTGTTTGACCGCTTTCGTTTTGGCATGGGGCATGGCAATCCCTCCGCCGATACCGGTGCTGGACTCGCCTTCACGCTTCAGGATCGCCTGTTTGAATTCAGCCGGGTCATTGATCCGTCCATTCTTGTCCAAGCTGGCAATCAGCTCATCGATGGCCGCTTCCTTCGTGGTCGCCGCCAGATCCATGATCATCGCTTCTTTGATCATCAGGTCCGTAATTCTCATTTTGCTCACTCTCCTGTAAAATGTCTTCGCAATAAGATCACGATGTTACGACCACTCCGAAATAGCGACCTGACCTCTCAGTTGACCGATTTTCTCCCCCGTCGCCAAATCATCGGAGAACGCCGTGGCGCTGCCCGAGGCGACCCCGGTACGAAACGCTTCAAGAAGATCTCCACCCTGGGCCAGCGTCCCTACAAACCCGGCAATCATCGAGTCCCCGGCGCCCACCGAATTCCGCACGGTTCCGGCCGGAACGTTCGCGTGATAGACCTTCTCCCCCGCAATGAGAAAGGCGCCCTCCCCCGCCATGGAGATAAGCACGTGCTGTGCCCCTTTCTCCAGCAGCTTCCGGCCATAAGTGATAATGTCTTCCTTGGATTCCAAGGTCACCCCGAACAGTTCGGCCAATTCATGGTGATTGGGCTTCACCAGCAAGGGGCGATGTTTCAACGCTCTGAGCAAGGCCTCCCCGGTCGTATCGATGACAAACCGGGCTCCGGTTTGCTCGCAAACTCCAATCAGCCGTTCATAAAAACCGGAGCCCAGCGAAGGTGGAACACTGCCCGACAAGACGACGATATCTTCCCGGTTCAACGCCGATAGCTTTTGCAGCAAGGCATCGGATTCAGCCGAACCGATCTTGGGTCCCTGACCGTTGATTTCCGTTTCTTCTCCGTGCTTCAGCTTGATGTTAATCCGGGTGTCTCCCGCGATTTGCACAAAATCGGTCCGAACGGACTCTTGTTTCAAAAATTGTTCAATAAAGCCGCCTGTAAAGCCGCCAAGAAAGCCAAGTGCGGTATTCTCCGCGCCGAGCCGATTCAAAATACGGGATACGTTGATCCCTTTCCCTCCGGGAAGCTTCAAATCCCTCTCCATCCGGTTTAGACTTCCCAACTCCAGATCATGAACCTCTACGACAAAATCAATAGAAGGGTTTAGTGTCATAGTATAAATCATATGTTATCCCTCGATTATTCTAGTTTTTTGCCCTATCGGGTCCTTCCATGACTGAGGCACCGCTTCGGTAATCAAAACGGCCTCCTCCAGATCGAACAGTTTAGCGAATGTAATTTCACCGAATTTGCTGGAATCCGCAAGAACATAGCTGCTGCCGGATAACTCATGGGCCTTTCTCTTGATCAGCGCTTCTTCCGGATCAGGAGTAGTATATCCCATCTTGGGGTCTATCCCATTCGCTCCCAAAAAACATTTGTCAAACCTGAAATTTTCCATATTCTGAAGCGCGATGCTGCCGATCACCGCTTTGGTATGCATTTTCATCATTCCGCCGAGCAGGTAGCTGCGGATATTTTTGCCCACCAATGCCTCGACATGGGACAGACCGTTCGTGACGACGGTTATATTTTGCGCTTCGATATACGGAATCATGGTTAATGTGGTAGTGCCGGCATCCAGGTAAATGCATTCTCCATCATTCAGCTGCTTGGCGGCCAAGCGAGCAATGACGTGCTTTTGTTGAACGTTTTTGAGCGTTTTCTCCTCCATTCCCGGTTCGAGGCTTTTTTGCCCCGGCAAGGCGGCACCGCCGTGAATACGCTTTAATAGCTTTCGTTCCTCAAGATCGACAAGATCCCGCCTGACGGTGGATTCCGAAGCACCCAACAGCTCGGTTAACTCCTGGAGCTTCACGACGCCACGTTCTTGTAAGCGCTGTAATATTACTCCGTATCTCTCTTCTGTCAGCATATTTAAACCTCCATCTGCTCCTATAGTACCATAAAATAGATAAAAAACAATCAAAATATTTCACAAACAATCAATTTCGTTCATTCCGATTTCGCATCTTGTGGCCAAACTTTTGCAAATTCGAAAATACAGGTACAATAGTGAAGATGAATCAAATTTAAAATAGGCTGTAGGTTAGTTTTTGAAGAAAGGAACGAATCGATTCTATGATCATTAAACCCAGAACCCGCGGCTTTATTTGCACAACAGCCCATCCGGAAGGATGCGCGCGCCAGGTAGAGCAGCAAATTGACTATGTAAAAAAACACCCTGCGATTCATGGGCCGAAAAATGTGCTTGTCATTGGCGCCTCCACGGGATATGGGCTTGCTTCCCGCATCGTCACGGCCTTTGGAGCGGGTGCCAATACTGTCGGCGTCTACCGTCCGAGCGCCGCCAGCGCCACGCGGACCGCTTCCGCCGGATGGTACAATTCAGCCGCTTTTGAGCGGGCCGCTAAAGAAGCGGGCCTTAAGTCCTTAAGCGTAACCGGAGATGCCTTTTCCGCAGAAACCAAGCGGAAAACGGCCGAGCTCATCCGCAGCGAGCTGGGACAGGTCGACCTGGTTGTCTACAGTGTGGCGACGGCCCGCCGTACCCATCCCGAAACCGGCGAGACACACACCTCCGTGCTGAAACCGATCGGCCAACCTTACACCAACAAGACCGTAAATTTTCATACCGGTGAAGTCAGCACCGTTACGCTCGAGCCGGCCAGCGAACAGGAGATTGCCGACACGGTAACGGTTATGGGCGGTGAAGACTGGCAGTTGTGGATCGAAGCGCTGGACAAAGCCGGTGCTTTGACGGAAAATGCGGTGACGGTCGCCTATTCCTATATTGGCTCCAACATCACGCAGCCGATTTATCGGGAAGGAACGATCGGCCGGGCCAAGGACCATCTGGAACAGACGGCCCGAGAGCTTTCGAACCGCCTCTCCAAAGGCGGAGGCCGGGCTTACGTCGCGGTCAGCAAAGCGCTGGTCACCCAATCCAGCTCCGCCATACCGGTTGTGCCGCTTTATATGTCCGCGCTTTACAGGACCATGAAGGAAAAAGGTGTTCATGAGGGAACGATTGAGCAGATGTACCGTTTGTTTGCCGATCGCCTTTACGCGGGCGGGGAAACTCCGGTTGACGCGGAAGGCCGGATTCGGATCGACGACTGGGAAATGCGTGATGATGTGCAGGCCGAAGTGGCAAAATTGTGGGACGAGCTGGACTCGGAAAATATTTATCGGCTCTCCGATCTGGAAGGTTTCCGCCGGGAATTTTTCCAGTTGTTCGGCTTTGAAGTGGACGGCGTGGATTATGAGCAAGATACCGATCCTGTTGTGGAAGTGATCAACGTAAAATAAGGGAACAAACAAAAACGGTTGGAACAAGGCAGCACCTTGGACCAACCGTTATTTTGTATAGGTATTTTTGGACCCACGTACAAAATATAATAATACAAAGGTAAGTATAAGTCTATACTTTTTTCGCGTTGCTTCTATACTTAGGGGACAGTCCGACAAGAGGAGGCAACGGTATGATCAACCAAACAGAAACGCAAGAAAGAATGTATCTGACGGAAATTACAAACAAGCTCCGGCAGGCTGCGGAAGGGATAAGTCAACATGTATCACTTTCATACCAGGAAATTATTGAAGCCAAAAAATATGTATGGTCAAATATCGGCCAGTTGGATCCCGCGGAGCGAGCGGCGAACCGGATGGATATCGGCCTCCGGATCGATGCGGGAGAGAAGTCCAAGGACAAGCTCAGAAAGCTGACCAAGCTGCTGGAATCCCCTTATTTCGGGAGGGTGGATTTTAAAAAGAACAATGAAGATGACGGCGAACCCTTTTATATTGGAATCCACGCGTTTTCCGAAGAGAAGAATCAAACCAACCTCATTTACGACTGGCGTTCACCGGTAGCCACGCTTTTTTACGATTTTGAAAGCGGTTCGGCTTACTTCGAGGCACCGGCGGGAATAGTCGAAGGCCAAATCACATTAAAAAGGCAGTATAAAGTTCGAAACGGAAACATGGAATATATGATCGAAAGTTCGATGAATATCCATGACGATGTCCTGCAAAAAGAACTTAGCGCAACGTCGGACGAAAAAATGAAAAATATCGTCGCCACGATCCAGAAGGAACAGAATGCCATTATCCGGAACGAGACCTCTTACGAGCTGATCATTCAAGGCGTGGCCGGTTCCGGAAAAACCTCGGTGGCCCTTCACCGGATCGCTTTCCTGCTCTATAAGCAGAAAGGTGTGCTGACTTCGCGCAACATTCTGATTCTGTCGCCCAATAAGGTGTTCTCCGATTATATTTCCAATGTTCTGCCGGAACTCGGAGAAGAAAATATGCTGGAGACCGGAGTCCAGGAGCTCGCCTCCGCCGAGTTGGACGGATGCTGCTCCTTTCAGACCTTCAACGAACAGGTGGTGGATTTGATACAGCGGGATGATTGGCAAACCAAGGAGCGAATCGCTTACAAATCCAGGGTAGAATTCGTTACGGAGCTGGACGAGTTCATCGAATTCGCCGACCGGAACGACTTTATCGCTGCCGATCTGCAAATCGAATCCTTCTTTATTCCCAAGGAGCTGATCAGCACGCGTTACTATGCCCTGCGTAGAATGCCGGTGAAAGCAAGATTGGGTAAGATAGCTAACCAGATTTCTGGGGAACTCAAAGGACCAGACGGTGAGAAGCCTTCCGCCTCCACAGCCCGGCTGATCCGCTCCGCCATTCAAAAAATGTACCGGCACGCAAATCTTCTAACCCTGTACAAGGCCTTTTACAGCTACTTGGGGAAGCCCGAGCTTTTTAAACCTCTACGCCCCAAAACTATCGAATATAGCGACGTGTTCCCGATGATTTATGTAAAGCACTATTATGAAGGCCTTACGCCTTATGAATTCGTGAAGCATTTGGTCGTGGATGAAATGCAGGATTATACGCCGGTTCAATATGCGGTGCTGTCGATTCTTTTCTCCTGCAAAAAGACCATTCTGGGCGATGCCGGACAATCCGTAAATCCGTATTCTTCAACTTCCCTAAATGAGATCAAGTCCATGTTCCCGGCGGCCGAAACCGTCCAATTGAACCAAAGTTACCGTTCCACCTTGGAAATTACCGAATTTGCCCGGAACATCAAAAACAACCCGGATCTTATCCCGGTGAAGCGGCACGGCGAAGAACCCCTTCTACAGCCATGCGGGGGAGCCCCCGAAGAATTGGCGCGGATTCAACAACATGTCGAGAACTTTATGCTTTCGGAATATCGCTCCTTGGGAATCATCTGCAAATCGACGAAGCAAGCGAATTCAGTCTACGGATATCTGCAAAATTGCGATATTCCCGTCAAGATGCTTGACTTCAACAGTCTGCAGTACCACGAAGGCATCGTCGTAACCACCGCTTATTTGGCGAAAGGATTAGAGTTCGATTCCGTTCTCGTTCCCTTTGCCGATCAGGACAATTACCGAAACGAGATGGATCAAAGCTTGCTGTATATCGCCTGCACCAGAGCCATGCACCAGCTTGTTCTTACCTACGCCGGGGAACCGTCCCGTTTCCTGCCGGCCTAAATCACGGCTGGTGTCACGTGTTTGGCTGCCCGCTCATTGTTCCGTAGTGATCCGCGATGTCTAGGCTTGCCTCGACCAGCCTTTCGATGAACCAGTCGGGCTCCAGGATGCGCAGCGCCCTTCCATAAGGAAGAAGCAAATGCGGGACATAAGAAATCAACGATTCTCTTCCGAGCCGAAAGACCGCCTCTTCCTTGCCTCGATTGACCAGCGCGTGACCGAATAACCAATGCCGGCACAGTTCGTTCAGCACCTGCTCCTTCCCGGAAACCCGGACGGTCACCAGCGTTTCGCTCTCCAGGGAGCCGGGAAGGAGGCCGGCAAACAAATGCGATTTGGCCGAAAAATTGTCAGGACGCTTGAAATGCTGTTCCGTGGCCGCAAGCCCGGTAATTCGGTCCACCCGGAAGCTGCGGATACTCCCGCGCAGGCGGCAGTAACCCACCGTATACCAGCTTCCCTTCCAATGTACGATTCCGTACGGATCGAACAACCGCGAGGTAGGGGCTCCCTTCCCCTTATCGTACAGCATTTCAAGTGTTCTCTCCTCCGCCGAGGCCTGCTCCAGTTGGGCCAAGAGGTTTCTTTCCCGCTCCTCCGAAGGAGGCTGAATGACCGCTAAACCCTGATCATGCCGCTCCATTTCGCTGAGCTGTTCTTCATTGGTGTACAGCTTCAGCTTATCTACCGCCCTCTCCAGCGCCTGCGTGTGAGGGTAGCCCGCCTCCCTGGCGAAAGTGGCGGCATGAACCAGAGCCTTTTGTTCATCCCGGTCAAACATAAGGGGGGATTCCGCAAAGCGTCCCAAGATTCTGTAGCCGCCTCCGGGGCCCGGCTCCGCAATGATCGGCGCACCGCTGGCGCACAGCGAGTCGATACAGCGGTAGACAGTACGGACATGAATCTCCAGCCTTTCCGCGATCTCTTGGGCGGTCATTTTTCGGCCCGAACGGAGCATCCAGAGGATCGACAGCATTTGATCGGCTTTGGACATGTAGCGTTACCTCAATTCCTTAAGGGAAAGTCCCCGAATTTCCTTCATTGTACCTTTTTTATTTTAGAGGTTCCATCCCTGCCTCGACCCAGGATTCGTAGGTTTGCCCATAAACCTCAGGGATTCTCAATCCCGCCTGGCGCATAAGCACCGTCATCTGCCCTCGGTGATGGGCTTGATGCATTAGGGTGAATCGCAGCATTTCCCCTAGCCGATAAGGTTGTCCCATAATCTCCTGCATTTCTTGAAGCCGGGCGTCATCCCATTGGGTTTGCACCGCCTTCTGCAGGGCCAAACTCACTTTTTCA
Source organism: Paenibacillus sanfengchensis (assembly GCF_036864765.1). Classification (NCBI taxonomy): domain Bacteria; kingdom Bacillati; phylum Bacillota; class Bacilli; order Caryophanales; family Paenibacillaceae; genus Paenibacillus; species Paenibacillus sanfengchensis. The sequence continues at coordinate 41,381 of NZ_JBAGJC010000021.1, read as the reverse complement.
TATTGCTCCGCAATGAAAGCCGCCGATTCGGGAACTTCCGCTCCTCCGGCCGGACCGTCAAAAATCAGCCCGCAGCCGGTCATATAATGCGGCGAAAGCGCGAGATGCCAGGCGATATCCCCAAGTGTCCTGCGGCCTGGGATCACCTGCCTGGTCAATGACTCGTCTGTAAGAGCGCTCATCACTTTCTCCGTTAATTTCCGTTCTTCTTCCCATTCTTGAATAAAGGCCTCTATTTTCCAAAACATTTGCATTCCTCCATATCGCGTCAAATGACATGCCTGAACCGAAGTTTTCTTACTCATGACTAAAGTCGCGAGTTTGCGAAAACTCGTTATCAAATTTTCTTTTCGGTACGAGTATACAAAAAAATCACTGACAGTTTCGGTCAGTGATTTTTTCGTTATAATCCTAATATTCTCTATCGGTCAAATCTCATTTCAACCGCCAAAGCGCCGGAGTCGTCGAAGGCTCCCAGCCTTCCAAAGAAGTATGGGCCTGCCGGCATTCGTAGACGGCACCGTTGTAGGTTACCATAGCCCCTACGGCATAGGCGACGTTCGGGGACCATTCCGGAACGGACGGAGCTTCGGACGTTTTCGCGGTCACCGCGTTGCTTGCCGCCGATTCGTTCCCCGCCGCATCCACCGCTTTAACCGTAAAACTGTAGCTCGTATTCGCGCTAAGTCCTGTAACGGAATACGAAGTGGTTGTACCGCTTACCGTTTGGACAAGCGTGCCGCCCCGGTAAATGCGATAGCCGGTTACACCCACGTTATCTGAAGAAGCATTCCACATCAACGCGATGCTGGAGGAGGTTGGCGTCCCCATCACATGCAGATAGCCCGGGGCAGTTGGCGCATGTGTATCGTTGACAACTTGGCCTGTCCTTACGTTTACCGCGTTGCTTGCCCCCGACTCGTTCCCGGCCGCATCCACCGCCTTGACGGTGAAGGAATAAGCCGTATCCGCCGACAAACCGGTCACGGTATGGTTCAAAACCGTGCCCGGGACTGAAGCGATTAGACTCCCTCCCCGATAAATCCGGTATCCCGTGACACCCACATTATCTGTGGAAGCGTTCCAGGAAAGGTTGACGGTGGTGGAAGTAATTCCGCTGGCCGCCAAGGAACCGGGGGCACTCGGTTTTTGCGTGTCGACCGGGTTCGTCCCCCCGAAATTCACGTCGATGACGTTATAAAAAGCATTGGCCGTATCCGCAATCTCCCAGACCGCCAAAATCACATGGTAGCCGCTTCTTTCCGGTACATTGCAAGTATCGGAGTAGGTATACGGCGGGCGGGCACCACCGTAGTCCACGGAGCAAAACGGTGTCAGATCGAAGGAGTTCCGCGACAGTGGAGCATTGGGATTCCATCCCGGTTTTGTAATATAATATTTCCAACTGCTGGTAGCGTGAGGAACTTTCAAATCCCAGGTGAACGTATTGGGACCGGAAGAGATATTTACTTTACTCCAACGGGTGGCGGACTGTTCATCCAGCTTAGGGAATATACCGCCTGCACTGGCAATTTTCCCGTCCGCCGGCCCGGCCGCCGGAAATCCTTTGGGCGCTTCCAGACTCTGCGGTTCATAAATAATCGCACCGCAATCGGTATTCTGGCCGTTCTTGCACAAGATCGCCCGACTTCCGGGAGAATCAACGTAACCATGGGCGGAAGCTTTTTCCGATAACAGGACCATACAAAAAACAGCAACCAACATAACCCCCAAAGAAGTAACCGCTCTCATCGAAAAAGACCTCGAAAGACGAATAGCTGCCATAACCTATGCCTCCTTTGATTTTGAAGTTGTCCGTCCCCATCCTGCTGTCTTTCCTGTTACTCCAGTGTATGAAAGCCCGCCTCACTCCTTCCCGAAACCGATTTATATAAATCTCTCACGAGATCTATATACGCAACGACCGAAACGATCTAGGAAGTGATTTGCTAAGTTTGCCTAACTTGCCCCATTATAACCTTAAATTTGAAATTTGTGTGAATAAAACCCAAGTTACAGTGATAAATGACAGAAATTGTAGTTTTTTATAATCCCCATCCTATTCCAGCGGTTTGAACCCGCAAAAAAAACTCCGAATCGGATTCGGAGCTTCAGGTTCGGATCGCCTTTTTTAAAATAAGCGGTGTATCTCATCCATTCGCTTCATCGCCAACTCGTATCCATGCTGACAGGTTTCGCGCAGCTTTCCGATATCCTTCTCAAAGCTGTTGAGGGGAACCTCCGGCCGAAGAAGGATGGCTTGGCCCTCTCGTTCCAGTTGCTCGCAGAAGGCAACGGTTTCATTATAGTGCTTATGCCGCGTCAAAAGAACTTCCTCCAGCTTGGGAAATCTGCGGCGTAGCAGCTTTGCCGCCCGTACGGTCCGCTTGCTTAACCTTTTCTCATACCCTTTAGGCTGGGTCAATACAATGAGGTGTTTGGCATTCCCGTCGGCCACCGCCTTGCGGATCGGGATGGGATCCGCCAATCCTCCGTCGTAATACTTTTGGCCATTCAATTCGATCGCCGGAAAAACAAAAGGAATGGCGCAAGTGGCGCGCAGCAGGGTCCACTGTTCATCGGCTTCAAGGCCGTTCAAATATTCGGGCGATCCCGTATGCGCATTAGTAACGCCGACAAGAACCTTTCCCTTATAAGACCTGTAAGTAGGCGTATCAAAGGGAACCAGCCGGGACGGGATTTCCTTAAAGATAAAATCCAAACCAAACAAACTGCGGTTTTTGAAAAAGTTCCGGTAGCCTATGTATCTGGAATCATTCCGATAATTCTCCATGATCTCCAGGTTTCTTCGCTTTTGTTTGGAAATATAGGAAATTCCGTTGCTGATTCCCGCGGAAACGCCAATGCAATAAGGAAACATAATCCCCTCATCCAATAGGGCATCCATCACGCCGGAGCTGAAAATCGGACGAAGAGTCCCGCCTTCCAACACTAAACTTGGCACGCCAATCCTCCTCACGTCTCCTGAGTTCGGGTTATCTTATTAATCATAGACCAGGACAGCGAGGATGTAAAATGAAACCATGAAAAAGGACCCTGGCGCAGCAGGGCCCTTCCTCGACGTCAAAAGGTCTTAATAGAAGCCTTTGGATACGATAACCAAAAGGATAAACAGGACCAGAATAACACCCGTAGAAGTCCAAATTCCGCCGACGTATCCGCCATTATTTCCGTTTTCGCAATATCCCGACATGACTTTCCCTCCCTTTTCTCAGTATACGGTATCATATTAAGCATAACGTCCAAAGGCCACGGCAAGCGCACAGAAGCCGGCCCAAATCACGCTTCCCGCCGGTCCGGGGCGAAAGTCCAACCTTTACAGCGCCTACTCCCTTTACGCACCCCCGGCATATCCTGAGATAAAGACGATTTAAAGCAGGTGGTACGTATGCCCAATAAAGGAAAAGTGGCGATCAGGAGCAAAAATAAGAAGAACTCGCGCGGCGGTAACAGTACGATCACCAATTCAGAGATAACGGCGGACGATTTGGCCCTCATTGGGGCGGGTCTTACCGTCCTGGGAGATCTTTTCGCCTTTTTGTCACTGGTTAAAGTCCGTCAAGAAAACGAGGATGAAGGAACGGAGAAAAGCTAAAGAAAAAAACGCCGGATATGTCGGCGTTTTTTTATGTACTGCGCCGAGGATTCGGCACTCGCGTCATGGAGTTTTGACCTGCTTAAGCTTCCATTTTCTCCACTTCCGCCACTTTATATATAAGATTCCCGCCAATAAGGCGCCCAAGCCTCCGAAAAAATAAACGAGATATTTCTCCACCAGTACGATAACCTGCTGCCACTGCTCGCCAAAAATATATCCGATACCGACAAAAACGCAGACCCACAAAAGTGCACCAGGATATGCATAAAGCGCAAAAGTTCGAAAAGGAACCCGGATAATGCCGACAAAGTAACCGAAAAATTGCCGGACTCCCGGAACAAAAAAGCTGATCAACAGCATTTTATTACCGTATTTATCATAGATTTTGCGCGTCTTCTCCAAATAGGCCGGTTTCAGCATGATCCATTTTCCGTATCGCTCCACCAGCGGGGCACCCACATGATGCCCAATCAAGTAAGTAATCGTAATTCCTATCGCAGAACCTGCAAATCCCGAGAGAATCGACGGCAGAAAAGCGAGCACTCCTTTATACGACAAGTAACCGGTATAGGTCAATGTCGTTTGCCCCGGGGGCAGCGGCAGCGCAATGAAGTCCACGGGAAGACCGAGCAGCAGCACAAAGTAACCGAACTCTCGGAACATTCCCTCTATCCACTCCAGCAATTGCATAAATATCCTGTCTCCTCATCCAGTCACCCGGCGCAGTCAACTGCACTGGCCGAAAAAGTATATTATCAGTATGATCGTAAAAAGGAAAATTCAAAATAGCCTCCGGTCGCGTTGCTTCCCCGTCCATGGTCCAGAATTTATAACTGGTCCAGCTCAGCTTGCAGCCGAATGATAATCTCTTCTTCCTTCATCATCATATCTTGCAGGTAGAGCGACAATTCCCGTGAGAACAGGGGCAAATCTCCTTGCCCCAGCTTTTCCAAACGCAGCCGTTTCTCGGCCAGTGCTTGTCTTCTGAAGACGAGAAGTCGCATACGCGCCGGCTTGTCCAGAAAATGATAGTAGGCCAGCCGAAGACCCCATTCCTCATCCGATTCGATCAGCTCCGGCGAAAAACGGTGAAGGGTGTCCAAAAAAAAACGCCGTCCCGACTCTGTGATCGCATATACATGGCGATTAGGTCTCTTATCTTGCTCCTCCATCGTTTTGCTGACCATCCCCCGCTCTTCAAACCGTTTTAGCTTCGGATATAGCGAGTTGTTGTTGATCATTCTCTGACTGTTCAAAACAACCACGATATTCTTTTTGATTTCGTATCCGTGCTTTGGCCCTTGCATCAACTGAGCCAATATCAGTACTTCAATATCCATTCCTGATCCTCCGAACCGTAATATCCAGTAAAGGCCGTCATATCCTCTTATTTTACTCGATCCTCCCATTACGTGCCAACACTTGTTCAAATGACAAGAAAAAGGAAAATCCGGCCGGCCCCTTGGGCCAGCCGGATTCGGTCCGGAATTGAAATTATCCAAATCTGCCGGATATATAGTCATCGGTTCGCTTATCTGTCGGATTGGTGAAAATTGTGCTCGTATCGTCGAATTCGACCAACTCGCCCATAAGGAAAAACGCGGTTTTCTCCGACACGCGCGCGGCTTGATGCATGTTGTGCGTTACGATGATAATGCAGTATTCGCGCTTTAGATCGGCGATAAGTTCCTCGATTTTCGCACTGGACACCGGGTCCAGCGCCGAAGCCGGTTCATCCATCAAAATGATGCTCGGATTGACCGCGATCGATCTGGCGATGCACAGCCGCTGTTGCTGCCCCCCCGACAGGGAGAGGGCCGAGCGGTCCAGCCGGTCCTTCGTCTCATTCCAGAGGGCTGCTTTCGTCAACGCCTCTTCCACGATTTCATCCAGCTTCTTTTTATCGCGGATGCCATGGTATCTCGGCCCGAAGGCAATATTCTCATAGATGGACTTATGAAAAGGATTCGGCCGTTGCCAAACCATGCCGATTTTCTGGCGCAGCAGCACCACATCAGTCTTGGGGTCGTTGATATTCTCGTCTCCGATCCAGATCTCCCCGGTGATCTGGGCTCCATCGATTAAATCGTTCATCCGGTTCAGACTGCGCAAAAAGGTGGATTTGCCGCAGCCGGACGGGCCGATCAGCGCCGTGACCTGGCGTGAGGCAAAATCGAGGGAAATTTCCTTGACCGCCTGCTTTTCCCCGTAGAATACGCTCAAATCTTTGGTGGACAGTTCTATATTAGGCATGGGAGTCCTCCTATTTCGTTGCCGTAAATTTCTTGTGCAGCATGCGTCCGATCCACCGGGCCGCCAAGTTGAACAGCAGTACTGTAATAATCAGGACGGCCGAAGCACCCGCGGCAATTTCCGGCGCATCCGGCGCCAGCCCCTCGGAATTGATCTTCCAGATATGAACGGCCAGCGTTTCCGCCGGACGGAACGGATTGAGCGGTGACATCGGACTCAGCGGATTCCAATCGGAAAAATCGAGTCTCGGGCTGCTCATCCCCGCAGTGAACAGCAGAGCGGCAGCTTCGCCGAAGACGCGGCCCGCGGCCAAGATCGTACCGGTCAGAATGATCGGCAGGGCGATGGGCAGCATAATCGATTTGATCGTTTTCCATTTGGATAAGCCCAGGGCCAAGCTTGCTTCTTTCTGCGCCTGCGGAACGCTGGCCATCCCCTGCTCCGTAATCCGGACCATCAGAGGCAGGTTAAATACGGTCAATGCCAACGCACCCGCGAACAAGGAGAAGCCAAAGCCGAACACGTTAACGAACACCAGCAAGCCGAACAAGCCGACCACGATAGACGGGAATGAAGACAGCACTTCGACAATAAGGCGAATAAAATCGGTAACCTTCCCCGGCTTCGCGTACTCGCTCATGTAGATCCCCGCTCCAAGCCCGAGCGGAACCGTGATAATCATTGTGAGGACAAGCAGGAAAAGCGAGTTAAACAGCTGCGGTCCGATCCCCCCGCCTTCCTTGATCGTTTCCGGCGGCGATGTCAAGAAATCAAAGCTGATATGTCCAATGCCGCGTACCAAGATAAATCCGAGCAAACCGGCCATAATCAACAATATAATACCGGCGAAAAAAATGATGACGGCTGTTGCGACTTTGTCTGCGGTTTTTGCGTTCATCGGTTTGCTCTCCTTTCAAGCCAGCGAACAATAAAGACGAAAACGAAGGTCATTAACATCAAAATGAGGGCCAATGTCCACAAAACGTTGTTTTGCGTCGAGCCCATGACCGTATTCCCCATGCTCAGCGTAATCGCACTGGTCAAGGTGGAAGCGGACTCGAACAGGGAGTGCGGAATATGCGGCGCATTCCCGATGACCATCTGAACGGCGAGCGCTTCGCCGAAAGCCCGTGCCATGCCGAGAACGACTCCCGTCATCAGGGAGGGAAGCGTCGTCGGAATCACGATTCTGGCCAGCGTCTGCCAACGGGTGGCCCCAAGCGCATAGGAACCTTCCTTAAGGCCCGGCGGCAAAGCCGCGAGCGCATCCGTAGCAATCGATGTCATCGTGGGCAGGATCATAATGGACAGCACGCTGGCCCCGGCGGCAATCCCGAGGCCTTGTCCCGGGAAGATATCCCGGTAAAACGGAACGATCACGCTGAGACCCACAAACCCGTAAACAACGGATGGGATCCCGGCCAGCAGCTCGATCGCGGGCTGCAGATATTTCCGCCCAACCTTCGGCATAATTTCAACCATGAACAAGGCTGCGCAAATACTAAGCGGGGCGGCGATAATCGCGGCCATAATCGACGTACTGAAGGAACCTATGATAAACGGAAGCGCGCCGTACAAAGGCGGTTCTCCCTCCGGCTTCCATTCGGTCCCTCCAAAGATTTCTCCAATGGAGATGCCATCTTTGATAAAGGAGCTAAACCCTTTGGTGGCGACAAAATAGACTAATGAAAATATAGTCACAACAAGAAGCACAATACATAAGGAGGTAAAAACTTTACCAGTCCACTCTTCCATAATGTGCTGTTTTATTTTGCGATTTTCTCTGGACCGAGCCATGAGACCTCTCCTTTTTGAAAGCACAGAAAGAGGCAGAATACTCCGCCTCTTGTCTTGCCGTATGATGATGTCGATCTATTATTTCGTGATGTTGCCATCCAGATCGCGCTTCACCTGCATTTTGCCGGCCGGAATGTAACCAAGCTCTACGACATCCGCGTTTTGAATTTCATCGGATACCATGTAGTCCAGGAACGCCTTTACCACTTCATTCGGCTCGCCTTTGGTGTACATGTGCTCGTAAGCCCATACCGGATAAGTGCCGTTCGCTACATTTTCTTCCGTCGCTTCCACACCTTCATATTTTACAGTCTTCACTTTTTCGTCCAGGTAAGAAAGTGCCAGGTAACCGATCGCGCCGGGAGTTTCGCTTACAAGCTTTTTAACCGTGCCCGAGGAATCTTCCTGAATGGCGCCTGGAAGGTCTTCGGTCTTCGTGCCGAGCGCGTATTTCTCAAAAGTAGCGCGCGTACCGGAGCTGGACGGTCTGTTTACGATTTGAATCTTTTGATCCGGACCGCCTACGTCTTTCCAGTTGGTGATTTTGCCGGTAAAGATTTGAACCAACTGGTCTTTAGTCAGATTATCGATCGTAATTTCAGGATTTACCACCGCAGCCATAGCCACCACCGCAACTTGATGGTCAACCAGTCCTTTGGCCGCCGCCTCATCCAATTTCTCTTCCGCAAACACGTCGGAGTTACCGATGTCCGCTTGTCCGCCGGATACTTGCGTCAAGCCCGTACCGCTTCCTCCGCCTTGAACTTGAATCGATACTTTAGGGTTCTTCTCCATAAATTTCTTGGAGGCTTGATCCACCAGCGGTTGAAGTGCGGAGGAACCTACAGCCAGAATCGAACCGGAAAGCTCGGAAGTTGTTGTTTCTCCACCGTTTGCGGCACCTTTCTCTCCACTTGCGGAATTCGTGGTTCCGGTGTTTGTTCCGGCACCCTCACTATTTGTCTTGTTCCCTTGGCCGCAAGCAGCCAATGCGAAACTTAAAACCAAAGTCATTACCAAGACCAAACTCTTTTTCATTGTTAAGGTTTCCCCCTCATTTGTTTGTACAACTCGATTATAAGCAGCAAATATCAAACCCATGTTTTTGTTTTGTAAACGCAATGTAAAAAATTCGAATAAAAAAACGCCTGCCCAGAAGAAACTCCGGACAAACGTTTACCAATGTTATATGCGCGAACTTTAGTTTTAGTCCACCTGCTTTTGTAGAATCTTTACAGCTATGGCTCCGAGGGCCGCACCGGCCAGACCGAAGAATGACACGGAAGCGATGACGGGATAAGATGTCCATCCCAGCAAAAAAGCGATCCCACTGCCGAAGGTGGTACCTCCCAGAAAACCGCAAGCGGGTCCGATGAGCCGATTTGACTGCATCCGCTCTCACTCCTTAGTAAAGAAAATAACTTATTGTTATTGATCTTCTTCGGTTGTTTTGGATAAGAGACCTTTCAGTTCTTTCATAAACATATTGATATCCTTAAATTGGCGATAAACCGAAGCGAACCGCACATAAGCGACCTCATCGACGGGATAAAGCTGTTCCATAACCAGTTCGCCGATTTGTCGGCTTTCCACCTCCGCATTGGCCGATTGCCGAAGAGAACGCTCCGCTTCGGAAACAATGGACTCCAGTTGCTCTACGGAAACCGGCCGTTTCTCACAGGCCCGGATCAAGCCGCGAAGCAGCTTCTCTCTGCTAAATTCTTCCCGGCTGCCATCCTTCTTAATCACGATCAGCGGCATCTCTTCCACCATTTCAAACGTGGTGAAGCGGCGGTTGCACTTTTCGCACTCCCGGCGGCGGCGGATGGAACGGTTCTCGTTCGCCGGTCTGGAATCCAGCACCTTCGTACCTAAATAATCACAATAGGGACATTTCAAAAGAATCTCCCTCCTTTCGTTTTCGCCCTAAGCTCTTCATCACGATTCATTGAACTACGGATTTTCTTATTTCTTGATTCCAATATATAACTTTAAAAACAGGTAATGAAGTTGCCGAATCCCGAGCATAATACAGTTACCAACCACAAGGAGGTGAACATCATGGCCCAAAACAACAATTCTTCGAATGACCTGGTGGTTAGACAAGCTTCCGGAGCACTGGAGCAAATGAAATATGAAATCGCTCAAGAGCTTGGCATCTCTTTCCCACAAGACGGATATGCAGGTAACCTGACTTCTTATGAGAACGGTTCGATCGGTGGTTTCATCACTAAACGTTTGGTAACCCTGGCCGAGCAATCGCTGGCAGGTCAATTCAGATAATAATCACCGATCAACGGGAAGCGAGGGCAGCTTTTAGCTGCCCATGCTTCTTTTTGAATTAAAAATCCTCATATATACTTGAATACTGTTTATAATAATGGGAAACCCGTTGTACATAATGCCTCGTTTCGCCAAAAGGAATATCCTTCGCGCTCTCGAGCCGACCGTCCCAGCGGCCGCTACGAAGCCAGTTTTTCACGTTGGTGGGCCCCGCATTATAGGCGGCGATGACCGCTATCATATTCCCGTCAAACTGGTCGGAGAGCGATTTCAGGTACCAGGTTCCGATCCGGATATTGGTCCCCGTCTCCTCCTTAACCCGGTTCAGCGGGACATCCTCCAGCTTGGCCTTCTCGATCACCCATTTCGCCGTATCCGGCATAATCTGCATGATACCGAGCGCTCCCTTTTTGGACTCCGAACCCGGCTTATAATTCGTCTCCACTTTGATAATCGCGGCCACCATTAACGGGTCCAGACCGTTGCTGCGGGCATGATGGCGAATTTCCTCTTTATAAGGGATCGGATAAAAAAGCGACAGCCATGCGGAATTGAAAAACAAGATCAGGATAAAGCCCAAAAACAACAAAAGCAGCACTCTTTTTTTACGAAGCCAACTCATGCCAGTCCCTTATCCCGCCAAAAGGTATCAATTTGACGTTCCGTCTCTTCTCTGCCGTGACTGTTATCGATCAAAACATCCGCCCTCTCTCTTTTTTCTTCGATATCCATCTGGGCATTCAGTCTGGCTTCCGCTTCATCTAAAGTCAGCCGATCCCGCAGCATCAAACGCTCCAATTGAATGGCTCGGGGGACGTAGACGACCATCACCTCTTCGTATACCCCTTCCAGACCAGACTCAAAGAGGAGCGGAATATCCGCCACAATCAGTCTTCGCGGCTCCGCCGCTTCGATTCCCGTCATCCTTCTCTTCATCTCCGAACGAATCGCCGGATGCGTAATGGCTTCCAGCGCCTTGCGCTGGCCCGTGTCGGAAAAGACGATCGCACCAAGCTTCTTGCGGTCAAGGCGCCCATCCGGCAGCAGGATTTCCCTTCCGAACCGTTCCGCCACCGCGTCCAAAACAGGATGACCCGGCTCCATGATTTCTCTGGCGATGACATCGGCATCGATTAACGCCGCTCCCCGCTTAACGAGCATCTGTGATACCGTGCTTTTTCCGGTCGCGATCCCCCCGGTTAACCCGATATTCATCCTCTCACTCCATTTCCGGTATGAGCCCGTTTAGAAGCGGGACCTTTCGCTTTCGCCTTCGTTTTTTCCTTAGGCTTCCCCTGAACGCTGTTTTTCTTCACAACAGGTTCGTCCGCATATTGCGGCTGGCAGCTCGGGCAAAAATGAGTTCCGCGTCCTCCCACGACCGTCTTCTCCACGGCTTGTCCGCAATTAACGCAAGGTTCTCCCTGCCGGCCGTAAATCCGCAGCGAATGCTGGAACATCCCCATTTCGCCCTGTCCGTTCACATAGGATTTGATCGATGAACCGCCGGCCTCCACCGCTTCGGTTAACGTAGCCAATATCGCCTCGTACAGACGGGTCAGTTCGGCATCGCCGAGCCGGTTGGCCGGGCGCTCCGGGTGAATGCCCGCGCGGAAAAGCGCTTCATCCACATAAATATTCCCTAGCCCGACCACGTATTCCTGGTTCAGCAGCGCCGGTTTGATCTTCGTGGTCCGCCCCGAGATCGCCTTCCGGAACGCTGCCTCGGTAAAGGTATCGTCGAGCGGTTCCAAACCCAGTTTGGCCAACGGCTGGTTGCTAAATTCCTCGCCGGGCAAAAAAAGATGCATCGTCCCGAACTGGCGTACATCTTTATACCGCAATTCCGTTCCGTCCGTAAAATGAAATATGACGTGCGTATGCTTCTCCAGCGGATCGCTGCCATCATAAAGGCCGTACCGGCCTTCCATCCTCAGATGAGAGACCAGCACCAGCCCGTCCATAATGATCCGCAAAAATTTCCCCCTGCGGCCCACATCCAGAATCCGGTGTCCCGCCAGTTCCAGCTCGAAGCGCCGGATATCGTCCGGCCGCTGGATAATTCGCGGCAGCAGCACACTGACCGATTGGATGGTTTTGCCGACAATGAGTCCGGTCAGCGTTCTTCTGACCGTCTCCACTTCCGGTAATTCCGGCATTGTCTTGTCACCTCGATGTCTATAGTAAAGCTACGGCTGTTGAAGAAGGCCCAGCCGATACTCGGACGGTTACTTGGCCTCATACCAGTTCGTACCGCTGCTGACCTCGGCCTTCAACGGCACGGACAGGTCCAGCGCTTTCTCCATCGTTTCCGGTACCAGCTTGGTCATGGTGTCAAGCTCCTCCGGCGGCACTTCAAAGACAAGTTCGTCATGCACCTGCAGCAGCATCCGGCTTCGGAGCCCGCGGGTGCGGAGCGCCTCGTCCATCAGCACCATCGCCAGCTTGATGATATCGGCGGCGGTTCCTTGAATCGGCGTATTCATCGCCGTTCTTTCGGCGAAGGAGCGCAGGTTGAAGTTGGACGCGTTAATCTCCGGAAGATAACGCCGGCGTTCCAGCAGCGTTTTGACATAGCCGTCCCGTTTCGCATCGCGAACGATATTGTCCATGTAACGCCGCACGCCCTCGAAGGCGTCGAAATACTGGTCGATAAAACGAGCCGCTTCCTTCCGCGTGATGTTCAAGTTCTGCGAAAGCCCGTAATCGCTGATGCCGTAGACGATGCCGAAGTTTACCGCCTTGGCGGAACGGCGCATATTCGCATCCACCTGATCCGCCGGCACGCCGAAAACGTCCATCGCGGTCTTCGTATGGATGTCCATGTCGTGCAGAAACGCTTCCTTCAGTCCGGGATCATCCGAAATATGCGCGAGCACGCGGAGCTCGATTTGCGAGTAGTCAGCGCCCAGAATGAGCCACCCTTCTTCCGACGGCACGAAGACCTTGCGGATTTTCCGGCCCTCCTCAAGACGAATCGGAATGTTCTGCAGGTTCGGGAACTGGCTGCTTAGCCTGCCCGTGGCCGCTACCGTCTGGCGGAAATACGTGTGCACTTTTCCGGTCTTGCTGTGAATTTCCTTAAGCAGACCTTCAACATAGGTCGACTGCAGCTTGGCCAACTGGCGGTATTCCAAAATATACTGCACGATCTCGTGATAAGGGGCCAGTTTCTCCAGCACTTCCGCGTCGGTGGAATACCCCGTTTTCGTCTTCTTGATCACGGGAAGGCCAAGTTTATCGAACAGAATTTCGCCCAATTGTTTGGGGGAATTTAAGTTAAATTCCTGACCGGCGATCTCGTAAATTTGGGAGACGAGCTTGTTGATCTGAGCCTCGAACTCTTTGCCGAGCTCGATCAAGGCATCCCGGTTCACGGCAACCCCCTGCTTCTCCATATCCGCCAAGATCCGGGATAACGGCATCTCCAGCTCATAGAAAAGCCGGTTCATCTCGTTCTTCTCGAGTTCGGCCTGCTGAAGCGGAACGATCTTCGCAATCGCCCCGCATTTGCGGGCCAAATGGCGGCTGAGCGTCTCCTCATCCGGCACTTTGAACTTGGCTCCCTTGCCGTATACTTCCTCATCCGAGGCCAGGAAGGACAGTCCGTATTTGGCGGCCAGGGCGCTGAGCGTCTGATCGCCTTCCGTCGGATCCAGCAAATACGCGGCAAGCTGGATATCGAAATCCGCCCCGGCGAACGGGATGTCCTGCCAATGAAGGGCAAGATCGGTCCGGTGCAGATCATACCCGTGTTTTTTGACGTTGGGATCGGACAGCCAGGCAAGAACCGGCCCGGCCTCTCCGCTCTTCAAAAACTCGGGCGAGAGATAAAATTGACGGTCCGCCGTCGAAAGAGCCATGCCCATCACATCCGATTGGTGCGGATTTTCCCCGGTCGATTCCACATGCATGGCTTCGATCCGAGGCAGGGCTTCCACCAGTTCGGACAAGGTCTCAGCATCCACAATCGTCACGTTTACCTCTTGCTCCGGTTCCGCTGAGGCTCCCGCTCCCGCGGTGTCTCCGCCCAAATTCAGCCGCTCCAGCAGCGATTTGAACTCCAGCTTGCGCAATATCGGCACCGCCGTCTCTTCACGGAGACCGTTAAATACCATATCGTTCCAGGTCCGTTCCACCGGCACCTCCCGGAAAATCGTCGCCAACCGTTTGCTCATTCTTGCATCCTCGGCATGGTTGACCAAATTTTCCTTCATTTTCCCCTTCAGCTCATCCGTACGGGACAGCACTTCCTCCACGGAGCCGAATTGATGCAGCAGCTTCAGCGCCGTTTTCTCCCCGATCCCGGGAACCCCCGGAATGTTATCCGAAGCATCGCCCATCAAGCCTTTCAAGTCGATGATTTGCAGCGGGGTTAAACCGTACTTCTCCTCGATCTCCTTCGGCCCGTAAGGCTCCACCTCACTGATCCCTTTCCGCGTCAGCGCCACGGTAACTTTCTCGCTGACGACCTGCAGCATATCTTTATCCCCGGTAACGACCAGAACCTCACGACCCGATTCTTCTCCCTGCTTGCTGATCGTGCCGATAATATCGTCCGCCTCGTAACCGGACAGCTCAAACCAGGAAATCCCGAAGCTCTCCAGCAATTCGCGCATCAACGGAAATTGTTCCGACAGCTCGGAAGGCGTCTTTTCCCGGCCTCCTTTATACTCCTGGTAGCCTTCATGACGAAATGTCTCTTTGCCCGCGTCAAAAGCAACCAGGATATGGGTCGGTTTCTCCTCCTGGATCAGACGAAGCAGCATATTCGTAAATCCGTATACGGCGTTCGTGTGTAAACCGCTCGAATTGGTCAGCGGCGGCATCGCAAAAAAAGCGCGATAAATAATGCTGTTGCCGTCAAGTAGCATCAATTTTTCCATATGACACCTCGTCCTTCAGCTTAATCCTTTACCTATTCTAACACATGCGCCACTTATATAAAAAAGCAAAAACAAAAAAGGAGCCCCCGGACAAATGCCGGAGGATCTCCTTTAAAACTTGCTCCACTGTTAAAGTTCTTTATTGGTTAAGATCCGGTCGGTGACCCGTGACCAAATATACGGTGCTTTCCCCAATATTGGTGGCATGGTCGGCAATCCGCTCGATGTAACGGCCTACCAATGTCAGAAGCATGGCCTGCTGCAGCGTGTCGGGATGCTCCGTCATATGGGAGTACAGATCCCGGATGATTTGGCTGTATAAATGATCGACTTCATCGTCGTCCTTCGCCATTTTGTAAGCCAGGTCGGTGTTTTCGTCGAGATAGGACTCCAGCGATTCCCGTACCATCGCGATGACCAGTTGGGCCATTTTCGGAATGTCCACCAGCGGCTTGATCAGGGTTTGCCCTTCCAGACGGATCGTGACTTTGGCGATATCGATCGCAAGGTCCCCCATCCGCTCCAGATCGCTGGATATCTTGAAGGCCACGATGATCCGGCGCAAGTCCTTCGCCACCGGCTGCTGGGTGACGATGAGGCGGGAGCCGAGATCCATCACCTGTTCTTCCAATTCGTTAAGAATCACGTCGCGCTCCACGATTTTCTTGGCCAAGCCCGTATCCAAGGCTTGCAGAGCGGAGATGGCCTCGCTTAGCGCATCCTCCACGTGTTCGCCCATTTTTCTGAGCAGTTGTCTCAGATCCTCCAAATTCTGGTCAAATTCTTTTCTTTGTATCATCTCGGGTAGCCTCCTTCTGTTAACCGAAACGGCCGGAAATATAGTCTTCAGTACGGGAATCCCGCGGGGTGGAAAAGAGCGTGCGCGTATCGTCGGCCTCTACGATCTCCCCGTTGAGGAAGAAGACCGTGCGGTCGGAAATCCGTGCTGCCTGATGCATGTTATGCGTGACCATAACGATGGTATACCTGGATTTTAATTCCTGAACCAGCTCCTCGATCTTGAGCGTCGAAATCGGATCCAAGGCCGATGTCGCTTCGTCCATCAGCAAAATTTGCGGCTGCACGGCTATTGCCCGGGCAATACAGAGCCGCTGCTGCTGGCCGCCGGAAAGACTGAGCGCGGAGCGTTTCAGGAAATCCTTCACTTCATCCCACAAAACCGCCTGACGCAAGCTCTGTTCGACGATCTCATCGAGTCGGGCTTTATTTTTCATCCCGTGCAGTCTTGGACCGTAGGCTACATTATCATAAATTGATTTCGGAAAAGGATTCGGCTGCTGAAACACCATCCCTACCTGCTTCCGCAGCGTTTCCACCTGAACATCCTCACCATAAATTTCCGCCCCCGCAATCTTCACGGAGCCTTCAATTCTCGTGGCCGGAATCATGTCGTTCATCCGGTTCAATGTCCGCAGCAGTGTCGATTTGCCGCAGCCGGAAGGCCCGATAAAAGCGGTGATCGCTTTTTCCGGAATGTCGAGAGACACGTTTTTTAACGCGTGGAATTGATCATAGTAAAGGTTCAGTTGGTCAATATGAATAATCGAGGTCATGTCATTTCTCCCACTCTGTAAAAATGTAATCTCAATACGAAGCACGGACCTCACGCTTGGCGAGCCCGTGCTGACGCTTAGGTAAATGGGTACATGACGATTCTACCTCAATTATGTAAAAGGGGATAAGCTCAAATGTAAACGCTGTGTAAAAATTCACTCTCCATCGGCTTCGGCAAGCTTCGTTAATTCTTCCCTGACAAGCCCGGTCGTCCGCACGGCGGTTTCCGCCGAATGGGCGACTTCCTTCCCGCGGACTTCGGTCTGCCGAGCCGATTCGACGAGCTGGGAAAACGTATGCTCCGCCTTGTTCACCCGCCCCTGGCTTTGTTCCATCTCCCGGGCCGTCGAAACGGCGGTATCTGCGGTTTGATTCACCAGGCTGCCCACCAGTTCCAGCGTCGCACCGATTTCGCCCGACAGCTTCTTCGTCTGAAAAGCCAGCTTGCGGACCTCGTTCGCTACGACCGCGAACCCGCGCCCGTGCTCCCCCGCATGCGCCGCTTCAATGGTCGCGTTCATCGCCAGCATCCCGCTCTGGTCCGCAAGCTCGCGGATCCGGGCGGCAACCTGCGAAATTTCCCCCGCGCGGGCGGCGAGCTCGGTGACCTGGCCTTCCTGCGAACGCGTCAACTCGGCGACGCGGGCGAACATCGCCTTCACCTCTTCCAGTTCCAGCCTTCCTGCGGTTGCCAGCCCCGACATACGCTCGGTCTCCTTGAGGCTGCGCTTGGCGGCTTCGGACGCCTGCCCGGCCGCCCGTTCGATTTCCAACACGCGAGTAGCGCTCTGCGTCACGGCGATTCTTCTCGCTTCCTCCGCCTCCCGCTGCAAATTTCGCGAGAGCATCATCAGGTCCTGCACCGTCATAATGCCGAAAAACTTTCCGCGCTCCGTGATGATAAGACAATCGTAAAAATGAAGGCCTTTGCGGCCAAGCGCCGCATCCAGCAATTCGTAAGCCGGTACGGACAGCTCGCAGCGGAGCGGGGATCGCTCGGAGAACTCCAGCGCGGGCCGTTCATAGAACAGGTCGGCGGCAAAACGACCGGCCAAATAGCGATAGAACGTATCCCGCATAATTAACCCGACCGGAAAATGACGTTCGTCGGAAATCACGATGCACGGAATATCGGACTGCTTCTGAAACATCTGCAGCACCTCCCGGCACAATTCATGCGGGCCGATCACCGGGACATTTCGGCAGTATTCCGCCGTATCCGTAAAGGTATCCCTGTTTAGCTCCAGTACTGCCTGATTGCTCATCTCCTACCACTCCTTGTCCCTACTTCAAACAGGGGTATGTCAGAAATGATAGTTCAGGATTGTTACGGGAATATTCACAGGACGATAGACCCATGTAAAATAGCCTAATATTCATCATTTTGTAAAAAAAGTCCATCATCGAAAAATCAATGATGGACCGACTTTTTCTTGTTTACCACAAGTTTATAACCAACCCCGCGAATCGAATCGATGTGCACCGAACCCGGGTCCAGTTCCAGCTTTTTGCGCAGCGAGCTGACATGGACATCCACCGTTCGCTGGCCGCCGATATAGTCGAATCCCCAGACGGCGTTCATCAGGTCGTCGCGCGTCATCACCACACCGGGCTTTCGGGCCAGATAAAGGAGCACTTCAAATTCCTTCGGCCTCAGCGTGATCTGTTCCCCATTCAGCGTAACCTCGTACTTCTCCGGATATACCGTCAGCGCTCCGAGCGAAATCTGCGCCTCTTCGGACACCGCCGTGGTCTCCCGTTCTTCCTGGCCGTTGGAACGGCGGAGCACGGCAGCCACCCGAGCCAACAGTTCGGCCACGCCGAACGGTTTGGTAATGTAGTCGTCAGCCCCAGACTTCAGTCCCTCAACAACCTCCTGCTCCGCATTTTTGGCCGTCAAAATAATGATCGGCGTCTTGACGCCCTCTCCACGCAGCTTGGACATAATCTCAAACCCGTTCATGCCGGGGAGCATCAGATCCAGCAAGATGAGATCAAAATCCTGCTGCATCGCCGTATCAAAGCCCGCTTGGCCATGCTCGGCCACCACGACTTCGTACCCCTCGCTGGTCAAATTGTAAGACAGCAGTCTCGAAAGCGTCGGCTCATCTTCTATTACCAACAATCGCTGCGTCATAGTAACCCCCATTTTCTCCAGTAGTTGCAGATCCATCCCATTTCACGCCCTTTAAACAAGCCAAGCATATCATGGATATGTTAACGGGGTGTAAAAATATAAAAATACGGAAAAAGCGAGCTTAACTTTCCTCATCGTGATGCTGCATAAACGGAAGCTCCACGATGAAAGAGGAACCTTCACCGACTTTGCTCTCAACGCGGATCGTCCCCCGGTGCAGCTCCGTCAAATGTTTGACGATGGAAAGCCCGAGCCCCGTACCGCCGGAACTGCGAGACCGCGCTTTATCCACCCGGTAGAAGCGTTCGAAGATGCGGGGCAGATCTTTTTTCGGAATCCCGATCCCCGTATCGCTTACCGTAATCCGCAGTTTTTCCTCCTCGTCCCCGTCGCCGAGCACCTCAGCCTCCACTTTGACCCGTCCGCCTTCCAGCGTATAGCTGATCGCATTGGATAACAGGTTCATAAAAATTTGCCGCAGCCGATCCTCGTCCCCTTCTATAAACAAATGCTCGGGAACCATCTGCAGCATCACGATCGATTTCTTCCTGGCCGCCGGATCCAGCATTTCAAAGATGCTGTCAAACAGCTCCTTTAAATGAACCGGAGCGTATTCTAGGGGAACCCGCTTCGATTCGATCTTCGACAATTCCAAAATGTCGCCGATCAGGCGGTTCAGCCGTTCGCCCTCATCCAATATGATCTGCAGGAAGGATCGCTTCGTATCCTCGTCCTTCACGCCCCCGGCCAATAAGGTCTCCGCGAAGCCCTTCACCGCGGCGATCGGCGTCTTCAGTTCATGGGACACATTGGCCACGAATTCGCTGCGCATGACCTCCAGCCGGCGGATATCGGTGACATCCTGGAGAAGGAACAGCATCCCCCGATAGCTCCCGTCATCCTCAAACATGGGAACGCCGTCAAACTGGACGATCCGTTCCTCGGGCGAATACAAATTCCGCTCCTCCCGCAAAAATTCCTTACGGGTGATCCCCTCCTCCACAAACTTCATGAACTCGTAATTCCATTTCAGCTCATGGTACGGCTTTCCCTGAACCTGGTCGCTGCGCAAATGAAGGATCCGTTCCGCCTCGCGGTTGATCACTGCGATATTCTCGGACGCATCCACCATCAGTATGCCGCCGGTCATGTTGGCGAGCACACTCTGCATCAAATCCTCGTTATCGTGGATCACCTTGAGCTGCTGCTGAAGACTGTCGGCCATCCCGTTGATGGCATGCCCCAACTGGCCGATTTCATCCTTCCGGTCCAGATTCACCCTGGCGTCGTAATCCAGCCGGGAAATCCGGTTCGCCACCCGGGTAATATGCTCCAGCGGCTTGGTTAATCCGGACGCGACGCGGTAGCTGACGAGGGCGGCCGCGACAAACAACAGGAGAAGCCCGCCCGCCATCAAGTACCAGCCTTTATTCATCTCTTTCCCCACGGCTTCGAGGCTCATCGACAAACGGATATAGCCCTCAAACCCCCGGTCGGATTTGACCCGGTGCGCAACATACAGCATATCCTCGCCGATCGTTTCGCTGTACCGGATCGCACTGCCGACGGCATCCCCCTCGGCAGACTGGATTTCCTTGCGTCCGGCGTGGTTGTCCATCTCCCCCGGAAGCATTTCCGAATCCCCTATGACCTCTCCGTCAAGCGTAATAAACGTGACCCGGGAGTCCGTCAGCCGATCAAGCTCCCGCGCCCGGTCCGTGTAATAATCGACGGCATCCGGGCGATCGGGAGGAATGAAAGCGAACGTGCTCTCCAGTAAATTGATTTCCCGTGCCATATTTTCCTCTAGCGCACGAATGTGGGAATCTTTAAAAACCTGAGCCATCGTAAGGCCGGCGGCCAACATCGAGACGCCGACCAGGCTCATTAAAATCAAGGTAAGCCTTGTGCGAAAGGTTTTCATCGTTATTTAAACACCGTTTCTTTAAAAGTAGACAGCTTTTCCAGAGAAGCCTTCTCCACACCGGCATGCAGGCTGTCGCCATGCGAATCCATCGTCACGATCGCCGCAAAGCCGTCCACCTCCAAATGCCACATCGCTTCGGGAATGCCGAATTCCATGAAATCGACGCCGTTAACCTTCTTGAAGCATTCGGCATAATACTGCGCCGCTCCGCCGATGGCATTCAAATAGACAGCACCGTGTTCCTTGAGGGCGGCCAATGTTTTCGGCCCCATCCCCCCCTTGCCGATCACCGCCCGGATGCCGAATTTCTTGATGATATCGCCCTGGTATGGCTCCTCGCGGATGCTGGTCGTCGGACCCGCCGCCTTGACCTGCCATTCCTCTCCGTCCTTCAACATGACGGGCCCGCAGTGATAAATGACCGCCCCGTTCAAATCGACCGGCGCCTCGTGATCCATTAGGTATTTGTGCAGCGCATCCCGTCCCGTGTGCATCTCGCCCTGAATAATGACAACGTCGCCGACCCGAAGCTCGCGGATTTGCTTCTCGGTGATCGGCGTGCGCAGGACGATTTCGCGGCCTTGACTGGGTGCGGACGTTCCGCTTGGGCCATCGTTTTGGCCGGCTGCCGGTACGGTGGCGGCCGCAGCGGCTTCGCGAGCGGGTTCTTCGAGGGAATCTCCGACCTGGACCTCGCTGCCTGCCGGATAAATCCAGCTCTGGATCCCGCCCGTAGCCGGGTCCAGCTTGACGCCTTGACGGCGGAACGCCCAGCAATTGTAGGCGACCGAAACGAAAAAGCTCGCCGGCAGCCGGTTGGCTGCTCCGATTTTACAGCCGAGCAGCGTGACCTCGCCGCCGAAGCCCATCGTGCCGATCCCAAGCCGGTTGCCGGCTTCCATAATGTAGCGCTCCAGCCGGTCGAGCTCGGGAACCGGGTTCACATCGTCCACTTCGCGGAACAACTGCTGCTTGGCAAGCTCGTAACCGGTCGTCCGGTCGCCGCCGATGCCCACGCCGATAAAGCCCGCGCTGCAGCCTTGCCCCTGCGCCTGATAAACCGCGTGCAGGATGCATTTGCGGATGCCGTCCAGATCGCGGCCGGCGCGTCCAAGCCCCTCCAGCTCCGCGGGCAGGCTGTACTGGATGTTTTTGTTCTCGCAGCCGCCCCCTTTCAGGATCAGGCGCAGGTCGATGAAATCCTGCTCCCACTGCTCAAAGTGAATCACCGGCGTCCCCGGACCAAGATTGTCTCCACTGTTCTCGCCCGTCAAGGAATCCACCGAGTTCGGCCGCAGCTTGCCGTCTTTCGTTGCCCGCTGAATCGCCGCGCGGATTGCTTTCTTCATTTCAATCTGGTTCGCTCCCACCGGAGTATGGACGATAAACGTCGGCATTCCGGTATCCTGGCAGATCGGGGAAATTTGCTCCTCGGCCATTCGAATATTCCGGGTGATCGTCGACAGCGCAAGGCCAGCACGCGTGGCCTGGTTCTCCATGGCCCGCCCCCGGTTCACCGCCCTGCGGACATCCCCGGGCAAGTTTGTTGACGTTTCCACAATCAATCGATATACGCTCTCTTCAAACTGGTGCATGATCCGATCTTCCCCTCTCTTGTCCTGAATTTCTCGATAGCTTTATAATAACATAGTACTATCCCCGAGGTTGAAATATCTACAAATTCATCATGTCAAAAAGAGAGGTTTCTCACGGATGAGCTACCATTTTTCTGCTTATATGTATCGTCTGCGTTCTATCCAGCGCTGGAGTCTGATGCGGAGCACCGCTGCCGAAAACGTCGCGGAACATTCCTTTCACGTCGCGCTGCTCTCCCATTTGTTATGCGAGATCGGCAATCATGTCACAGGGCGCAGTTTGAATGCCGAACGGGCCGCCACGCTCGCGTTGTTTCACGATGCCACCGAGGTGTTTACCGGGGATATCCCAACGCCCGTGAAGCACCACAATCCCAAGCTTCTGGCGAGCTTCCGGGAAATGGAAGGGATTGCCGCCGAGCGGCTGCTTTCCATGGTGCCTCCTTCTTTGCGGGCCGTCTACGCCCCATTGGTCTCGCCTTCGACCCATCAAGGGCCCGACGGGGACGCCGAGCTGATGAGAATGGTGAAGGCGGCCGACACGCTTGACGCCTATTTGAAATGCGCCTGGGAATTGGCGGCCGGAAACCGCGAATTTGCGGTGGCGAAGCAGCAGCTCCTTGCCAAGCTGGAACATATGTGTCTGCCGGAAGTCGACTTCTTCCTGAGAGAGTTCGCACCCAGCTTTGAAATGACACTGGACGAGTTGTCAGATGAGGCATGACAAACAAGCTCCATCCGCTGGCCCGGGTTGTGAGTACACCACTGGCACGGCTAACGGAAATAGTAGCTGATAATCTCGACATTTCCCCTATTTCAGTGTTCTAAAGGAAACAATAGCCTCTATTCCTCCGAAACATGGTCGTAACAGTCGGTATTTTAGAGAATAGCTGCTATGGCTTCCGTTAGGATCATCGAATGGGCATATTGCGCAAAATAGCTGCTATAGCTTCCGTTAAAATTAAAAGGGTGTCACCTAGTCATTTTTGACTTTTGGGGACACCCTTTTGTTTAACCGTTGACGATTTCGCCGCCGTTAATGTGCAACACTTGTCCGCTCATGTAGGAAGCATCGTCGGAGGCGAGGTACACATAGGCCCCGGCCAATTCTTCCGGCTGCCCCGGGCGCTGCATCGGGACATTCCCGCCGAACTCGGACACCTGCTTGGCGTCGAACGTCGACGGAATGAGCGGTGTCCAGATCGGCCCCGGCGCTACCGCGTTGACGCGAATTCCCTTCTTTCCGACGATATTCATCGAAAGCGCGCGCGTAAAGCTGACGATCGCCCCTTTGGTGGAAGAGTAGTCGATCAGCGTCGGATTGCCTTTATAAGCCGTGACCGAAGCTGTATTGATAATCGCGCTTCCCTTCTTCAAATGCGGCATCGCGGCCTTTACGAGGTGGAACATCGAGAAAATGTTCGTCCGGAACGTCCGCTCCAACTGCTCGGTCGTAATATCCTCGATCTGCTGCTGCGGATGCTGCTCCGCGGCGTTATTGACCAGAATATCGAGGCCGCCGAGGCTATTGACCGTTTGTTTAACCGCTTCCTTGGCGAAGCTCTCATCGCCCACATCCCCCGGAATCAGTACGCATTTACGGCCTTCCTGCTCAATTTCCCCTTTCGTTTTGTTGGCGTCATCATGCTCGTTCAAATAGACGATCGCGATATCGGCGCCCTCCTTCGCATAGGCGACCGCGACCGCGCGGCCGATCCCGCTGTCCCCTCCGGTAATCAGCGCCACTTTACCGCGCAGCTTGCCCGCCGCCAAATAAGTTCCTTCGTATTCGGGGCGGGGATGCATTTCCGATTCGATTCCGGGCTGTTGATCCTGATGCTGCGGAGGCATCGTTTGCTTCGATTGTCCGTTTCCTGACATGGTTCATTCTCCTTCCGTCAATCGTAGTCCTGGTTACCCTTTCTAGGATAGGCCTACACGCCGAAGCTTATGCCGAGTCCCTAAATGGTGAAAGACAACCCGACGTGAAGGTATAGCCGCTTCCAGAACTAACTTACCACCGGAGGATTGGGACCAAACAGGAAATCGTTAAACCGGAATCCCGAAATGGTCAAAAAACCAGGAATCGTCCCGCATGCGCCGAACCGCATATTTTTCTCTGGAAAAAGACGTTGCGCGGGATATCTCCTCCAAAGGGCCCAGCGCCCCCTCACCGAATGCCTGGACCACCAAACTCCGGCAAGCCGCAATCCGCTTCTCCTGGAAATGAAGCTCGGCAAGCCTGAGCAAATCGCCCCCCCATTTCTTACCGCTGTCATCGCTGGGGAAATTTTGTCTGTAGACCAGCATTAACGTGGTTGCGGAAACCAGCTGGCAACGCCCTCCAAAAAGCCAGATTCGCAGCGAAAGCTCGGAGGTTTCCAGCTCTTTGCCGACAAAGTTCTCCTCCACCCCGCCAATTTCCTCAAATTTCTCCCGGGAAATCGCAAAGCAATCCGGGGATAACCAGGCAAGCGTTTCGTCGTCAATCCTCCAAGGATACTGTTCCATACTGTGAAGAAGCTCCCCTTCGTAACAAGGCTCGGGAACGAATCGGGAAGTTTCATGGATCTCCATTCGCGGGGATACCCCGTCGGCCTCGCCCCCCAATATCGGTGCCAACAGGGATTCCATCCAATGATCCTCAAAATACAACCGCGGCGTACAAAAGATCAGGTAGGCGCCGAACGCGTGGGCCGCACCCAAATTCCGGGAAGGTACACCGGTCTGGCCCTTGAGCAAACGGAAAGGCCGGGGAAAATTATAATTCATCAAAAAATCGCAGCATCCGTCCACCGATCCCTCATTGACCAGGATCAGCTCGTAAGGTATGGAAGTTTGCGAAACCTTTAAGGACTCCATGGCCATAAACAGATCGATCCCGTTATTTTTTACCGTCATAATGATAGAAACCATAGGTTGGGAAGACATAAAAATTCTCCTTAGCACGCATAATAAATAAATCCAGAATCAGGGTATACTTCTTGTTTTATCCGATTCCAAATACCATAATACTTCAATTCATGCTTTCAGTAAACAGAAACAAAACTAACAGTTTATTATCTTTGCCTCTCAATCTCACTATGGTTAAATACAGGAGGGGTAATATGGACTATGACGCACTAGGCAAGCGGCTGCGGCAGGAGCGGCACAAGATGAATCTGACTCAGGAAAAACTCGCTGAGAAAATCGAGGTTTCCGACGCATACATAGGGCAGATTGAGCGGGGCGAACGCAGTTTATCCCTGGAAACTCTCGTTAAACTGGCCAATCAACTGGGCGTTACCGTCGACTACTTGCTGCACGATTCCATCGAGATCAACGATGACCAATTTATGAATCAAGTAAGGCAAATCATGATGGAGCGTTCGCCGAAAGAAAAACAACTGGCGCTCGACATCCTGAAGTTGATGTTTGCCCACTTGGATGATATGCAGAAGTAGAAATAGAAAACGTGGGATGAAGGTTCTTCTTCAACTCGCGTTTTTTTCGTGCTTGACAAGTTTTTGTTAACTGGTAAACTAAAATATAGTTAACCGGTTAACTATACAGAAAGGGGTACCCCATGGAAACCGATAAACAGAATCAAGCCCTTGAAGCCGTTCAACAATTCATTATGAGAAGAGAAAAACGGGTGCAAACGCGAAGCACGGCGGCCGAGATGCTCGCTTCCGAATTGACTCCCGCAGCGGAATCAAAATGGACGCTCACCCAGCTCCACATTCTCTCTCTGGTCAAAAAACAGCCCGGAGCATTAAATAACACGCTGCTTGCGGAGCGGCTTCATCTTTCCAAGCCTGCGGTAACCAAAGCTGTCCGTCCGCTTGTGGAACGGCAGTTGCTGCTTCCCTCGCACAACGTCGCAAATCAGAAAGAAATTTATTATCGCTTATCTGAACAAGGCGGTGCATCGGCGGAGGCCCATGACCGGATTCATGAACGTTTGAAGGATGAATATATCCGGCTGTTCGGCGCTTTTTCCGACGAGGAACTAGACGTGATTATTCGATTCTTGAACGCATGGTCCAGCTTGATCTGATCACAAATTTCCTAAACTCGGAGGTTATTATGATGAACAAGACGGAAGCTATTTTATTTTTGGAGGAAATGTACCGGGATATCGTTGAGAATTTAAACATCGACAAAATACCGGATTACTTTGCCGGCAACTACATGCAGACTACGGACGGCGTTACATCCGACCTGGTCGCCTTCCGAAATCATATTGCGGAATTGAAAAGGATCGCCGGGCAAATCCGGGTGTCCCCTTTTCATGATATCGTGTTTGACCAGGAGGAGCAGATGGCGGCGGTTCGATATGAAGTGGATGTTACGAAGAAACACGGAGCCCGCGGACAGGTGGAACTGTTAGCTTTGTTCCAATGGGCAGATTCCAAAATCGTTCGCTGCCACGAGCTGTCGCGCCCGGTTTCCTCCGGGGAGGAGTTCAAGGATATTGCGAGCGTGAATGCCCGGCCGTGATCTGATGGCTTGGCCAAAAAGACCATTCCTAAGCCGGGCAGCGATTTCAGTCGCCTGGCTCTGGAATGGTCTCTTTATGCCCTTATGTAGGGAATTCCATTAATGGCTAAATGATATTTCTGTACACCATAAAGAAGGAAATCAGCAGCACGCAAAGGCAAAGCAGCGTACTGAAGGTCCGAAGCTTTCCGGCCGTGTCCTGAATCCCTTTGTTGGCCCGGATTGCTTCCGTCGCCTGACGGAGCGGCTTCCCCAGCATCCCGCTGAAGGCTCCAATCGCCAGGAACAAGACCACAACAACGATCATCCATGGCACCGAATATCCGCCACCGCCGCCGCTGATCAAATATCCGCCGGTCAACAATTGAACGACCAAGCCGATCTGCGCATACGTATTAAGCGTCTTCACGGCGGACACGGTACCTTCCTGGGCAGCCGGCGTCAGCTTGGGCACATTGCTGAATACGATCGGCAGCACCAGGTAGAAGCCCAGCGCCAAGGCACCCACGATGTGGAGAAACATCATGATTCCATACATATCACAACCACCTTTGTCAATTAGATTTATTACAATCTATTATACCTAGAGTTGTCATTAAAAGAAAGGAATCCCCCCGAGACGGGAGGATTCCTCATTTTCAAAAATTCACATTTCTGACATGTTTACCCTCGAACGATCGAAATGACTTCGCGTATAGACGCCGCGGATTTATCCAAAGCCGCTTTTTCTTCCGGAGTCAGCTCCAGCTCGAACACTTTTTCGATGCCGTCCCCGCCCAAAATGACCGGTACGCCCATGAACAGGCCGTCATAGCCGTACTCGCCTTCCAGAAGAGCGATAACCGGAAGGATCCGTTTTTTATCCTTCAGGATCGCTTCCGTCATCTGCACGAGCGATGCGGCCGGCGCATAATAGGCGCTGCCGTTGCCGAGCAGGTTGACGATCTCGCCGCCGCCCGCGCGCGTGCGCTGGACGATGGCCTCGATCCGTTCCTGCGGAAGCAGAGCTTCGATCGGAATCCCGGCGACGCTGGAATACCGGACAAGGGGTACCATGTCGTCGCCGTGTCCGCCGAGCACAAAGCCGCGAACGTCTTCCATCGAAACGTTCAGCTCCTGCGCGATAAACGTACGGTAACGCGCGGTGTCAAGCACGCCGGATTGGCCGATCACGCGGTTTTTCGGGAACCCTAGCGTCCGGTAAGCCGTATGCGTCATCGCGTCCACCGGGTTGCTCAGGATGATGACCGTGGAATTCGGGCAATGTTTCTTCACGTTTTCGCAAACGGAACGCACGATCCCCGCGTTCGTATTCACGAGATCGTCGCGGCTCATTCCCGGCTTGCGGGCAATCCCCGCCGTAATAATGACGATGTCGGATTCCGCGGCGTCTTCGTAGGAAGAGGTCCCGACGATATGGCTGTCGAAGCCTTGGACCGGACCGGCTTCCAGCATATCGAGCGCCTTGCCCTTCGTCGGGTTCTCCAACTGCGGGATATCGAGGAGAACGACGTCCCCGAGCTCTTTTTGCGCAAGCATCAGCGCCGTAGTCGCGCCGGTGGAGCCGGCGCCGACGACCGTAATTTTTTTACGACGAATAGCCACGTTGATCAAGACCTCCTACATGTTTTTAATGACTTGATCCGCGAACTCGGAGCACTTCACTTCCGTAGCGCCCTCCATCAGGCGGGCAAAGTCGTAGGTAACCGTCTTGTTGTTGATGGATGTTTCCAGACCTTTATAAATCAGGTCGGCCGCTTCCTGCCAGCCCAAATGCTCAAGGAGCATCACCCCGGACAAAATCACGGAGCCGGGATTCACCACGTCAAGATCCGCATATTTCGGAGCCGTACCGTGAGTGGCTTCAAAAATCGCATGCCCCGTTACATAGTTGATGTTCGCCCCCGGCGCGATGCCGATGCCGCCGACTTGAGCCGCCAAGGCGTCGGACAAGTAGTCGCCGTTCAGGTTCAAGGTAGCGATCACATCGAAGTCCGTCGGGCGCGTCAACACTTGCTGAAGCGCGATATCCGCAATCGCGTCCTTGATGATGATTTTGCCCGCGTCTTGGGCTTCCTTCTGCGCTTTATTGGCCGCATCGGTTCCGGATTCTTCCTTGATCCGGTCGTACTCGGCCCAAGTGAATACCTTGTCGCCGAATTCGGCCTCAGCCACTTCGTAACCCCAGTTTTTGAAGGCGCCCTCGGTGAATTTCATGATATTGCCCTTGTGTACGAGGGTAACGCTCTTGCGGCCATGCTTGATCGCATATTCCACGGCCGCGCGCACCAGACGCTTCGAGCCCTCTTCCGAAACCGGCTTGATCCCGATGCCGGAGGTTTCCGGGAAGCGGATCTTCTTCACGCCCATTTCATTTTGCAGGAACTGGAGCACCTTCTTCACTTCTTCAGAGCCCTCTTTGTACTCGATTCCCGCATAGATATCCTCCGTATTCTCCCGGAAAATGACCATGTCCACGAGATCGGGACGCTTCACCGGAGAAGGAACGCCATCGAAATAGCGGACCGGGCGAAGACATACGTACAGGTCCAGCTCTTGGCGGAGCGCCACGTTCAGCGAACGGATGCCGCCGCCGATCGGCGTAGTCAACGGGCCTTTAATCGCCACAATATACTCGCGGATCGCAGTCAGCGTATCCGCTGGCAGCCATTCCCCGTATGTATTGTAGGCCTTCTCCCCCGCGAATACTTCGTACCAGGCTATTCTTTTCTCGCCGCCGTAAGCTTTCTCCACAGCGGCATCCAGAACCCGCTTGGAGGCTTTCCAAATGTCGCGGCCTGTGCCGTCCCCCTCTATGAAAGGAATGATCGGATTGTTCGGCACCTGAAGCTTGCCGTTATCGATAACGATTTTTTCGCCTTCGGTCGGAAGACTGAATTTTTCCAATTTCAGCATGTCTTTGATTTCCTCCTTATATTCGTGTGTTATCCATTTTAACATAATACCAACCCGGTTTCCCGGGTTGGTCGGCGTTATCTCAGATCGATCGGGATGTAGCGCTGATTCGTCGCTCCCGTGTATTCGGCGCGCGGACGAATGATCCGGTTGTCGTCAAGCTGCTCCAAAATATGAGAGGTCCATCCGGACAGGCGGCTGATCGCGAAGATCGGCGTGAACAGATCTCTCGGAATGCCCAGCATCGTATAAACCGAGGCCGAATAAAAATCGACGTTCGGTTTCAGTCCCTTTTGATTCGTCACGAGCTCTTCCACTTTGACCGAAATGTCGTAAAGGGTCGTATCGCCCTTCATCAACCCCAGCTGACGGGACATTTTTTGCAGGTGCTTGGCGCGAGGGTCCCCGTTTTTGTAAACCCGATGGCCGAAGCCCATGATCTTCTCCTTGTTGGCGAGCTTGTTCTGAATGTAAGCCTCGACTTTATCCAAGGTGCCGATTTCGCTCAGCATCCGCATCACCGCCTCATTGGCTCCCCCGTGCAGCGGGCCCTTCAAGGTACCGATCGCGGAGGTGACGCCGGAATAGATATCCGACAGCGTAGCGACCGTGACGCGGGCGGAGAAGGTGGAAGCGTTCAGCTCATGATCCGCATGCAGGACTAGCGCTTGATCCAGGGCGCGGACGGCGACCGGATCCGGCTCCTCGCCGGACAGCATATAAAGGAAGTTGTGAGCCAGCGAAACGCCTTTCAAGGGAGCGACCGGTTCTTTCCCTTCGCGGATCCGGGCAAAAGCGGCAATCAACGTAGGCAGCTCGGCCTGCAGTTTGATCGCTTTAAGTTGATTGCAATCGCGCGTATTGTCATTCGCCTGCTCGTCGTACAAAGCCAGGGCCGAAACGGCTGTACGGAGAACGGCCATCGTATTCGCGTTGGCCGGATAGAGCTTCATTTGCTCGAGAACCGCTTCCGGTACCGGCGCATATTCGCTTAGTTGATTCTGCAGGTTGGCCAACTGATGTTTGGTAGGCAGCTTGCCGTACCAAAGCAAATAAGCAGTCTCTTCATAAGTCGCACGCTCCGCCAGGTCATCGATATTAATGCCGCGATAGGCAAGAACCCCGTCGTGAATCGAGCTGATGGATGAAGTCGCTGCCACAATCCCTTCCAGTCCTTTGGTAGCCGTCATAGTGCATCTCTCCTTTAAAAACGAAATATGAGCCGAACAAGCCAATGAAAACATTTTCAATTTAAAAGTTTAAAATTTTCAGAGCATGGCAATAACAAGGCCCGGACAAAGTAGATATCTGGCTATGACGCCGGGTACCGTGTTCATCGGTAACTCGGTTCATCCTGTAAATTCATCATACTGGATTTTTAAAAACAAGGGAACCCGAACAGCCTGGTCTGGGATATCAAATTGTTTTATCGTGGTGATAAATGATTTTTTGTAATCGCTTTCGTTTTGCAATGAAAAAAGTCACTTTATATCTTTTTGCTTTCGATGACTTCGTGAACTTCCTGGGCAAATTGTTTCCGGCATAGAAAAAGAGGCTAAGTAATAGGGTAGAAAGAGGACCTGTCCGAAAAGGGGAATGCCGTTTGGATAATGTATTGAGAAACCGCCTGATGCGGGGGACCGGAGTGCTCCTGGTTCTGATCCTGCTGGCCGGCGGCTTTTACTGGGCGCTGCCGCTAGTGTATCCGTTCCTGATCGCCTGGCTGATCGCCTATGCGATGAACCCCTTTGTGCGCTGGCTGCAGGCCGCCGTCAAACTGCCGCGCTGGCTCGCGGTTACCGCGGCGCTCCTGGTTTATTTCGGGGGAGCTGGGATCGTCCTGTCCGCCGCCATCACTCGGCTCGTCAAAGAGCTGATCAGCCTGGCCGAGTCTTTGGACCAGCATATCGAAAACTGGCGGCAATGGTTTGTCGAATGGAGCCAAAGCGAAGGAATCCAAAACATCATCAATGAAATCAACCGCTTTATTGCCGATAACCCGGATTACGAAAACACGATCAATCAAAACATCGACAACACAACAAGCACAATCAGCTCGGCGGTATCGCGCCTGCTCAGCGGTCTGCTGAGCGGGATCGTTCAACTGTTGACCTCGCTGCCCAATCTCGGGCTGATTCTGGTCGTCATCTTGCTGGCCGCTTTTTTTATCAGTAAAAACTGGGAGCGCCACATCCGGTTTCTCGCCGGCTTTATCCCTCCTGCCTTTCGTAAGACCGCCGGAGAGGTCTGGAGGGATTTGCAAAAAGCGCTGTTCGGCTATTTGCGCGCCCAGTTCATCATGATCTCGATCACGGCCGTCATCGTCCTCATCGGCCTTCTGATTTTGCGCGTCGAATCCGCCTTCACCTATGCCTTATTAATCGGTCTGGTGGATCTGCTCCCTTATCTCGGCGTCGGAACCATCATGGTCCCCTGGCTGCTTTATGCCTATATGACAGGGGACCTCGGACTAGGGATCGGGCTGTCGATTCTGTACGGCGTGATTCTGATCGCACGCCAACTGATCGAGCCCAAAGTGCTGGCCAGCAGCGTCGGTCTCGATCCCCTGCCCACGTTGATCGCCATGTTTGCTGGACTGAAGCTGTTCGGTGTGCTTGGGCTGATTATCGGCCCCGTCTCCTTCGTCGTCATCGGCGCCATGATCCGCGCGGGCGTGATCCGCGATCTGCGCAACTATATCGTGAACGGAAGGCTGCGATGATTCATTGCAGCCTTCCTCCACGTTCGCCCTACATCCGCTCCGGCGCCTGCAGCCCGATCAGTCCCAGCCCGGTCTTCAACGTGATCCGCACGCCTTGAACGAGAGCCAGGCGGGCGATGCGCAGCGAGGCTTCTTCTTTCAGAATAGGACAATCGTGATAAAACCGGTTAAAAGCCTGGGCGGTATCCACCAAGTAGCGGGTAATCAGCGAAGGCTCCAGCTTAGCGGCCGCCTGCCCGACCACTTCCGGGAACAGGCCGAGCTGTTTGATCATCCTGAACTCCGCCTCACAGCTTAACCGTTGAGGGTCCCAATCGATGCCGGGCCTAAGGTTCAAGCCGTGCAGATCCTCGGTTCCCGTCCCCATGCGCAGTACACTGCAGGCCCGGGCGTACGTATATTGAACATACGGCCCTGTCTCCCCTTCAAAGCTGAGCGCCTCTTTCCAGGAAAAATCGATGTCCTTGATCCGGTTTCCCCGCAGGTCATTGAAGATGACCGCACCCACGCCAACTTGCCGGGCAACCTCTTCTTTGTTCTCCAACTTGGGATTTTTCTCCTCAATAATCTCGCGGATTTTGGAAACCGCCTGATCCAGCACCTCTTCCAGCCGGACAACTTTCCCCCTCCGGGTGGACATGGCCTCGCCTTCCAGGCTGACCCGCCCGAACGGAACGTGGACAAGTTCGGACGCCCACCCGTAGCCCATCCGTTCGATCACCTTAAACCATTGGCTAAAATGCAGGCTTTGCGAATAGTCCGTCACATACAAGGCTTTATGGAAGCCGAAGGTCCGCTTCCGGTACAGCGCCGCCGCTATGTCGCGGGTAGGGTAGAGGGAGCTGCCGTCTTTTTTCAGAATCAAGGCCGGGGGCATGCCGTACTCCTCGAGGCGGACAAGCCAAGCGCCCTCATCCTCCTCAAGCAGGCGTTTTTCCCTCAGTTCCCGCACAACATCATCCATATACTCATTGTAAAAGCTCTCCCCGGTCACAAAATCAAACCGCACGCCGAGCCGATCGTAGATCTTCTGGAATTCCGCCAGACTTACATCGACGAACCGTCTCCACAGCTTCTTAGCCTCCTCGTCTCCCTGCTCCATTTTGACGAACCACTCTCTGGCCTCATCCTCCAAAGCGGGGTCCTTGTCGGCCTCCTCATGAAAACGCACATACAACCCCAACAGCTCGTCGATGGCCGCTTCCTCCAGGCGGGAGGCGGTTCCCCAGCGGAGGTAGGCCGTGATCAACTTCCCGAACTGCGTCCCCCAATCCCCCAGGTGGTTGATACCGACACAACGATAACCCAGATACGAGTAAATCCGGTACAGCGCGCTTCCGATGACCGTGGAGCGCAGATGGCCTACGTGAAAAGGCTTGGCGATATTCGGGGAGGAAAAATCGATCACCACCGTTTTGCCCGCTCCTATATCCCCCGCTCCATACCGCTCCCCGCTTTCTAAAATCCCGGGCAATATCGCCTCGGCTACTGCGGCATGATCCAAAGAAAAATTGACGTAACCCGTTTGCGACGACACTTTGATAAGGCCGGACCCGGCGATACCCCGGGCATGAAGCCCCTCCTCAAGCTCCCGGGCGATCCCCGCGGGGGAAGCCTTGCGCTTTTTGGCTAACGTAAAGCAAGGAAACGACAAGTCGCCCATGGAAGCGTCCCGCGGGATCTCCAGCAAGTCCCGGATTTCCTGCTCCGTAATTTCTTCCAGCACTCTAGCGATCTGTTCCGCGACGATTTTTTTAAACCAATCCATTCCAATCCCCTCTTTTCTCCAAATAAAAAAGCCCCTCATCTCCATTGAAGAGACGAGAGACTTACAGTTCCCGCGGTACCACTCTGCGTGTCGGGACCCATCGTCCCAACCACTCTGAAGGATAACGGCCAACACCCGGATTTGACTACGGCTTGCGGCAACCCCCGCCGCCTTCGGCAAACCATCTCCCGGGCCCGCTTCCGCCCACTTCCCCATACCGGCTTCCACCCTCCCGGCTCGCTTTTATGGTTTCCAGCAGCGTACTGTCCCGTTCGCAGATATTTCATATGCAGTTCCAAAAATAGTTAAACTAGTTATATCGAAAAAAAATCAAAAAGTCAACGCCGGAAAAAGGTGATCGTTCCGTCTTTGATTTTTTTGCCGATCCATTTCATCAATAGCAAACGATAAAGGGGACGCGTTAAAGGAAACACCATCGTAAACCCGATCGCATCGGTTACGAAACCCGGAATCAACAGCAGGATCCCGCCGCCGAACACGCATAAGCCCTCGATCATCATTTTGCCGGGAATCTGGTTGCCAATCATTTGAGATTTGGCATCCGCCATCAGCTTGCGGCCCTCAAACTGCATCATCAGAAGGCCGATCACCGAAGTGGCCAAGGTCAGAAAGATCGTTTTTCCGACACCAAGCCGCTCCCCGACCCACACATAACCCCAAAACTCTACCAGGGGAACGACTACGATAAATACCGCTATCCATTTGCGCATACAATAACTCCTTTTTCCTGCGGCGTAACTCCATGAATTATAGCAAAGCTCTAAAGAGTATTGTAACGTTTTGATGTACCGGAATCAAAATTTACTGGCCCGCTCGAATACTTCATACCAGTCCGGAAATACTTTTTTGAACTGAACGGGCTTGAAATCCTCCCTTCGGACCACATAATGCGTAGATGATCCGACGACGCAAAGCTCGCCTCCCCCGTTCAGCACCTCGTAGGCGTACTCCGTTTTGACGCCGCCGTTCGAACTGATCCAGGTTCGGAGCAAAACGTCATCCCCGTAACGGATCCCTTTCCGGTATTCCACCTTCATTTCATGAACCGGCGAAATATAACCCGCCCGCTCCATGTGAATGTAGTTTAGTCCCAGTTCCTCAATCAACGCGGTCCGTCCCGCTTCAAACCAGCCCAGATAGTGGGCATGATAGACGATGCCCATCATATCGAACTCAAAATATTTGGGCTTGATCGCCAGCTCGCTAACATGCATCTTTAGTACGCCCCTTTCCCTGTCATTTACAAGAGTTGCACCGTTTCTAGTTCGGCTTAATCTAGCAAAAAAGCAATGGAAAGCCCGTTGTACGGGCAGCCCATTGCTTCTGATATGCGGCTAGCTGTATCTAAAGCTATTACTTGCGGATTTGTCCGATTTTGACCAGGTTCGTCGAACCGGAGCGGCCCAGCGGAATCCCTGCTGTGATCACAACCAGATCGCCTTCCTTCACAAGACCGGAATCCAGTCCACCCTTCATCGCGTTGTCGAACATTTCGTCCGTGGAAGTGGCCAATTGACCTTTCACCGGAGTTACGCCCCAGTTCAGCGCAAGACGGCGCAGCGTTTGGTCTTCCGTGGTGACGGCGATAATCGGCGCTTTCGGACGGTATTTGGAGACCATACGAGCGGTATAACCCGTTTCCGTCGAAGTGATGATCGCTTTGGCGTTCAGATCCAGCGCGGAGTTAGCCACCGCTTGGGAAATCGCCTCGGTCACCGTTGTTTGTTGCGCATTGCTTTGCTTTATAAACATTTCGCGATATTCCAGCGCGGATTCCGCTTTCTCGGCAATACGCGACATCGTCAGCACGGACTCCACCGGATATTTCCCGGCAGCCGTTTCGCCGGACAGCATGATCGCGTCGGTACCGTCGAAAATCGCATTGGCCACGTCACTTGCTTCAGCGCGTGTAGGTCTAGGGTTGCGCTGCATCGAATCCAGCATTTGCGTCGCCGTGATGACCGGCTTGCCGACGCGGTTGCATTTCTCGATCATGCGCTTCTGTACCAACGGCACATCTTCCGCAGGAATTTCCACACCCAAGTCACCGCGGGCAACCATCAGGCCGTCGGAAACTTCCAAAATCTCATCCAGGTTGTCCACGCCTTGCTGGTTTTCGATCTTAGAGATGATTTGGATGTGCGTGGCATTGTGACTCTCCAGCAATTGACGGATTTCAAGAACGTCGCTGGCTTTACGAACGAAGGAAGCCGCAATGAAATCGATGCCTTGTTCGATCCCGAAGATAATATCGTTAGCGTCTTTCTCAGTGATGCCTGGCAGGGAAATGTTTACGCCTGGGACGTTAACGCCCTTCTTGCTCTTGATGGTACCGCCGTTGACAATACGACACTTGATTTCCGTTCCTTGAATATCCACTACGGTCAAACCGATCAAACCGTCATCGATCAGAATGGTTGAACCGACTTCCACATCGCCAGGAAGCTCTTGGTATGTGATGGAGATGCGGTCTTTGTCGCCGAGAATTTCTTCGGTTGTCAAAGTGATGAACTCGTCTTGCACAAGCTCGATCGGTTCTTCCTTCAATTTGCCGGTGCGGATTTCAGGACCTTTCGTGTCCAACAGTATGGCGATTGATTTCCCCAACTCTTCGCTCGCTTGGCGGATCGTTTTGATCCGATTCCCATGCTCCTCGAAATCTCCGTGGGAGAAGTTGAGGCGAGCGACGTTCATCCCGGCCATGATCAGTTTCTTGGTGTTGTCTAACGATTCACTGGAAGGACCGATAGTACATACGATTTTTGTTTTGCGCATTTTGGGTTTCCTCCGTTTATTTAGTTCTCTCTATACATCATTTCCAACAATTAAATTTACTACATTTTCCCCATTTTGTATAGGAAGTTTATCATATTGTAACAGTCTATCTAGTCATTACCCACTAGGGAGGAATCTATAATGGGCTCTGCTTCTTTTTCCTGCGCCCGGCTCGCCCCGCCCTCGGCAAATTGTCCGATTTTGCGGAATTTCCGGTATCTGTCTTCCACAAGCTCGTCCGGATTCATAAGAGACAATTCTTCTAAATGCCGAACGACACTCTCTTTGATGGCCACGGCCGTAGTCTCGTAGTCCCGGTGCGCACCGCCTCGAGGCTCCGGAACAATCTCCTCGATCACGTCCATTTCCAGCAAATCCTGGGCGGTAATCTTCATCGCTTCCGCCGCCTGATCGGCTTTGGAGGCATCCTTCCAAAGGATTGAAGCCGCTCCGTTCGGCGAGATGACGGAATAAATCGCGTTCTCCAGCATCAAAACCCGGTTTCCGACGCCCAACGCAAGCGCGCCGCCACTGCCTCCCTCGCCGATGACAACGCAGACGACAGGAACCCGCAGCTTGGCCATCTCCAGCAAATTCCGGGCGATGGCTTCCGACTGCCCCCTTTCTTCCGCCGTAATCCCCGGGTATGCTCCCTTCGTATCGATAAACGTAACGATCGGACGGCCGAATTTTTCCGCTTGCCGCATCAGACGGAGCGCCTTCCGGAAACCTTCGGGATGCGCGCTTCCGAAGAAGCGGGCGATATTGTCTTTGGTATCCTTGCCCCGCTGCTGTCCGAGCACGGTCACCGACGTCCCGTTCAGCTTCGCCAGTCCGCCGACAACGGCCAGATCGTCCCCAAACACGCGGTCGCCATGGAGTTCCATGAAATCGTCAAAAATAAGCTCGATCAAATCCAGGGAAGTCGGACGCTGATGATGCCGCGCCAAGTGCATCTTTTGCGAAGGGGAGATGCTGCTGTAAATCTCCTCCTCCAACTGCTTGTACCGCTCTTCCAACCGGGCGATTTCCTCGTTGAAATCGATCCCTTTCTCCTGACCAAATTGCTCCAGCTCCCGGATTTTCTCGCGAAGTTTCACGAGAGGGGCTTCAAAAGGCAGCTCACCCGCCATGATTAACTCCTCCCTTCACGTTGTGCAGATCCAGTACCTGAGCCAAGGTGGCCCGCAGCTCTTTACGGTGGACGACCATGTCCAGTTGACCGTGCTGCAAGTTGAACTCCGCCGTCTGGAAATCATCCGGCAGCTTCTGGCGGATCGTTTGCTCGATCACGATCCGGCCGGCAAAACCGAACACCGCGCCGGGTTCGGCGATAATAAGATCGCCGAGCATGGCAAAGCTGGCCGAAACGCCCCCGGTAGTCGGATCCGTAATGACCGAGATATACAGGCCGCCCTGCTCGTCCAGACGGGCTAACGCAGCGCTGGTTTTGGCCATTTGCATCAGACTTAAAATGCTTTCCTGCATCCGTGCTCCACCCGAAGTCGAGAATATAATCAACGGAAGACGCTTCTTCGTCGCCGTTTCTATCGCTCTCGTAATCTTCTCGCCTACGACGGAGCCCATACTGCCCGTGAAAAAATCAAAACTCATCACGGCCATGACCGCCGGAAAGCCGCCGATCGTCCCTTCTCCGGTTACAACGGCTTCACGAAGCCCGGACTTCAGCTTCTGCTGTTCCAGCTTGTTCGCGTAACCCGGAAAATTTAGCGGGTCGACGGAAATTAAATCCGCATCATATTCAAGGAAGCTTCCCTCATCCAACGTCATTTGAATCCGTTCCAAGGCGTTTAAACGCATATGGTGCCCGCAGGAAGGGCAGACTTTAAGATTCTTTTCAAGCTCTTTGCTGTATTGAATGCTGCCGCAGCGGCTGCATTTACTCATCAGACCCTCAGGTATTTCACGCTTCGGCCGGTCTCCCGGCTGCGGACTTTCGCTGGTCCCCAAACGTTCTGAAGGAATGGTCGCGTATTTCCTTTTTTTCTGAAACAAGTCTTTAAACACAACTACACCTCTTCAGCCGTTAAATTTATTGGCCGCATCACAGCAAGACAAGGAAACAATGCCGGTAAGTTGCCCATGCCTATTTCCTTGCCCTCAGGGATGCAATATCGAATTAAGAACCTCTTGAACCTCTTCCAGTTCACCAGACGGAACTAAAATTTCAAACTGCTGTTTGGATAAATTAACAGGACGTGTTTGGACAAGAAAGCCTTCTTCGGTGAGTTTCGTCTTGATCATGTCCGCCACTTTGGCGGTAGGCGCAATGTACATAACAGTCCACATGTCCTCTTCCAAGCCCCCAATCTTTTCTCGAGCCCATATAATAGAGTAATGATAACATAATTTTAAAAAATCCCGCAACAAAGGGAAGGAACCTGGTCCTGGGGAAAACCAGACCATCACCCCGCTTCGCTTCCAGCGTTAGACCCGGCCGTTGCCCGGCGCGCCTTCGCGCCCGCGTTCCCGGCTGCGGAAGATTCGACGCGGACGATTCTTGCGCGGGCGTTCCCGCACAGACGATTCGGCGCGGACGATTCCGCGTGGGCGATTCTTGCGCGGGGCGATCCCGCACGGGCGATTCCGCGTGGGCGATTCTTGCGCGGGCGATTCCGCACGGGCGATTCGGCGCGGGCGATTCTTGCGCGGGGCGATCCCGCACGGGCGATTCGGCGCGGGCGATTCCGCGTGGGCGATTCTTGCGCGGGCGATTCCGCACGGGCGATTCGGCGCGGGCGATTCCGCGTGGGCGATTCTTGCGCGGACGATTGCAGCAGGAAGGGATCCAACACTAATAACGCATCGACGTTACATCAAATCTGACAGGGTACGGACCATTTTAATGCTTATTCGACGAGTTAAGAAGCGGTGTGGCGTGCTGGATCCGACGCCCGTAATTTTACCCGGCCGCCCGCCACGTTAACGGCCTTTTGGGACGCTATTTCGTCCCGCTTCGGCTCCGGTGGAATCATAGCGGTTAAAAAAGGCCTTATTGCCCTGTGGCTGGCCTCGAAATCAGGGTTTGGCCCGCTTGTTCCGAAAATAAGGCCCTAAAAATCACTGGCATTGCACCAAAGCTTACATGATGGCTTACAGAGATGTTGTGTAATTTTTTTCCATATCGATTTTTAAGTAATTGGCCAAAAAATGAAGGGGGTCAGAAAATAGATGCGTTATTCCATTTTATGGATATTAACTTTTTGTTCTATTTTGCCTCTTCACTCAGCTTCATTTTCTTCTTGGCTTGATCATTCCAACCGATGTGTTCATAATAGGCGGTTCCTTGTACATTTTTGTACTCCTTTGACGCCCTTTGTTGTTCTGGCTTTTACTCCTTCGATGAAGCTCGGATTCAAGTAGCAAATTAGGTTTCTCCCATAAAAGACGAAGTGATTGAAGCACTTCCCACAAACTCATTCGGGTTCCACTGATCACATGAATGAGCATGGCCATAGCATAAGCGATCAAAGCGATAAAGATCTGGTTCCCTATCCCTTGAGGATCATAGCTATACAGCTTCACTAATCGCAAATGCTGCTTCATCCACTTGAAAAATAGCTCGATCAGCCAACGCTGCCGATAGATGTCCGCGATTTCCTCAGCACTTAGGTCAAAGCACGAAGTAGCCAGACGATACTTGCGCCCCTTTTCATCCAAAAACTCTACAAGGCGTAAAGAATTCTCTGTCTTGCGAAAGGCACTCCCTAATTGAACGATAGCATCTCGGATGATGTTTGAATCCGGATGAACCGGCAGCTCTTGCTCCACCTGCCAAACCCTATGTTTTTCGTTGATTCGAGTTACGAATTGAACTTTTTGCTCTAGCCAAGTATCGAACTGTTTATACTTCACATAACCGCGATCCATCACGTATATTGTGCCGTCATCTTCGACCAGAAAGTTCATGGTTTCGTAGTCACTCACATTCCCCGTAGTAGGGATGGCCTTCTCAGGAATGACCTCTTTCTCTTCATTTTTAGTCAAAACCAAGACTCGAACATGAATTTTGATTTGAGTGTGGTCACGGGTTACGTACGCCCAGTTGGCCAGTGTCGCCGGAAGTCTTAGACAAGTCGAGTCGATAATCCGAATCTGTGTGCCCTTGATTTCCGATGGAGCTTTCTGCTTGACCTTGCCGATGAGTTCAAGGAATAGACCTTCGAGTATCTCGGTAGGAATCATCTTTAGACGCCTGGAGATTTGAGAACTACTGATGCTGGATAGTTCCAGACTTTCCTGCAGCGTTGTGCTTGTTCGAAGTGGCTTGAGAAATGTGTTCATAAGAATCCCACTTAGCGAGTTGGGAGGCTAAAATTAACTTGATACTTTTTAAGGTAGTAAGCTTGCGAACACGATGATCGGAAATTGGAAAGCTAAAATTTTCTTCAGAAATATAAGAAAAGCATTGACGAATCACAGATAAATTGTGTATGTTACCCATGGTTGGCTCCTTTTGTTGAGATGAGTTATGGGTAACGCATCTAACTCAACAATAGGAGCTTTTTTTATTTTATTCCATGAAAATAACATATAAATTAACATATTTAGTAAATACTGTTCCGTTAATTTCTTGTGTCAGGTTTAATGCAATGCTAGTGCCT
>NZ_JBAGJC010000020.1:0-75737 GCF_036864765.1 Paenibacillus sanfengchensis | reverse complement strand
CCCCCTCAAGATGAGATTTCCCAATTAGTAAGACCCCTTGAAGACGACGAGGTTGATAGGCCTGGGGTGGAAGTGCAGCAATGCATGGAGCTGACAGGTACTAATCGGTCGAGGGCTTATCCAAAAACAACTCCAAAAAGTGGCGTCAGGCTGAACAAGCCGATCTGAGCACTTGAGGAGACTAAAACGCAAAGCACGTTTCGTATCCAGTTTTCAGGTGATCAAACATCTGAACACGTTTGGTGGCGATGGCGGAGGGGTTCCACGCGTACCCATCCCGAACACGACCGTTAAGCCCTCCAGCGCCGATGGTACTTGGACCGAAGGGTCCTGGGAGAGTAGGACGTTGCCAAGCAACTAAGAAAGAGCACTACCGTATGAAGCGGTGGTGCTCTTTTTGTATGCTCTAATACAAATTGATGCAAATCTGCAGGTATTTCCGAACGTTTGTGCCCCGAAGAGCGAAAAGGATGCAAAAGTGCAGGAATTTTCGGCCTTTTTCTTGAGGGGAGCCCCAGCAACAAAAAAAACCTGCAGATTTGCAGGAATATCGCACAGAGGGGCTTAACTCCCATAAATTCCTGCAGATTTGCAGGAATTTGTGTTCCAGGCAGGATCAAAAAGCCAGAAGCCTCGTTTTCGTTACCGCCTTTGTTTTTGCACCTTCGGAAGCCTGGAGGAATATTTTGACCGCAGGGCGCTCACACTGAAGATAAGAGTGCCCCCTTGGCAAAAGCATAATTTATGGTATAATGAGATTAAAGTCAAAGAAAGTCAAAGTCAATCCAATGCAAGAAAGTCAATACAGATAGTCATACCAGATAGAACTGCTTTAAATAATGGAGGATGGGTCATGCGTAATATCTCCGACATCATTGAAAAATATCTCAAAAGTATCTTGCATGAAAGCCCGGAAGGGGCGATTGAAATTCAGCGCAATGATCTGGCCGATAAGTTCAGCTGCGTGCCGTCACAGATTAACTATGTAATCAGTACGCGGTTTACGGTGGAAAAGGGATATTTGGTGGAGAGTAAACGCGGCGGCGGCGGGTACGTACGCATCAGGCGGATCGAATTGCCGGGTGCCAACAGCCTGCACACGTACCTCCACCAGATGATAAGTGAAGAGATCGGCCAGACGGCGGCGGAAGGACTTATTTATCAACTGGAAGAGGCCCGTTTTTTAAGCAGCAGGGAAGCGGCGCTGATGAGGGCCGCGATTTCCAGGGAAGTGCTGATGGTGAAACTGCCTTACCGGGACCAGATTCGCGCCAGAATTATGAAGGCAATGCTGATCTCTTTACTTGGCTAACTTTACCCGGCTAACGGCAGCATGCAATAAAACCAAGGCAATCCATTGTTGGAGGAGGGACAACTATGCAATGCCAAGAATGCGGTAAACGCCCTGCCACATTACATTTCACAAAAATCGTCAACGGCGAGAAAACGGAGTTTCATATCTGTGAGGCATGTGCGCGGGAGAAGGGAGAGATGATCCCGG
Organism: Paenibacillus sanfengchensis; assembly: GCF_036864765.1. Classification (NCBI taxonomy): domain Bacteria; kingdom Bacillati; phylum Bacillota; class Bacilli; order Caryophanales; family Paenibacillaceae; genus Paenibacillus; species Paenibacillus sanfengchensis. The sequence goes on along the minus strand of NZ_JBAGJC010000020.1, from coordinate 74,236 downwards.
GCACGAGCGGAGGCTTCTCGATCCATAATCTGCTCTCGGGATTAATGGAATTTCAGCCAGGTATTCACGGGCCGGCAGCAGCGGCGAAACCGAAGGAGAGTATCCGTTGTGAAGAATGCGGTCTGACGTATTCCCAGTTCAGCAAAATCGGACGCTTTGGCTGCAGTTCCTGCTACAAATATTTTAACGACCGCTTGGATCCCTTGTTCAAAAGAGTACACGGCAACACGGTCCATGTAGGGAAAGTGCCGAAACGGGCCGGCGGCCATCTCCAGGTCAAGCGGAAGCTCGATGACCTCCGCCGCGAGTTGCAGTACCGGATTTTGCAGGAAGAGTTTGAAGAAGCAGCCGCGCTTCGGGATCAAATTCGCGAGATTGAGAAGCAAATTTCCGCAGAGTAGGGGGAGTGCAGAATGCCTGATCTTCGTTTTACACAGCAACCTTTAAGCGAATGGATGAGCCGGGGCGGCAAGGAATCGGAGATTGTGATCAGTACCCGCGTGCGCATTGCCCGCAACCTGGTTCATCATCCTTTCCCGATGCTGGCGACCAACCAGCAGTCCGAAGAGGTGCTTAGGCTGCTGCAGGACGCTTTAAGCGATGAGCGTTTGCAGAGCTACGGCAAGCTGCATCCGGTGCTTCTGGCGGATTTGGAGGAGCTCGACAAGAAGATTTTGGTGGAGAAGCATCTGATCAGTCCGAACCTGGCGGGGGAATCCCGGAAAGGTGCCGCTTTCATCAGCGAGGACGAAAGCTTAAGCATCATGGTCAATGAAGAGGACCATTTACGGATTCAATGTCTGTATCCGGGCCTTCAAGTCCAGGAAGCTTGGGAAAAAGCGACGGCCATCGACGATATTTTTGAAGATCATGTCGATTATGCGTTTGACGCCAACCGGGGCTTTTTGACCAGCTGTCCGACGAATGTGGGGACGGGGCTTCGGGCTTCGGTCATGATGCATCTGCCTGCCCTGGTGCTGACGCAGCAGATTAACCGGATACTCTCGGCCGTGTCGCAAGTGGGATTGACGGTCCGGGGAATTTACGGTGAAGGCAGTGAAGCGATGGGCAACTTGTTTCAAATCTCAAATCAGATTACACTAGGACAAAGCGAGGCAGAAATTATTGAGAATTTGTACGGCGTTGTCATGCAAATTATCGAACATGAGAAGAACGCCCGCAACAAGCTGCTTACCGAATCCCGGCTGCGGATGACCGACAGGGTGATGCGATCGTACGGGATTTTGTCCCATGCGTCCATAATGGATTCGAAGGAAGCGGCACAGCGGCTATCGGATGTTCGGCTTGGTGTGGATGTCGGGTTAATAGATAATGTGTCCCCCCAAGTGCTCAATGAACTTAACGTCATGACCCAGCCCGGCTTTTTACAAAAGATGTTCGGCGAGAATCTGTCGCCTGGGGAGCGGGATATGTACCGCGCCAAGCTGATTCGCGAAAAAGTGGGTAAATAACTGAAGCGGACTTAATTTATGGAGGTGCAAAAGACATGATGTTTGGAAGATTTACGGAACGTGCCCAAAAAGTGCTGGCCTTGGCTCAGGAAGAAGCTGTCAGACTGGGGCACAACAATATCGGAACGGAGCATATTTTGCTTGGACTCATTCGGGAAGGCGAAGGCATTGCTGCCAAAGCGCTCATCGGCTTGGGGTTGGGTCTGGAGAAAATCCAGGACGAAGTGGAAACGCTGATCGGTCGCGGTCAGGAGCAGCCTTCCAATATTGCATATACGCCGCGGGCGAAAAAAGTCATCGAACTCTCGATGGATGAAGCCCGGAAATTGGGCCATACCTATGTCGGCACCGAGCATATTTTGCTTGGTTTGATCCGGGAGGGCGAAGGTGTGGCTGCCCGCGTTCTGAACAACCTGGGCATCAGCCTGAACAAGGCACGTCAGCAAGTGCTTCAACTGCTCGGCAGCAGTGAAGCCGTCTCAAGCCACCATGGAACGCCCGCCAATGTAAATACACCGACCTTGGACAGCCTGGCCCGCGACTTGACGGCTTCTGCCAAGGAAGGCAATCTGGATCCGGTGATTGGGCGCAGCAAGGAAATCGAACGGGTAATTCAGGTGCTAAGCCGCCGGACGAAGAACAATCCGGTGCTGATCGGGGAACCGGGCGTCGGGAAAACCGCGATTGCCGAGGGGCTGGCCCAAAAGATCATCAACAACGAAATCCCGGAAACGCTCCGCGATAAACGGGTAATGACCCTGGATATGGGATCGGTGGTAGCCGGAACGAAATACCGCGGTGAATTCGAAGACCGCTTGAAAAAAATCATGGATGAAATCCGCCAGGCCGGAAATATCATCCTCTTCATCGACGAGTTGCACACCTTGATTGGTGCCGGCGGCGCGGAAGGCGCAATCGACGCCTCCAACATTCTGAAGCCGGCGTTGGCGCGCGGTGAACTGCAGTGCATCGGGGCAACGACGCTGGACGAATACCGGAAGTACATCGAGAAGGATGCCGCTCTGGAACGCCGGTTCCAACCGATTACGGTAGACCAGCCGTCGGTGGACGAAGCGATTCAAATCCTGCACGGACTGCGCGACCGTTACGAAGCGCATCACCGGGTGAAGATTACCGATGAAGCCATCGAGCAGGCAGTGAAGTTGTCGGACCGTTACATTCAGGACCGTTTCCTGCCGGATAAAGCGATCGACCTGATCGATGAGGCGGGCTCCAAGGTAAGGCTGAACTCCTACACGGTACCGCCGAATTTGAAGCAGCTGGAGAACCGTTTGGAGGATATCCGCAAGGAGAAGGACGCCGCGGTGCAAAGTCAGGAATTCGAAAAAGCCGCCGCCTTGCGCGACACGGAACAAAAGATCCGCGAAGAGTTGGATATCACGAAGAATCAGTGGAAAGAAAAGCAGGGCCGGACGGACTCCGAGGTGACGCCGGAGGATATCGCTCAGGTCGTGGCCAGCTGGACGGGAATTCCGGTCAGCAAGCTGAAGGAAGAAGAGACCGAGCGCCTGCTGAATATGGAGCAGATTCTGCATGAACGCGTCATCGGCCAGGATGAAGCCGTCAAGGCTGTCAGCCGGGCGATCCGCCGGGCGCGTGCCGGCCTGAAGGATCCGAAACGCCCGATGGGCTCATTCATTTTCCTCGGCCCAACCGGGGTGGGTAAAACCGAGTTGGCCCGGGCCCTCGCCGAATCGATGTTCGGCGACGAGAATGCCGTGATCCGCATCGACATGTCGGAATACATGGAGAAGCATTCCACGGCCCGTCTCGTAGGCGCGCCTCCGGGATACGTTGGCTATGAGGAAGGCGGCCAACTGACCGAGAAAGTACGCCGCAAACCGTACTCCGTCGTTCTTCTCGATGAAATTGAAAAGGCGCATCCGGAAGTGTTCAACATTCTCCTGCAAGTGCTGGAGGATGGCCGTTTGACCGACTCCAAGGGCAGAGTCGTCGACTTCCGCAATACGCTGATCATTCTGACCTCCAATGTGGGGGCCGAAGCGATCAAGCGGAATACGCGGTTGGGCTTTACCGCCGTGGATGACGCCGGAGCGGATTACGACAACATGAAGGGCAAAGTGATGGAAGAGTTGAAGAAAAGCTTCCGTCCGGAATTCCTCAATCGGATCGATGAAATCATCGTTTTCCACTCGCTCGAGGAAGCTCATATCGGTCAAATCGTCACCCTCATGTCCGAGGAGCTGCGCAAGCGGCTGCGGGAGTATGACGTCGACTTCGTGCTGACCGACAAAGCCAAAGCCTTCCTGGCCAAGGAAGGGTTCGACCCGGCTTACGGGGCGCGGCCGCTCCGCCGGGCGATCCAGAAGCATATCGAAGACCGTCTGTCCGAGGAACTGCTGACCGGTCACGTGAAGAAGGGCGACTCGCTCACGATTGACGAGCTGGATGGCTCGCTGACCGTGGAGAAAACCGGGACTTTTTCGAAAACGCCTAACGTATGAATGTGATGTCCTTACGGACCTGCAATCGCTGCAGGTCCGTTTTTGATTTCGAAAACGTACAGGAAAGAAGGGCCTTTTTGACGAAATAGTAGGTAGAAATCAAGGAGGCTTGTTTCAAGTGAGAGAAACGATTCTTTTGGTAGATGATGAGAAAGAAATTATCAAGCTCATGGAAATTTACATGCGGAATGAAGGTTACCGTCTATTAACGGCTTCGGACGGCTTGGAAGCACTGGAGCTGCTGCATTCTCACGATGTGGATTTGATTATCCTGGATGTGATGATGCCGAGGCTCGACGGGCTTGAAGCCTGCATGCGCATTCGCGAAGCGCGCGATACACCGATCATTATGTTGTCCGCCAAGAGTCAGGACATGGATAAAATCGCCGGGCTCAGCATCGGGGCGGACGATTATGTTACCAAGCCGTTCAATCCGTTGGAGCTGATCGCACGGGTCAAGTCGCAGCTTCGGCGCTACAACCGGTTTGCCAGACAAGCCTGGCCCCCTGCCCAGGACGAAATTGTGATCGACGATCTGGTGATCAATACCGCCATGCACAAAGTAACCGTGGATCAGCGGGAAATCAAGTTGACACCGCGCGAATTTGAGGTGCTTAAGCTGTTGGCCGTCAATCGCGGCATCGTGCTGAGCATGGACCGCATCTATGAGGAGGTCTGGAAGGAACAATATATGGAGTCGAAAAATACAGTCATGGTGCACATCCGCAGACTGCGCGAAAAAATCGAACGGGATCCGCAGAACCCCAGCTTCATAAAAACGATATGGGGTATCGGTTACAAGATGGAAGCCGATTGAAAAGGCAGAGGTTCAGAATATGAAAATGAAGCGGTTAATGTCGTTGCGTTTGAAATTTTTGCTGTTTGGCGTGGGCAGTTTGTTGCTTACGGTTTCCATGCTATTTGTGTGTCACCAGTTGGCGGCTTACATCCTTGAACTGCGGGAGTCGCCGTTCGTCTCGCCTTTCCGTTGGGCGGTCCGGGAAGTGATCCAACAAATCGGCTCCGTACCGGCCATGGCGGTCGTGGGTGTGGCGGTATTCGTCACGATTTATATGCTGTTGACGCGGGGAACGACCCGATATTTGAATGAGCTTGACCAAGCGTTGGTGGAAGTCGGCCTGGGCCGCCTTGATGTGCGGATCCCGGTGCGGACCGCCGATGAATTGGGGAATATGGCGGAAAATCTGGATAGGGCGATGAAGGGACTCCATTCGTCGCTGCAGGAAATCACCGGCGGGCTTGAGGAAATAGCGGAGGGGCGGCTGGACCGGAAGATTCCCGCCCAGACCGGGGAACTGGCCAAAGTCTCCGAAAGCATCAACAGTATGGCGGACCGGCTCAGCCGCTCCATCGAGGAGGAACGCCGTGCGGAGCGCTCGAAGAACGATCTGATTACGGGCGTTTCCCATGATCTCAGGACACCGCTTACCTCGATTTTGGGTTTTCTTAAAGCCATTGAAGAAGATCGTTACAAAGATGAGACCGAATTGCGCTATTATGTTAACATTGCCTATGAAAAGTCACAGGACCTCAAAAAGCTGATCGACCAACTGTTTGAATACACCCGCATCCATAACGGGCTGCCGTTGCAGCTATCCGAGCTTGACCTGGTAGGTTTCCTCTGCCAGCTTGCCGAAGAATTCGTCCCCAGTCTGGAACAGACGGGGATGGTCTGCCGCGTTACGGTGGGTCGCAAGCAGGTGCCTATTCTGGCTGACGGGGATTTGCTGGTTCGCGCTTTTGAAAACTTGATGAACAACGCCATTCAATACGGGACCGAGGGAAAATATATCGATATCCAGGTCGGCGCGGAGGAGGGGTGGGCCAGCGTGAAGTTTACCAACTATGGCCAAGAGATTCCCTCAAGCAGCCTCCCCTTCCTTTTTGACCGCTTCTACCGTGTTGAGGGCTCCCGTTCCAAGTCGACGGGAGGAACGGGACTTGGGCTTGCTATTGCCAAAAGCATCGTTGACGTTCATCAAGGCCAAATCTCGGTAGCAAGCAACCCGCAATGCACCGTGTTTGAGACACGTTTTCCCCTGGCTGAATAAACCGTAATCGGGCTTTCTAACATTTTGGGGCCCTCGTTCATCTAATTCTGTGGAGTGGAATAAAAAGTAATCTATGGAGTGGGATAAAAGATCATAAAACTTGTGTCTGAAATTGATAAGCAAATGGTAAGTTTTTGTTAAGCTTTGCTGAACAGATTGTTAAGTTTCATCTTTTATACTTCTCCTCGGATGTTTAAAGATAGAGGGGAGTTTACGTATCGCCATGGTTTTTTCAAGCTTGATCTTTCTGTATCTCTTTCTGCCTCTGCTGCTCGCGGCTTATTTTATCTCCAAAAATTCGGGATACCGCATTTGGGTATTGATTGTATTTTCCTATGTTTTTTATGCATGGGGGGAGCCGCTTTGGGTTATATTACTCCTTCTGGCCTCGATGCTCGGGTACGTTTTTGCGCTCGGCATCGAGCGGGCAAGGGGGACTAACCTGGCTAAAGCCCTGTTTGTCGCCTCCATTGTCGTGAACATCGGCATGCTGGGTTTTTTTAAATATGCCGGCTTTCTGATTGAGAATCTGAATCTGCTTCTGCCGGTGAACCTTCCGGTTCCGGAAGTGAAACTGCCGATTGGCATCTCCTTCTTCACCTTCGAGCTGATTTGTTATCTGACTGACGTCTACAAAGGGACGATCCGCGCTCCCCGGTCGCCGAAGAAAGTACTCTTTTATGTCTCTTTTTTTCCGCATCTGGTGGCCGGTCCGATTATCCGATATACGGATATCGAAAGGCAGATCGAGCATCCGCAAGTCACCCTGGAGGGGTTTAGTGCAGGGATTTCGCGGTTCCTGTTGGGGCTGGGGAAAAAAGTGCTGCTGGCCAACCTGCTCGGTGAGGCGGCTGCTCAGCTGCTGAATCCGAGCTCGGCAACCTCTTCCGTGTTAGGGATGTGGTTTGGCATTACCTTGTTCGCCTTGCAGATTTACTTTGATTTCTCGGGTTATTCGGATATGGCCATCGGCTTGGGCAGAATGTTCGGTTTTACCCTGCGGGAAAATTTCAATTATCCTTACATCTCCAAGTCCGCGGGGGAATTCTGGCGGCGTTGGAACATGTCCTTGGGCGGATTTTTCCGCGATTATGTGTATATCCCGCTTGGAGGAAACCAGAGATTCTATCTGCGCAACCTGTTTGTCGTATGGTTTCTGACCGGCATTTGGCACGGGGCAAGCTGGAATTTCATCATTTGGGGACTTTATTTCGGGATGCTGATTTATCTCGAGCGCCAATTTCTCGGGAGATGGATGGCTAAAGTTCCTGCGTTTATCGCTCATCTTTACGCGGTCATCGCGATATTGGTCGGCTGGGTGTGGTTCTATTTCACCGACCTTTCCGAGGGAATCAAAGCGCTTCTTACGATGTTCGGTTTATACCGCCGGGAATTCGCCAACCCGTATTTGGAATTCTATATGCATGACAATTTGCTGCTGTTTCTCGCAGCCGTCCTGCTTTCGACGCCGCTGGTCGTGCGGGGAATCCGATGGATCGCTCAATCTTCCCCGAGACTCGGGAGGGGGCTGACCGTCGTGGGGAGCCAGGCGCTTAATGCGGCGATCTTAATTCTCGCCACGATTTTGTTGGTGGGCAGTTCCTATAACCCGTTTCTCTACTATCGGTTTTGACGAGGAGGAGCAGGATGAAATTACGATATGTACTCAATACAATTTTCTTTTTACTGGTGATCTTCGGCTTTGGAATTCTCAACCTGGCCTATCCCCATTCCGGCAGCGTTTCCTCGTTGGAACAGCGGACTCTGACGCAGTGGCCCTCTTTTTTATGGGGAAAGTTCTTTTCGGGAGAATTTACGAGGGAGTTTGATGATTATTTCTCGGATCATTTCGCCTTTCGCACATCCATGGCCAAAGCTGGCGCTTTTCTTGTGGAGTATAAAGGGCTTCCCGATCATGAGGCAACGATCATTCAGCAGGGCGGAGATAACACGGCCCAGAAGCTGGATGCAGCGGCTAACGGAAACCGGACGGCCGCGGGCGCGGGACAAGAAGTTCAATATTTGATCTATAAGGACCGGGCTTTTACGCTGTACAAATATTCGGCAGCATCGGCCGAGGCGTACGCCCAGGCGCTGAACAATTTTAAGGCGGCGGTCGATCCGAAGATTCGCGTGTTCTCCATGCTGGCTCCCACCTCGGCTGAATTTATCGGGCATGATACCTACAGCAAGCTTTCCGATTCGCAAAAGGCCGCTTTCGAACATATTAATGAATCGCTGGATTCCCAGATCCGCCGGATAGATGTTTACGGGGCGTTGGCCCGGCACAAGGAGGAAGCGATTTACTTCGGAACCGATCACCATTGGACCGCCTTGGGCGCCTATTATGGGTATGCCGAGCTGATGGAGGAGCTGGGTGAACCGGCCATACCGCTCAGCTCCTACTCAAATGGGAGGATAGAAGGCTTTTTGGGCACCGCCTATAAGGCAACGTTAAGCTTCAAGCTTAAGGCGCATCCGGATACGATCGATTATTATGAGCCCATCGAAAATTACACATACACCCGGTATTCCACTAAAGGAGAGGCAATCCGGGGGAAGGTCGTCGACTCGGATTACGCCGAAGCGAGTGGCGGATACGCGGTCTTTTTGGGAGGGGACTTTCCTTGGGGCGAGATACAGACGGACCTGCATGACGGGAGAAAAATCGCGGTGATCAAAGACTCCTATGGGAACGCCTTGATTCCGTTTCTGATCCCGCATTTTGAATCGATTTATTATATCGATCCCCGCTTTTATACAGGAAGCCTGACCGAGTTTGTGAAGGAGCATGAAATTACCGACGTGCTGTTCCTGAACAACTCGACAGTCGCCCGCAGCAAGGGGATTGCCGAATTAATCGACAGACAGATGTGAATTTGCAAACAAAGGCGACCCCATTGCTACAAAAATCCAACGTTTCCGCCGATGTAATAAGGTAAAGGCAGCTTGCAAAGCATGTGCTTTGGGCTGCTTTTTTCCGCTTTACAACCTTTCCAGATCTCCCCGGAAATGCTTCCAGTTCACCTGAAAGAATGGTAAACTTTTATTATCGCCTCTGCGGCGCGGCCTGCAAGGTTTGTCAAATTTTGCAGTGCGGAGAAGGAGAGATAAATGGTTAAAGTAAAAACAAAGTTTTTCTGTACCGAATGCGGTTACGAGTCGCCGAAATGGTATGGAAAATGCCCGGGCTGCGGGTCTTGGAACACAATGGTGGAGGAAACGGAAAAAGTGGTAAAAACCCAGGGCCTTACATCGGGTTTATTTCATACGAAAGAAAAACCGCTTCCGATCATAAATATAGAGAGCGGCCAGGAGCCGCGAATCCAGACCGGAATCGCGGAGCTGAACCGCGTGCTGGGCGGCGGGGTGGTTCCCGGATCGTTGATTTTGGTGGGTGGGGATCCCGGTATCGGGAAATCCACGCTTTTGCTGCAGACGTCCCATGAAATGGCGAAGGCGGGACTTCGGGTGCTGTATATCTCCGGGGAGGAATCGACCCGGCAGACCAAGCTCCGAGCGGAACGGCTCGGGGCGTTGTCCCCCGAGCTCTACGTGCTTTGCGAAAGCAGCATGGACGGGATCGAGGAGGCCATCGATCAGGTGAAACCCGATTTTCTGGTCATCGACTCGATTCAAACGGTTTATTTGCCGGAGGTGACGAGCGCGCCGGGCAGTGTTTCGCAGGTGCGGGAGTGTACCGCCCGCTTTATGCGAATCTCGAAAGGACAGGGGATCGCTACAGTACTGGTTGGCCATGTTACCAAAGAAGGGGCGATCGCCGGTCCGCGCATGCTGGAGCACATGGTGGATTCCGTACTGTATTTCGAAGGAGAGCGGCATCACTCATACCGCTTATTGCGCGCGGTGAAGAACCGGTTCGGATCAACCAATGAAATCGGTATCTTCGAAATGAAGGAAGCGGGACTGGATGAGGTGGCGAACCCGTCGGAATTGTTCCTGTCCGAACGTCCATTGGGCGTGGCGGGATCTACGGTTGTGGCTTCGATGGAAGGAACCCGGCCGATGCTGGTGGAACTCCAGGCTTTGATCGCTTCGACTCAATTCCCTTCCCCGCGAAGAATGGCGACCGGGGTGGATCATCACCGGATGAATCTGATTATCGCGGTATTGGAGAAACGGATGGGCATGTTCCTGCAAAACCAGGATGCCTATGTAAATTTGGCCGGAGGTGTCAAGCTCGATGAACCGGCCGTGGATTTGGCAATTGCCGTCAGCATCGCTTCGAGTTTCCGCGACTTGCCGACCAAGCCGTTCGATGTCTTTTTCGGCGAGGTGGGGCTGACCGGTGAAGTCCGGGCGGTATCCCGGGCGGAGCAGCGGGTGAAGGAAGCGGCCAAACTCGGCTTCAAACGGGTCATCCTTCCGGAGAAGAGCATGAAGGGTTGGAAGGGACCCAAGGAAATTCAATTAATCGGTGTGAATACCGTTGCAGATGCGCTAGCGGTTGCGTTAGATTAGGGGGCACTAAATGATGAAAGAATCAACCCAAGCGGAAAAAATGAATGAATTGCTTAGGCTCGTTGCGCCCGGTACCGCTTTTCGCGACGGGTTAGAGAACGTGCTTCGAGCCAAGACGGGCGGTCTGATCGTTGTCGGTTACAGCCCGGAAGTGATGGAGGTCGTTGAGGGCGGATTTTCCATCAACTGCGATTTCTCGCCGAACTATCTGTATGAACTTGCCAAAATGGACGGTGCGATTATCCTGAGCGAGGATTTGAAGCGGATTTTGTACGCCAATACCCAACTGATTCCGGATTCCTCCATCTCTTCCTCGGAGACCGGCATTCGCCACCGGACGGCCGAGCGGGTTGCGAAGCAGACCGGCAAGCTCGTCGTTTCCATTTCCCAACGCCGGAATATCATCACCCTGTATCAGGGCGGACTAAGATACGCCCTCAAAGAAATCGGCGTCATTCTGACGAAAGCGAATCAGGCGATTCAAACGCTGGAGAAATATAGATCGGTTCTCAATCAAACCCTGACCAATTTGACAGCGTCAGAGTTCGAAGAACTGGTTACAATACCTGAAGTCATCAACGTCATTCAGCGGGTGGAAATGGTCATCCGCATCAAGATGGAAATCAAACGGTTTATTAACGAGCTGGGGACCGAAGGTCGACTGATCAGCATGCAGATGGAAGAACTGGTCAGCAACATGGAAGAAGAGGCCTGGCTGCTCTACAAGGATTACGCGAAGGATGACAGCGATGAAGCGATCCGTGAAATCATCCTCGGGCTGAAACGTTCCACCGATGATGAGCTGCTGGACGATAACCATATTACCCGGTTGCTCGGCTATCCTTCTTCGGCGGCCACCTCGGAAGAACTGATCTCTCCTCGGGGGTACCGGGTACTGAACAAGATTCCTCGCCTTCCCAATGTCATCATTCACAACCTGGTGGAGCGATTCGGCGAACTGCCGAACATCCTCACGGCTACGATCGAGGAACTGGACGAAGTCGACGGTATCGGCGAGGTGCGTGCCCGTGCGATCAAGGAAGGGTTGAAGCGGCTCCAGGAACAGGTATTCATTGACAGGCAAATTTAATTCTCCTACAATCAATGGATGTATGTTACAGGAATATCTATTTGAGGTGAAAAAATGATCACAAAATCAATTCCGAACCTGTTTACCTTGGGTAACCTGTTTCTCGGAATGTTGGCCATGATGCTTGCTCTCGACGGTAGATACAGCTTGGCTGCGATCATGGTCATTGTCGCCATGCTGCTTGACGGACTGGATGGCCGGGTCGCCAGAGCGCTGAATTGTCAGAGCGAATTCGGCAAGCAGTTGGACTCTTTATCGGATATCATTTCTTTCGGCATTGCGCCCGCACTTATCATGTATGTTATTTCCTTCCACAGCTTGCCGCAGACGGGATTGGCTTGGGCCGTCACCGCGATATTTCCGATGTGCGGAGCGCTGAGGCTGGCCCGATTCAACGTACAAAAAGGGATCCCCGGCTACTTCATCGGTTTGCCGATTCCGGCCGCCGGAGGGGTTGTCGCGACGCTGTCTTTGTTCCATAAGGATATTACTGCGCCCTACTTCATTATATCCATGCTGCTTTTATCCTATCTGATGGTCAGTTCGGTCAGATATCCGAATTTCAAGAAGCTCGGCCTTCCGAAGAAAGCCGTGATCGCCACGCCTTTTGTCGTCGTGCTTGCGGTCGTGATCGCGGTGCTTTTTCCGGATGAAACCTCCAAGCTGATTTTTGTGCCGTTGGTGATCTATGCGGGATACGGATTGAAGCAGAATTTCGAGCGACTGATGCGACGGAAACGGCGGGACGAGGACGACTCCGAAAAGCTGCTCCGGCCCAAAAGGTAATCGCGAAGGAAAATAAAGAGCACTGCATTCCATTCAACGGAATAGCAGTGCCTTTTTTTGTTGAGGTCATAGAAGCTTCAATCAAGACATATTGAATAATCCCAGCGTGGAGCACTTCTGCGACTCTTTCTCCAGGACTTCCTCAAGCTGAATTCCCAGCAAATTGCAGAGAGCGGACGTATAAAATAAGCTGCGTCCAAGTTCGTTGCTGATGATATCCCGGCAGTTTTCGCACAATTCCCCCTGGACGTGCTGGCCGATTCGTTCTTTGGCCTCTTCGAGGCTTAAACCCGGTTCGAATTCCTGTTTGGTGGCGTGAAGTTCAATGCAGCCGCATTCCGTGATGGCCTTGGTTACGGAGCGGACGGCTGCGGCGTTGGTTTGTCCCACTTTTGACATGACATCCAGCAAACTGCGGTGACGGAGCAACAGTTCAGAAACTTGGTCTTGAAAAGATTGAAGGCTTGGTGCGCTCATTTTCCATCCACCTCAATATTATGAATTGAATTCATTATATGCCACCTTTTCCCCGCGATCAACCAGAAATGCCGCACCACACGGCTTCTCCCCGGGTTTGGATGGGATTTCCAAAGAGAAAAAAAGTTGCCGCTCCCCCGATTATGTCGCCAAAAATTGGATCATACTGGATAAAGAGGATATCTATCAGGAGGTGAAGAGCGTTATGCTAAAAAAATGGTTATTGATCGTGGCGGGACTTTGCGGCGCGTGGTTCGGCTACACGACGAAAGGGGCGTCAGGCGCATTTCCCGAACCGCTGCGGAGCTGGGTTGACGGAATGAGTCCGCTCGCGGGTTCACTGCTGCTGGCCGCTGCGGGGGCGGGTCTGTTTCTGCTCGCGTTCTCGCTTGCCGCGGACGCCGTTTCCGCCAGAGTGCGGAAATGGATTGCGTCCTTAACCCAAATCCCTATGAAGGACATGGCGGCCGGGGCGGCCGGACTGACTGCAGGACTTCTTCTTTCTTTAATGGTCTATCCCGTTTTGTCCTGGCTCGGCTCTTTGGAAAGCTTTGCCCGGATTGCGGTTTCCACCCTGCTTGGCTATATCGGGTTATATGTTGCTCTCGAGAAAAAAGAAGAGCTTTCTTCCATGTGGGTTTCGGGAAAATGGGCGGCCGGCGGCCAGGAGGAAGAACGGTGGGTGGAAGAGCATAAAATTCTGGATACGAGCGTCATCATCGACGGCCGAATCGCCGACATTTGCAAGACCGGATTTATTGAGGGGACGGTCGTGATTCCGGAATTCGTGCTTGAGGAGCTGCAGCATATCGCCGATTCCTCCGATTTGCTGAAGCGGAACCGCGGGCGGCGGGGATTGGACATTCTGAACAAAATTCAGAAAGAGCTCGACGTCAAGGTTCTGATTTATGAAGGGGACTTCGAGGAGATTTCCGAGGTCGACAGCAAACTGGTCAAGCTGGCCAAAGTGCTGCAGGGGAAAGTCGTCACCAACGACTTTAACTTGAACAAGGTGTGTGAGCTTCAAGGGGTTTCCGTGCTGAACATCAATGATCTGGCCAATGCCGTCAAGCCGGTGGTCCTGCCGGGCGAGGAAATTATGGTTCAGGTGATCAAGGACGGGAAGGAACACGGCCAAGGCGTCGCTTATCTGGATGACGGGACGATGATCGTCGTCGAGGGGGGCCGCGATTTTATCGGCAGCGTCACCGAAGTGCTCGTCACGAGCGTGCTGCAGACTTCCGCGGGCCGCATGATCTTCGCCAAACCGAAACTGTTGGAAAAAGCCCAGTAAATTCGGTATGATGGGAATACATGGGGGACAAAGAGTTGGTTTTGGCTCCTCTATATTCTATCAGGGCGAGGCAGGACATATGGAGACAACTACCATCCCGGACGCCGGGGTGATTATCGTGGCGGCGGGCCGGGGTACGCGCATGGGAACGAAAGAGAGCAAGCAGTTTCTCTCGCTTCGGGACAAGCCGATCATCGTCCATACGCTGGAGGTCTTTGACCGCCATCCGTTGATTCGCGAAATGGTGCTGGTGACCGGGGAGCAGGATGTGGAACGCTGCCGGGCCTGGATCGCCGAGTACGGCATAACGAAGCATGTAAAAGTCATATCGGGTGGGGCGGAACGTCAGCATTCGGTATACCGGGGATTGCGGGAAATCGGCACGCCCTGGGTACTGGTGCATGACGGCGTCCGCCCTTTTGTCACGAGCGGGCAGGTGACCTCCTGCTATGAGGCAGCCGTCCGGCACGGGGCGGCGATCTTGGCCGTACCGGTAAAGGATACGATCAAGCAGGTGGACGCGCGGGGACAGGTGACGGGCACGCCGGATCGTAAAAGCTTGTGGGCCGTACAGACGCCCCAGGCGTTCCGGCGGTCGGACCTGCTGCGGGCGCACGAGAGCGCCGAAGCCGACGGATTTATCGGGACGGACGATGCGATGTTGATCGAACGGCTCGGCTTCCCCGTGTTCGTGGTGGAGGGCAGCTACAGCAATATCAAGATCACCACGCCGGAAGATCTGGACGTGGCGGAAATTTTCATCAAACAGAAGGAATTCAGGGGAGAGGATAAATCATGATCGCGGTTGGACAAGGATTTGATGTGCATCAGCTGGTGGAGGGAAGGCCTTGCATCATCGGCGGCGTCACCATCCCATACGAAAAAGGGCTGCTCGGCCATTCGGACGCCGACGTGCTGCTGCATGCCGTGAGCGACGCCATTTTGGGGGCGCTCGCGCTGGGCGATATCGGCCGGCACTTCCCGGATACGGATCCGGCGTTTAAAGATGCCGACAGCCTCGTGCTGCTGCGGCACGTTTGGGACATGGCCGCCGAGCGCGGTTACCGCCTCGGCAATCTCGACGCGACCATCATCGCGCAGGCGCCCAAAATGGCGCCGCACATTCCGCGGATGGTTGAAATAATCGCCGAGGCGCTGGGGGTGGATGCGGGGAAGGTCAATGTGAAAGCGACGACCACCGAGCATCTCGGATTTACCGGCCGCGGTGAGGGGATTGCGGCACAATGTATTGTATGCTTGGTCTCCGATGTGCTATCATCATAGGATTGTAAGGGTATCTCTGATGCCGGAAGAAGGATAAAATCGGGAGGGGATTACAGTGACAGAGGTTCGAGTGCGTTATGCGCCGAGTCCTACGGGGCATTTACATATCGGCAACGCCAGAACGGCGTTGTTTAATTACTTGTTTGCCAGACATCATGGGGGCAAATTTATTATACGCATCGAGGATACGGACGTGAAGCGGAATATCGCCGGCGGGGAAGAGAGCCAGCTCACCTATTTGAAATGGCTTGGCATCGACTGGGATGAGAGCGTGGACGTTGGCGGGGAGTACGGACCTTACCGCCAGACCGAACGCCTGGATATTTACCGCAAGTACTGGCAGGATTTGCTCGACCGCGGTCTGGCTTACCGTTGTTATTGCACGGAAGAAGAGCTGGAGCAAGAGCGCGAGGAGCAGATCGCCCGCGGCGAAACGCCGCGTTATTCCGGGAAGCACCGGGATTTGACGCCGGAGCAATGCGCCGCTTTCGAGGCGGAGGGCCGGGTGCCGAGCATCCGTTTCCGCGTGCCGGAGGGCCGCACTTACACGTTCGATGATTTGGTCAAAGGACCGATCACCTTCGAATCGGACATCAGCGGCGACTTCGTCATCGTCAAAAAAGACGGCATCCCGACCTATAACTTCGCGGTAGCGCTCGATGACCATCTGATGAAAATCACACATGTGCTTCGGGGGGAAGACCATGTCTCGAACACCCCGCGCCAGTTGATGATTTACGAGGCCTTCGGCTGGGAACCGCCGCGGTTCGGCCACATGACCCTGATTGTCGGGGAGAACCACAAGAAATTGAGCAAACGCGACGAATCGGTGATTCAGTTCATCGAGCAGTACGACAAGCTGGGTTATTTACCGGAAGCGTTGTTTAATTTTATCGCTCTGCTGGGCTGGTCGCCGGAAGGGGAAGAAGAAATTTTCTCCCGGGAAGAGCTGATTTCGATCTTTGACGCGAACCGGCTATCGCGCAGTCCGGCCGTTTTTGACAAGCACAAGTTGGCCCACTTGAACAACCATTACATCAAAAACGCCGATCCGGACCGGGTGGCCGCCCTGGCCATTCCGCACCTGCAGGCGGCGTCCCGCTTGCCGGCGGAATTGACGCCGGAGCAGGAAACCTGGGCGAAGGCGCTCGTCGTGCTGTATCAGGAGCAGATGACGGCGGCTTCGGACATCGTAGAGCTGTCGGACCTCTTCTTCCGCACCCATCTGGAGGTGGATGCGGAGGCGGCCGCCGTACTGGCGGAGCCGCAGGTGCCGGGAGTCATGAGCGCTTTCCTGGGCAAGGTGGAGGCTTCCTCCTCCGCCGAGTTTAAGCCGGAGCAGATCGCCGTTTGGATCAAAGAAGTGCAGAAAGAAACCGGCGCCAAAGGCAAAGGGCTCTTTATGCCGATCCGTGTGGCATTGACCGGCCAAACGCATGGCCGCGATTTGAATCAGACGATCTATTTGCTAGGCCGCGACCGTGTGATCGACCGGCTGAAGTCGCAAATCCGTGGCGCTTAACATGAAATCTTTATTGTCAGTTTTGCAGACAATCAGGTAAGATATAGGCAACGGCAAGGATCGGGAGAAGTACGCATCGCGTACGTATTGACCAGAGAGGGTAACCGAAAGCCGCGTTTTAAGCGCGGCGGAGGCTGAGAGTTATCCCAATACGCGCGGCGGAAATGCACCCGGGAGCCGCAGCGTCGAGCGCGCCTAACCATTTGGTGCGGGTAGAAGCTGCCGTATTGTCCGCGTTAAGGACGCGATGAGGGATAGAATCGGGAAGCTGCGCTCGGCCATGCCGGGCAGATCGGCAGATCGCGGACGGATGTCGGCGTGTTGTCGGCGAATCCAGGCCGATGCAGGCGGATCCGCGGCATATTTCAAGCAGCTCGATCCAAGCAGGAGGCCCCCGGCCCAACCGTCTATCCGAAGCAGAGTGGAACCACGCACATTAATCGGCGTCTCTGCAGCGAAAGCTGCAGGGGCGCTTTTTTTCATAGTGCGGCGTGCGGCGGAGAAATACCGCAGCCAATGCTCGATCGCCCGGAAACGGAACTTTAACGAGGAAGCCTCAAGCTAAATTTGAGCGAGTGGCCGCGTCCGAAAATTAACAGGAAAACCTCCAGCTAAACTAGGCCGTATCGCCTGCGGCTATCAATTAGCAGGAAAACCTCACGCTAATTTCCGCGGCAGAGGCTCGATCTCCCCATATTGTTGAAATTAGCGGGAGAAATTCCCGCTAAATTGACCCCAGAAGGCGAAAAGAGCCGAATTAACGGGAGGTTTTCCCGTTAATGTTTTATGCACTCGTGCCACAGTTGCGCGGAAATCTCCAATGGCGGGGAGTAAGCAGGAGTGAGGCGATTAGTTAGTTGGAGTAACTTGATAAGGCGGACGGGTGATCGGCATGGGTGAGCTGGAGCGATGTCCGCTGCGCCTGCTGGATGTTAAATGTGCCAAGCTCGATCAGAGCTCCAAGCTCACCGAACGACGGATGTTCGCAGTAGCTTTGGCGGATTAGGCGGTTTCTTAATCCAACTTACCGTGAGAGACGTAAGCAGAAAGAGGGGGAACGCTTATGTTTAAAAGAATGAAATCCGATATCCAGGCGGTTTTCGAAAACGATCCCGCGGCCAGAAGCTGGTTTGAAGTCGTGTTCACTTACTCCGGCCTGCACGCCATCTGGAGCCACCGGATTGCCCATGCCTTTTACCGCAGGCGGTGGTTTACGCTGGCCCGCATTGTCTCCCAGGTCAGCCGTTTTTTCACCGGAATCGAAATCCACCCGGGCGCCCGGATCGGGAACCGGCTGTTCATCGACCACGGGATGGGTGTGGTGATCGGGGAGACCTGTGAAATCGGCGATGATGTGGTGATCTATCAAGGCGTTACATTGGGCGGGAGCGGCAAAGAGAAGGGCAAACGCCATCCGACCATCGGCAACAACGTTGTTATCGGGTCCGGAGCGAAGATTTTGGGCTCTTTCACGGTGGGGGATCAAAGCAACATCGGGGCAAATTCGGTTGTTTTGAAAGAAGTTCCCTCCGGAAGCACAGTAGTCGGCATCCCGGGAAAAGTGGTCCGTCAGGGCGGCAAACGTCTGGATCGCCTCAGCCACCAGCTGCCGGATCCGGTTGTCGATGCGCTGCGCTCGCTTCAGCAGGAGATTGAGCGGCTGCAAAGTGAAGTGGAGCGCTTGAGGGGAGAGCGGCAAGAACAGCAGGAGCGACATGAGCGATCTGAGCAGCCTGAGCTGAACGAGCGGCAGATAAAGCAAGATCAACAAGGGGAACATCCTCAACAGGGGAACAAGACCCGGCCGGAAGTGCTGGAGAAAAAATGACAAAATAGATTCACGCATAACGTTTCCCGAAAGAACGACCATGACGGCAGGGAATCAAGGGTACAATAATAATAGAACTTTTTAGCGGAAAGGAACATTGCTATGGCGCTGCAAATCTATAACACGCTGACGCGAATGAAGGAGAATTTTGTCCCGCGGGAGCCAGGAAAGGCTTCCATTTATGTGTGCGGGCCGACCGTATACGGGTATATCCATATCGGGAATGCGCGGCCGGTGATTTTTTTCGACGTCGTTCGTAACTATTTGGAAAATCAAAACTATGAGGTCAACTACGTTGTCAATTTTACGGACGTGGATGATAAGCTGATTCGCAAAGCCGAAGAGATGAAGATGACTGTACCCGAGGTCGCTTCGATGTTTATCGACGCCTATTATAAAGACCTGGAGGGGCTGGGCATCCCCAAAGCGACGGCCAACCCCCGGGTGACGGAGAACATGGAGCTCATCATCGCGTTTATCCGCGAGCTGGAAAGCAAAGGATATGCTTATGAGAGCGGCGGGGACGTCTTTTTCCGCACCAAAAAATTCGCGGGCTACGGCAAGCTCTCGGGTCAAAATATCGAGGAACTGCAGTTCGGCATCCGCATCGAGGTGGACGAACGCAAAGAAAATCCGGAGGACTTCGTGCTCTGGAAAGCCGCGAAACCGGGGGAAATCCATTGGGACAGCCCTTGGGGCAAAGGCCGGCCGGGTTGGCATATCGAGTGCTCGGCGATGGCGCGCCACCATCTTGGCGAAACGATGGATATCCACGGCGGCGGACAGGATTTGCAATTCCCGCACCATGAGTGCGAGGTGGCCCAATCCGAGTCGTTGACCGGCAAGCCTCTGGCCAGCTATTGGATGCATAACGGGTATGTTAACATCGGCGGGGAAAAAATGTCGAAGTCGCTCGGCAACGGCATCCTGGTCAAGGACCTTCTCCAGCGTTACAACAGTGTAGCCATCCGCTACTTCATGCTGTCGACCCATTACCGGAACCAGTTGAATTTTTCGGAGGAAGCGATGCTCCAGGCCGAACGAGGGGTAGAGCGGATCGCGAACGCCGCGAGCAACTTGCGCTACAGGTTGGAGGAATCCGCGGATGCGCCGGATGGCGGTGAGGTCACTCCGGAATGGGAGCGGAAGCTGCGCGAAATCTGGCTGGCTTTCCACGCCAGGATGCAGGACGATTTCAACACGCCGGACGCGATTACGGCGGTGTTCGAATGGGTAAGCGAGGTCAACGGCCTGCTGCAGCGCCAAGAGGTGTCACGCGCCGACCTGGAGGCGGCGCATAAACTGTTCGCGGAGATGAACGGCGTGCTGCGAATCGCCGCGGAAGCGGAGCGGGAGCTGCTCGACGAGGATATCGAAGCGCTGATCGCGGAGCGGGCGGAAGCGCGCAAGAGCAAGAATTGGGCCCGGGCCGACGAAATCCGCGATCTGCTGCAGGAGCAGGGCATCCTGCTCGAGGATACGCCGCAGGGCATGAGATGGCGGCGCAAATGACGGGCCCGGGAACAACCGGCGGCGGCCCGGAGCTGCCCGCCGCTGCCGTCCCGGGCGCGCCGAGCCCGGCCGTGCCGCCGGCGCCCGAGCCCGCGGCGCTCTGGTTCCCGGAGCCGCCGGCCAGGCCGGCCCGGCTGCTGCCGCCGCTCGCGCTGGCCTATATCGGCGACGCCGTCTACGAGGTCGCCGTCCGCCAGCATGTGATGGCCCGGCCGAATCTCCGGCCTCACCACCTGCACGGGCAGTCGACCAAGTACGTCTCCGCCAAGGCCCAGGCCAAGCTGCTGGCCCTGCTGGAGCCGCAGCTGACCGAGGGGGAAAAGGACGTTGTCCGGCAGGGCCGCAACGCCAAATCCGGCACCGTTCCCAAAAACGCGAACGTGCAGGACTACCGTCATGCGACCGCGTTGGAATGCCTGATCGGGTATCTGTACTATACGGGGGCGCATGACCGCATGCGGGATTTGCTTGCCCAGGGCTTTGCCAAGCATGAACAGGACCAGGCTTGAACGTTAACATATATTTTTTTACAGGAGGATACGTATGGAGGACCAGGAATGGATCGCCGGCAAGCATTCGCTGCTTGAAGCGCTGAAGGCCGGGCGAACAATCAACAAAATTTGGGTGGCTGAAGGCGCACAGAAGCATTTGACCCAGCCGATTCTGGCCGAAGCCAAGAACCGCGGCATCGTCGTCCAGTTTGTGGACAAGCGGAAGCTCGATCAAATGGCGCCGGGCATGCAGCATCAGGGCGTGGTGGCCCAGGCGGCCCCTTATGCCTATGTCGAAGTGGAGGAACTTCTGTCGAGAGCCGTCGAGCAAGGGGAACCGCCGTTTTTGCTGATTCTGGACGAAATCGAGGACCCGCATAACTTGGGCTCGATTTTGCGGACAGCGGAATGTACCGGGGTACACGGTGTGATCATTCCCAAGCGGCGTTCGGCGGCCGTGACGGCTACCGTCTCCAAAACATCCGCCGGGGCCGTCGAATACGTCCCGGTGGCCCGGGTGACCAATCTGGTGCAGACGATGGAACAGCTGAAAGAGGCCGGGGTTTGGATCGTGGGTACCGATGTCGCGGCCAAGGATGAGATCTATGGCGGCGGCGATATTTTGACCGGTTCGGTGGCGGTGGTCATCGGAAACGAAAACCAGGGGATGGGCCGGTTGGTTCGCGAAAATTGCGACGTGCTGCTGAAACTTCCGATGAACGGAAGGCTGAATTCCCTGAACGCCTCGGTCGCCGCGGGCGTTGTGATGTATGAAGTGCTGCGCAGACGCCGGGCACAGGGATAGACATTTATGCGCGATATGCGCGACGTTCTTCTGGTGGACGGGTACAACATGATCGGCGGGTGGACGGAGCTGGCCGCTTTGTCCAAAAATGATTTGGAGGAGGCCAGAAACCGCCTGCTGGCGAGGCTCGCCGATTACCAGGCCTTTTCGGGGAGAAAGGTGATTGTGGTTTTCGATGCCTACCGGGTACCCGGCCTCGGAAAATCGTTCGCTCAATACAAAATCGATATCTATTACACCAAAGAGAAGGAGACGGCGGACGAATGCATCGAGCGGCTGGTGGGTGAGCTTTGGCACCGGCGCCGGCAAATTTATGTGGCCACTAGCGATATGGTGGAGCAGCACGTGATTTTTGGGCAGGGGGCTCTACGAATTTCGGCCAGGGAACTATTGACACAGGTCGAACAAAGCGAGAAAGAGATTCAGACGAAATTGACGGAGCGCAGCAGCAATACCGCCCGCAACACGCTGGATGGAAAATTAAGCCCCGAGCTGCGCCAGATGTTCGAAAGATGGCGAAGGGAATAGGCGAGAAATCTGTCGGATTCCTCCTAAATGCCCTTGACAAAGTTCGACTTTACATCTTTTGGTACTTTTTTTGTTGACGCTCATGTGCGGCATCATATATACTGTTCGTATTACTTGACTGAGTGACGGGGCACCGTGCGTTGCAGCCGGAGGGATTTGTGGTGAGTGTCAACCTCGAGACATGGGTTAGATTCGACTATGAGGTTCTGAATGACGAAGACATTGTCGAAGCCGTGCGTAACGGCGACAGTGAAGCTCTGGAGTACTTGATCAACAAGTACCGCAGTTTTGTGCGTGCCAAAGCTAGATCCTATTTCCTGATTGGTGCTGACCGTGAGGATATTATCCAGGAAGGCATGATCGGTCTTTATAAATCAATCCGGGATTTTCGGGGAGACAAGCTGGCTTCGTTCAAGGCATTCGCCGAGCTCTGCATCACACGGCAGATTATTACAGCGATCAAGACGGCGACGCGGCAGAAGCATATTCCGCTGAACTCCTACGTTTCTTTGGACAAGCCGATTTATGATGAGGATTCCGACCGAACGCTGCTGGATGTCATCTGCGGTTCCCGGGTTTGCGATCCCGAAGAGCTCATTATCAACCAGGAGGAATTTACCGGTCTCGAAGACAAAATGTCCGAGATTCTAAGCGATCTGGAACGTAAGGTGCTGATGCTTTATCTGGACGGACGTTCGTATCAGGAGATCGCGGTCGATCTGAAGCGGCACGTCAAATCTATTGATAATGCGCTGCAGCGAGTGAAACGGAAGCTTGAACGTTATCTAGAAGTGCGTGACGGTGGAATTTGAAATCATTATCTTTATCTTTTTATAAGCTATTCCGCGGAAACAAGGGACGAGGACTTAAGGTCGTCCTTTTTTGCTTTTATTGAGGAACTCTTTCATTTGTAACGGGAAGGAAGTTTATCCTCCGAGAAGTTGAGCAATACTGGAACAAGTACGCATTCGATTCCAGCACTTTCCTGGCGATCCATTTTTGACTCGGGGCCCTCGGCGAATTACCTCAATTTTACGATGTCGGAAGCTTGTTTGGCTCGTTGACACGGGTATTGGCATGTGATAAAGTGTTTTAGGTAGGCCTAAATTTGCGCTTTTTTGAATTTCAGGTCAATTCATGAGACTTTCTCATAAAAGAAATGTCTTCGGGAGGTGCACATCATGCGGGTAATTATTACGTTGGCTTGTACGAATTGCAAACAAAGAAACTACACGACAACGAAAAACAAGCGTAACCACCCCGACCGCATGGAGATGAAGAAATTTTGCAAGTTTTGTAACGAGCAAGTTCCTCATCGCGAAACCAGATAGTCTTTGGAGGTGTAGTCGCGGATGAAACGTAGTTTCAAGTCGTTGTTCTCTTTTTTCTCTGAAAGCTGGGCTGAGCTTAAAAAGGTTCGCTGGCCTAATCGTAAAGAGCTGACCAATTATACGCTGATTGTGCTGGGTACAATTGTGGCTGTCGCGATTTATTTTTGGGTTCTTGATATCGGCATCTCTGCTGTGATCGAAGCGATAATTTAAGAAGGGTCCATAGGTGGCTTGATATGGAGAAGAGATGGTATGTAGTTCATACCTATTCCGGGTATGAGAACAAAGTCAAAGCCAATTTGGAGAAGCGTGTCGAGTCCATGGGCATGGAAGACAAGATATTTCGGGTTCTTGTTCCGATGGAAGAAGAAGTGGTGAACAAAGACGGCAAGAAGAAAACCGTCATGCGCAAAGTTTACCCGGGATATGTCTTGGTTGAGATGATCCAGACCGACGATTCTTGGTATGTTGTTCGCAACACACCGGGCGTCACCGGATTTGTCGGCTCTACGGGTTCGGGATCCAAGCCTACGCCTCTGCTCCCTGAAGAAGTGGAACAGATTTTGCAGCATATGGGCATGGAAGAACCGAAGCCAGTTATCGAGTTCGATCTGAAAGAATCCGTACGCATCAAGGTTGGTCCGTTTGCCAATTTTGTCGGGTCGATTGAAGAGATTCTGGTCGACAAAAGCAAGCTTAAGGTTCACGTCAACATGTTTGGACGAGAAACCCCGCTTGAGTTGGACTACACTCAGGTGGAAAAGATATAGGTTTCTTAGGGTTTCTATGTGGGAGGAGCCAAGCTCCGTCTACCACCATTAGGGCAAGGAGGTGTTTTACATGGCGAAAAAGGTTATCAAAGTGGTAAAACTGCAAATTCCTGCAGGGAAAGCGAATCCTGCGCCTCCGGTAGGTCCGGCTTTGGGTCAAGCGGGTGTCAACATCATGGCATTCTGTAAAGAATTCAACGCTCGTACTGCCGATCAAGCAGGTTTGATCATTCCGGTTGAACTTTCGGTGTTTGAAGACCGTTCTTTTACTTTCATCACCAAAACTCCTCCGGCAGCCGTTCTGCTTCGCGTTGCTGCGAAGATCGAGAAGGGTTCCGGCGAACCGAACAAGAAGAAAGTGGCTACCGTGAAGCGCGACGTCGTTCGTCAAATCGCGGAGCAAAAAATGCCTGACCTGAACGCGGCTTCCGTTGAATCGGCAATGCGTATGGTCGAAGGTACAGCCCGCAGCATGGGCATCACGATCCAAGACTAATTCTTGGGGCGTACAAGCAATGAAGTAGTTGCAGAACATCCTAGAAAAACATCAAGACATTTGCAACGGAAGTTGCCTTTAATTAATTTGTTATTCGCTTAGCGAACAAGTTAATTAAAGACCAGTGGGAGGATATTCCGCTAATACCACAAAGGAGGAACAATTTCATGGCTAAACACGGTAAGAAATACCTGGAAGCCGCTAAGCTGATCGACAGCGAAGCGACATATGAGCCTTCCGAAGCCGTTGAACTGGTGAAGAAGGCAGCGACTGCGAAATTCGACGAAACCGTTGAAGCTGCAGTTCGTTTGGGCGTTGACCCTCGTAAACAAGACCAAGCCGTTCGCGGTGTCGTTGTCCTGCCTCATGGCACGGGTAAAACACAACGCGTTCTGGTATTCGCCAAAGGCGAAAAAGCTAAGGAAGCGGAAGCTGCCGGTGCTGACTACGTCGGCGATCAAGATATGATCAACAAAATCCAACAGGGTTGGTTCGAGTTCGACGTCTGCGTAGCGACTCCGGACATGATGAGCGAAGTTGGTAAATTGGGTCGTCTGCTCGGCGGTAAAGGCCTCATGCCTAACCCTAAAGCAGGTACGGTTACGTTTGACGTAGCCAAGGCCGTTCAAGAAATCAAAGCGGGTAAAATCGAGTACCGTCTGGATAAAGCAGGTCAAATCCATGCGCCGATCGGCAAGGTTTCCTTTACTGCCGAGCAGTTGAACGAGAACCTGAAAGCTCTCGTCGACGCATTGAACCGGGCTAAACCGGCTGCTGCCAAAGGGGTATACTTGAAGAACATCGCGATTTCTTCGACGATGGGCCCTAGCGCTCGCGTGAATACAGCCGTTTACAGATAATACCGCTCGCTACGACGGGAAAAGAGATTGACTTGAAGTTGATCTCCTGGTAAACTAAACGAGTTGTTTCCTCAGCGAACAATAAAATTCGAATATGCTTACCGTAGACAGTAGGTGCCAAAGAGGCTTAATTTCCTACCGAGGTGTTGTGATAGAATATCAGTGTACTGCAGTTTTTCTGTAGTTGATGATTCATCAGGCCTTCGTGATTCTACGGAGGCTTTTTTCATGGATATGAAGAGAGCCGAGTAAATCTATCAGGAGGTGTACAGGTTGGCAAACGCAAAAGTGATTCAAGCAAAACAAGAAGCCGTTGATGCCGTAACTGCGAAATTGCGCGAAAGCGCGACAACTGTAGTAGCGGACTATCGCGGTCTGAACGTTGCACAAGTTACGGAATTGCGCAAACAGCTTCGTGAAGCTGGTATCGAGTTCCAAGTGCTGAAGAACACGCTCGTTCGTCGTGCTACGGCGGCTGCTGAACTGACTGAACTGGACGAAGTATTGACGGGTCCTACGGCAATCGCGTTCAGTACGGAAGATGCAGTAGCTCCAGCTAAAATTCTGAGCGATTTCGCGAAGAAGAACGAAGCGTTGAAAGTAAAAGGTGGCGTGGTTGAAGGTCGCGTTGTAGGCGTGGACCAAATCAAAGCGCTGGCGGATCTTCCTTCCCGCGAAGGTCTCCTTTCGATGCTCCTCAGCGTGCTTCAAGCTCCGGTTCGCAACTTTGCTTTGGCTGTCAAAGCCGTTGCAGAGAAAGAAGAAGGCAGCGCAAGCGCGTAAGACTTTCTTCAAAGAGGTCATTTAAAACAATAAAATTCAAATAATGGAGGTTCTATCATGAGTAAAGAACAAATCTTGGAAGCAATTAAAGGCATGACCGTTCTTGAACTGAACGACCTGGTTAAAGCAATTGAAGAAGAATTCGGCGTAACTGCTGCAGCTCCTGTAGTTGTAGCTGGTGGCGGCGGCGGCGCAACTGAAGCGGCTGAGCAAACTGAATTCGACGTAATCCTGACTAACGCAGGCGCATCCAAAATCAACGTTATCAAAGTGGTTCGTGAAATCACTGGCCTCGGCTTGAAAGAAGCCAAAGACCTGGTTGACAACGCACCAAAACCGTTGAAAGAAAAAGTAGGCAAAGAAGAAGCCGATTCCGTCAAAGCAAAATTGGAAGAAGCAGGCGCAACTGTAGAAGTGAAGTAATCACTTTTCTTTAAAAAGCAAACCCCTTGAATATGATTCAAGGGGTTTCTTTTAACCCTGGGGCAAGTCGAATGAAGTTTTAGTTTTTGGGCCTGGTGCTCTTTTGCTCACGGATCCGGATTTGAGATAGATTGCAAGGGATCCCCAGTCTCAAAAGCATTTTAATAGCGTTTAACGGAGGTAGTTCTTGGACGATGCCTGATCACTATTACACGAATGAACCTACTGCGGCACATAACCGAAAAACGTGGGATACTACGTTGCGCGGACATTCCTTTCGCTTTACGAGCGATGCCGGTGTTTTTGCCAAAGGAGGCGTTGATTTCGGGAGCCGCACGTTAATTGAAGCGATGGATATACCGGAGCAGGCCGAAGTGCTGGATGTTGGTTGCGGTTACGGACCGATCGGGCTGGCGGCAGCCAGACTGGCGAGTCAGGGCCATGTCACGATGATCGACGTCAACAGCAGGGCCGTGGAATTGGCACGGGAGAATGCGGCGGCGAACCGGATTGCCAACGTTACCGTGCTGCAAAGCGATTTGTTTGCGGCGCTGGGTGAACGGGAATTCGATGTGGTATTGACCAATCCACCGATTCGGGCAGGAAAGGAAACGGTCCATGCTATTTTTGAAGGAGCATTTGCAAGATTAAGGGATGGTGGCGAATTGTGGATTGTAATTCAGAAGAAGCAAGGGGCGCCGTCGGCAAAGCAGAAGCTCGAGACATTGTTTCGTCAGGTGGAGGAAGTTACGAAGGATAAGGGTTACCGCATCTACAAGGCGGCAAAATAGGGTTTGACTTGCAGAGTCCGTTGTGTTATTATTATAAAATGTCAGTATTAGGATGCCCTCTGTGGCTTTGCTTAACGGAATAGAATGTTTTACGCAGGCGATGTATAAAATCACATCGCTTCACGTATAATATGTACATTTCGGGTAAATCTACTGAATACGGGGGACATCAGGCTGGAAATGGCACGGATAATGATGCTCTTTTTTCGAAAGCATTCGATAAGGGCTTTTCTTTATTTGTGTAGATGAATCCGTATGGTCCTATTATAAGGGCACAAACACGGGTTCGCAATAAATTTTTAAGTGAGTAGACATGAGGGGTGAGTATAAGTTGGCAGGACATCTTGTTCAATATGGTCGACGCACTCGGCGAAGTTATGCACGAATTAACGAGGTACTCGAAGTTCCGAACCTGATCGAAATCCAACAGAAATCCTATGATTGGTTCTTGGAAGAAGGCCTTCGGGAGATGTTCCAAGATATTTCGCCGATTCAGGATTTCACCGGAAATCTGGTGTTGGAATTTATCGATTACAGTCTCGGGGAACCGAAGTATACGGTAGACGACGCGAAGGAACGCGATGTCACGTATGCTGCGCCGCTTCGGGTAAAAGTCCGGCTCATTAATAAAGAAACCGGCGAAGTCAAAGAGCAGGAAGTTTTCATGGGGGATTTCCCGCTGATGACGGAAACCGGCACCTTCATTATTAATGGTGCGGAACGGGTTATTGTCAGCCAGTTGGTTCGCTCTCCTAGCGTCTATTTCAGCACTAAAGTAGATAAGAACGGTAAGAAGACCTATACCGCTACTGTGATTCCGAACCGTGGCGCATGGCTGGAATTGGAGACGGATGCGAAGGACATTATCTACGTTCGGATCGACCGTACCCGTAAAATTCCTGTGACCGTGCTGCTTCGCGCGCTCGGTTTCGGCACGGATGCCGAGATTCTGGATCTTCTCGGGAACGATGAATATATTCGCAACACGCTTGATAAGGATAACACGGATTCTACGGAAAAGGCCCTCATCGAGATCTACGAGCGTCTTCGTCCGGGCGAGCCGCCGACGCTTGAAAACGCCAAGAGCTTGCTGGTAGCCCGCTTCTTTGATCCGAAGCGCTATGATCTGGCTAATGTCGGACGTTATAAAATCAACAAGAAGCTGCACATCAAGAACCGTCTGTTCAACCAGCGTCTGGCGGAATCTTTGATCGACACGAATACCGGTGAAATTATCGCCGAAGCCGGCCAAATGGTAGACCGTCGTCTGTTGGATCAAATTCTTCCGTACCTGGAGAACTCGATAGGATTTAAAAACTACCATGTCGCCGGCGGCGTTTTGGATGCCAACGACGTGCCGCTGCAAACGATCGATATCTTCTCGCCGATCGAGGACGGCAAAGTGGTGAAGGTGATCGCGAACCGCAACATCGATAAATCGGTGAAGCATATTACGCCTGCCGATATTATCTCGTCGATCAGCTACTTCCTGAACCTGCTCCACGGCATCGGCAGCACGGACGATATCGACCACTTGGGTAACCGCAGACTGCGTTCCGTAGGCGAATTACTGCAGAACCAGTTCCGTATCGGTTTGTCCCGGATGGAACGTGTTGTGCGCGAGAGAATGTCGATTCAGGATGCGAACGTGATCACGCCGCAGGCTTTGATCAATATTCGTCCCGTGATCGCTTCGATTAAAGAGTTCTTCGGCAGCTCCCAGTTGTCCCAGTTCATGGACCAAACAAACCCGCTTGCGGAACTTACGCATAAACGCCGTCTGTCCGCACTCGGACCTGGTGGTTTGACGCGGGAACGCGCGGGCTTTGAAGTGCGTGACGTCCATCACTCCCACTATGGCCGGATGTGTCCGATCGAGACGCCGGAAGGTCCGAACATCGGTTTGATCAACTCCTTGTCGACGTTCGCACGGATCAACGAATATGGCTTCATCGAAGCGCCTTATCGTTGGGTCGATCCGAACACCAGCAAAGTTACCGATCAAATCGCTTATCTGACCGCGGACGAGGAAGATAACTACATCATCGCCCAGGCGAACGCGGTCCTCAATGAGGACAATACGTTCCGCGACGCGAATGTTATCGTTCGTTACAATAAGCAGTCCGACAACATTTTGACGATGCCGAGCGATCGTGTTGACTACATGGACGTATCGCCAAAACAGGTGGTATCCGTCGCTACCGCGTTGATTCCGTTCCTGGAAAACGATGACTCCAACCGTGCCCTGATGGGTTCGAACATGCAGCGTCAGGCGGTTCCGCTTCTGATTCCTAAGGCTCCGCTCGTCGGGACCGGGATGGAGCATAAATCGGCCAAAGACTCCGGCGTATGTATCGTTTCGAAATACGACGGGGTTATCGAGCGGTCGGCCGCCAACGAAATCTGGCTTCGCCGGATCGAGACGGTGGACGGCAAGGAAGTGAAGGGCGATCTTGTTAAATATAAATTACACAAATTTATGCGTTCGAACCAAGGAACATGCATCAACCAGCGTCCGATTGTGAAACGCGGCGATATCATCAAGAAGGGCGATATCCTCGCGGACGGGCCGTCCACCGAAATGGGCGAATTGGCGCTTGGCCGCAACGTGGTCGTTGCGTTCATGACTTGGGAAGGCTATAACTACGAGGATGCGATCCTTCTTAGCGAAAAGCTCGTGAAAGAGGATGTTTATACTTCGATTCACATCGAGGAATATGAATCCGAAGCCCGCGATACGAAGCTCGGGCCGGAAGAAATTACCCGCGATATTCCGAACGTCGGGGAAGAGGCGCTCCGCAATCTTGACGAGCGCGGCATTATCCGTGTCGGTGCGGAAATCGGCGCAGGGGACATCCTTGTCGGTAAGGTAACGCCGAAGGGCGTCACCGAATTGACTGCGGAAGAGCGGCTCCTTCATGCGATCTTCGGGGAGAAAGCACGCGAAGTGCGCGATACTTCGCTGCGCGTGCCTCACGGTACTGACGGGATCGTCGTGGACGTGAAGGTCTTTACCCGCGAGAACGGCGACGAATTGCCGCCGGGCGTAAATCAACTCGTTCGGGTATATATTGCCCAAAAACGTAAAATATCTGAAGGCGACAAGATGGCCGGACGTCACGGTAATAAAGGGGTCGTGGCCCGTATTTTACCGGAAGAAGATATGCCGTTCATGCCGGATGGCACGCCTGTTCAAGTCGTATTGAACCCGCTCGGCGTTCCTTCGCGGATGAACATCGGTCAGGTGCTGGAAATCCACCTGGGTATGGCCGCGCTGAAGCTCGGTATCCACGTGGCGACGCCGGTATTCGACGGTGCGAACGAGTACGACGTTTTCGACACGATGGAAGAGGCCGGCATGCAACGCAACGGTAAAACCATCCTGTACGACGGTAGAACTGGCGAACAGTTCGAACGTGAAGTCACCGTCGGCGTCATGCATATGATCAAGCTGGCGCACATGGTTGACGATAAAATCCATGCCCGTTCCACGGGTCCTTACTCGCTCGTTACGCAGCAGCCTCTCGGCGGTAAAGCGCAGTTCGGCGGACAGCGTTTCGGGGAAATGGAAGTTTGGGCGCTCGAAGCTTACGGCGCCGCCTATACGCTGCAAGAGATTTTGACCGTCAAGTCGGACGATGTGGTCGGCCGGGTGAAAACCTACGAATCCATCGTCAAGGGCGAGAACGTGCCAGAACCTGGTGTGCCGGAGTCGTTTAAAGTCTTGATCAAGGAGCTTCAAAGCTTGGGGATGGACGTAAAGATCCTCACCGAGAACGAAGAAGAGATCGAGATGAAGGAAATCGACGACGAAGACGATGCGTCCGGGGACAAACTGAGTCTGAACCTGGAAGGCGCGGAAGTCGGAGTGGAATAAGCATCCCTGGCGGCGGGTTCGCCGCCGCCCAGAGATGATGTATAGCCGGAAAATGTCAATATCAGGACTTGGTTAAGGAGGGATGCTCCTTGTTGGACGTCAACAACTTCGAGTATATGAAAATCGGGCTCGCTTCCCCGGATAAAATTCGTTCTTGGTCCCGCGGAGAAGTGAAGAAACCGGAAACGATCAACTACCGTACGCTGAAACCGGAAAAGGAAGGGCTGTTTTGCGAGAAAATCTTCGGTCCGACCAAAGACTGGGAATGTCATTGCGGTAAGTATAAACGCGTTCGTTACAAAGGCGTTGTCTGCGACCGCTGCGGCGTCGAAGTGACGAGAGCCAAAGTGCGCCGCGAACGGATGGGGCATATCGAACTGGCCGCACCGGTTTCCCACATTTGGTATTTCAAAGGGATTCCAAGCCGGATGGGGCTGGCGCTCGACATGTCGCCGCGTTCGTTGGAAGAGATTATTTATTTTGCATCTTATGTAGTTACGGATCCGGGGGAAACTCCGCTGGAGAAAAAGCAGCTCCTGTCCGAGAAAGAATACCGCAGCTACCGCGAGAAATACGGCTACGGCTTCCAAGCCGGCATGGGTGCCGAAGCGGTGAAGAAGTTGCTTCAGGATCTCGATATCGACAAAGAGCTGGAATTCTTGAAAGAAGAGCTGCGCACGGCCCAAGGCCAACGCCGTAACCGTGCGATCAAGCGCCTGGAAGTTATCGAGGCGTTCAAAAGTTCCGGCAACGAGCCGGAATGGATGATTCTCGACGTGCTTCCGGTCATTCCGCCGGAGCTTCGTCCGATGGTACAGCTGGACGGCGGCCGCTTTGCGACCTCCGACTTGAACGATCTGTACCGCCGCGTCATCAACCGGAACAACCGTCTGAAGCGCCTGCTTGATCTGGGCGCGCCGGACATCATCGTACAAAACGAGAAGCGGATGCTTCAAGAAGCCGTTGACGCTCTGATCGATAACGGCCGCCGCGGCCGTCCGGTTACCGGGCCGGGGAACCGCCCATTGAAATCGCTCAGCCACATGCTGAAAGGGAAACAGGGCCGCTTCCGGCAGAACCTCCTCGGAAAACGGGTTGACTATTCCGGTCGTTCCGTTATCGTCGTAGGTCCTTACCTGAAGATGTACCAATGCGGTTTGCCGAAAGAAATGGCGCTGGAACTGTTCAAGCCGTTCGTGATGAAAGAGCTCGTGAACAAAGGTCTGGCTCACAACATCAAGAGCGCGAAACGGAAAGTGGAACGCGTTAGTCCGGAAGTATGGGATGTCCTCGAAGAAGTGATTAAGGAGCACCCGGTTCTGCTGAACCGTGCCCCTACGCTTCACAGACTCGGAATCCAAGCGTTCGAGCCGATCCTCGTGGAAGGCCGCGCGATCCGGCTTCACCCGCTCGTATGTACGGCGTACAACGCCGACTTTGACGGTGACCAAATGGCCGTGCACGTGCCGTTGTCGGCGGAGGCCCAGGCCGAAGCCCGCATCTTGATGCTGGCCTCCGGCAACATCCTGAACCCGAAAGACGGCAAGCCGGTTGTAACGCCTTCGCAGGATATGGTCCTCGGATCTTACTACCTGACGATGGACAACAAGGAAGCCAAAGGTGCCGGCATGATTCTCGGTTCGGTCAACGAGGCCTTCTCCGCTTACCAACGCGGTACGGCCGCTCTGCATGCCCGCGTGGCGATTCCGGTCAAAGCGCTCGGCAAGACCAGCTTCACCGAGAAACAGCAAGAAGCGCTGCTCATCACGACGGTAGGGAAGATTATCTTCAATGATATTTTCCCGGCAAGCTTCCCTTACATTAATGAGCCTTCCAGAGCGAACCTGTTCCAAGGCACGCCGGAAGACTACTTCATTTATGAAAAAGGCGCCGATATCAAAGAGCGAATTTTTGCGGCGAAGCAAGCGGGCGGCGTAGGTAAAGAATACCTCGGCGAAATTATCGGCCGCTGCTTCGAGATCTATCATACGACCGAAACTTCGGTTATCCTTGACCGGATCAAGCAAACCGGGTTTACCTATTCGACCCGTGCGGGCGTAAGTATCGCTGTGGCCGACGTTATCGTACCTGATGAGAAACAGGCGATTCTGAAGGAATCCGATGAGAAGGTACAAGTGATTACGACGCAATACCGCCGCGGTCTGATTACTAACGAAGAACGCTATGACCGCGTTATCGAGATCTGGTCCAAAGCGAAGGACCGGATTACCGATGTGCTCATGAAGTCGATGGACCGTTACAACTCCATCATGCTCATGGTTGACTCCAAAGCCCGGGGTAATAAATCGCAGATTACCCAGCTGGGCGGTATGCGGGGGCTGATGGCCAACCCGTCGGGTCGGATCATCGAACTCCCGATCAAATCGAACTTCCGCGAAGGCCTTACAGTCCTCGAGTACTTCCTTTCGACGCACGGTGCGCGGAAGGGGCTGGCGGATACCGCCCTCCGGACCGCGGACTCGGGTTACCTGACCCGCCGTCTGGTCGACGTGGCCCAGGACGTTATCGTTCGCGAGGAAGATTGCGGTACGGATAAAGGCTTCATGGTCAGCGTTATTCAGGACGGCAAAGAGGTCATCGAAGGCCTGTATGACCGGATTGAAGGACGTTACTCGTTTGAGACCGTCAAACATCCGCAAACGGGTGAGATTATCATTCACCGCAACGAGTTGATCGATTCCGACAAGGCGCATGAAATCGTCAACGCCGGTGTCGAGAAGCTGCAAATCCGTTCCGTGCTGAGCTGCCGCGCCCGCCATGGCGTATGTAAAAAATGCTACGGCCGCAACTTGGCGACAGGCAAGCACGTTGAAATCGGGGAAGCGGTCGGCATTATCGCCGCGCAATCGATCGGTGAACCGGGAACCCAGCTCACCATGCGTACGTTCCATACCGGGGGCGTAGCCGGTGACGATATCACCCAAGGTTTGCCGCGGATTCAGGAGCTCTTTGAAGCCCGGAACCCGAAAGGTCAAGCCACGATCAGTGAAATCGACGGCGTCATCAAGGAAATCCGCGAAGCCAAGGACCGCCGCGAAATCGAGGTACAAGGCGAAGCGGAAACGAAAGTGTACTCCGTTACCTATGGTTCCCGCCTGCGCGTAAGCGAAGGGCAGGAAATCGAAGCGGGCGACGAGCTCACGGACGGTTCCATCGACCCGAAAGAAATTTTGCGCATCAAGGGGATACGCGGCGTGCAGAACTATATCCTTCAGGAAGTTCAGCGCGTTTACCGGAACCAGGGCGTAGAAATCAACGACAAGCACATCGAAGTTATGGTGAGACAAATGTTGCGTAAGATTCGCATCGTCGATGCCGGAGATACGCCGCTCTTGCCGGGTTCCTTCGTTGACCTGCACGAATATGAAGTTGCGAACAAGGATGCGATCCTGTCCGGCAAAGAGCCGGCCGTGGCCAAACCGGTCCTGCTCGGGATCACCAAGGCATCGCTCGAAACGGATTCCTTCCTGTCCGCCGCCTCCTTCCAGGAGACGACACGGGTGCTTACCGATGCCGCGATCAAAGGCAAAGTGGATAAACTCCTCGGCCTGAAAGAGAACGTCATTATCGGTAAATTGATCCCTGCGGGTACAGGCATGAACCGTTACCGCAGCGTTCAATTCGAAGAGCCGGAAGGCGAAGATACCGCGGAAGAAAGTCTGGAGCCGGTATCTGTAGAATAGAAGTTATGCAGCAGCGGGTGGCGGTTCGGGTTTTGGCTCGAGCGCAGACCGCTGCTGCTTTCTTTTACCGCCAGTTGGTTGTAACGGTTATATGAATAATTTATTCCAAGCTTCAAAACAATCGCTTGACATCATCTACTCGGAATGCTAATATATCAAAGTGCGTGAGTACGGATATCCCTGTTTCTTTGGAGGACGTAGATATGTCTAATGATAAAGGTTTACAGGACGCTCATGTCAAGATCGGCACCAAGCAAACCATGCGAATGGTGGAATTGGGACGAGCCGATGAGGTTTACGTAGCTGAAGATGCAGATCCGCGCCTTACTTCGAAGATCATTGCGCTGTGCAACCAACGTTCCGTCAAGGTAACGATGGTGGATACGATGGTCAATCTCGGCAAAGCTTGCGGGATTGATGTCGGAGCGGCAATGGCTGCGATCGTAAGACAATAGTTGATAGGAATGTTTTTGTTGAAGGGAAGCTTTCGGCAAAAACTTTTCATTTGTTCTTTTATGAACCGCCTGGGTCTGTGGGCTTAAAAAAAGGTTTGTAAGAAGCTTGGAAAATTTGAGGAAGGGGGTGGCAACTAACATGCCAACAATTAACCAACTCGTCCGTAAAGGACGTCAAGACAAAGTGTACAAATCGAAATCGCCAGCACTGCAAAGAGGTTTCAACGCCCTGAAGCGTGAGGCAACGGATTTGAGCTCTCCGCAAAAACGCGGTGTCTGCACTCGTGTGGGTACTATGACTCCTAAGAAACCGAACTCCGCACTTCGTAAATATGCTCGTGTTCGCTTGACGAACCGCGTAGAGGTAACGGCGTACATTCCAGGGATCGGTCACAACCTGCAAGAGCACAGTGTGGTTTTGATTCGCGGCGGCCGGGTTAAGGACCTTCCGGGTGTACGTTATCACATCGTACGCGGAGCCTTGGACACAGCTGGTGTGAACAACCGCATGCAAGCTCGTTCGAAATACGGCGCTAAGCGTCCAAAAGCTAAAAAATCCTAAGTTGACCGCAAGGTGACTTAATGAACCGCTAGGTTTGGATTAATACTGAAAGGGGGATAACTATGCCACGCAAAGGTCCAGTTACAAAGAGAGACGTGTTGCCAGATCCGGTGTATAACAGCAAGCTCGTTACTCGTCTGATCAACCGCATCATGCTCGACGGTAAACGCGGCGTTGCTCAGAGCATTCTGTACAACGCGTTCAACCTCATCCAAGAACGTACGGGGAATGACCCAATGGAAGTGTTTGAAGCCGCGCTGAAGAACATCATGCCTGTACTGGAAGTTAAAGCTCGCCGTGTCGGCGGTGCCAACTACCAGGTACCTATCGAAGTTAAACCGGAAAGACGTACATCCTTGGGATTACGTTGGCTCGTAAACTACTCCCGCAACCGCGGCGAGAAGACGATGGAAGAACGTTTGGCTGCCGAGATTATCGACGCATCGAACAACACAGGCGCTTCCGTGAAGAAACGCGAAGATACGCACAAAATGGCCGAAGCGAACAAAGCGTTCGCACACTACCGCTGGTAGGATCCGGTTTAATCTAATAAACTTTCTATTTTGAAGGGAGACAGATTCATGGCAAGAGAGTTCTCCTTGAAAAATACACGTAATATCGGGATCATGGCGCATATTGACGCCGGTAAAACGACCACGACGGAACGTATCTTGTTCTACACAGGCCGTACGCACAAAATCGGGGAAGTTCACGAAGGTGCTGCTACGATGGACTGGATGGAACAAGAGCAAGAGCGCGGTATCACGATTACGTCCGCTGCTACGACCGCTCAATGGAAGGGCCACCGCGTTAATATCATCGATACCCCGGGACACGTTGACTTCACTGTTGAAGTTGAACGCTCCCTGCGTGTATTGGACGGGGCAGTAGGCGTTTTCAGTGCGAAAGAAGGCGTTGAGCCACAATCTGAAACCGTTTGGAGACAGGCTGACCGTTATGGCGTTCCTCGGATCGCTTATGTAAACAAAATGGATATCATCGGTGCGGACTACCTGAACGTTGTTAGTGATATGCGCGATCGTCTGCAAGCGAACGCAGTTGCTATCCAACTGCCGATCGGTGCGGAAAATGATTTTGTCGGGATCATCGACATTATCGAGAAGAAAGCCTTCATGTACAAAGACGATTTGGGTCAAAACATCGAAGAAGCCGAAGTTCCTGCGGATCTCGCCGATAAGGTAGAGGAACTCCGCGCGGAATTGATCGAGAAGGTTGCCGAGCTGGACGAAGAATTGACGATGAAATACCTCGAAGGCGAGGAAATCACCGTTGAAGAACTGAAGGCCGCACTGCGCAGAGGCGTTTGCGAAGTGAAAATCTTCCCGGTTATCTGCGGTTCTTCTTACCGCAACAAAGGGGTTCAGTTGATGCTGGACGCTGTTATCGACTACCTGCCTGCACCGGTTGACGTACCGAGCATCCAAGGTCACCTGGAAGACGGCAGCGAAGTTGAACGCCATTCTTCCGACGAAGAGCCGTTTGCGGCATTGGCCTTTAAAATCATGACTGACCCGTACGTAGGTAAGCTGACGTTCTTCCGCGTATACTCCGGTGTTTTGCAATCCGGTTCTTACGTGTTGAATGCAACGAAAGGCAAACGCGAACGGATCGGACGCATCCTGCAAATGCATGCGAACAGCCGTCAAGAAATCACTGAAGTTTATGCAGGGGATATCGCGGCTGCCGTAGGTTTGAAAGATACGGGCACAGGTGATACACTGTGTGATGAGAAGAACCCGGTTATTCTCGAGTCGATGAACTTCCCTGATCCGGTTATCGAAATCGCGGTTGAGCCTAAAACCAAGGCCGACCAAGACAAGATGGGCGTTGCTCTCGGTAAATTGACGGAAGAAGACCCTACGCTTCGCGCTCATACAAATGAAGAAACTGGCCAAACGATCCTTGCGGGTATGGGTGAGCTTCACCTGGATATCATCATTGACCGTATGCGCCGTGAATTCAAAGTAGAGACGAATGTTGGTAAGCCGCAAGTTGCTTATCGTGAAACGTTCAAAGCTCCGGCTCGCGTAGAAGGTAAATTCGTTCGCCAATCCGGTGGTCGTGGTCAATACGGTCACGTATGGGTTGAGTTCGAACCTCTGGAGCCAGGCAGCGGCAACCAGTTCGACAGCAAGGTCGTCGGCGGTTCCGTTCCGAGAGAATACATCGGGCCTGCTCAGCAAGGTATTGAAGAAGCCATGAAGAATGGTGTCCTTGCGGGCTTCCCGTTGGTAGACGTTAAAGCAACCATCGTTGACGGTTCTTATCATGACGTCGACTCCAGTGAAATGGCGTTTAAAATCGCCGGTTCCATGGCTTTGAAGGCAGCTAAAGACAAATGTCAAGCTGTTCTGCTCGAGCCAATCATGAAAGTCGAAGTAACGGTTCCTGAAGAGTACATGGGCGACGTTATGGGTATGCTGAACTCCCGCCGCGGACGGATCGAAGGTATGGATTCCCGTGGTGGTGCGCAAATTATCCGTGCGAAAGTGCCTCTCTCCGAAATGTTCGGTTACTCGACAACACTTCGCTCCGGTACACAAGGACGCGGCGTGTTCTCGATGGAACTCTCCCACTATGAAGAAGTTCCAAGAACCATCGCCGAAGAAATCGTGTCCAAAAATAAAGGCGGAGAATAAATTCAGTACCTGCTAGCCGGGGAACTCCTTGAGCCTGAAAGGGAACGGGCTCCCTGGTTAGTCCAACATAACAATCCATATTTTAAGGAGGAAATGTTTAAAATGGCAAAGGCTAAATACGAACGTACAAAACCGCATGTTAACATCGGTACAATCGGTCACGTCGACCATGGTAAAACAACTCTGACTGCAGCCATCACGACTGTATTGTCCAAAACATATGGCGGTGCTGCTGTAGCATTCGACCAAATCGACAAAGCTCCAGAAGAACGCGAACGCGGTATCACAATCTCGACGGCACACGTTGAGTATGAAACAAACAACCGCCACTACGCACACGTTGACTGCCCAGGGCACGCCGACTATGTTAAAAACATGATCACCGGCGCAGCTCAAATGGACGGCGCGATCCTGGTTGTATCCGCAGCTGACGGCCCAATGCCGCAAACTCGCGAGCACATCCTGTTGTCCCGTAACGTAGGCGTTCCTTACATCGTCGTATTCTTGAACAAATGCGATATGGTTGAAGATGCCGAACTGATCGAACTCGTTGAAATGGAAGTTCGCGACCTGCTTAACGAATACGAATTCCCTGGTGATGACACTCCAATCATCCAAGGTTCCGCTCGTGAAGCTCTTCAAAACCCTGAAGGCGACTGGGCTAAGAAAATCGTTGAAATGTTCGAAATCATCGATGAATACATTCCGCTTCCAGAGCGTCCAGTGGACAAACCGTTCCTGATGCCTGTCGAGGACGTATTCTCGATCACTGGCCGTGGTACGGTTGCTACAGGTCGTGTAGAACGCGGTACGGTTAAAGTCGGAGACGAAATCGAAATCGTGGGTATCCGCGAAGAAACTAAGAAATCCGTTGTTACGGGCGTTGAAATGTTCCGTAAATTGCTGGATTCCGCTGAAGCGGGCGACAACATCGGTGCATTGCTCCGTGGTGTTGACCGTAAAGAAATCGAGCGCGGCCAAGTATTGGCTAAGCCGGCTTCCGTTAATCCGCATACTGAGTTCTCCGCTCAAGTATACGTATTGACTAAAGAAGAAGGTGGACGTCATAAGCCTTTCTTCACGGGCTACCGTCCTCAATTCTATTTCCGTACAACTGACGTAACAGGTGTTATCAACCTGCCAGAAGGTACTGAAATGGTTATGCCTGGCGACAACATCGAAGTTACCGTTCAACTGATCAACCCAATCGCGATCGAAGAAGGAACTCGCTTCTCCATCCGTGAAGGTGGACGTACAGTTGGATCCGGCGCTGTTGTTACTATCAGCAAATAATAAGGCTGATTCAGCCTCAAGAAGCTGTCTCCCTATGGGAGGCAGCTTTTTTTTGTCCGAAAACCGGGGGTAGATATCCGCTTGCAGAAAATATTCTCCATAATCAATTAATAATGTGGATATTATCTCCATAATATTCTACTAATGCGGTAACCACTGATGTCCTCCGTTCGGGGGTCCACTTCATAGGGAAAGGATGTTGTGTATGGCGAAAAAGACCGCTCGGCGTTTTAGCTTAATCTTAATTGCACTCATGCTTCTAGTTTTGATGGGGGCGTGCGGAGGAACCAAGTCCGCAAATTCGGGTCCAGTCAACAATATTGCAAGCTCGGAGACAAATAACAAGACGGACAGCAAGGAGCAGGTTACGCTGCAATTCTGGACAATCGCGCTGCAGCCCACATTTAATGATTTTTTTAATGACTTGATTAACCGCTATGAACAGGAACATCCTAATGTAAAAATTATTTGGCAGGATTATCCCTACGATACGATTTCTCAAAAGCTGCTGACCAGCATCGCAAGCAAAAAAAGTCCTGATGTCGTGAACCTCAACACGGAATTCGCCAGCCAAATCGGAAGCAAAGGGGCCCTTGTCAACTTCGAGGATTACATTTCAGCGGAAGCAAAGGGGGCTTATTTCGCTGGAATTTACAACTCGACTGTCGTGGATGGCAAAGCATACGCCTTGCCTTGGTATACGGGAACCGAAGTCTTGTTCATGAACACGAAGCTGGTCAAAGCGGCTGGGCTAGATCCCGCCAATCCTCCCAAGACCCGTGAAGAGTTGGCCGATTGGGCCAGGCAAATCAAGGAGAAAACAGGCAAAGGCGGCTACGCCATCCAGTTTATTTCCAAGCTATTCTCCCTCGAAGGTATCCCGCTTTTGAACGAAGACAAGACGGCAGCCGCCTTTAATACTCCCGAGGCGGAGGCCATGATCGCAGGCCTCCAGCAACTGATTGAGGAAGGAGTGATAATGAAGGATGACGCCAAGTTCGATAAGCAAATCCAATATTATTCCGGCGAGCAGGTTGCGTTTGAACTGGCCGGCCCCACCTTTATCAATTTTTTGAAAACCTCGGCACCGGAAGTATACAAGAATACGATAGCTGTTCCGCTGCCTACGGGGAAGGCGGATTTACGGCTTTCCAACTCCATGAACGTTGTGGTCCCCAAAGCTTCGGCTCATGCGGAAGCCGCTGTGGATTTCGCCCTATTCGTGACCAATGCGGACAATCAAACAGCCTTTTCCAAGCAGGCCAATACATT
This sequence comes from Paenibacillus sanfengchensis, assembly GCF_036864765.1. Classification (NCBI taxonomy): domain Bacteria; kingdom Bacillati; phylum Bacillota; class Bacilli; order Caryophanales; family Paenibacillaceae; genus Paenibacillus; species Paenibacillus sanfengchensis. The sequence continues at coordinate 32,830 of NZ_JBAGJC010000020.1, read as the reverse complement.
ACCTTCCACCAAGGCGTCCATACGGGATCCCTTCTTCACCGAGTCGGACAATTCGCTGGAAGCAGAGGCCAAAATCACCTCCGCGCAAAGTCTGGATAAAGCCATGGACTTCATGGTTGGCGTGCCAAGTGCTTCGGATATCAACTCCGCATTGGCGAGAGGGCTTCAGAATATTTTGCTGAATCAGCAGGACGTGAAGAAGACGCTGGATTCGGTGGAAAAGGAAGTCAACGATATTCTGAGCAAGTAGCGTAAACAACACTACATCAAGTCCGGCAGGCAGGAGGGAAAAGGATGAAGAAATGGACCCGCTCGGAGTCATTTACAGCATGGGCTTTTATGACGCCGGGCCTACTCATCGTCATAGTCTTTGTTTTTTGGCCAATCCTCTATGGTATACCGCTATCATTGACCGATTACTCCGTCATTTCGGACACCCACTTCATTGGACTAAGCAACTTTACCGAGGCGCTGCGTGACCGTAACTTCCTTGTTTCCTTATGGAACTCGCTCCTGTATGTGATGATCGTTCCGGTGATTCAAATTTTATCGATTCTCATGGCCGTCCTGGTAAACAGCCGGATTCCGGGGGTCAAGGCTTTTCGAACGGCTTTTTATATTCCTGTCGTGACTTCCATGGTGGCCGTGGCTCTGATCTGGAGCTGGTTGCTCAGCAATAACGGGGTCGTTAATTATTTTCTGATCAAGACCCGCATCATCAGCGAGCAAATCTCCTGGCTGTCCGACAGCAGTACGGCATTGTATGTACTAATGTTCATTACGATGTGGAAGGGTCTCGGATACTATATGATCCTGTATCTGGCCGGCTTGCAAGGAATACCCGACGAGCTTTATGAGGCAGCCCGGGTGGACGGAGCCGGAAGGGCCAGGATGATTTATAAAATTACCCTGCCCCTCTTGAAGCCGCACATACTTTTCTGCACGTTGATTTCTCTCATGTCCGCCATCCGGGTATTCGATGAGGTCTATATTTTGACGAAGGGGGGGCCCGGTACAGCGACCCTTACTTCCAGCGTCTACATTTTTCAAAAAGGCCTGGAGCAGTTTAATTTCGGCTACGCAACCGCGCTGGGACTGATTGTTAGTCTTGCCGTCGGATTGCTGAGCGTTTTAATCTTCTATATCAACAGGAAAGGGGGCGTCAATCCTTACTGATGAATGCGAAGAAGAGCGTTAAAGCGTTGGTCGCCGGGATGCGTTATCTCATTATTTATACTCTGCTCCTCGCTTTGGCTTTATTTATGATGGGGCCTTTTCTATGGCTGCTTAGCGTTTCGGTGATGCCCGGCAAAAATGTATTCTCGATGCCGCCCGCCATCTTTCCGACCTTTGTGGATTTTAGAAATTACACAGAAGTTTGGCGGTTCATGGATTTCCCGAAATACATCGGGAACACGGTGATCATCACCGCGCTCGGCATTGCGGCCAACCTGATTCTATCGAGCATGACGGCTTACCCTCTCGCGGCGTTGCGGTTTAAGGGCAAAAATCTGGTGTTCGGCTTGCTGGTTTCCACTATGATTATTCCTTCCGCTACGGCAATTATCGTACATTACTTAACCATTCAGGCTTTCCGGCTGAGCAATTCTTATATAGGAGTGGTTTTGCCGGCTGCGGTGTCCGTGTTCAACATTTTTCTGATGCGGCAGACGTTCCTATCGGTACCGGCGGATATGCGGGATTCCGGAAAGATGGACGGAGCTTCGGAATTTCGAATTTTCTGGCAGTTGATCCTCCCGCTGGTTAAACCGGGGCTCGCAGTCATCGCGCTGCTTGAGATGATGGCTTTCTGGAACAATTTTTTATGGCCGATCGTGGTGCTGAATGACCCGTCGAAATATCCGCTGGCTGCTGCGTTAACCTATTTAAACGGGCAATTTGCCTACAATTTCGGTTGGATCGCCGCGGGTACAATGATCTCGGTCCTGCCGATCATCCTGGTCTTTTTGTTTACCCAACGTTATTACATCGAAGGGATCTCCGGAGCGATTAAAGGATAAGGTTAGGAATTAACGAGATCGGACAGGAGCTGGTAAAAAGTGACGACGAAAATCGTTTATATTCCATTAGACGAGCGCCCTTGCAATGCCTATTTCCCCAAGGCTTTGGCTGCCGCTACGGAGTTTAGCGTAGTGACGCCTCCTCCGGAAATGATGGGGAACAAAAAGTCTCCCGCGGATACAGAGCGGATATGGACATGGCTGCTGGAGGAGGCAAAAGGAGCTGTCGGAGCGATCGTTTCGCTCGATACGCTGGTCTATGGGGGGATCATTCCTTCCCGGCTTCATGATTTAACCGATGAGGAATGCCGGGCAAGGTTGCAGCGGGTCCATGAACTAAAAGCAGCCTGTCCCGGGCTGACGCTATATGCGCTCAATCTGGTTATGCGCTGCCCTCAATACTCCAGCAGCGATGAGGAGCCGGACTACTATGGGGTGTGGGGCCGGGATATTTTCAGGTTGGGCTATATAACCCATCGGGCGAAGCTGGGCCTTGCCACCGAGGAGGAAACAAAGGAACTGGAGGAGATTAACTTCCGATTGCCGGAAGCGGTGCTGAACGATTATTTGCGGCGGCGGGCCGCGAATGTTCGGGTGAACCGGTTGGCCGTTGAGCTGGCGAAAGAAGGGATGCTCGATTTCCTGATCATTCCCCAAGACGACTCCGCCCCTTACGGCTGGACGACGATGGACCAACTGGAGATCCGGAGGGACATGGAGAGCTTGGGAGCAGGCTTGAAGGTATATATGTATCCGGGAGCCGATGAAGTTGGCTGCACCCTGCTCGCCCGAATGGTGAACCGGTTCAGGCAGTGCAGCCCGCAGATCTACCCGAGGTTCTCCAGTGCGCAAGGACCGTTTGTCATTCCGCTCTATGAGGACCGCGTCTTGTTCGAGAGCGTCAAGTATCAGGTTCTGGCTGCCGGGGGGCTGCTCTGCTCCTCTGTGACCGAGGCAGATCTGGTGCTGCTGGTTAACTCTCCGGGAGAAACCATGATGGAAAGCGTATTGCAGCACCAACCGGGAGCGGACGTTCCGATGCACCGTAACCTCGTGGAACTGGTGGAAAGCGCCGACTATTTGATCAGCCGAGCCCGCAAGCCTTGCATCGTGGCCGATGTCGCCTATGCCAACGGTTCGGATCTGCAATTGATTCGGCTGCTTCGCGAGAAAGGACTGCTATTCCGCTTGGCGGGCTATGCGGGTTGGAATACCAGTTCGAATACGCTCGGTACCTGCATTGCTCAGGGGATGATGTTTCACTTATATGGCGAAACGCCCGAGCATCTGGATTTTTTGTCGTTAAGATATACCGAGGACGCCGGTTATTGCTCTTATGTGAGACAACATGTGAAAGAGAATCGGCTGCCGGAGCTGGGGATGGACTATTTTTCGATTGACGGTCAGAGAGGGAAGGTTTCCTGCATTATCCGGGAAGAGCTTAACCGTTTTGTGGACCGGTATTTGAATGACGACGCTTATCGGATTGTGATCGATGATGTCTATATGCCGTGGAGCCGTATGTTTGAGGTAGGCCTCCGCACGCACTTGATGCCATCCGAAAGGAGTTAAGGGTAAATGGACGTATTGGCTGAAATCAACAGCTTTTACCCTTCTCTTACCAAAGCGGAGCAAAAGGTTGCCCTGCGCGTACTGGAGCATGCGAACGAAGTGCTGTATTCCTCCATCACCGAATTTGCGGAGGCTTCGGGCGTTGGAGAAACTACGGTCATCCGATTTTGCCGAAAAATCAGGTTCAAGGGGTATCAAGAATTCAGGCTGGCTCTCGCCCAAAGCCAAACCTTAAAGAAAATGGAGGAATTTCGGCAAGAGGATCATGAAGTAGATTTCGTGGAGCGGTTGTGCAGCCATGCCGTACGCATTCTCCAGGTAAGTTTGAGCTTGATCGACCGAAATCATTTGGAGCAGGCGATTGATACGCTCGATAAAGCCCGGCTTATCCAGTTTTTTGGCGTCGGCTCCTCAGGGATCACGGCGCTGGACGCCAAGAACCGCTTCCTGCGGATTGGACGGCGGTCGGAAGTGGCCTCGGACAGCCATATCCAGGCGATGAGCGCCGTTCTGCTGGAGAAAGGGGACGTGGCTGTCGGATTCAGCGTCTCGGGCAGTACGAAGGACACCAACGACATTTTGGCGAAAGCGAAAAGCAACGGGGCTGCCGTTATAGCCGTAACGAACTATGCGAAATCGCCGATTACCGGGATTGCGGATATTGTGCTGCTGACCGCGGCGAAGGAGTCTCCGCTGGACGGCGGCTCGATGAGCGCAAAAATATCACAGATGTTCGTCATTGATTTGCTGTGCGAAGGGCTATCCTTAAGGGATTCCGAACGGGCAAAGCGGATGAAGGAGAAGACGGCGCGCGCGGTAATCGATAAGATATACTGACGAGAAATCCCCATCAAAGGAGGACTAGTCTTTGAGCCAAATTAGAGAGGCCGATATTGTCGTGATTGGCGGGGGGCTGGGCGGCTGTATGGCTGCTTTATCCGCCGCAAGTATGGGGCATTCCGTCATCCTGACGGAAGAAACGAATTGGATCGGCGGTCAGTTGACGAGCCAGGCGGTTCCCCCCGACGAGCATCCGTGGATCGAAAGCTTTGGTTGTACTGCGACTTTTCGGACTTTTCGCGAACGGGTCCGGAATTATTACCGCAGCCATTATCCATTGATTGAAAAAGCGCGGAAAGATCCGCTGCTGAATCCCGGAGACGGGTGGGTGAGCCGCTTGTGCCATGAGCCCCGGGTAGCGCTCAGGGTGCTGGAAGACATGCTGGCTCCCTATATCAGCAATCGGAGACTTTCTATTATATACAAAGTCCGCGCGGTAGCTGCCGAGACGGAAGGGAGTACGGTTCGGTCGGTCACGGTCAGCAGTACGGACGGGACGGGGACGTGGCACCTGTACGGCAAATATTTTCTCGATGCTACGGAGTTGGGAGATCTTCTCCCGCTGACGGGGACGGAGTATGTAACCGGAGCGGAGTCGATCGCGGACACGGGCGAACCGCATGCCTTGGAGATAGCCCGGCCCTTCGACGTACAGTCATTCACCCATGTGTTTGCGGTGGATTACATCCCCGGAGGAGACTATACTATTTCCAAGCCAGACGCCTTTGAGTTCTGGCGGGAGTATTCTCCGGGATCGTCGAAGTTGCCCAAGCTCAGCTGGGAGGTCGGCGGCGGGGCGCAGTCCGGGGAGCCGGATCGGTTCGCCTTTTTCCCGGATGATAGCGGGCGGATGCCGTTGTGGACGTATCGGCGAATCATCGATCGGAGCCTTTTTGCGGACGGGTTTTATGAAGGGGATATTTCTTTGATCAACTGGGCGCAGAATGACTACGGCCTGGGTATGATCTTTGAAGTCACCGAAGCGGAAAGGCGCAAGCATTTGGAGGGGGCGCGGCAACTGAGCCTGTCGCTGCTGTATTGGCTTCAGACCGAAGCGCCGCGGCCCGATGGCGGGAAGGGATACCCGGGTCTAAGGCTGAGGGGCGATATTCTCGGCACGGATGACGGGTTGGCCAAGGCTCCATATATCCGGGAGTCCCGGCGCATCAAAGCCAAATATACCATTACGGAGCAGGATGTTAGCAAGGCTCACCGGAAAGACGAAGGCATCAAGCGTTACGAGGACAGCGTCGGAGTGGGAAGCTACCCGCTGGATTTGCACGCGACTACGCAGTCCCGGCGGAGCTTCTATGTTCCGATCTATCCGTATGAGATCCCGATGGGCGCCCTGTTGCCGATACGTATGAATAATCTGCTTCCCGCCTGCAAAAATATCGGCACCACACAAATCACTAACGGCTGTTACCGACTGCATCCTACGGAGTGGAACATCGGGGAAGCGGCCGGATATATGGCGGGCTACGCTCTGAAACACGGGATTACCCCGCATGAATTGCATGCACAACCCGGTCATCTCAGGAGCTTCCAGGCTATTCTCCGTGAGCGAGGAGTGGAAATTCATTGGCCGGATGGTTTCCAAGGGGAGCCTATGTAAAATGTCTATATGATAGGTTTATGTTTAAGCGGAAAAATAGGGTGTTTGCATTGGAAGAGCCAATACAAACACCCTTTAAATTTTGATAAACAATTGCTTGCATTCCTTTCTCCGCTTCTGTATAATAATGAATGTTGTTCTGTGACGTTGCGATGATGTGAGAGGTTACTGACACACCCGGCCCCTTTGCCATGGGAGGGCGGTCAGAAAATTTTCACGGAGTATGTCCGATACTAAATTGGGCGATAGAAGGAGGGACTAAAATGGCAAAGCAAAAAATTCGTATTCGTTTGAAAGCTTACGACCACAGAATTCTTGATCAATCCGCAGAGAAGATCGTTGAAACGGCAAAACGTTCGGGTGCCGGTGTTTCCGGGCCGATTCCGCTGCCGACTGAAAAACAAGTGATTACTATTCTCCGTGCGGTACACAAGTACAAGGATTCCCGGGAACAATTCGAACAACGGACGCACAAACGTCTGATCGACATTGTGAACCCGACTCCACAAACTGTGGATGCCTTGATGCGCTTGGACCTGCCGTCCGGTGTAGATATCGAAATCAAATTGTAATTCCCATTAAGCGGTGAAATAGGAAAGGAAAAGAGGTGTCAACATGAAAGGTATCTTAGGGAAAAAGCTTGGAATGACTCAAGTGTTTACTCCGGAAGGGAATGTTATTCCTGTAACGGTTATTGAGGCTAGCGGAAATGTTGTTTTGCAGAAGAAAGATCTGGAGAATGACGGTTATGAAGCGATTCAAATCGGTTACTCCGATAAAAAGGAATCCAGATCCAACAAGCCTGAAGCAGGTCATGCGAAAAAGGCAAACACAACGCCTAAGCGCTACGTTCGCGAAGTTCGCGGTGTTGATCTGGCAGGATACGAAGTTGGCCAAGAGGTCAAAGTTGATATTTTTGCAGAAGGCGAATTTGTTGACGTAACTGGTATTTCGAAGGGTAAAGGGTTCCAAGGCGTTATCAAACGCTGGGGACAAAGCCGCGGCCCTATGGCTCACGGTTCCCGTTACCATCGTAGACCGGGTTCCATGGGTTCGATTCAAGCGAACCGCGTTCCTAAAGGCAAACGCCTTCCGGGGCACATGGGTAGCGAAACCGTTACGATCCAGAATCTTGAAGTGGTTCGCGTGGATGCTGAACGCAATGTTCTGCTCGTTAAAGGTTCGATCCCAGGTCCTAAAAACAGCTTTGTAAAAATCAAACAAACGGTTAAGAAATAATCGAACGAAGAAAGGAGGAACAACAAATGCCAAAAGTAGCACTTTTTAATGTCAGTGGTAGCCAGGTGGGCGAAGTGGAACTGAATGACGCGGTATTCGGTATCGAGCCGAACGTTCATGTTCTTCATGACGCGGTAGTTATGCAGCGTGCTTCCCTGCGTGCGGGTACCCATAAAGTAAAAGGACGTTCTGAAGTTCGTGGCGGCGGCCGTAAGCCTTGGAAACAAAAAGGTACGGGTCGTGCTCGTCAAGGCTCCATCCGTTCTCCGCAATGGGTAGGCGGCGGTACGGTATTCGGACCGACTCCGCGCAGTTATTCTTTTAAATTGCCGAAGAAAGTACGTCGTTTGGCGATCAAATCGGCTCTTTCCTCGAAAGTGATCGATCAGGATATCATCGTACTTGATGCTTTGAGCCTGAGCGCTCCTAAGACCAAAGAGTTCGCAGCGATTCTGAACAACCTGAAAGTGGATCGTAAAGCTCTCGTTGTGGCACCCGCTTACGACGACAATGTGGCGCTTTCCGCTCGCAATATTCCAGGCGTGAAGTTCGTAGCAGCTGACGGCATTAATGTTCTTGACGTGCTGACGCACGACAAACTGATCATTACGAAAGAAGCAGTTCAGAAGGTAGAGGAGGTGCTCGCGTAATGAAAGATCCTCGTGATATTATCAAGCGTCCGGTGATTACGGAACGTACGGCTGGATACATGGAAGACCTGAAATATGTGTTTGAAGTGGATATTCGGGCCAACAAAACCGAAATCAAGAAAGCTGTTGAGGCGATCTTTAATGTAAAAGTGAGCAATGTGAATACCCTGCGTGTTCCTGCCAAGCCGAAACGTTACGGACGTCACTTCGGATATACTCCGGAATGGAAGAAAGCGTTCGTTACTTTGGCGGAAGGCAGCAAGCCGCTTGAGTTTTTTGAATCGGTATAAAAATCGTCTAAAGTAAGGAGGGAAATCTAGTGCCTATCAAAAAGTATAAACCGACATCTCCGGCAAGACGCGCGATGAGCGTGTCGACGTTCGAAGAAATCACTACGGATAAACCGGAAAAATCGTTGCTGGCTCCGCTGAGCAAAACGGCCGGCCGCAACAACCAAGGTAAAATTACGGTTCGTCACCATGGCGGCGGACATAAGCGTAAATACCGCATCATCGACTTCAAACGGAATAAGGATGGAATTCCAGGCCGCGTTGCTACGATCGAGTATGACCCGAACCGGACTTCCAACATTGCCTTGATCCACTATGCCGACGGTGAGAAACGCTACATTCTGGCTCCTAAAGGCCTGAAAGTGGGCGACGTGATCGAATCCGGCGTAGGTTCCGATATCAAAATCGGTAACGCCATGCCGCTCGAGAACATCCCGGTAGGTACCGTTATCCACAACATTGAGCTGAAGCCTGGTAAAGGCGGACAACTCGTTCGCGCAGCCGGTACCGAAGCGCAATTGCTGGGTAAAGAAGAGAAGTATGTAACGATCCGCCTGTCCTCTGGCGAAGTTCGTAAGGTTCTGAAGGTTTGCCGCGCTACAATCGGCGCTGTAGGCAACGGAGACCACGAGCTTGTGAAGATCGGTAAAGCGGGCCGCAGCCGCTGGCTGGGACAACGTCCTGAAGTGCGCGGTGTCGTCATGAACCCGAACGATCACCCTCACGGTGGTGGTGAAGGTCGCGCTCCGATCGGTCGTAAATCGCCATTGTCTCCTTGGGGCAAACCGACCCTGGGTTACAAGACGCGTAAGAAAGGCAAAGCTTCTGATAAATATATCGTTCGCCGCCGCACGAAGTAATCCGCGTTTAGCGGATCACTTCACGGTCGTGGATGTCATAAGGAAACAAGCAGCGTAACGAAGGGAGGATAAACAAATGAGTCGCAGTCTGAAAAAAGGTCCATTTATCGATGGCTACCTTCTCAAGAAAGTGGAAGAAGTGAACGCTTCGAACAAGAAAATCGTGATCAAAACTTGGTCCCGTCGTTCCACAATCTTCCCGCAATTCATTGGCCACACGTTCGGTGTATACGACGGCCGCAAGCATGTTCCGGTTTATGTAACCGAGGATATGGTGGGACACAAATTGGGCGAATTCGCTCCAACCCGTACCTATAAAGGTCATACGGACGACGATAAGAAAACGAGACGTTAATCATAAGTTCTTCGTTTGAGAGGAGGTAACACACATGGAAGCTAAAGCACATGCAAGGTCTATCCGTATTGCCCCACGGAAAGCTCAACTGGTGGTTGACTTGATCCGCGGCAAGCAAGTTGGCGATGCAATCGCGATTCTCCGCCATACGCCAAAGGCGGCTTCCCCGATTGTGGAGAAGCTTTTGAACTCGGCGATCGCCAATGCTGAACACAACTATTCTATGGATGTAAATAAATTGGTCATTACGCAAGCTTACGTAAACCAAGGTCCGACGATGAAACGTTTCCGTCCTCGCGCTATGGGACGTGCAAGCCGGATCAACAAACGCACCAGCCACATTACTTTGGTGGTATCCGAAAAATAAGGAGGGAAAACGTGTGGGCCAAAAGGTAAATCCGGTCGGACTACGAGTAGGGATTATCCGTGATTGGGAATCCAAATGGTACGCAGGCAAAGATTTCGGCGATCTTTTGCTGGAAGACGTAAAAATTCGTGAATACCTGAAAAACAAACTGAAAGACTCCGCTGTATCTCGCATCGAAATCGAGAGAGCGGCTAATCGCGTGAACGTAACGATCCACACTGCGAAACCAGGTATGGTTATCGGTAAAGGTGGTTCGGAGGTTGAAAACCTGCGGGGCGAAATTACCAAAATCGCAGGCGGCAAAAAAGTTCACATCAACATCTCTGAAATCAAACACCCTGATCTTGACGCGATTCTTGTCGCAGAAAGCATTGCACAACAACTGGAACGTCGCGTTTCTTTCCGTCGTGCACTGAAACAAGCGATTCAAAGAACGATGCGTTCGGGAGCGAAAGGGATTAAAACAGCAGTTAGCGGCCGTCTTGGCGGTGCTGAAATTGCTCGTTCGGAAGGCTACAGTGAAGGAACTGTTCCACTTCATACGCTCCGCGCCGACATCGATTACGGTACGGCAGAAGCGCATACGACTTATGGCCGCATCGGCGTAAAAGTATGGATCTATCGTGGAGAGGTTCTTCCTACGGCTAAGAAACAACAAGCTGCTCAGGAAGGAGGCAACTAATCATGTTGGTACCAAAACGTGTAAAACACCGCAAGCAACAACGCGGTAATATGAGAGGCCAAGCGAAAGGCGGCACTGAATTGAACTTCGGTGAATACGGCCTGCAGGCTCTGGAGCCGACTTGGATCACGAACCGCCAAATCGAGGCAGCGCGTATTGCAATGACGCGTTACATCAAGCGTGGCGGTAAAGTATGGATCAAGATTTTCCCTGACAAACCGATTACTCAAAAGCCTCTTGAAGTCCGGATGGGTAGCGGTAAAGGTAACGTAGAAAAATGGGTCGCAGTTGTGAAGCCTGGCAAAATCATGTTTGAGCTTGCCGGTGTTTCTGAGGAGATCGCGCGTGAAGCTATGCGTCTCGCCGCCCACAAACTGCCGATCAAAACGAAGTTTGTGAAACGTGAAGAATTGGGTGGTGAAGCAAATGAAAGCTAATGAACTTCGCAACTTAACCACTGCTGAAATCGAACAAAAAGTCGCGGGTTTTAAAGAAGAACTCTTTAACCTCCGTTTTCAATTGGCTACGGGCCAGCTCGACAACCCGACTCGGATTCGTGACGTGCGTAAGGAAATAGCTCGTGCTAAAACCGTATTACGTGAAAGAGAACTCGGGATCACCAGTTAAGAACGCGCAAAGCGTATGCGAAGCGCCTAAGTCCAGGAAGGAGGCTAACCATGAGCGAAGAACGTAATAGCCGTAAAGTGCAAATTGGTAAAGTCGTCAGCGACAAAATGGATAAAACCATCGTTGTGGCTGTGGAAACTTACAAGAAGCATGACTTGTACCACAAGCGCATTAAATACACGAAGAAATTTAAAGCGCATGATGAAAATAACACTGCGAAAATCGGTGACACTGTTAAAATCGCTGAGACTCGTCCGTTGTCGAAAGACAAACGCTGGAGACTGGTCGAAGTTGTCGAAAAAGCGGTTATTATCTAATAGCAGGATAGCTTAGACCGAAAGGAGGACATATCCATGATTCAACCATTTACACGTTTGCAAGTTGCGGATAACTCCGGCGCGAAGGAATTGATGTGTATCCGTGTTCTGGGCGGTACCGGTCGTCGCACGGCGCAAATCGGCGATCTGATCGTTTGTTCTGTAAAACAAGCAACACCAGGCGGCGTTGTCAAAAAGGGTGACGTTGTCAGAGCGGTTGTTGTTCGTACGAAACGTTCCGTACGCCGTAAAGACGGTTCCTACATCGCTTTCGACGAAAACGCAGCGGTTGTAGTTAAGGAAGACAAGAGCCCGCGCGGTACTCGTATTTTCGGACCGGTCGCTCGCGAACTTCGCGACAGAGACTTCATGAAAATCGTTTCCTTGGCTCCGGAAGTCATCTAATGAACACCCCAAAAAGTGAAGCTTCCGGCTGGGAGCTGACTCCGAATACTTTTCGGGGACCCCGATTAACAGGAGGTGTAAAGAATGCCTAGATTGAAAAAAGTTCTGGAATCCCATAACAATAAACTGCACGTGAAGAAGGACGATACGGTCATCGTGATCTCCGGTAAGGACAAAGGTAAGAAAGGCCGCGTTATCGCCGCTTACCCTCGTGAAAACCGCGTGTTGGTGGAAGGCGTGAACATGGTGAAGAAGCACCAAAAGCCGAACCAACTGAACCCGCAAGGCGGCATTATCGAGAAAGAAGCTCCAATTCACGTATCGAACGTAATGCACGTTGATCCGAAGAGCGGAAAAGTAACCCGTATCGGTTACAAAGTATTGGACAACGGCACAAAGGTTCGCGTTGCGAAGAGATCCGGAGAAGTAATCGACTAATCCACGAATGTTAAGAAAGGAGGTCCATGATTCATGGCAGCAAGATTGAAAGAACGCTTTTTGAACGAAGTGACACCTGCTTTGATTCAAAAATTCAACTATACAACGGTTATGCAAGTGCCTAAAATCGAGAAGGTCGTTATCAACATGGGTGTGGGTGACGCTGTAGCCAACTCGAAGGTACTCGATTCTGCGGTGAACGACATGCAGCTGATCGCTGGCCAAAAACCGGTTATCACTCGCGCTAAGAAGTCGATCGCAGGCTTCAAACTCCGTGAGAACATGCCGATCGGTGTGAAGGTAACCCTTCGCGGCGAGCGCATGTACTATTTCCTCGACAAGCTGTTTAACGTTACGCTTCCGCGTGTCCGTGACTTCCACGGGGTATCGACGAAAGCGTTCGACGGACGCGGTAACTATACGCTCGGTCTCAAGGAACAACTGATCTTCCCTGAAATCGAGTACGATAAAGTTGATAAGGTGCGCGGTATGGACATCGTTATCGTGACGACGGCGAAAACCGACGAAGAGTCCCGCGAACTGTTGGCCGGACTCGGAATGCCTTTTGCGAAGTAAGCAATGTTTCTATTCTCCGAAACTATCTAGGAGGTGTCAGGCTAAGTGGCAAAAACTTCGATGAAAGTTAAACAGCAACGCACACCGAAATTCAAAGTACGGGCTTACACCCGTTGCGAGCGTTGCGGTCGTCCACATTCGGTATTGCAAAAGTACAAAATTTGCAGAATTTGTTTCCGTGAATTAGCTTATAAAGGCCAGATTCCTGGCGTGAAAAAAGCAAGCTGGTAATCCATCAACAACGGGAAGGAGGTTTACACGTATGACTATGTCAGATCCAATTGCAGATATGCTTACTCGTATTCGTAACGCGAACACGGTTCGCCACGAAACGGTAGAACTGCCTGCGTCCTCGATCAAGAAACAAATCGCTGAAATCCTGAAGCGTGAAGGTTTCATCCGTGACGCAGAATATATCGAAGATAACAAACAAGGGCTCATTCGTATTTTCTTGAAATACGGCCCGAACAACGAACGCGTCATCTCCGGACTTAAGAGAATCAGTAAGCCAGGCCTTCGCGTTTACACGAAGAGCAACGAAGTTCCTCGTGTTCTCGGCGGACTGGGTATCGCGATTATCTCCACTTCCAAGGGAGTCATGACCGACAAAGAAGCTCGTCAGGCTAAAGCCGGCGGCGAAGTTGTCTGCTACGTTTGGTAATTAACGTCACAAAATAAGGAGGTGCAGCAAATGTCTCGTATTGGTCGCAAACCAATTACAGTACCAAGTGGTGTGGATGTCACACTTGATAATAGCGTCATTACGGTAAAAGGACCGAAAGGTACTTTGAGCCGTGAACTTCATAAGGACATCAAGGTTTCGGTTCAAGATAACCAAATCCTCGTTGAACGTCCTTCTGACAACAAATTGCATCGTTCCCTGCACGGCACGACCCGCAGTGTAGTGAGCAACATGGTGAGCGGAGTAACCGAAGGTTTCTCCAAATCCCTCGAGCTGGTTGGTGTCGGTTACCGCGCAAGCAAATCCGGCGAGAAACTGGTGCTTAATGTAGGGTACTCCCATCCGGTTGAAATCACTCCGGAATCGGGCATCGCATTCGAAGTTCCTTCGAATACGAAGATCGTCGTGAGTGGAATCAACAAAGAGCGCGTAGGCGAATATGCTGCAAAAATTCGCTCCGTGCGCGAGCCTGAGCCATACAAAGGCAAAGGGATTAAGTACGAAGGCGAACGCATCATTCGTAAGGAAGGTAAAGCCGGTAAGAAGAAATAAACCTCTTCTTAGCGGACCCATCCTTTTGGCGTCTTGATTGGAACTGCTTGTGAAGGTAAACCGAAGGGAGTGAAATGGAAGTCATGATTACAAAAGGCGATAAGAATAAAGCCCGTCTGAAAAGACATTTGCGTGTACGGAAAAAAATCCAAGGAACGGCTGAACGTCCAAGACTTAACGTATACCGTTCTTCCAAACATATCTACGCTCAACTGATCGATGATGTAGCAGGTGTGACTATCGTATCCGCTTCGACGATCGATAAAGAACTGAGCAGCGAAATCGGCAACGGTGGTAACGTAGAATCCGCTCGCAAGGTAGGCGAATTGATCGCAAAACGCGCTCAAGGCAAAGGCGTTAAAGGCGTAGTATTCGACCGCGGGGGATATCTGTACCATGGACGGATTCAGGCACTGGCTGACGCAGCCCGTGAAGCAGGCCTGGAATTCTAAAATAATTTAAAAGGAGGTTAACGACTTGCGTGTAGATCCGAACACTTTAGAACTGACTGAAAGAGTTGTAAACATTAACCGCGTAGCTAAAGTAGTTAAAGGCGGACGCCGTTTTAGCTTCAGCGCGCTCGTGGTTGTCGGTGACGGCAATGGCTGGGTTGGCGCCGGTATCGGTAAAGCAGGCGAAGTTCCTGATGCGATCCGCAAAGGAATTGAAGATGCTAAGAAAAATCTTGTGCATGTTCCACTCGTAGGAACGTCGATCCCTCACCAAGTAGTTGGTCATTTCGGTGCTGGCCGTGTGCTTCTGAAACCGGCATCCGAAGGTACCGGGGTTATCGCTGGCGGTCCTGTTCGTGCGGTCCTCGAACTGGCAGGCGTTGGCGACATTTTGACAAAATCTTTAGGTTCTTCGAATTCCATCAACATGGTCAACGCGACTCTGGAGGGCTTGTCCCGCCTGAAACGTGCTGAGGATGTTGCGAAATTACGCGGTAAATCCGTCGAAGAACTTCTCGGTTAAGGAGGGAATCTCATGGCTAAACTGCAAATTACCCTCGTGCGTAGTTTGATCGGTCGTCCGGAGAACCAACGTACTACCGTGAAAACTTTGGGACTTCGCAAAATTAACCAATCCGTGGTTCACAACGACAATCCAGCCATCCGTGGCATGGTGAATCAAGTAAGCCACCTGGTTTCGGTTCAAGAAATCGCGGAATAATTCCCAGCACAAGCTGCGAAACATCGCTTTGAGTCGATCAAGATAATCCGTCTATCGGATTATCGAGATGCTCAAATGCCAACAATAAATAAGGAGGTGCAACGAACGATGAAGTTACATGAGCTCTCCCCAGCTCCAGGATCCCGCCAAGAGCGTAAGCGTGTGGGCCGCGGTACTGGTAGCGGTATGGGTAAAACATCTACGCGTGGTCACAAAGGTCAAAACGCTCGTTCCGGCGGTGGTGTGCGTCCGGGCTTCGAAGGCGGTCAAAACCCGCTGTATCGTCGCTTGCCAAAACGCGGATTTACAAATCCAACGCGGAAAGAGTACGCGATCGTGAACATCGAGGAACTGAACAGCTTTGCAGCGGGTACGGAAGTAACTCCTGAACTGTTGTTTGAACAAGGAATCGTGAAGAACGCGAAAAGCGGAATCAAGGTTCTGGGTAACGGCGAAGTTACTGTCAAACTGACAGTTAAAGCGAATAAGTTCTCTCAATCTGCGGTAGAGAAAATCGAGGCTGCCGGCGGTAAAACCGAGGTGATCTAATGTTTAAAACCATGAAGAACATTTGGCACGTTCAGGACCTGCGCAACCGCATTCTCTTCACCCTGTTCATTTTCATTATTTACCGGATCGGTTCCTTCGTTCCGGTTCCGGGCGTTAATACCTCGGTATTTGAGAACACGAACAGTGCGGGGAGCGAATTGTTCGGGCTCTTGAACACTTTCTCGGGCGGCGCTCTCCACAACTTCTCGATTTTTGCCCTCGGGATTATGCCGTACATCACGGCGTCCATTATTGTTCAACTGCTCTCCATGGACGTTATTCCGAAATTTGCGGAATGGGCGAAACAGGGAGAACACGGCAAGAAGAAAATGGCCCAGGTTACCCGTTACGGTACGGTTATCCTGGCGATCATCCAAGCCTTCGCGACATCGATCGGTTTTAACCGGATGTATAACGTCGAAATGGTTCCTAACGCCACCTTCGCCGACTACCTGGTCATTGCCATCGTGTTGACGGCTGGTACGTCGTTCCTGATGTGGCTAGGTGAGCAGATCACCGAGAAGGGGATCGGTAACGGGATCTCGCTGATTATCTTTGCGGGTATCGTTGCGGCAATTCCAACCCATATTCAGTCGATTGCCCAATCGGAGTTTATCGTGGAAGGCCAAACCTTCATGAACGTAGTGAAGTCGATCGCGATCGTGCTTGTTTGCGTGTTGATCGTGATTGGGGTTATCTACATCCAACAGGCGATCCGGAAAATTCCTGTTCAATATGCCAAACGGGTGGTAGGTAACAAAATGTACGGTGGCCAGAATACTCACATTCCGCTGAAGATTAACGCCGCGGGCGTGATTCCGGTTATCTTTGCGGTATCGCTCCTCCAGTTCCCTGTAGTGATCGCCAGCTTCTGGTCGACGCATGCCTGGGCTCGCTGGATTAGCAGCAACCTGTCCCACGACCGTCCACTTGGCATGGTGCTTTATGTGGTTATGATCATCGGCTTTACGTTCTTCTATACATTCGTACAGATGAATCCGCAGCAGATGGCAGATAACATGAAGAAAAACGGGGGATACATTCCGGGGATTCGTCCGGGGAAAACAACCGCCACTTACCTCACTCGGGTGCTTACCCGTTTGACAATGACGGGAGCGATCTTCCTCGCGCTGATTTCGATTCTTCCGGTAGGCCTTGGCGCTTTGGCTAGTTTGCCGCGTACCGTTCAAATTGGCGGTACCTCGATTCTGATCGTGATCGGCGTTGCGCTGGATACGATGAAGACGATCGAAAGTCAATTGATCAAACGCCACTATAAAGGTTTTATCAATAAGTAAGCGATAGGTTCCAGGGACGAGCTCGAAAGGCTGAACTCACCTGGCGCCTATTGTTCTGTTTTTGCAGTTCAGTGAGTCTTGGAGGGAGTGATAGACATGAACATTCTATTCATGGGACCTCCTGGAGCAGGAAAAGGAACACAAGCAGAGGTCATCGTCAACGAATTCGGCATTCCTCACATCTCCACCGGTGATGCGTTTCGCCTTGCGATCAAACAGCAAACCCCTGTAGGGATCAAGGCGAAGGAATACATGGATCAAGGGCTTCTGGTGCCTGATGATGTTACGGTCGGTATCGTTCGCGAGCGTCTTCAGCAGTCCGATTGCGAAAAAGGTTTCTTATTGGACGGATTTCCAAGAACCCTTTCGCAAGCGGAAGCGCTGGAAGAGTTGCTTAGCGGATTAGGTAGAGAACTGGATCATGTCATCAACTTGAAGGTGGACCGGAATAAACTGCTGGCGCGTCTTACGGGACGACGCATTTGCAAATCATGCGGATCCACTTATCATGTGATCTTTAATCCTCCTGTTCAGGAAGGTGTTTGTGATAAGTGCGGCGGCGAGCTGTACCAGCGCTCCGACGATAACGAAGAGAGCGTGGGAACTCGACTCGACGAGTATATCAACAAAACGGCACCTCTCCTCACGTTCTATGAAGATAAGGGCCTGCTGCGTCAAGTAGATGGTGAACAGGAAATCGGAACGGTTTCGAAAGAAATCGTATCTATACTGCGAGGTTAGGTGTAATGATCATTTGTAAATCCGAAACGGAACTGGGCTTTATGAGAGAAGCGGGGCGTATCGTAGCGGAAACGCACAGGCTCATGGCGAAATCGATCGAGCCTGGGATTACGACCGGAGAACTCGATCAAATCGCCGACAAGTTCATTCGCAGTCAAGGCGCTGTGCCGTCTTTTAAAGGTTATAACGGTTTTCCTTACAGCATTTGCGCTTCGGTCAACGAAGAATTGGTACATGGATTTCCCGGCAAACGCAAATTGAATGAAGGCGACATCATCACACTTGACATCGGCGCTGAATACCGGGGATATCACGGAGATTCGGCTTGGACCTATCCGGTCGGTACGATTTCGGAAGAAGCCCAACGGCTTCTGGAAGTCACCGAAGGATCGCTGTATGCCGGTCTTGCGCTCGTCAAACCGGATGTCCGCTTGTATACCATTTCGCATGCGATCCAGCAGCATATTGAAAATGCCGGTTTCTCGGTAGTACGGGAATATGTCGGTCACGGCATCGGAACCGAGCTGCATGAAGAACCGCAAATTCCGAACTACGGCACCCCGGATCGCGGGCCGCGGCTGAAGCCTGGCATGGTGCTGGCGATCGAGCCGATGGTCAACGCCGGCAAGCGGTACGTTAGAACGCTGGAAGATGATTGGACGGTCGTTACGGTGGACGGTTCATTGTGTGCTCATTTTGAGCATACCGTAGCGGTAACCTCGGATGGTCTGGAAATTTTCACGAAACTGGATGCGTAGGTGATGGCAGTGAAAGAACTTCCTGAACCTCAAATCGGGCAAATCGCGAAAACGTTGAAGGGAAGAGACGCAGGCTCCGTTTATGTAATCGTCGGGATCGTGGATGAGAGATTCGTCTTGATCGCGGATGGGGACAAACGCAAGTTTGACCAGCCTAAACGGAAAAATGTACAGCATCTTGATCTTCAACCTATGATCAGCAGCGAGGTCATTCATAGTTTGCAGGAAAGCGGTCGGGTAACCAACGGGAAACTGCGGCATGCCGTGAACGCTTATATGGAATCCGCCAAACCAAATGCTGAAGAGAAAGGAGAATGACAGTGGCCAAAGAAGATGTCATTGAAGTCGAAGGTACGGTGATCGAACCGTTGCCGAACGCTACTTTTCGCGTAGAGCTGGAGAACGGACATCAGATCCTCGCTCACGTTTCCGGGAAGCTGCGCATGCACTTTATCCGGATTCTGACGGGAGACAAAGTGGTAGTACAATTGTCGCCTTATGACCTGAGTAAAGGTCGTATTACGTATCGTAAATAGATTCCAATACCAATTGGAACAAATATGTGTTATGATATTCAGGTTGAGTAATCGATGAGTTGAGAAGTTCGTTTTACATCTGTAAAACTTAGTTCATAGTTCATCCTTGCAAGAGAGTTTTGCTTCGCAAAGCTGGGCATATGCTCTCGAAGTCAGTTTTACATCCGTAAAACTTTTAGGAGGTAATCAACATGAAGGTAAGACCTTCTGTAAAGCCCATTTGCGAAAAATGCAAAGTCATTCGTCGCAAAGGCAATGTCATGGTGATTTGCGAAAATCCGAAGCACAAACAAAAACAAGGTTAAAGAAGGGGGTGTAGCGTAAAATGGCACGTATAGCTGGTGTGGATTTGCCACGTGATAAACGCGTTGAGATCGCCTTAACTTACATTTTCGGAATCGGTAAAACGACTTCTCAGAAAATCCTGGCTGAAACAGGCATCAATCCGGACACTCGTGTTCGTGATTTGACGGAAGATGAGGTTAGCAAACTACGCGAAACGATCGACAAAACGGTCAAGGTGGAAGGTGACCTGCGTCGTGAAATTTCCTTGAATATTAAACGTTTGATTGAAATCGGCTGCTACCGCGGTGTGCGTCACCGTCGTGGATTGCCGGTTCGCGGACAACGTACTAAGACGAATGCCCGTACTCGTAAGGGTCCTCGTCGTACTGTAGCGAACAAGAAGAAATAAGAAGGGGGGATAACAGACAATGGCTAAACCAAAAAAAGTCGTACGTACGAAACGTCGTGACCGTAAGAACATTGAATCTGGTGTGGCACATATCCGCTCCACCTTCAACAACACGATCGTTACAATTACGGATCCGCACGGTAACGCAATTTCCTGGGCCAGCTCCGGCGGTCTTGGTTTCAAAGGTTCCCGTAAATCCACTCCGTTTGCCGCTCAAATGGCTGCGGAATCCGCTGCGAAAGCGGCTATGGAACATGGCATGAAGAGCGTCGAAGTTATGGTTAAAGGTCCTGGAGCCGGTCGTGAAGCCGCTATCCGCTCCTTGCAAGCTGCAGGCCTGGAAGTTAACATGATTAAAGACGTGACTCCAATTCCTCATAACGGATGCCGTCCTCCGAAACGTCGTCGTGTGTAATGAAGTTTGCTCTTATGTGGTATAACAACATCATCGTTTGGTAACAATGGTTGTTTAGGCATACTACATGATAGACTTCAGTAAACATGACGGTTTTCAAGGAACGACGTTTTGAAGGAGGGGTAATTTCGTGATAGAAATCGAAAAGCCGAAAATCGAGACCGTAGAAGTTAACGATGAAGGCACCTATGGGAAATTTGTAGTAGAACCACTTGAGCGTGGATATGGCACCACACTGGGCAACTCGCTTCGCCGGATTTTGCTCTCTTCTCTGCCGGGTGCTGCGGTAACCTCGGTCCAAATCGATGGTGTTCTGCATGAATTCGCGACGATTCCGGGGGTTATGGAGGACGTTACGGAGATCATTCTGAACCTGAAGGCTCTTTCGCTGAAAATTCACTCCGATGAAGAGAAAATTCTCGAAATCGATGCTGAAGGCGAAGGCGTCATCACAGCAGGAGATATCCGTGCGGACAGCGATGTTGAAATATTGAATCCGGATCTGCATATCGCAACGCTGGAACCGGGTTCGAGACTTCACATGCGCATCTATGCCGGCCGTGGTCGTGGTTATGTTCAGGCAGATCGGAACAAACGAGATGATCAACCGATTGGTGTCATTCCCGTCGATTCGATCTATACCCCGATTGCTCGCGTCAATTACGTTGTAGAGAATACACGTGTTGGCCAAGTGACCAACTACGACAAGCTTACGCTTGAAGTATGGACCGATGGCAGCATTAGACCTGAAGAAGCGGTAAGCCTCGGTGCGAAAATTCTGACCGAGCACCTCTTCCTCTTCGTGGGACTCACGGATGAAGCGAAGGACGCCGAAATCATGGTCGAGAAGGAAGAAGACAAGAAAGAGAAAGTGCTTGAAATGACGATTGAAGAGCTCGATCTTTCCGTCCGCTCCTATAACTGCCTCAAACGTGCCGGTATTAATACGGTACAAGAGCTCACAACCAAAACCGAAGAAGATATGATGAAAGTCCGCAACCTCGGACGCAAATCTTTGGAGGAAGTTCAAGAGAAGCTTGAAGAGCTTGGTTTGGGTCTACGTACGGAAGAATAGACTGCTTAATCGTTCTAGCGAAGGAGGGAAAACTCATGGCATACCAAAAGTTGGGCCGCGATTCCAGTGCGCGTAAAGCTTTGTTCCGTGACCTGGTAACCGACCTGTTCTTATACGAGCGCATCCAAACAACTGAGGCCAAAGCGAAAGAAGTTCGTTCGATCGCCGAGAAGCTGATCACTAAAGCAAAACGCGGTGATCTGCATGCCCGTCGTCAAGTGGCTGCATATGTTCGTCGCGAATCGATCGACGGCCAGCAAGACGCAATCCAAAAATTGTTCTCGGAGCTGGCTACCCGCTATTCCGAGCGTCCAGGCGGATACACCCGTATCCTGAAACTGGGACCACGCCGCGGCGACTCCGCCCCTATGGTTTATCTGGAACTGGTAGACCGGGCGTAATTCGGGGATATCCCCAACCACAGTTAAACTCTCTGAGACTCGCCGTTTTGGCTTGGCTGCGGAGAGTTTTTCTATGTCCGCTAGGTATACGAAGAAGGGGGAGGCGGCATGCGCAATCTGCTGATGACGCTAAGTTATGACGGTACCCACTATTTTGGCTTTCAGACCCAGCCCGGCGGGAATACCGTTCAGGATCATCTGGAGGAAGCGATCCGCCAGTTGACGGGGGAAGAGATAAAGATCCATGGGTCCGGAAGGACGGATGCGGGCGTACACGCCCGGGCGCAAACCTTTCATTTTACGACCGCCTCGCAAATTCCGGTGGAGCGCTGGCGTCATGCCTTAAATGGCCGTCTTCCCTCCGATATCCGCATTACGTCGGCCATGGAGGTGCCCCTGTCTTTTCACTCCAGGCGGTCCGCGAAACGGAAAACTTATCGCTACACCATCAACGGCAATCGGGTGTTCGATGTGTTTTACCGCCAGTATCAACTGCATCACCCGGGGACCTTGGATGTGGAGGCCATGCGTGAAGGATTGAGACACCTGGTGGGGACGCATGATTTTACCTCGTTTGCATCAAGGCACTCCACGAAGCAAAGTCATGTGAGAACCATCTATGAAGCCCGGATTGAGATCGATGATCGCCTTGATGGAGCGGGTACCCATGAACAGGGGATTATTCATATCTACTTGACCGGGAACGGTTTTTTGCAGCATATGGTTCGAATCATTGTAGGGACTTTGCTTCAGGTGGGCGAAGGGAAACGCAGGCCCGAGGATATGAAGACCGCCCTGGAGGCCAAGGATCGGGCCGAGGCAGGTCCGACAGCCGAGAGCAAGGGGCTTATGCTATGGAGTGTAGAATATGAGGGCCTGGCGGGGGCTCCCGATCCTACGGCGAAATCTTAAATTTTAACGAAACTCCTAAACTTCTTATACGTAACAATACGAAAGCGGAATGCGACAGCATCTATATAAGTTGAACTAAAGAATTAGCAATAGGCAAGAGTGTGAAATGATTCTGGAGAAGCTACAAGCTTTCTGCAAGAAAGCTGCATCGGAAGCATAAGCCAAGGCTAGCCTTTGCGATCGGAAGAACATTTCACACGGCTGCCCCACATGCAAATCAATAGTTCAATTTATATAGCAAATAAAACTATAGAACCTTAGGAGGGCTTTTACCCAATGAAGTGTCCTGTATGTCATGATGTGCGTATGAGAGAAGTTGAAAAAGACGGAGTTCTGATTGATGTTTGTCCCGACTGTAAAGGCGTATGGCTGGATCGGGGCGAATTGGAGAAGCTGATGAATGAGGTGCGGCAAATACGACCGGCTTTTAATGAATGGTATGAGAGCCATGACCGGGAACCGTCTTATGACCGGAGAGAGAAGGATTCCCGGTATGCGGATTCGGACTACGGCCATCGGCCTTCCTCGAAGCACGATAACAGACCGCCGCAGCCAGGTCATTACCAAGGGTATCCGCAGGGGCATTATAAGCACAAGAAGAAGAAATCGGTCCTGGATGTGTTCGGAGATCTGTTTGAATAATATCGGGAGCTTTTTTATCAGAAAAAGACTTGCGCAACCCAGCCTCATCCTGTAAAATAAAAGTTGTGTTTTCTTAACGGCTATCCCACAGCCCCCAGTTAAGAAGACCGCATAGCAAGGCCTTTAGAATTAACAAACATGTATATAACGACGATGAAACATAAATGGCAGAAAGCGGTCTTGGTACCCGAAGCGCCAGATCGTTTTATGCATTGACGAACCATTTTGAACGAGAATGAAGGAGGATCTTTTAAATGCGTACCACCTATATGGCGAAGCCAAGCGAAGTAGAGCGCAACTGGCACCTTGTTGATGCCGAAGGCAAAACGTTGGGCCGTTTGGCAAGCGAAGTAGCTGCACTGATCCGCGGCAAACACAAACCACAATTCACTCCACACGTTGACGGCGGCGACTTCGTCGTAGTCATCAATGCCGAGAAGATTACTCTGACCGGTAAGAAATTGGAGAACAAGAAATACTATCGTCACTCCCTGCACCCAGGCGGTTTGAAAGTGACAGTTGCCAAGGATCTTTTGAACTCGAAGCCTGAACGTGTAATTGAGTCCGCTGTACATGGCATGCTGCCTAAAACTCGCCAAGGCGAGAAAATGAAGCTGAGACTGAAAGTCTATGCCGGCACGGAGCATCCACATGCAGCACAAAAACCTGAAGTTTACGAACTTCGCGGATAATTAAAAGGGAGGACAGTTTCATGGCACAAGTACAATACTATGGGACAGGTCGTCGTAAACATTCGGTAGCTCGTGTTCGCCTTGTACCGGGTGAAGGACGCATTGTCATCAATAAACGCGATATCAATGAATATTTCGGTTTGGAAACCCTCAAACTGATCGTTAAACAACCTTTGAGTTTGACCGAAACGCTCGGCAGCTATGACGTCATCGTCATCGCTCACGGCGGCGGCATCTCCGGTCAAGCCGGCGCAATTCGTCACGGGATCGCTCGCGCTCTGCTGAAAGCAGACCCTGAGTTCCGTGGTTCGTTGAAGAAAGCAGGATTCCTGACTCGTGACCCACGGATGAAAGAACGTAAGAAATACGGTCTCAAAGCCGCTCGTCGCGCGCCACAATTCTCGAAACGTTAATATTTGGAAGGAAGCTCTTGGCCATTATTGGCCAGGGGCTTTTTTTTATTTTTGCCTGAGCAGATCCGTAAAACCCTTAATGTCATGCAAAAGAAATCGGCATGTCATGCGTTCACGGGACAATCGCCCTGCAAATATAATAGTGTTGACTTATCGAAAGAATACCCTATACTAAATATATAATTCTAATCTGTTTAGTAGGTATTATTTCGCGTGCGCACACCGTCTTTTTTTATTTTGTTTTTTTATAATTGGAGGGGCGAATAAAGATGAATTTGCTTGAAAAAGAAGCGTTGATCACTACGAAGGCGGAGGAGTTGGAATCGGCAACTCCGCAGGAAGTGATTGCTTGGGCGGTAGAAACTTTTCCGAACATTACTTTTGCCTGCAGTTTCGGGGCCGAGGACGTTGTGATTGTCGATATGCTGCAGCAGATCAGTCCGTCCACGGACGTGTTTTATCTGGACACGGACTTCCATTTTAAAGAGACGTATGAAACCCGCGACGCCATGGCGGAGCGCTACAATCTGGATTTTGTTAGGGTCTCGCCGGAGATTACGCCCGAGGAACAGGCGCTTCAGTACGGCAACGAATTGTGGAAATCCGAGCCGAATGCTTGCTGTAATATCCGCAAAGTGGAACCCCTGACACGCATCCTTTCGAAATATGATGCCTGGATCACCGGGATTCGCCGTGATCAGGCCCCTACGCGTGCCAATGCGAAAAAGATCGAATACGACGTCAAATTCGGCCTCGTCAAATTCAATCCGCTGGCCAGTTGGACGAGTGAGGACGTATGGAATTATATCCGGGAAAATGACGTTCTGTACAATCCGCTGCATGACCGGAACTATCCGAGTATCGGATGCGAACACTGCACCCGTCCGGTGATGCCGGGCGAAGATCCGCGAGCAGGACGCTGGGCGGATTCGGAGAAGACGGAGTGCGGACTGCATAAATAATTCAGCACGGGCTGGGATAAGGGGAGAAATGAGATGACGGCAATTTTACCGCATGGCGGGAGTTTGATCAATAGGCTGGCTACCGGGGAAGAACGGGAGCGCTTGTTGAAAGAGGCGGAGAAACTGCGAACCATATCTATCAACAAATGGAGTATCTCCGATCTGGATCTGATTGGTGTTGGAGCTTTTTCTCCACTGACCGGCTTTTTGAACGAAGAGGATTACCGCTCTGTTGTCAAGAAGATGCGCCTGGCCGACGGAACTGTATGGAGCATTCCGATTACACTTTCTGTCAGCGAGGCGGATGCGGCTCAAATCTCGATAGGGGAAACCATCGCCCTTACCGGCGAACATGATGGTGTGATTTACGGTCTGTTGGAAGTAGGCAGCATTTACAAAGTGAATCAGCGCGATGAGGCTGTGCATGTTTTTAAAACGGATGACCTGGAACACCCGGGTGTAAAAAAACTGTTCGAACGTTCCCCGTTCTATGTCGGCGGAGAGGTGACGGTGTTAAACCGCCCGCAACCGGAACGGTTCGGCGAGTTTTATTTTGACCCTGCGGAAACCCGCCGGATCTTTGCGGAGAAGGGATGGAAACGCGTCGTCGGCTTCCAGACCCGCAATCCGGTGCACCGGGCCCATGAGTATATTCAGAAGAGCGCGCTGGAGATCGTAGATGGACTCTTCCTCAACCCGCTTGTCGGGGAGACGAAATCGGATGACGTTCCGGCTGACGTCCGGATGAAGAGCTATCTGGTGTTGTTGGAGAACTATTATCCGCAAGATCGCACTTTCCTTGGGGTATTTCCCGCTGCTATGCGTTATGCAGGGCCGAGAGAGGCGATATTCCATGCCATGGTGCGCAAAAATTACGGCTGTACCCATTTCATCGTCGGCCGCGACCACGCGGGCGTAGGCGATTACTATGGCACGTACGAGGCACAGGAGATCTTCTCCAACTTTACGGCCGAGGAACTGGGCATCTCGCCGCTGTTTTTCGAGCATAGCTTCTTTTGTACCAAATGCGGGAACATGGCGTCCAGCAAAACGTGCCCGCACCCGAAAGAGGATCATATGACCCTTTCCGGCACGAAAGTAAGAGGCTTGCTCCGCGATGGGATTTGCCCGCCGCCGGAATTCACCCGTCCGGAAGTAGCTCAAGTTCTGATTGAAGGCATGAGCCACCAGGTAACTATATAATACTAGCTTAATAGCATTAGCTTACGGCTATCGGCATATTTGTCCACCTCGTCCCATATGATGATTAATGTCATTATGGACGGAGGTGGATTTTTTATGGACTCCCAAGATAAAGTGACGGTGTGGATTCCCCTCGGTCACATCAAGAAGGCGTTGATCGGGCTTTGTCTGTTGGCCGTATTGGTGGGGCTGACGATCTATGAAATGCCTGCGGCAAAAGTATGGAACTACTGGAGTCTCCCGCTCGCGGGCCAGAAGATCGTACTGGACGCCGGACATGGCGGTCCGGATGGGGGGGCTGTCAGCAAGCAAGGGCTGATCGAGAAAGATATCAACCTCGCGGTGGCGTTATATTTGCGCGATTATTTGCAGCAGGCCGGAGCCATTGTAGTGATGACCCGGGAAGTCGATAAAGATTTGGCGGGGGCCGAGACGAGAGGGTACAGCAAGCGGAAGACCGAGGACTTGAAGCAGCGCGTCCGTTTCATTGAGGAACAGCAGGCCGACCTATTTATAAGCATTCACATGAACAGCGTGCCTTCCGAGCGCTGGCGGGGGGCGCAGACGTTTTATTATTTGAACAACGGAAACAGCGCCAATTTGGCGGATTTGATCCAACAGGAATTGCGGCGGAATCTGGAGAATACGGACAGGGTGGCAAAAGTATCGGATAAACCGGTATATGTGCTTCAGGCTTTGAAAATCCCGGCTGCCCTCGTAGAAGTGGGGTTTCTTTCTCACCCTGAGGAATCCGGGTTGCTGGGGGATGAGAGCTATCAGCGAAAAGTGGCGGCTTCCATTTACCAGGGGCTTCTGAGGTACGCGTCGGGGGAAGGGGCGGGAAAATCAGCGGACAGCGGCAAGTAATGATATAATAAATGTCATAATAGACGTAGTTGCTTATATCATATAAAGTCGAGGTGCTGTCATTGATTACGAAGGAGCAGCTGGAAGCGGTGCTGCGCCCTGTCGCAGAACCTGCGTTACAGCGGAGTCTGGTCGACTTGCAGTGGATTCGGGATATCATGATAAAGGAAGATAAAGTCGCCCTCACCGTCGTTTGCCTGAATAAAGACGGGGTGTCGCAGCAGGGAATCGAGGAAGAAATCCGCTTTCGTCTAGCGGAAACCGGCATTACAAACGTGCACCTCCGCTTTCGCGAAGCGTCGGAACAAGAGCGGGCGAACGCGGGAGCGGGACCGGATGAGGCGGCCTCATCTTCCGCATCATCCTCTTCAGCTTCGGGTACGGAGGGGCCTCTCAAGGGACATGGCGCGGGACTGGAGCGCCTGCCGATTTTGGATCCGAAGTCAGGCGTGCATTTTATTGCGATTGCCAGCGGAAAGGGCGGGGTCGGCAAATCGACCGTAACCGTGAATCTGGCGGCGGCCCTGGCCAGGCAAGGCAAACGGGTCGGCCTGATCGACGCGGACATTTACGGATTCAGCGTCCCGGATATGATGGGGATCGAAACGGCCCCCACCGTGGAAGAAGGAGCGATCATTCCGGTAGAACGCTTCGGCGTCAAGGTGATGTCCATGGGCTTTTTTATCCAGGATAACAATCCTGTTATTTGGCGCGGTCCGATGCTGGGGAAAATGCTTCGCCAATTCTTCAACGATGTGCATTGGGGCGAGCTGGACTACATGCTGCTCGATCTCCCTCCGGGAACGGGGGATATCGCCCTGGATGTGCATCAGATGATTCCGCAGAGCCGGGAAATCATCGTGACCACCCCTCATGCGACCGCGGCCTTCGTCGCCGCCAGAGCGGGAGCTATGGCGCTAAAAACCGAGCATGAGGTGCTAGGGGTTATTGAAAATATGGCGTACTACGAATGTTCGGCTTGCGGACAGAAGGATTATATTTTCGGCCGGGGCGGGGGAGGGCGTCTTGCGGAAACGCTGCATACCGAGTTGTTGGCGCAAATTCCGGTCAGCGCGCCGGACAACCATCCGGCCGAGCCCGATTTTTCGCCTTCCGTGTATAAGGCTGACACACCTGTCGGACAAATTTACAGTGAGCTAGCTTCCCAAATCATCGCAAAGTTTACAAAAGACTGACCCCCTGGGTCAGTCTTTTTTTCGGATCAGCTTCGGATGACTAGGATCCTCCGCCACCGCCGCCTTCGCCTCCACCGCTACCGCCTGCTTGGCTGCCGCCTCCTTGTCCGCCTTCTTCACCCGACTTAGGAGCCTTTTCCACCTTCGGCTGAAGCTGTTCTTGAACGACGGTTTTCAGCAGTTCCATCACTTCCATTTTGAATAGAGGGCTTTGCATGGCTTCCTGCATTACAGTCATGGACTGTTTACGGAAATCTGAAGTCTTCGTCAAATCCAGAAACATCTTCATGACTTCCGGCGACTTCATAATTTCGCTGATGGATTTTTGATACGTCGGATCTTTAATGAGATCCATATGCATCTGTTTGCTTTGGGTATTAATCGCTTTGGCAAAGTCCCCGGCAAACTTTGGATCCGTCATGATTTTTTCGAATTCCTTCTTATACTCGGGCGAGGTGATCGTGTCTTTGACGGCCATGCGGATCTGGTCGGAGGATTGCCCAGGAAGAATCATTTTGATGCCCATCGTACCTCCGCTGGCGGAGCCACCGCCCCCTGAACCGCCGCCGGAAGCACCCCCCGAACCGCCTCCGCTGCCGCCGGATTCACCGCCGCCGGAGCCGGATTCGGTGCCTTCTCCGCCACCTTCTCCGCCGCCGGAGCTGGTTCCCCCGCTAAGGGCTTCGTAAATGGCTTTTTTACCGTCATCGGTCTTCAGGATATCAATGACCATGGATTTAGTGTCTTTATAGCTGACTCCGCCTTGTGATGAGGAGGAGCCTTGTTCAGAACCGCAGGCTGCCAGCGGAAGAGTGAATAAACATAAGATGCATACAAACCATCGATAACCCTGCCACTTCATGGTTCCTTCCTCCTTATGCTTGTTGCTGGTCATTAGTATGCGGTCGGAAAAAAGGAATTATCCAACCGAAAACCATGGTTTTTTACCGGGATCGTTGGTAAAATATTTCGTTAGTGGGGGTGTCGCGGTTGAACTTAAAAAGATGGCTTTATTTGTTTTGGACGACGCTGGTTGTCGGTGCCGCAGGTTCATTGATCGTAGGTTTGCTGCTGCAAGGGACAAATACGGTCGAGCTGAAAGGAACGGCGGATTTCCTCGTAAATGTCGGCATCCTGCTTGGCGTTGGCATAATGGTCAGTGTTTACTCCCAAATGGGTTTCTTTGCGTATATGATGGTGAACTACATGGGGACCGGTGTTTTTTCCCGCATGACCTGGCAATACATTCAAATTGTTCTTACTGCGCTGGCGCTGCTGGAGCTGATGTTCTTCCGCACGTTTGTGGGTGGGGAGAGCAGAGGAGCCTCGGATATGATTCTGGGCCTGATTTTGTTCGTTGTAGCCGTTGTGGTTGCTTATTTAAAAGCAAGGATGACCAACGCCACAGCCTGGATACCCACATTATTCTTTATGATTGCGGTCACGATTGTGGAAACCGTCGGCGTACTGAAAATCGGAGTGGATCAGGCGACGGCTTGGATTGCGGCACCGCTAATCGCGTGCAACGCGTACCAAATTTTGATTTTGCATCGCATATTGCAGCCTAAGAACGCATAACAAAAAGAAGTCCGGTTATCCATACCGGGCTTCTTTTTCCTTTCACATTCCCGCTGCCGTATCGACCTGCTGCCAAATCCAAGCCTGATCCCTAACCTGATTTCCCTTTACTCCAGCTTCCTGCAACATGTCTGAAACCGTGACAAATTCGTATCCTTTCTTCCGTAACTCGTTGATGATGATCGGCAGCGCTTCGTGCGTTTGCTTGACGGAATCGCTGGCATGGAACAGTACGATATCGCCTGGATGCGCTTTGCTCACGACTCTGTTCACAATCGTATCCGTCCCCTTGTTCATCCAGTCCTGGGAGTCGGTATCCCATTGGATCACTTTGTACCCGAGGTCATCGGCGATACTTAGCACGCGTTTGTCAAAGTCTCCGTTAGGCAGACGAAGCAGATTTGGTGCTTTTCCGGTCACATCGGTTAAAATAGTATGAGCCGTTCTCAATTGCTTGGTAATCTCTTCGTCGCTTAGCTCGCTGTAATTGGTGTGTTTGTGTCCATGGCTTCCGATTTCATACCCTTGCTGTTGGATGGCTTTGACGGTGTCCGGATGGGTCCTGCTCCATGGGGAAGAGAGGAAGAAGGTCGCCTTTTGAACGTTGTTGTCCTTGAGAACTTTCAGAATAGGTTCCGCACGCTTATCTCCCCAACTGATATCGAAGGTCAACGCGATGACCTTTTGGTTTGTGGAAACGCTGTAAATGGCAGTCGGGCTGCTCTCTTCGGAGAAAACGGTAATATGGCTTTGTTCCACATAAATTACGCCTGCCGCAAACAGGGCTGCTGCGAAGACAAAAAAGAACCTTTTGATCTTCTTCCCGTTCAGGACATAGAAGAAATTGTTCATTGATGGTTGCCCCTCTCGTCATCAGAATAGAATTACTCCGCTTGTCTAATGTATGCTCGTACCTTTTTGCTTTATGACTTTGATTAGGAGGCTTATGCATATGCTTTCACCTCGACTATTCTTTATGGATCTGGGACGTTACAAAAAGATGATGTTTTTATCGCTTGCCCTTTTTGTGGCGGGAATTGCGCTGGGGGCGGCTGGATCCGACACCATTGCCGGGTTGGTGGCGCCGGATATTGCCAAGCTTCAGGAGTACAGCCATGAGCTATCGAAATCCTCGACGCCGGAGCTTAGCTTTTTTACGTTTATTTTCTTAAATAATGCGCTAAAAAGCGTGGCGGTAATTTTTCTTGGAGCCTTGTTGGGAGTAATGCCGGCCATTTTTCTGCTTATGAATGGGATGGTCCTTGGGCTGGTTGTGTCGCTTGCCGCCGCGCAAGGAGCAAACCTGTTTGAGCTTGTTGTATTTGGCTTGCTGCCGCACGGAATTATCGAGATTCCCGCTATTTTGGTAGCGGCGGGCTTTGGCATGCAGTTTGGTTTCGTTGTTCTAAAAGGATTGGGCGAATTGGGGGCGAGAGATCGGGCGGACCGGACCGTGAAGTGGCGGGGTTTTTTTGCTTCGGCGGGGAGGGGAGCTTTCTGGATTGTGGTGTTCCTCCTGATCGCGGCCGTTATAGAAAGCACGATTACTTATCACCTTATGCGTTGAAGTGAAGTGTCATAATTTTCCCGGAAAGTGAGCATAACAGTAAAGCGGTTCAAAAGAACGAGTTTATACGGACGGGTAAGAGGTTAAACATTTGATACCCAGGAAATGTAAGTTATAAACAGTCGCCATACGTCCTAACTTAGTCCTTGTATAAATCTCAACTATCGATGAAGAGGAGCTGTTATGCCATGCTGGGAATGCTGTTTAACGAAAAGGAATGCAAGGAACTTGATTACGTGCTGCGCAAAGAACTGGATGAAATGCTGCTTGATTTGAGCGACCAGCGGCTGGATCGCGAAATCAGACGCGCCATTGCCAACCGATATAAGACCGTTTTTCGGATGTACGCCAGGTTCGCCCCTTCCAAAGAGCTCTCAAAGTATGCTAGGCGGATTGTTCTGTAAGATTGGCAGGTAGATAAATTGGGGATTGACATCCCCTTTGGAGATATGATAAATTATCAGGCGTTCCGCTTTTTTGGGGACAGCTAAGTGAGCTTCATTCGAAGTAAAGATTTGGATATAAAAAACTTTCGAAAAACTCTTGCAAAAACCTAGCTCACTGTGGTATATTATAAAAGTCGCCGCTGAAACACAGCGATGACGAAAGAAACGAAGTTGATCTTTGAAAACTGAACAACGAGTGAGTATTAAAATGAGAATTATTTGGATGAATTCCAATCCGGTTTACGCCGGCATTGAAATTCAATCCTTTCTCGTCAGATTCAAAATGAGCTATCAGCTTATTCAATAAGTTTCAACTTTATTGGAGAGTTTGATCCTGGCTCAGGACGAACGCTGGCGGCGTGCCTAATACATGCAAGTCGAGCGGACTAATGGATTCCTTCGGGAGTCCATTGGTTAGCGGCGGACGGGTGAGTAACACGTAGGCAACCTGCCCGTAAGACTGGGATAACTACCGGAAACGGTAGCTAATACCGGATAATTTATCTTGCCGCATGGTGGGATAATGAAAGGCGGAGCAATCTGTCACTTACGGATGGGCCTGCGGCGCATTAGCTAGTTGGTGGGGTAACGGCTCACCAAGGCGACGATGCGTAGCCGACCTGA
>NZ_JBAGJC010000019.1:0-80350 GCF_036864765.1 Paenibacillus sanfengchensis | reverse complement strand
ACCTGGCAGCTGTCCGCCGAACTGCAGCGGGATGGCCTGCTGCCGTCGGCGGGGCTCGGCGGAGACCAACTGCAAGCGGGATCGATTGGCCCGCAGCATCTTCAGCCGGGAGCGGTGAACGCGGAGGCGCTTGGGGCCGAGGCTGTAGGCTCGGACCATCTGCGGGCCAACGCCGTATACAGCCGTCATCTGACGGCGGGGTCGGTACAGGAGCACCATATCGGGGACGGTGCGGTACAGCGTCAGCATCTGTCGGCGGAATCGGTTGATGCGGTGCATTTGGCCGACGAAGCGGTCCAAACGCGGCACATCGCTCCGGACAGTGTGGAAACCTGGCAGTTGTCCGTCGAACTGCAGCAGAGCGGTCTGCTGCCGGCGGGGGGAATCGGCGGAGACCAACTGCAAGCGGGATCGATCGGCCCGCACCATCTCCAGCCGGGAGCCGTGAACGCGGAGGCGCTTGGGGCCGAAGCTGTAGGCGCGGATCATCTGCAGAGAAACGCCGTGTACAGCCGTCATCTGACGGCGGGGTCGGTACAGGAGCACCATATCGGGGATGGTGCGGTACAGCGTCAGCATCTGTCAGCGGAATCAGTTGATGCGGACCATCTGGCCGAGGAAGCGGTCCAAACGCGGCATATCGGCTCGCATGCCGTTGAAGTTTGGCATCTTTCCCCCGCCCTGCAGCAGGACGGTCTACTGCCGCAGGCTGGAGTTAGCGGCCAAGATTTGCAGCCGGGCTCCATCGGAAGCGGCCATTTGCAAGCGGGGGCGGTGACGGCGGAGGCCCTTGGCGCCGAGGCAGTGGGCCCGGACCATCTTCAAGCGGACGCCGTAAGCAGCCGGCACATTACAACGGAGGCCGTACTGGAACAGCATCTGGGCGAGGCGTCGGTCGGTGCCGGAAAAATCAAGCCCGGTGCGGTCGGGCCGGAGCATTTGAGCATCACTCCCGTTCAAGCCCCGTTCGGGCAGCCGACACTTCAGCAGTTCGGAATGTGTCCGTTCTTGCTCTCCAGGAACGAGATTTCCACCGATGTTACCGTCATGTTTGATCAGCCTTATCCCAACGAGCATTACGTGCTCGTCGCCATGACAAACCAGCCCGCTTATTACGTCTCGCTAAAGGAACAGACCCGGGAATTGGCGGTGGTGGAGGTCACCAGGTTGAGAGACAGCCATTTTAATTACGGGTATATCACGTGGATTGCCGTAGGTTCATTTGATTAAACCGCATGCAAAGAACAATTTTTGACTACAAAGCGGCCGCGCCGGAATTTCCGGGCGGCCGTCTCCCGTTTTACAGAAAGGAGGGAGCGGGATTTTAGAACCAGGGGTTTGGAGAGATTCGTACCATCCGGAAATCACTACGGGAAATCAGGTCGTGGGGAACAAACGGGAGACGCCGATATCGGAATATATATAAGTTGAACAATTGATTTACCTGTAAGGCAGCCGTGTGAAATGTTCTTCCGATCGCTGCCCGTCCCAGTTTTCTTAATTAAATTTATACGGTAGAAATCCGGTCACAAAGGCGAACGCAGCCTATGCTTCCGATGCAGCTTTCTTAAGTTCAACTTATATAGCTTTTTGTCGAAAATGACAAAAAAGAGCCGTTCAGATTATATACAGTATTTCCCTCTCTTTTGTATAATAACTTTATTACTTATAGAGCGGAGGGAGCGACGTGCATGGGTTCGTCTGGAGGAAACTAGGGCTTGTCATCCTGTGCTGCTGGACTCTGGCCGGTTGTCAGTGGGCGGACCGGATGGCGGAGGATATCGTAAGGGAAACCGCGGCGATCCTTCAGCCAATTCAGGAGAAATCGAAAGGCCCGGAAACCGAAACGGAACAAAGTACGCAACAGACCAAGCCAAAGCCCAAAAAGGATTCGGAATCGAAGGCAGCGCCGATTACCGGAACTTTGACGGTTGCCGATTTAAAGAACAAATACAGCAACGCCTATACCGAGGTTCGAGGGCCGGGGACTCTGGCTCAGGTTGAACCCGATGAAACCTTCTACATAACTTTCAAATCCGTCTTCGGAAAAAAGCTGCGCCCCGAAGATATCGTGTCAGTACATACCGATTCGAAGGCCCTTCCGGAGAGCCGAATCGATTACCGGGCCGAATTTGACGAGAGAGCGGCCCCCGGTTCCAGGGTGGTTTTGTCCCCAGCGCTTTATGGCGTTTTAACATCCAATTATACTTATCAAGCTGGTGAAAATGTGTGGGGGAACGCCCCTAAATACTATATCCGTGTAAACTACGATATGAAAGCGGCTGACCCTGTTCGTCTTGATTCGCCGATTGTCATTCCGTTTACGGTGAAGTCGGCGCTGCCCGTGCCGGAGGTTTCCGCCCAAATTAGCGGAGAAGGCCGATTGAAGCTGGGGTGGAAGCCTGTGGAGGGAGCGGAGGCCTACCATATCTACAACGATATGGCCGATTTTGCCGGCGACGGAAAGAAACAGCTTCCTATCCCGGGCGCCGGGGGCGGGTTTAAGGATAATTATCCGATTTTGATCGGAGTAACGACCGAAACCGAATTCGACGATTTTATGATGGACGGCCATGGAGCATTGAGCTATTTCTCCTCCAAGGATAGAGTCACCTCCCAAAATCTTATGGTTAGCGGAAACTATTATGTGACAGCCGTCAACGGAGAGCGGGAATCCAACTTTAGCAAAGCGGTACAAACGTACCCGCTGTTGGGCAAGCTCCCTTCCAAATTGACGGAGGAGGCCTCGGACCGGTTGTTGCTGGGCTTCCAAAGGCTGGAGGGACTGCCGCAAAAGGTGGACGTCGAAAATGTGGATGGGCGTGTGACAAGCCGCACGATTGTCTACGATACGTTGAGGCTGTCTTCTCCGGAGAATGAAGAGGATTCCAGTCGGGTTTATTATAGAATTCCGGGGACGGCTCTCAGAGGCTGGATAAGCTTCTACGACCGCCCGACGGACCGGGAAATCCAGGCGTTGGAGGCCCGGCAGGCTTCCGTTCCTCAAGCGGAATTGGAGGCGTTTCGTTTGGCCGAGGAGGAGCCCTCGGGGCCGCAAATCGAGATCAAGACTTGGAAGCAGCGGTTTCCGGAGGAGGATAACGATCCGACCGAGCTTAAACGCTGGGACCGTCAGCTCGTTCCCGACCTGCCCATCCTGAAGGAAGTGAAGATTCACGCGGATTCGGCCCTGGAAGAGTATCTGGCCAGATTCATGATCGATGGCCAACGAAAAATTCCTTTGAGCGCTTTTTCCGAGGCGGAGGATGAGGAACTGCTCTTAGATGTGCTGAACAAGGTGTATTATCAAAACCCGATGATTCTTGGCGTCAAAAGCTACAGATACAGTTATTTCAGTGAGGCCCTTATCGTGGATTACCATGATTCACAGCGAACGATCAAGGAGAAGCAAGCCGAGACGCTGGAGGCGGCCCGGCATATTTTGTCCTCCATAATCAGGGAAGGGATGACCGAAGGGGAGAAACGATTGGCCATTTACGACTATTTGGACAACAATTCGGTATATGACGACGAAGCCTATGAAAACTCGGAAGCTCACGATTTTGAATATGTCGATGACGAATTTTCCGATGCCTATACCCCTTACGGTGTTCTGGTCAAGCAAAAGGGCGTCTGCATGAGTTACGCCTATGCTTTTAAGCTGCTTGGGGATCTTGCTGGGCTGGAAAGCATCGTCGTTACCGGGACGCTGGACGATATTCCCCATGCCTGGAATAAAGTCCGAATCGGCGAGGATTGGCTGAATGTCGATGCGACAAACGGCGCCACGAATGCGGGGGTGCCTTACTTCCTGTACAATGCCGGCGATCAGTTGGCCGAAGAGCTGAACTTTCATTTTGACGAAGACTATGTTTTGGACAGCGAGCTGTACGATTACGCCGGCAAATCCAACTCCAAAGATTATTATGCCTCCCATGGCTTAGAAGTCAAAACGCTGGCGGAGTTCAAGAAGAAATTGGCGAAAGGCCTGCGGCGGGGAGATGAGGTCATTTCGCTCCGTGTCGCTTCCAATCTGGATGAAAACGATTTGATGGAGGCCGCCTCGGAAACATTTTATCAAATTTCCCCGGAGCTGGCGGAGGATGCGGATTATTACGAAATGGAAAATTACGTGGTAATTTATCCGTAGCGTGGCGGCAACCCGGCAGTTGGGCTGTCATCCGTTCCTCTCCGTAGTATAATGAAACTATCATTTCTATGGAGGAATCTAGTGTGACATTGATCAGGCAACTGGGGAATCAGGATGAATTTGTCGGTTTTTACCTGCTGAAATCGTTGGAAATCAAGCAGACGAACAGCACGCCGCCCAAGGATTATCTCGATATGATGCTGTGCGACGCCAGCGGGGAGCTCCCGGCCAAGCTGTGGGATGCGTCTTCGACCGACAAGGAAACCTTTTTTCCGATGGGTCTCGTAAAGGTAAAAGGGCTGGTCCAAACCTACCGGGACAAACTGCAGGTAAAGATCATGCAAATCCGCCCGGCGAAGGCCGAGGACGGGGTGAAGTTGACGGATTTTATCCGCTCCGCGCCGATTTCGTCGGAGGAGCTGATGCATACGATCCTGCACGTCGTGAACGGGATTGCCGATGAAGAGATTCGGGAAATCGTGCGGTTCTGTGTGGGAAAAGTAGAGGAGAAGCTGGAGCATGCTCCGGCGGCCAAGACCCATCACCATGCTTATTTTGGCGGCTTGGCGTACCATATGGTGCGCATGCTGGAGCTCGGCGATTTCCTGTGCCGCCAGCGGCCGTTTTTAAACGCCGATCTGCTGAAGGCCGGTATCATCCTGCATGATATCGCCAAACCGGAAGAGATGGTGGCGCAGCTCGGCATCGTGTCCGAATACAGCGTGCAGGGCAGGCTGGTTGGCCATATCGCCATGGCTTCGAATTGGATTACGGAGGCCGCCGTCCGGCTCGGAATCGGACCGGAGTCGCCCAGGGTGCTCGGCTTGCAGCATCTGGTGCTGTCGCACCACAACCTGGGCGAATGGGGGAGCCCCGTTCAGCCGCAGATGGCCGAAGCGGTCGCCTTGCATTACATCGATGCGATGGATGCCAAGTTGCAGATGGTGGAGGACGCTTTAAATACAACACCGGAGACGGACGAATGGACGCCGTTGATTCGCGGGCTTGAGAACAAGGCCGTGTACCGGACCAAGTTGTAGGCATAAAATCTCTTACCGCACTTATATGTTTAAGCTGATAAAAGGCTGCCGCACTTTGGAATATCCACCGTGCGGCAGCCTTCTTATTCTTGAAGCTCGGGCTGAACCTAGATATTTTGTGCGTAACGGGGCTCGGGAACTTTGGTCAGAATGACATACAGCGAGGAAGGCTCGCTGCCCGAATTTGTATACGAGAACGTTTCCTCTCCCTCCAAATGCACGATTTCCCCTTTAGCCAATGCGGACTCGACGCCGTCCACGGAAACCGTTCCTTCTCCCTCGAGACCGAGGAGATAAACATCCGTTCCGGGGTGCTGATGTGCGGGCAACTGCTGTCCTGGCAAGAAGTTT
This sequence comes from Paenibacillus sanfengchensis, assembly GCF_036864765.1. NCBI lineage: Bacteria > Bacillati > Bacillota > Bacilli > Caryophanales > Paenibacillaceae > Paenibacillus > Paenibacillus sanfengchensis. The sequence continues at coordinate 74,809 of NZ_JBAGJC010000019.1, read as the reverse complement.
AAAACAAATACCACACTCTCGCCTTTTTGAAAGGCGATTCGCTTCGTAAATCTCCCCTCTTGATATTCCTGCAGACTTGCCAATGTTTTTTTCTCCATGTGAATCCCTCCTTGCCTTTATCCTACCCGTCCGTGGGGAAGCAAACCTTGATTCAAATCAATTTTTGCAAAAATCATGCATATAGTTTGAACTATTGATTTGCATACTAGTGCCTCGTCAGACAACCTTGACTAACAAGAATTCCTCCTGCATATCTGCAAGTTTTTTTCCTGTTCGGAACAAAAATTTCAAGAATCCTGCAATTCAGCAGGAATTTTCGGCGAAGTAGGCTCGTTTCTCTAAAATTGCTGAAATACCTGCAGATTTACCTCATTTGGAGTTGGAAGTGCAACTAGGCTAGGCACCCTGATCGCCCCGGGCTTAATACGGACTTGGATGTCTGTGGGCTTGAGACTGCGTACTTATCGGGCACCTCACTCCCTCCAAATTATAGTTGACGCAGCGGTTTCTCATTTTCTCCTACTACGATGTCTAATGGGGCAATAGGCAGCGGTGTACATTTGAATTAAAAGGAATTCTTCCCGTTAATTTGGTGCGTATGCGGCTGCAGAGGCGAATTAGCTGGAGAACCTCCCGCTAATTCGCCTGAAATTGTGTATATCGGCAATAGGGCTGCGAAATAGATGGAGTTTTTCCAGCTGAATCCGATCGAAGAGCCAAGAGCGGTACATTAACGGGAGATTTTCCCGTTAATGATGTAAACTCCGACGGTAGGGCTTTATATCTACAATTGTGGATGTCGGCAACGTATCTCCGAAACCCTATCATATCCTTCCCCAACGCCAATTCGTTAGTTCAACCTATACAGAATCTTTTTTTGGGAAAAAAATTCTTTATGATTGTTGCTTGACGAAGCGTTGAGTTCCAGGTATATTAATAAATGCTTTTTAATATTTTACTGCTTATTATTTAAACTATATAACTATTAAGTTATGAATTAATGAAATAGAGAAAGGAGATGGTTCAAATCATTAGATGGACAGATCATGGAGGGGAACAGGCGTGGAAGGACAAGACTTGCTCGAAGTAACGACGATGTTCAGAACTTTGATCAAGGGCATTACCCAAGAATGGAACAAACGCGGAGGCGAGTACAATCTCAGCTTTCCCCAGTTTAAAATGCTGCACATCTTGAGCCGAAGCGGTCCGCAAAGGGTTTCGACGATTGCGGAAAAGCTGGGGCTTACCTCGGCGGCCATTACGGGGCTGACCGATCGTTTGGTGACCGAAGGGTATGCAATCCGGGCCCGGGACGAAGACGATCGGAGAGTTGTTTATATAACCATTACCGAGCTGGGTAAGGACATTGTAAATAAAATCATACAAGAGCAGGAAGAGTCGAACCGGACGATATTCAGTATGCTGGACGATAGAGATATTCGGCATTTGAAGCGGATATTTTCGCAGATGATTGCCTATTTGGAAAAAGAGAACTAAGAGGTGGAGAGAGTATGGAGCACTTATCATTAAAACGCAAAATAACCATTATGATTGCCATTATGACGGCCATGTTTTTTGCGGCGATTAACCAAACGATTACGAGCACGGCGATGCCGCGCATTATTTCCATTCTCGACGGGATGGATTATTATACCTGGACGATCAATATTTATTTGCTGACCTCGACCATCGCGACCGTCCTGGTCGGCAAGCTGTCCGATATTTTCGGACGCAAGCCGTTTATCTTGATCGGTATTTTATTGTTTATGGCCGGCGCCTTTCTGACGGGAACATCTTCCAATGTATTCCAGTTTATCACTTACCGCGGGATTCAGGGGATCGGCGCGGGGATTATCCAGTCCACGGCGTTTACGGCGGTCGGGGACTTGTTCGCTCCTCGTGAACGCGGGAAATGGATGGGCTTTATGACCGCTATTTTCGGTTTTTCCAGTGTGCTTGGACCGACGCTTGGCGGTTACCTGGTCGATCATCTGGATTGGCACTGGTTGTTCTGGATCTTCCTGCCGCTCGGGGTCGTTGCCTTTATTATGATCCTCACTTTGTTTCCGAAGGTGGACCGCAAGCAAGGGGAGGGGATCGATTACCTGGGTTCCCTGTTTATGACAACAACGATCGTGCCGCTGCTGCTGGCTTTTTCCTGGGCCGGAACCCAATATAAGTGGGGCTCTGCACAAATTCTCGGCCTATTGGCGGCGACGGTCGTCTCTGCGGTAATCTTCGTCATCATTGAATTGAAAACGAAAAACCCGATTTTGCCGATGCATTTGTTTAAAAACGATGTTGTAACGATTTCCAATCTGATCGGTTTTATTATGAACTTCGGCATGATGGGCGCTATGATCTACATCTCCTTTTTCGTGCAAGGGGTCATGGGAATTACTCCGACGTATGCCGGTTATGTAACGATGCCGATGAGTATTTTTATGGTCATTACGAGCGCCTTGACGGGGCAATGGATCGCCAAGCAAGGCAAGTACAAAAAATATGCATTGATCGGCGTGCCGGTTATGATACTTGGCATGGCGCTAATGGTTATTATGAACAGCGTCTGGCTCGCGGTGGTGAGCATGATGGTCTTCGGGATCGGGTTGGGCCTGGGGATGCCGGTCTTCTCGCTGGCCACGCAAAATGCGGTTCCGCACAAGGAGCTTGGGGTTGTTACGGCTTCCTCCCAACTGTTCCGTAACCTGGGCGGTACGATCGGGATCGCGGTCATGGGTACGGTCATGTCCAACAGTTTGGCGGGCAACCTGAAGAGCGCACTCCAGTCGGACAGCGCCGTGGACTTCAGCAAGATGGATCCGGCGATGGCTAAACAGCTTACCGCTTTCGCCAATCCGCAGACCTTGATGAACAAGCCGCTGATCGAACAGACGCAAGCCAGCCTGCCTGGGGACGTGCAGCCCTTGTTCGCGCAAATGATCGCGAGCATACGGGCTGCGCTGGGCGATACGCTGTCCGTCGTGTTCCTTACGGGGACGCTGGTCCTGGTCGTCGCCTTCGTGCTGGTCTTCTTCCTGAAGGAACTCCCGCTGCGTACGACGAATCAGGCTTCGTCCGAGGTTGGTGCAGAACCCGCTGGTGAAGCCAAACGCCAAGCCGCTTCTTCCAAAGCAGCCGGTGTAAAAGCATAATTCCCAAAGATAGGGAATGAGAGCAGGGTGGGGCTGAGAAGCGCCATGCTGCTCTTTTTGTTTCTTTTTTGAAAATAATGAAAATAAACTAAAATTACAGAAAATTTACATGGATCGATCTACCGGGAGATGGTATAATCGATATCTTGTGACGTAACTTGAAAACATATTTATAAAAGGGGAGAATACCACATCATGAACCATCAGAAGAAAAAGCTGAACTGGACGATTCGGCTGCCGCGCTTCAAAAGTATGAAAACGAAATTGATTGTTTTTATGGCGGCGCTGGCGATCATTCCTGTGATCATCGTTGGGGGGATTTCCATAAAACACGTCCAAACCACGATGATGCTTGAAACGGAGGACTCGTCCCTGCAATTGGCCAAAGAAGTCAGACATAGTGTAGTCAATTACCTGTCAGGAGTAGAGGGCTCGATTAATTTGCTGGCCCATAACGTGGATTTTACGGAGTTTTCAAAAAATCCCAACAATCGTACATACGGACAGTTTCTCCTCGAAGATATGAGAAATACCCGAGAAGATTTCAGAAATGTTTATTTCGCCTCCGTCGACAAAGAACTGCTGATTGCACCGAAGGAGACGGAGCTGGGGGATTATGATCCGACGCTTCAAAACTGGTATAAAGAGGCCATCAAAGCGAACGGGGAACTGGCGATCAGCGAACCCTATACGGACAAGGCCACGGGAAAGATGACCCTTACAGTCTCCCAGGCTGTGCTGGGCAAAGATAAGGCCGTTTCCGGGGTCATCGCGATCGACCTGGATATCGACGCGCTCAGCAATGATATCAATCAGATTGAAATCGGCGAAAACGGCTATATGCTGGTCCTTTCCAAAAACGGGATAGCGATCACACATAAGGACCAGAAGCTGATCGGCACGAACGAATTGAGCAAAATAAAACTGTGGAAAGACATAGCCGGCCGGGAGGAAGGCTTCAGTCAATATGAATACCAGGGCGTTTCCAAAACGTCGGCCTTTACGACCCATGCTAAAACCGGGTGGAAAATCGTAGCTACGTTGGACACGAAGGAAATTACGGATAGCTCCAGGGGAATCCGTCACCTCACTTTATGGCTGATGATCGCGTGCGGTCTGGTTTCCGTAATGGTAGCCTATTTCATCAGCCGGAAAATTGGGCGAAACGTTCAGGAAGTTAAAACGGGCTTTGCCCAAGCCTCCCAGGGCGATCTGACCACCCGCATCCACGTAAATTCGCAGGATGAATTTAAGGAACTGGAAGCCAGCTTTAACAGCATGATGGAGGGACTGTCCCAAGCGCTGCAGAATGTCGAGGTTTCCTCCAAGACCGTGCTGGAGACCTCCTCGTCTTTGTCCAGAATGACGATGGAAACTTCCCGTTCCGTGGAGCAAGTGGCCAAGGCCATTGAGGAAATCGCCGTGGGAACCGTCCGCCAAGCCGAAAACTCGCAGACGAGCGCCGATGAAATTGCGGAGCTTTCCGGAAATCTGGAACGTATATCGGCTTCCACGCTGGAGATGGACGAAGCCTCGAAAATCTCGGCGGAATATGGAAATAAGGGTCTTGGACAGGTATCCCTGCTTGCCGAAAAATCCGGCCAGACCAAACAATCCACGGACGAGGTTCGTCGGAGAGTACAGGATATCGAGAAGCATATGGGAGACATCCATCAAATGCTGGCCGCGATTTCCGAAATTTCAACGCAAACGAATCTTCTGTCGCTGAACGCCTCCATTGAAGCGGCCAGGGCCGGGGAGCACGGCCAAGGATTTGCGGTCGTCGCGAATGAGGTCCGCAAGCTCGCCGAGCAGTCCAGCGCCTCCGCGGCGGAAATCGGCAAGATGGTGGCCGGGATCCAGAGTGTCGTCAGCGAAGCGGTAAGCGCGATGAACCGGACGGAAACGGTAGTGCGGGAGCAAGAAACGGCCGTGGAAGAAACGAAAGAGATTTTTGAGCAGATCATCGTTTCGGTACAAACCTTGATCGACAAGGTCCATACGGTTAAAAGCGATGTGATGGAGAGCGATCGGAACCGGGAAAATGTCGTCCGGGAAGTTGAGAGCCTTTCCTCCGTATCGCAAGAGATCGCCTCGACTTCGGAGGAGGTGTCCGCGTCTACCGAAGAAATCTCCGCCACGATGACGGAGTTTACGAAGCATGCCGCAGGGCTGCAAAAACTTTCCGAGCTGCTGGACGACGAGCTTAAGAAATTTAAGCTGTAAACGGAAAAACAGCCGGTGGCTTCCTTGGGAGGAAGTCGATAGACATTTTTATGACAGCCGTTTCCTTTTTTTAGGGAACGGCTGTTTTTTTACACAAAGTTTAACAATATGTCGAACTGGAATTAATGCGGAATTGATACTGGGACGGCAGAATGAATTTCATGAGAAAGAGGGGCCAATTCATGCATAATTAAGGGTGTGATTAATGAGATGCTTGGTGAAAAAACGGAGTGCTCCCGGGAATTGACCCGCGGGGAGGCGGTGGTCCTGCTGAACCGGCTGTTCGGTATTCAAGGAAGAAAGAACGAATTGTTCAACGATGTGAAGCAGGAAAGCGACTATGCCGAAGCCATTGGGGCGGCAAGCCAGTTGGGCCTGATCCGGGGAACCGGCCTCCGGCAGTTCAGCCCCCAGGGCAGGGTTCGAACGCTGGACTATCTTGTCATGCTGCACCGGTACCTGATCGGATTAAACCTGCTGGAGCCAGAGCCCGAGCGGCTCCGGAGGGGAGCAACCGATGAGTTGCAACTGAACCGGGTTCCCTTTTATACGAGAGAAGCGGTTCTTTTTTTCCAATATGGCGGTTATTTGTCGGAAGGATCCGTACCGGGAGGCCTGTTTCGCCCGATCCCGCGGGCGGAAGCGATTCTGCTGCTGGACAAGTTGAGGCAGGCGTTCTTGGAACATCTCCCTCCGGAAAACAGGCGCGACTGAGCAAGGACCGACTTTGACCCTGAATCGATTGTAAGCGGAAAGGAAATAATTAAACCTCAAGCCGGCGCACGAGCGGCTTGAGGTTTTTGATTATCCGCGCTGTTACGGCCGGCGGATTTGCGGGGATGCATAGAGATCCGACAGCAACCGCATCGTTTTCAGGCCCTCGCGCTCGTCGATCCAAAACTTCCGGCCTTCCCGGATATGGTTGTAAAAATCGGAAATCAGCCGGCCATGGCTATAGCCCCAGTAAGATTTCCCGGCAGCCGTTCCGGTTTCCCCGGAGAGGAAGGGGGGACCGCAAAGAAGACTCTCCTGGCCGCCCTGGTTCAGGATAAGGCGATTCCGATGCTGGTGAAGACTGCCGCGCTCGAAAATAAGCTCCAGTTCGACGGACGAGTTGACCGAGTAAGCGTTTGTGGCGTAAAAGAGGCAACGCGTTCCATTTTTAAAGGTAAGCGCGGCATGTACCGTATCCTCCACTTCTATGACTTCATGGAGAAAGTCAGCACTGGCGCAGCCCCGAATGGAAGAAACTTCGCCCCCGAACCATTGCAGCAAATCGAGGGTGTGGATCGCCTGATTGATCAGAACGCCGCCGCCCTCCGTTTCCCAACGCCCGCGCCACGTACTGTTGCTGTAATAGCTCGCGTTCCGGGACCAGGTGACGATGCCTTTCATGCAAACTAGGTTTCCCAGTTCACCTGTATCAATGAAATTTCGAATGATCTGGGAGGACTCGTTATATCGGTTTTGAAACATCACTCCAAACTGCGCGTTGCTTCTCTCCGCCGCTTGAGAGATTTGCAGCGCCGCTTCGAGGTTATGGGCCATCGGTTTTTCACTCAGCACGTGCTTCCCGGCCCGAAGCAGTTCGACCGCCATTTCGGCATGCAGATGATGAGGCGTGCACAAATGAACGACCTGAATATCATTCCGGTCCAGCAGCTCGCGGTAACGGGTTGCGGCCTCGCACCCGAATTCCCCGGCCGCCGCTTCCGCCTGGCTTCGATCCTCATCGATGACCACCCTCAACATGGCTCCGTCCATTTGTCTCAACGCCTCGGCATGCAGCGGGAAGATCGTCCCGCAGCCAATAATCGCCGCGCCTAACGCTTCATTCATTTGCTTATCCCATCCTCTTCCCGGGAAATGAGCATCGCCTGCGCCTGTGCCTTCAAGCATAATTCTGCGGCTTTAAAGGCGTGCTCCTGCGTCATGGCCCGTTCCGTTCTGTGCAGGCAATCGAGGATCAATTCCCCGAAGTAAGGAAAGCCGATTTGGCCGCGAACGCTGAAATGTCGCTCCCCTTCCCGGTTGACCAGATAGACGTGATCGCCATCCGAATCCCGGGCGATATCGGTGTATTTTCGCAGTTCGATATAGCCCTCGGTGCCGAGAATAAACGTCCGACCGTCCCCCCACGTGCCGAGTCCGTCCGGCGTGAACCAATCGACGCGAAAATACTGTGTGGCCCCGTTATCCCCCAGCAGGGTGGCGTCGCCGTAATCCTCCAGTTCGGGGTATTCGGGGTGATGGTAATTGGCGACTTTGCTGTGCAGCACCCGGGCATCCTTGCAGCCGGTATAGAACAGAAACTGCTCGATTTGATGGCTGCCGATATCGCACAGAATGCCCCCGTACCGCGCCTTGCGGAAAAACCAGTCCGGCCTCGAAGGGGAATTCAGACGGTGGGGGCCGAAGCCGGTGACCTGGAGCACTTTGCCGATCGCCCCCTCCCGAATCAGCTGTCCGGCATAGACGGCGGATTCCACATGGAGGCGCTCGCTGTAATAAACCGCGTATTTGCGGCCGGTGCGGTGAACGGCTTCCCGGGCCGATTCCAGTTGATCCAGGTTTGTGAACGGCGCTTTGTCGGTAAAATAGTCCTTCCCGGCATCCATGACCTTAAGCCCCAACGCACAACGATCCGACGGAATCGCGGCGGCGGCCACAAGCCGGACCTCCGGGTCCTCAAGCACCTGCTCCAGCGTAGCCGCGCGGACCGCCTGCGGAAACTCGCGGATGAACGCTTCGGCTTTGGCCGGATCCGGATCATACACCCATTTCAGGCTGGCCCCGGCTTCAACCAGTCCGCCGGTCATGCCGTAAATATGGCCGTGATCCAAAGCGACGGCCGCAAACGTGAACTCGCCGGGCTGCACGACCGGCCGGGGCAGGCCTTTCGGGGCGTAGTTCATCCCGTCCCGCGTTTGAAAAGCCTCGGGCCGGAGAACTTGCCCGGGCTCGTTTGTTCCTTGCGGCGACGATTCCATCCCTACGGTGGGCTTTGTGTCCATCAAATCCCCATCCTTTCGCGGATAAATTGCACAAACGCCGGCAGCAGAGCGCCGGAGCTGTATTGCCCGCTGAAATCCTCGATACCGAGATACCCGTCATACCTGACGGATTTCAAGTCGGCCAGCAGCCGGCGGAAATCGACAAATCCCTCGGCCAGGGGCGCCCAACCTGACCGCCAGCCCGGGGAGCCGTCCCCGCGAGAGGAATCGGGCAGCCAGGCGGCGTTTTTTATGTGGACATGAGCCAAGTACGGCCCCAAAAGCTCCAGGCTCATTTTGAAATTCTCATAGCCTTCATGAACCATGTTGCCGGGGTCGAAAAGAACGCCGATATACTCGGGCTTGCAGTGGCTTACAAGCCGATGGGTCAGACCGGCGCTGGGAGCGATCGTGTTGTGATGCGTTTCCACAATTCCCTTCACGTCATAATGCTTGGCCATCGCCTCGGCTTCCTTCAGGTAACGGACAGTAGCCTCGTATAATTCGGGATACGGCTTTGTCCCGTCGTAAGCGGCCGCACCCACCCGAACCATGTCCGCTCCGAGCAGCCGGGCAGCCCGAAACGCCCGCTCCGTCTCATCGAGATCGAGCGAGTTCAAATAGGGCGTGACACTGACGACCTGCAGCCCCTGCGCTTCCGTAATTTCCTTGAAGTGCAGCCACGCTTCCTCGGGCAGGTTCGGGTCGATCGAGCATTTATTATGGCGCCAAAAAGAGGGCGCTTCCCCCGCCGCTTCGGCAGGAATCTCCTTAAAGCGCCATTCCACGCCGTCCAGACCGGCCTCGCGGGCCGCAACGACCAGTTCCTCCGGCGTCAAATCCGGCGTAACGACAGTAAAGACGGACAACTTCATCGCAATCGCTCCTTATTGTTGTTATGGTAGGGCGGCGGGCCGGGGCTTCGCCGGGCATGGGGACCGGCGCAAGCCGGACGGGCCGGCGCTATGAGCCGAGCGGGCTGAGCCGAGCAGACGCCGCCCCGTGAAAGCCGCATGGTCCCGGGCTGGCTCGGAACCCTCTCCCGCCCGGCTGGCTCGGGATCGGAGCATGCCTGGGGCCGGCTCCTCTATAGAAAGCGGACAGCTGGTAACGGAAGCCATAGCGGCTATTTCGTATTTTTAAGGCGATTCGAGATTCTAACGGACGGAGTAGCACTGACGTTGCATCAAACCTGACACATAGTGCTGCCCGCCACATTAACGGCATTTTGGGCCGTTATTTCGGCCCGATCCGCTTTCGCGGGAAAAATAGCGGCGCAAAAGGGCCTTATTGCTCTGGTGCGGGTCCCAAAATCAGGTTTCGGCCCGCTTTTCCCAAAAATAAGGCCCTAAAGGACCTCTATTTCACGCCGAAGGGACGGATTCGACAAAATAGCGGCGCAAACGGCCCTTATCCACCCGCCCGGCTTCAAAGGGAGGCTGTTACAGCCATTAGCCCCCTCGGGTTAATGCAACGCCAGTGAAGTCTAACGGCTGTAGCAGCCGCTATTTAACGAAAAGTAACCTTTTCAAAATTCTAGCGGTCGTGAGCGCCGTTATTTCCCTGGATTCTCGCCCTAACAGCCTGTTTATCCGAAAATAAGCGCCGTGGCGACCGTTAGAATGGGAAGTCGGCGTTTTCAGGGCAAATAACGGCTGTGGCAACCGTTAGCGTAATTTTCGTCTTCGCGCCGGATCCAACTCGCCACACCGAGGCGACAAGTTTCAAAATAAGCGGCATCCTGTCAGGTTTGATGCAACTTCAGTGACAGAGTAGCGGCTATTTTGGCTAAAGGTGATCATGCGGGCGGTAATGAGTCACAAATAGGGCGCTATGGCTTCCGTTAGATTTCCCAAAAGCGCTTTTTCGCGAAATAACGGCTATTACGTCCTCAAGAGCAACTATGGAGAGCTCGCCCCGCTTGCTTGCCCTGCAATGCACCGCTAGCTTCCCGCCCGCCCCGCTTGCTCGCCCTGCACCGCCCCGCTCGCCTCCCGCACGGTAGCAAGGCCGCTGGCATACTACCATGTCTGTTGGGCCGCTAGTGCGTGCCCGAGACGTCCAGCAGCTTGCCGCCGGCGGGACCGATGGTTTTGCGGTAGGCTGAGGACTTGATTTTTTCCTGCAGCTTGGCATAGAATAAGTCCTCGTTCAGAGGTAATTCCACCCAGTCCGAGGTCCAGGCGGACAGGTGCATGGCGTTGGAGAGGGTGAGGCCGAGAATGCCCTCCTCCCCGGGGGCGAGCAGCGGCTCGCCGCGCAACACGGCGTCGGTGAAGTTTTGCAGAATGCCCCGATGCTGCTGACCTATGCCCTCGCCGACCGGGATGTCGCATTTCCAGCATTCCGGCTGGCCGAATCCGCCGGTGTACTCGGCGTTGAATTTCGGCTCCGGCACCCGGAGGCGCCAGAAGGTCAGCTTGCCGTCTTCCGCGACGATTTTGCCGTTGTCGCCCGAGAGCTCGAAGCGATTGGTGCCCGGGGCCTCGCCGATCGTCGTAACGAACAGGCCGGTCGCGCCGTTGTCATACTCTACATAGGCCGTGACATCATCTTCGACTTCGATGTTCCGGTATTTGCCGAAATGGCAAAAGGCGCGTACCCTTTTCGGCATCATGCCTGTCGTCCACTGCCACAGGTCGAGCTGGTGCGGGTCCTGGTTCAGCAGCACGCCGCCGCCTTCACCGGCCCAGGTGGCCCGCCAGCCGCCGGAATCGTAGTAGCTCTGCGCGCGGTACCAATTGGTGATGATCCAGTTCGTCCGCCGGATCTCCCCCAGCTCTCCGGAGCTTACCAAATCGCGCAGCTTGGCGTAGAGGGGGTTGGTGCGCTGGTTGTACATGATGCCGAATTTTTGGCCGGACTTGGCGGCGGCGAGGTTCATGTCGCGGACCGCCTTGGTGTAAACTCCGGCCGGCTTTTCGACCAGCACATGGTAATCGTTTTCAAAAGCGCGCACCGCCAAGTCCGGATGATCGTAATGCGGTGTGGCAACGAGCACGGCATCCATGGCGCGGGAGGCGAAGAACGCGTCCGCGTCCGGAAAGGTCAGCATCGATTCGGGCAGGTTCTCTTTCGCCCACCGGAGCCGTTCCGGGTTGCTGTCGCAAACGGCCGTAAGCCGGGCGCCGCGGATGTCATGCAGAAGCTGTTTGGCATGGGAGGTCCCCATATTTCCGATGCCGATGATACCAAATCGTACTTGATCCATTGGAGAATACCTGCCTTTCCATCTTAGCGAGGATGCTTTTAGCTTAGCTGGAAGCACGGTAGAATAGAATCGCAAAGGTTAAGTTACTTTTGCACAAAATTAAGGTGTATTCGGAAAATGAAAGTGATAATATAGGAACTTATAGAGAGAAAAGTTCGTTGCGCAAAAAGGAGGAGAGTATCGCATGCAGGCAGGGGATCCATTTGTCGGGCGCTTGCTTGAGGGGCTGGCCGTGACGGTGACGCATGTTCAATTGAGGAGCGGCTTCCCCGGATGGAACCGGTCGGAGCAGTCCCCGAGTTTTAACCGTCTGTATTTTATAGCCGCTGGGGAAGGATCGGTCGTGCTCAACGGGATTACATATTATCCCCGGCCCAATCAGCTGATGATTATGCCGGCCGGGGCGAGTCAGGTGACGTTCACTTCGCCGGAAAATCCGTATACCCGCTATTTTTGCCATTTTGATGCGCATGTGGGGGAGTGGCCGCTTTTTCATGCGGGAAGTCCGCTTTATATCAGCGATGTCAAGGAGCCGGTAGCGGTTCGCGCCGCTTTCGACGAATTGGTCGGCCAGTTCCAGTCGGGTGGTCCCTTCTCGGCGCTGCGGATGCAGGCCGGGCTGCTTCAATTGCTGGCCGCCTGTCTGGAGGAAGGAGGTTACGGCGATCATTTGAAGGACTATCTTCAGTTTACGGAGCGGAGCAAGCTGGGAGGGGTGCTTAAATTTATCCACGACCATCTGCACGAAACGATTGAAATCGAAACCTTGGCCGAAATTGTGCATCTGCATCCGAATTATTTTATTCCGTATTTCAAAAAAATTATGGGAAGCACGCCGATCCACTACGTTCAGCGCAAGCGCATGGACGAAGCGAAGCGGCTGCTGACCTACACCGATGACAGTATCGCGAATATCGCCGAACAGCTCGGCATGCAGCTGGCGTATTTTTCCCGTCAGTTTAAAGGGCATACCGGGATTTCACCCACGGCCTACCGGGCGTGGACCCGTTGACTTCAACAGCCTGAGTTTCCAAGGGACATGTCGTGATTTTATATATTTTTGTCGCATACTCCTACTAAAAAAATCCAAACTGGTGTGTTACCTTAATGAATAGATGTCAGGATATCATATATGCATGGGAGGTAACCGAATTGAGTATTCGAATCGGCAAGGCGAGTTTCTGGCATGTTCACGCCTGGGATTATACGCGGCAGGCGGAGGAGCACCCGGATACGGTGATTGCGGCCGTATGGGATGAGGATCCGGTCCGGGGGAAGGAGGCCGCCGCCAAGCTGGGCGTTCCTTACTACGAATCGCTTGAGGCGATGCTGACCGAGGAAGATCTGGACGCCGTCATCGTCGACGCGCCAACGAACCGTCACAAGGAAGTGATTGTCGCTGCCGCAAGGGCGGGGAAGCATATTTTTACGGAAAAAGTCATCGCCCCCTCGCTGCAGGAGGTCCGTGAAATTATGGAGGAAGTGGAGCGAAGCGGAGTAAAGTTCACGGTTTCCCTCCCCCGATTGAATGAAGGTTATACGCTCGCTTTGGAAGATATTCTGGAGCGCGGCCTGCTTGGCGAGATTACTTATGTACGGGTCCGGCTTTCCCATAATGGAGCGTTGGCCGGTTGGCTTCCAGCGCATTTTTATAGTCTGGAGCAGTGCGGTGGCGGTGCGATGATCGATCTCGGCTGCCATCCGATGTATCTGACCCGGTTGCTCCTGGGCCGGGAGGTGACGGGAGTAAGCGCGAACTACGGCTATATCACGGGAAAAGAGGTCGAGGACAACGCCGTCGTGACGCTGTTTACTGAATCGGGCGCCATCGGCGTGGTGGAAGCGGGTTTCGTGAACAGCCATTCCCCGTTTACGGTCGAGGTCCACGGTACGGAAGGAACCGTGTTGTACGGAACACCGGAAGACAAACTGCTGCTTAAATCGAATAAAGCGGAAAACGAGGGCAAAGCCTGGATCGAAGTGTCGCCGCGAAGTCGGCGTGAAAGCGCATTCGAGCAATGGGTCGGGCATATCCAAAGCGGCACGGTCGCCCGCGGCAACCTGCAAATGGCGGTGGAGCTGACCCGGTTGATGGAAGCGGCCAACCGCTCGGCCAGGGAAGGCCGCGTGATCCGTCCGGAAGCGGCAGCCCCGAAAATATGAGCGTCGGGAAGCTAAACCCCTTTCCGTATGAGGTCATGTTTGAGAAACAGGACCTCCTGGAGCGGCTCGACATTACCATCGTCTGGGGCCATTACGAGATCAAAGTGCTGCGTTTCCATCTGACCTCGTTTGAACCCGGAAGGGTCATTGATTTTCATAACCACGCCGAATTTGAATTTCATTTCATTCCCCGGGGGAAAGGCACGGTGATCCTTGAGGATGAGTCGTTCCCGTTATCGGAAGGGATGTTTTATCTGACGGGCCCGGGCGTCATGCATTTTCAGGCGGCCTCGCCGGAGGAGGCGATGTACGAATTGTGCCTCCACGTCGATATTGCGCCCCGGGAGCGAACGGATACCGACCCTTGGGAAGCGGCGGAGGCGGAGGAGTGCATGGAGAAGCTCCGGGAGCTGCCGCTGAAGCCGGAGTTGGACCGTCATGGGGCGATGAACTGTTTTTTGGAAGCGTATGAAGTGTGCGAGGGAAAACAACGGGGGTATTATACCTCCATTAAACAGCTGGTGATCAGTATATTGCTGAAAGCGGTAAGGGCTTATGACTCGGGAGAAATCGGCACGGAGGCCCCGATCCGCAATATGATCGCCTACCGGTACGAATATGCGGTCCAGTATATGGAGGCGAATTCTTCCGCAAGTCTGACGCTGGAGAATGTCGCCGAGAAGCTGAACATCAGCCCGCGGCAGCTGCAGCGGATTTTCCGGCAAATGGATCCCGGGAAGCCCTTCAGCAAGGTGCTGGAGGATATCCGCCTTAAGTCGGTCTGCCGGCGGCTGGAGGAAAGTGCGCTATCCATTGAGCGGATCGCCCAGTCGGAGGGGTTCACGAACGCGACGTACCTGCATTCGGTGTTCCGCAAGCGGATGGGCGTAACGCCCTCGGCTTACCGTAAGACCAAACAGGCCAAATGAGTTCGATTTTATGAGGAGGAGAAAAAGATGAGCAAAGTGTATCGCGTAGGGATTATTGGATGCGGGGGAATCGCGAACGGGAAGCATCTGCCCAGCTTGAGCAAGCTGACGAATGTCGAATTGACGGCTTTCTGCGATATCGTTCCGGAGCGTGCGGAGGAAGCCGCCGCCAAATACGGCAGCGAGGGGGCCAAGGTATATTCCGATTACCGGGAAATGCTCAAGGAGGAGCAACTGGATATCGTGCACGTGCTGACGCCGAACGATTCCCATGCCGAGATTTCCATCGCCGCGCTTGAGGCCGGCAATCATGTCATGTGCGAGAAGCCGATGGCCAAGTCGGCGGCGGATGCCAGAAAGATGGTCGAAGCGGCCAAGCGGACCGGAAAGAAGCTGACGATCGGATACAACAACCGATTCCGGCCGGACAGTCTGTATTTGAAAAAGCTGTGCGAGGCCGGGAAGCTCGGGCAGATTTATTATGCCAAAGCGCACGCGATCCGGAGAAGAGCGGTGCCGACCTGGGGCGTATTTTTGGATGAAGAGAAACAGGGGGGCGGTCCGTTGATCGACATCGGCACCCATGCCCTGGATTTGACGCTTTGGATGATGGATAACTACAAACCCAAAGTTGTGCTGGGCACGAAATACCATGAATTGTCCCAGCGGGAAAATGCGGCCAATGCCTGGGGACCTTGGGATCCGAAAAAATTCACGGTGGAAGATTCCGCGTTTGGAATGATTGTCATGGAAAATGGCGCTACGATTGTGCTAGAATCCAGTTGGGCCCTCAATTCGCTGGAAGTGGACGAATCGAAGTGCAGCTTAAGCGGTACGGAAGCCGGAGCGGATATGAAGAACGGGCTGCGCATCAACGGTGAGGAGTTCGGACGATTGTACACCAAAGAGATTGACCTCGGTGCGGGCGGCGTCGCTTTTTATGACGGGAAGGCCGAAAATGCGGCGGATACGGAAATGAGAAGCTGGATCGAAGCCGTCGACAAGGATCTGGAGCCCGTGGTCACGCCGGAACAGGCTTGTGTCGTCTCGGAAATCCTGGAGGCCATCTATGAATCGGCGCGGACCGGGAAGGCCGTCTATATGAACTGATTCCCGACAGCAGCGGGGAACATGGAGGAGAAATTGTATGAATGAGCATGCCAAACATTCCGTCGTCATCGTGGGCTACGGAGGCATGGGGAGCTACCATGCCAAATTAATCAAGGACAACGGACGGCTGAAGGTGGCCGGGACTTATGATATCGACGGTCAGCGCGCAGCGGCCTCGGAAAAGGACGGGTATCCGGCGTATTCGAGCTATGATGCCGTTTTGAATGATCCCGCGGTGGAAACGATACTGATCGCGACACCGAACGATGTGCATAAAGAGCTGGCCGTGCGGGCCTTTGCCGCGGGCAAGCATGTCATTTGCGAAAAGCCGGTGACGATGTCCGTGGAGGATTTCAAGGAAATGACGGCGGCGGCCGAGCGGGCGGACCGCGTTTTGATGGTGCACCAGAACCGACGTTGGGACGAGGATTTCCTCATCATCAAGCAGATGTATGAGCAAAAAACGGTAGGCGACCTGTTCCGTATCGAATCGAGAGTCCACGGAGCGAACGGGATTCCGGGGGACTGGCGGCATCTCGAAGCCTACGGCGGCGGGATGCTGCTGGATTGGGGCGTGCATTTGCTGGATCAGTTGGTCTTTATGGTGGACAGCAAAATTACCAGCGTGACCGGCCGCCTCAGCTTTATTCTGGGCGACGAAGTCGATGACGGGTTTGAAGCGGTGCTGCAGTTCGAGAACGGTCTGTCCGCGCTGGTCGAAGTCGGAACGACGAATTTCATTCCCCTGCCCCGCTGGTACGTAAAAGGAACGGAAGGCACCGGCGTGATCGAGGACTGGTCTATGACCGGCCGGACCGTCACCCGGAACCGCGAGGCGGAGCATGTTGAGCCCAAACCGATCCAGGCGGGCGTGGGCTTGACCAAGACGATGGCGCCGCCTTCGGAATCAGCCACGCTGACGGGCGTACTGCCGGAGCCTTTCCGCCAGCCGAGCAGCTTTTACGACAACTATGTTTCGGTGCTCGAAGGAACGGCCGAGCCGCTGGTCAAGAACGATCAGGTACTGCGGGTATTGAACCTGATCGAGGCGGTTTTCCGCTCCGGACGCACCGGCGAAACGGTGAAGGATTTCGATCTGTATTGATAAAACAGTCACCACCATCGGCTTAGCCGGTGGTGGTGACTGTTTTATTCGTCATCTTAAGAAGCGTCGTGGCGAACGGGGGGGAGCGGTCAAAAAGGCCGTTATCCACCCGCACGGCTTCAAAGGGAAGCTGGCCGCGGGCAAATATTTAACGGCGATCCAATGAACACGATAGTGCAGTATTACCAACTATATAGGTTGAACTATTGATTTGCATATTAGGCAGCGGTGTAAAGGGTTCTTATCACACCCTTGACCTGCAACTAAGGGTTTGGTTCGAATTAGAGGGAATTCTTCCCGTTAATTTGGTGCGTAAGCGGCTGCAGAGGCGAATTAGCTGGAAAACCTCCCGCTAATTCGCCTGAAATAGTGTATATCAGCAATAGGGCCGCAAAATAGATGGAGCTTTTCCTGCTAAATCCGATCGAAGAACCAAGAGCGGTACATTAACAGGAAATTTTCCCGTTAATGGTCTAGACTCCGACGGTGGGATCTTATATCTACAATTGTGGATGTTGGCAACGTGTATCCGAACCCTATCCTATCCTTGCCCAACGCCAATTCTTTAGTTCAACCATATAATTAAAAATAAAATGCGGGGTTTCTTTTCGTGGGGAGCGGATTTACGGGATGACGTGATTGAGATAGACTGGGGGCAATGAGTTTGAGGGGAAGTGATCCGAGTGATAGACCATCCGGTCGTTGAATCGGGAGATTCGGGGGAAGGAGGGACAAGCGTTAGGCGCCATTGGCTCGATTTTATGATCGTGCCCTCGAAATTTGAGATTCCGGCTGTGCCCGAAGGCTACGTGAAGCGTCCCCGTTTGGACAAGAAGCTGCAGGGCGCGCTTCATCGCCGCCTGACGGTCATCGAAGGGCCTCCCGGATCGGGCAAAACGGCGCTGGTCAGCGGATGGAAGGAGGAGTCCGCGATCCGCCTCGCTTATATCGCGCTTGAAGAGGCGGATAACCATCTGCTCCGTTTTTGGCTGCAGCTCATTGCGGCTCTCGACCGGGCGATACCGGGTTTTGATGACGGATTGACAAGCCGGTATATCGAACAGTTTATGCGGCAGCCTTCCCGCGCTTTGGCGGAGTTAAACTCGGCGTGCGCCAGGCAGAAGGTGCCCATGATATTGGTCCTGGACGGGTATCATTCCATTGAAATCGCAGAAATCCACGATATGGTGGCCGGCTGGATTCGAAGCTTGCCCGAGCCACTGCACATCATCATGATTACCCATGACGAACTGCCCCTCAACCTGTCCAAGAATTTGGTCTACCGCATAGGCTGGCCGGACTTGGCGTTCACGTTGGGGGAGACGAAACGTTTCTGTCAAAAACTTCACCCTCCGCGCTATTCCGGGGAGCGGGCACTTATGCTCCAGGAGCAGACAGAGGGCTGGGCGCTTGGCCTGCGCATGCTGGGAGCGGCTCCAAGCTTGGATGGAAATGAAGGGAAGGCGGCCCGAAACGCCTGCGGAACCGGGTCCTGGGAGCGGCAGACCACGGTATGCGGACGCGTTCTGGAACAGCTCCTGTCCAGACTGACGCAGGAATCGATTTCTTTCCTTCTGCGTACGGCCGTACCGGAGCGCATCAACGGGTCCCTGAGCGGGGAGCTGACCGAAAGTTCGGAGCCGGGGAAGGTACTGGACGAGCTGGAAAAAGAAAGATTGTTCTTCCAACGAATCCGCGACGGTTCGGAGGTATGGTACAGATATCATCCGCTAATCGCCCGCAAGCTGCGCGACCTGCTGCAGGAACAGGACCCGAAGCTGTGGCATTCCCTTCAGCGGCGAACGGGAGATTGGCTGGAGAAAAACGGATTCCCGATGGAAGCGATGGAACACTATATTCGAGGCAGACACTATGACGAGGCGGGCCGGCTGCTCGAGGTGTTGTTCAATCAGTTTATTCTTCGGGAAGCTTGGACGCTCCGGCGCTTTTTTGCCAAAATTCCCGAGGAAACGATTCAAAAACGGCCCAAGCTGTATTTGTCGTCACTCTTCTTTGCGGCCGGTGAACAGGATCCCGAACGGACATGGGAACAGCTGGATTCGATCGAGTGGAGAGTCACGTCGGGCCAAGGCGGGCTGAACGACGCGCAAAAGGCTTACTCCATGCGGGTTATCAAGGTCATGCGCGCCTATGTATGTATTTTTAAACGGGATCTGCAAGGTCTTGTCCACCAACTGAACGACTATCTGGATCAAGGCTTTCCGCAGGAGGATAACATTTTTTCCTATATTGATTATCACGAACGTCATTTCTCCCGTTTAAGAAGTTTTCCGGGGGTCGAGGGCCGCTTGCTGCAGGCGGAGCGCTGTTTCGAACCGATTATGAAGCGGTGGGGAAAAATTCGTTCCTACAATACCGCCTATTATGCGATCGGTTACGCAGAGCTGCTGTACGAGCGCAATCAGCTGCGGGAATCGGAAGTCTATGCTTCGCTGGCCCGCTCGATTGGGGAGGAACTGGGGAAGGCCGCCTTGTTTGTTCCCGCGGCGATTTTACAAAGCCGGCTCGCCTCGGCTAGAAATCAGTGGGAGCGGGCGCAGCGGCATCTGCGGGAAGTTCGGTCGCGCCTCCATGGTCAAGAAGCGCAGGAATGGGCTTGTGTGTTAAAGGCTTGCGAAACCAAGCTCCACTTGATGTCCGCCGAGGGGGACCCGAAGGCCGGTCCGTATTATCTGGCGACCTATCCCGACCCCCTTGCGGAAGGGAGCGGCAGTAATGAATTGCTGCGCTCGCTGGTGCGGGCACGGGCGCTGATCCTTGCGGATCGGGGAGAGGAGGCGCGAATTTTGCTGAAAAGCATCCAGAAATACGCCGCGGCGCGCGGGCTGTTGATGGAGCAGTTGGAGGCGTGCGTTCTTCTGGCTCTGATGTACGATCAACAGGGCAAAAGCAGTCTGGCCGCGAGAACCTTCGCTAAAGCGGTTCATCTTTCGGCGGGAGACGGACATCTTCGGACCTATTTGGATGAGGGGGAGCCGCTGCGAAATATCGCCTATCGTTATCGTGAGTCGAGGCAGACTTACAAAATGGAGGAGAGGCAAGTTTCCGTCCGGTATATCGATCAAATCCTGTTTGCGTTTGAAGCGCAGGATGCAAGGCGGCACGGGGAGAAAGCGGCCGGCCGCAATCCGCTGAGCGAGATGGAGCGGCGGGTTTTACTGGGCGCCTCGAAAAGATGGACCAGCAAGGAGATCGCCATTTCCTTGGGGGTAAGTACCGGGACGGTGCATACGTATATTCAAAGGATATTTTCCAAGCTGGAGGTAAACAAACGGAAGGATGCGGTTCTAAAAGCATACCGGGCAGGGTGGCTCGATGTAGATGCGGAGCCATAAAGGTGAGCGATTACTCCCGAAAATATAGACAAACTCCTGAAATGAAGCATTGAAAAGCGGAGTGTTGTCTATATTTTTAGGGGGTTTTTTTGTGGATTAAAACTATTAAACTTTACTATAAACTCGACAAAAAGAGGAGGAGATCGATTTTAAAAGGAGAGATTGTATGAAGCGCCTGCTTGTGAGCATGATTTTGACGGGATTCGCCGTATTCCTTTTGTTCAGTCTGAATCCTGGTCCCGGAGGAACGGCGCTGGCCTTTTCCGATACGGAAAAGCATTGGGCCCGGAAGGAAATTCAGGAGTGGGTATCCGGCGGCCGGGTCAAAGGGTACCTCGATCAAACGTTTCGGCCGGACCGGAGCCTTACAAGAGCGGAAGCCGCGGCGCTGATTAACCGGGCGCTGGGCATTCCCGAAGGGCAAGAAGCGGAAACCGCGGCGTTTCCCGACATAGTTAAAGGCCGATGGGATTGGGGTCCCCTTACGGCAGCGGTTGCCGCAGGATACATGCATGGCTATGCCGACGGCACGATAGGGGCGGACCGGGCGGTAAGCCGCCAGGAAATGGCCGTCATGCTGACGCGACTGGTGCGCTATGACGAAGATGAAGCGGGGATGATCCCGTCCTTCACGGATCCGCTTCCGGGCTGGAGCCGGGAAGCGGTTGGGGCGACCGCGGCGGCGGGCTGGATGCAGGGTTATCCGGACGGCAGCTTTAAAGCCGAGCGACCGCTTACCCGTGCGGAGGCCGTTGTGATTCTGGGCCGCTTTATGCAAGCCGAAGGGAAGGCGAACGACGAGGACGAGGTTCGCTATACAAGAAGCGGAACCTACGGGCCCGAGGTAGGCCGGCGCGTCATCGAAGGCAACGTGACCGTGGCCGCGGACGGAATAACCTTGCGGAATGTAACGGTCTCCGGCGATTTGACGTTGACGGAGGACGTAGGCGACGGAGATGTCCTGCTTCGGGGCGTGGTGGTGAAGGGCAAGCTTAGCGTGCAGGGCGGTGGGGAAAACTCGATCGGCCTCCAGGATACGGAGATCCGCGAACTGGACGTCCATAAGAAAGCGGGGACTCCGGTACGCCTTGCGGCAAAGGGAAGCACCGTCGTAGAGGAGACATTGCTTCATGACTCCGCCGTTTTGGAGGAGGAGGATCTTAGAGAAGGCTCCGGATTCAAGCGGGTTGGGACCGCGGAGGAAATGAAGGCGGACAGCCTGATCCGGCTGCGTGGTGATTTCGAAGCGCTCACCGTGCGATCCGGAGAAGGCCGAATAGAGCTGGAGCGGGGCAGCATCGGCCGACTGGACCTTCCGGAAGGCTCGCGAAACCGGGGTATCTGGCTTGCCGAAGGGACGCGGGTCGAAGATGCGATCATCGCGGGTCCGGCTGTATTTCGCGGTCAAGGTGTGATCGCTCATGCAGAAATTCGCACCTCCGGCGTCCGCTTTGAGCGGAACCCGGATAGGGTAAGCTGCCCGTCCGGAATAAGCCATGCTCTATGCGGAACCCATGCGGGAAAACCCACATCCACTTATTCCGATTCTTCCGGCGGAGGAACTTCAGGAGGCGGAGAAAAACCGGAGGCAAGCGTCACCGCGCTGGTCTACGAGCCTCGGCAGGTCGTGCTGTCGGCCCCCGGAGACCGTCTCCAGTTGAAGCTGGAGGCGAAGTGGAGCGACGGCCGGTCAACGGATGCGACTCTGGCGGCGGAGTGGTCGTCGGATGATCCCGCGATTGCCGCCGTGAGCGAGAGCGGACTCGTTACGGAGGCAGGGGAAGGTTACACGTTCATTTCGGCGGCGTATAGGGGCCGTTCTGTCCGGATTCCCGTGGACGTGGTCTACCGGACGCCTGCATCGACCGTAACGGAGTTGGTGTACAGACCGGAATCCGTTCGGCTCACATCGCTTGGGGAGCGCATACAGTTGGAACTGTCGGCCAAATGGAGCGATGGGACGGTTGAAGACATCGCCGGCAAGGCAAAATGGCGCTCGCTGGATCCGCATGTGGCCGCCGTCAGCGACAGCGGTCTGATCGAGGCCGCCGGAGAAGGCGTGGCGCGGATTGAAGCCGAGTATGAAGGGATAGCCGTAAACATTCCGGTACATGTAGCGTTGTCTGATACCGTTCTGGACGCGGCGACGGTAATAGCTTCGATAAGCAGTGTCGATCCACTGGTCGGGTCGGACAACGCTCTGGTGCTGACCGTTAAACGGTCGGATGGAAGTGTGGACACCGGTTTTAATGGAAAAAAGAAAGTGTTATTGAGCCTAAGCGGACCTACAATCGGTTCTGTGTACGGCTACGGTGTCTGGAATAAGGAGCAGATGACGCAACGGATCCACGAAACCGAGATTATTTTTGTGGACGGCGTTTCAAACACCAATCTCGTATTGTTTAAAACCGACCCTCATACGATTACTGTCAAAGTTGAAGATGTGAAAGTTCCTGAGGCAAGTCTGATGCTTAGACCAACTCCGGAACAAGCGTCCCGGGTTGTCGTCAGTAAAATGCAGGCGAGCGGAACGGCGAAATCGGGCCGCATGTTTTTGAACCTCGTGGTCGATTTGCTGGATCCCTATGACAACATAGCTTCGAATACAAACAAGAAAGTGCGGGTGTCCGTCAAAAACACCGGAGAGGACGGCCCCGATTTGATTGGAAGCCAAGAAGTCCTTTCCGTCCATGGACAGGCGGTCTTCAGCGATTTATACGGACGGGGAACCGGGCGGTTCATTCTTAACATTACGGCGGAAGGATTACCGGCCTATGAGACATACCCGATTACCATCCAAGCTCCATTCCAGGGAAGGGGGACCGATGCCGATCCCTACCTGGTCGATTCGGCACAACTGCTGGATGAAGTCCGTTATTATCCGGAGGCTTCATTTCGGCAGACCAGCGATATCGACTTATCGGTCTACTCCGCAGGGGAAGGATGGGCTCCGATCGGAAAGGGGCTATTGGACGGAACGCTGACGTATGACTCGTTTACAGGATCCTACGACGGGGGCGGGTTTGCCATACGTCATTTAACAGTCAAGTCACAGCGCGGCTGGCTTGGATTGTTCGGTCATGCCCGGAACGCCGAGTTGAAGGATATTCATTTAAAAGACTTGGACCTGGACGGTACTTTTTATGCCGGCGGTTTGGTCGGTCAGGTCAGGGAAAGCAGCATCACCGACAGCAGTGTGGAGGGGACGATCCGCGGGACCTCATCTTTTGGAGGACTAAGCGGTTATGCTTATGAAACCGTGATTGCCCGTTCTTCAGCAAGGGTGCAGTTAACGGCGATTCAGGCATCCTCGGACGTCAGACTGACGATCGTAGGGTATATCGGAGGCCTGTCCGGGGGTATGGAATACGGGACCGTTACCGACTCCTACGCTGTGGGTACCATAACTACCGATGACGAAGCGTATGATGTCGGGGTAGGCGGGTTGTTCGGATTTTTTGCCGGAGAAAGTATCCATTACAAGGGAACGCTGGACCGGTCTTATGCCGAAGTCGATATTCGCATGAAGCGGGGGACACGGGTCGGCGGACTGGTTGGAGCAACCTATGGAAGTTCGCTCACCGACACCTATGCTAAAGGTCGCATAGAAGTCGACTCCCCTTTGTCCCGGGATGGGGTAGGCGGGCTTATCGGCCGGCAGGAAAACGGTTATACCCGAAATTCTTACGCTGCCGTAAAACTGCTGACGGACCCGACGGAAAATACCGGAGGTCTCGTCGGTCTCTCCTTAGGCTATTCGGACTACACGGCCTCCTTTTACGACAGCGGAGTATCCGGCCGGTCCGACACCGGAAAAGGTACCCCGCTGAATACGGAGAACATGCGGAAGCAAGCCAATTACGCAGGTTGGGAATTTCCCGGCACCTGGTCGATGACGGAGGGCTGCGGGTATCCGTATCTGTCCTGGCAGAAGGAAGCCCCTGCCTCGGACTGCTTTCAGGTCAAGCTGCTGGAGGAAGGAACAAAGACGCATGGCAAGCTGTTTCAGTTGCTGATTACCGGGGCCAAGGACGCTGCCGGGTTGCCCTTAAACGGGGCTCACCAAGTGGAGGTCTTCTTGAGCTCCAATCCTTACACTCCGATTCTGTCCAGTCAAGTCGAACCCTTTGAGGAGGGGAAGCGGAAGGTCAGCTTGGCCGTCCATGAATCCGGCAAGGTTTCTCTTGTCGTTAAAATCCTCCATGTAGAGGGATACCGCACCTTGGATGTCGAACTTGGCCCGCATCCTTTCGATGGGGGAAAGGGCACGAAGAGCGATCCGTTTTTGATCAGCACTGCGGAGCAGCTCGATATGGTCCGGGATTTTACAAGATCCCATTTTAAAATGACCGCCGACATTGATCTGGATGCGCCGCCTTATACCGCCGATGCGGGGTGGAGGCCTATTGGAACCAGAGCCCAACCGGTATATGGCAGCCTGGATGGAGACGGCCATACGATCCATGGTTTAACGATTCGCAATACGGATCAGGCTCCCGCGGGCTTGTTCGGTATCCTCCAAGGAGCGGAGATTCGCAACCTTCATTTGACCGGCGTGGATATTACGTCGTCCGCCCCGGAGGTAGGGGGTCTGGCAGGGATTTTGTATTACGGTCATATTGAAAATGTATCCGTGCAGGGCGTCATTGTTTCTGCAGCCCAATCCGCTGGCGGCTTAAGCGGGGTGATGTATGGTAGTGCCAAAAACATCGCCATCGATGCGGAAGTATCCGGGAGTTACTGGGTCGGCGGGATAACCGGTGTTCTTGAAGTCAACAGGAGAATCGAGAAGGCCTCCGCAAAAGGTAGCGTCACAGCAACCTCGGGGGTTGCGGGAGGAATTGCCGGCAACGCTCAGACGGGCAGCCACATTCTCAATTCTTACGCCTTGGCAGCTGTGACGGCTCCGAACAATGTTGGGGGAATCGCGGGCGTGGCCTTCGGTACGATCCAAAAGTGCTATGCGGCCGGATGGGTTCAGGGAACATCGCGAACAGGCGGCATCTCCGGCAATAACGCCGCATGGATTTCGGAAACTTACTATGACAGCGAGTCAACCCGTGTGATCGGCGGTGGCGGCGAGCCGAAAACGACGGAAGAAATGAAGCGACAGGCGACTTTTGCAAACTGGGATTTTATCCAGGTGTGGGAAATCAAGGAGGGCGTCGACTACCCGACATTAAGACAGCCCCATCCTTGACGTGCAGGTCAGTTAACTTGAAGCGGCTTCGGCAAGGAAATTCCTTCCGAATGCCGTTTCTTTTTTTAGTGAAAAAAATGAATTTGTAATAACACATTGACCATATTGTATATATATTATAATATATGTCATAACAAAAATGTAAATTTTACCAAACTAATTAAGGAGTTGATCAACTAATTTAAGGAAACGATGCGGCTGTTTACTTTTGATAGCGGTTACATTTCCGGTCTTCATTCTATTCATGCCGGCCTTAATCACCTCTTGGGAAAGGAGCAGTGAATGTGAATGCCTCATCCGTGGAAAATGAGACAAACGGCCATCCGCGGTCAATTCAGGCGCAACATCGCCTTGTACGTCATTATATCCCCCGCCGTCCTCTACTTTATCATTTGGCACTATTTACCGATGTACGGAGTGCAAATCGCCTTCAAGGATTTTATGCCCGCACTCGGCATCAACGGGAGTCCATGGGTCGGCTTTGAGCATTTCGAACGCTTTTTCAATGCCTATTATTTCTGGAACATCCTGCGCAACACGCTGGGCATCAGCATCTACGGACTCCTCATCAGCATCCCGGCCCCGATTATTCTGGCTCTCATGTTCAATGAACTTCGATCGAAAGGCTTCCGGACGGTCGCTCAAACGATCTCCTATGCTCCGCACTTTATTTCCGTCGTTGTCGCCGTCGGCATCCTGTTTTTCTTTATTTCTCCGAATCAAGGGGTCATAAACTCGCTAATCCTGTGGTTTGGCGGTTCCAGCCGGGATTTCCTGGCCGACCCGGGTTCGTTCTGGCATCTGTTCGTCTGGTCGGGACTTTGGCAAAGTATCGGCTGGTCCTCGCTTCTCTACACGGCCGCCATGTCCGGCATTTCGCCGGACCAATATGAAGCGGCGTATATGGACGGGGCCAACAAGTTTCAGCGTATTTGGCACGTCACCCTGCCGGGGATCATGCCGACGATCGTGATTCTTTCCATTCTTAGCCTCGGCGGCATCATGAATGTCGGCTTTGAAAAGGTGCTCCTTATGCAGTCCGACCTCAATTTGCAAACCTCGGAGGTCATTTCGACTTACATGTACAAGAGCGGGATTTTAAACGCCCAGTACAGCTTTTCCGCCGCGGTCGGCCTCTTTAACAACATCATCAATTTCATGCTGCTGATTTCGTTCAATGCCATTGCCAAACGGGCCGGGCAAACGAGCCTCTGGTAAATCGCGTGAGATCGGGAGGGTTGTGTAGATGAATCTCAGTATCCAAAGGACGGCGGGCGAAAAAGTGTTCGATGCGGTCAATTTCGCGCTGGTCCTGCTTCTAACGTTTCTGATTTTTTACCCGCTGGTATTCGTGCTGTTCGCTTCGGTGTCGGACCCCCGCCTGATATATGAAAATCCGCTGCTGCTTTGGCCGCAGGGCTTTCATTTGGAAAGCTATGCGAAGATCTTTGAGAATCAGGACATCTGGCGCAGTTACGGTAATACCTTGCTATACACTGTGGTGGGTACGTTGATCAATGTCACCATGACGGTGCTGGGCGCCTATCCGCTGTCGCGGCGGAGATTCTTCGGAAAAAATATCTTCACGTTTCTGTTCACCTTCACGATGTTTTTTAGCGGCGGCCTGATTCCGAGCTATCTGGTCAATCAATCGCTCGGCATCGTGAACACGATGTGGGCCCTGGTTCTGCCGGGGGCGATCAGCGCCTATAACCTGATCATTATGCGGACTTTTTTTCAGACGCAAATTCCCGTCGAGCTGGAAGAGAGCGCGTACGTGGACGGCTGCAGCGACTACCGGCTGCTGTATAAGATCGTCCTGCCGTTGTCGACGCCGATCCTCGCCGTGATGCTGCTGTTCTACGGGGTTGGTCACTGGAATTCTTACTTCGACGCCATGATTTATCTTTCGGACCGTGAGCTGTATCCGCTCCAGCTTATTCTGCGGGAAATTCTGATTCAGAACGATTTTCAGCAAATGACCGCGATCGCCATCGACGACGGGTATGCGGACCGGATGATGGTACAGGAAGGGATCAAGTATGCGGTGGTCGTGGTTTCCTCGCTTCCGCTGCTGGTGTTGTATCCGCTGCTTTCGAAATTTTTTGAAAAAGGGATTCTGGTCGGTGCCATTAAAGGCTGAACTTAAACAGCTGGGGTTGATATCATCGACGAAATGAACTGGAGAAAGAGGGGATGAATGATGAAGAGAAAGCTCGTGGTGCTGTTGGCCTTCCTGCTGGCTGTTACGGCCGGCTTGGCGGGCTGCAGCGGCGGTGAACAAACGGCTGGCGACAGGGGGGAAGAAGGCCAAACTGACGGGCCCGTAACGCTGAAATTTACGCGGATCAGCTATAACGATGTCCGCCCACCTTCAAAGGAACTGTGGATGTGGAAGAAATACGAGGAGAAAACCGGTGTCCGCATCGAATGGGAGGAAATCCCGGGCGCCAGCGTGACGGAGCGCAAAAATGTGATCCTCGGCTCCAACAATCTTCCCGACGCGTTCTACCAGCTCGGTTTCAGCAATGATGAACTCATCCGGTATGGAGAGCAGGGGATTTTCGTGCCGTTGGAAGGCCTGATCGAACAGCACGCCCCCAACCTGAAGAAGCTGTTTCAGGATTATCCCGAAGTGAAAAAAACGCTGACGATGCCGGACGGGCATATTTATTCGCTGCCCTATATCGACAGCGCGCTGCCTTACCGGTCCATTCGGCTCTATATTAACAAAACCTGGCTGGACCGCCTCGGGCTCGAACTGCCGAAAACGACCGAGGAACTGAGGCAGGTGCTGCTGGCTTTTAAGGAGCAGGATGCGAACGGCAACGGAGACGCGGATGACGAGATGGGCTGGATCATGCCATCCGGCACGATCAACAGCATGTTCGAACGCCAGCTGTTCGGCAGCTTCGGCATGGGGAACGGCGGGCTCAAAGCGGCGGAAAACTGGGTTTACAAGGATAAGGACGGGGCGATGAAGCTGATCTTCAACGACCCGAAGTACAAGGAGGTGCTGCAATACTTGAGACAGCTGTATGAGGACGGAACGCTGCCGCTGCTCAATTACTCCGAGTACGAATACGCCAAATGGGTAAGCGACGCGGCGAATGACAAAGTGGGTGCCTTCTCCTGGGGCGATCCTGCTTATATCGGAAATGCCGGGCCCAAAAACTTTGTCGGCATCAATGTACTCGCGGGGCCGGGCGGCGATCAGGTCGTGAGCTGGATGGATCCGATGACGAGAGGCACTTCGTCCTTCACGATCACGAAGGCGAACCCGCACCCGGAAAAGACGATCCAATGGGTGGATTATTTTTACGGGGAAGAAGGCTCAATGTTCGGCTTCTTCGGAATCGAGGGAGAAACGTACAATATGGTGGACGGCAAGCCGGCATACATCGACGAGATCCGGAAATACGAAGGCGGACAGCAGCTGGGAGCCTTTCAGTACGTGGATAATGTCTACGGCGGGTATTATCCCTATGTCGAACCGCCGGCGGATTTTCGCTCCGCGGCCAAAGGCAAGACCGTGGACGAGGATTTCAAAACGAACTCCGCGGAGCTGGAGAAGTTCCTGCCGGAGGAAATCTGGCCGTCCTTCGTCCCGACGCCGGAGGAGAGCAAGGAGCAGAGCGCGATTTTGACCGATATCAACAAGTACATTACGGAAATGCGGGTCAAGTTCATCACCGGCAAAGCCAATCTGGAAGCCGATTGGGACAACTATGTCAGTACGCTGGACCGGATGGGCGCGCAAAAATATCTGGAAATCAAGAAAAGTCAGTATGAGCGCTATAAAACCGTGAAGTAGATGGGCTTACTGGGCGGCTCCCGGAGGAAGCCTTCGGGGGTCCAACCCGGCACGCAAAATATGTTAAAATGAGCAATAGCAGGTTAATCATGGGAAAAGGAACGGAGAAGGACGATGAGAGGAACGCTGTACAGTAAAATCGTGGAGGAAATGAAGGCGAAAATCGCCTCGGGGGCATACAGGCCGGATGAGCAGTTGCCGACGGAAGCCGAGCTTACCGAACGGTTCGGGGTCAGCCGCGTGACCAGCCGGCGGGCGCTGGAAGAGCTGGAGAAGCTGGGTTACATCTACCGGATTCAGGGAAGCGGAAGCTTCGTCAAGCCGCTAAGCCGGCTTCATGCCGAGCAGCAGGGAGACCGGGTCGGAAAGATGGTGTCGCTGATTCTGCCGGAGGAAGACGATCGCGGGGCGATGGGGTATATCCGCGGGGCCTCCGATTGGTTGAACCGGCATGGCTATTTCTTGAGCGTGCATCAGAGCAATTATGACAACAGCAAGGAGCGGAAGCTTCTGGAGGAACTGCCGCGCCGCGGGGTTGCGGCGATCATCTATTATCCGCGGACGCCCAGCCATTTCGATGTCCTTCATAAGCTAGCTCTGGAGGATTACCCGCTTGTGACAATCGACAAGAGCTTTGAAAGCCTCTCGATCGGCAGCGTGGTCTCGGATAATTTTGACGGCGCCTATCAGGCGGTCTCCCATCTGATCGCGCTTGGCCACCGCCGCATCGGATTTCTGTCCAGCGTGTCCATTGAATTGACTTCATCGGTGCTTGACCGCTATTTCGGTTATTGTCAGGCGCTGAAAGACGGGGGAATTCCTGTGGACAGCCGCTTTGTCCAACTGGATGCGCGGATGATGATCGAGGAGCGGGGGCGGGAGCGGGAGCGCTTTTTTGAGGAACTGCTGCAATTGTACATAAGCGAGGGGATCACGGCCGTGCAGACGGAGAACGACCTGGTTGCGGCCAGCCTGCTCAACAGCTGTCTGGACGCGGGGCTTCGGGTGCCGCAGGACCTGTCGATCATCGGCTACGATAACCATGCGCTGGCGGAACATGTGGCGGTACCGCTCACGACGGTGGAGCAAAACTTTTACGAGATCGGCCGCAGGGCGGCCGAAATGGTCGTGGCTTGGCTGGAACAAGGGACTGCTTGCCGGGACAAGATGACGGTGCCCGTCAAGCTGGTCCGCCGGGAGTCGGCTGCATTGGCGGCCCCGGAGGCTCGGCCTGAAGGGGCGGATGCGCCGGATACGCCGCAGCTTGCGGAGGCGGAGTAGCATGTCGGGAGCGTGAGTTATATTCAAGCAAGTTGGAGAGGTGGAACTGCAAGATGGGCTTCCAAACAGGCAACCCCCCGCTGTTTCCGGGATGGTATGCGGATCCCGAGGCGCGGATTTTCGGAAACCGGTACTGGATCTTCCCCACGTATTCGGCGGTATATGAGGAACAGACGTTTTTTGACGCATTCTGCTCCGACGATCTGGTGACCTGGCACAAGGCCGCGCGGGTTCTGGATTTATCGGGCGTCCCGTGGGTGCGGCGGGCGGTGTGGGCGCCTTCGCCTATCGAGCATCGAGGAAAGTATTACCTTTACTTCGCGGCGAACGATATCCAAAATGATCGCGAGCATGGCGGCATCGGCGTGGCGGTCGCCGACCGGCCGAAAGGTCCATACCGGGACCCGCTCGGCCGGCCGTTGATCGATCGGTTCGTGCATGGGGCGCAGCCGATCGATCCGCATATTTTTATCGATGATGACGGGTCGCCTTATTTGTATTATGGCGGCTGGAGACATTGCAACGTCGTCAAGCTGGAGGCCGACCTGATCAGCCTGGGGACGCACGAAGACGGCGAGGTTTTCAAGGAGGTCACGCCGGAGGGCTATGTGGAGGGCCCCTGTATGTTCAAGCGGGACGGGTTGTACTATTTCTCCTGGTCGGAGGGCGGTTGGGGCGGTCCGGATTATTCCGTCGCCTATGCGTTCTCCGAATCGCCGCTCGGTCCCTTTGAGCGCATCGAGAAGATATTGTCCCAGGACCCGGGCGTTGCGACCGGCGCGGGCCATCACGGCTATCTCCAGATCCCCGGAACGGATGAGTGGTATATCGTCTATCACCGGCGGCCGTTGGGGGAAACCGCGGCCAACCACCGCGTGGTTTGCCTGGAGAAGATGGAATTCGACGAGGCGGGAAAAATACGGCCGGTCCGCCTGACCTTCGAGGGGGTCGGGCCGAGGAGATTAGCACGGCGGCCGGAGGGTTAGGAGGGGTAGCAGGCCGGCTCTTCGAGAATTAACGGGATAACCTCCCGTTAATTCTGGCGGTCTCGCCTCCGGGAGTCGAATTAGCGGGAAAAGCTCCCGCTAATTTCACCCTTTAGTCGACAAAATGGGTTTGCGGCGCAAAATAACTGGAGTTTTTCCAGGTAATCGCGGTTTGCAGGCCGTTTAGCCAAAATTACCGGGAGGATTTCCCGGTAAATGTCCACCATGCCCGGTGGTTCAACGATTCTAGAAAACAACTTCTGCTCAATTCGTTTGCGCCTTCCTCCTCTATCTTCAGGTTCTCTTCTTCTACCCATAAGGTAGCAGTATTGGAGTATAATTGAAGCAAATAACTTAGCGAAGGGGAATCGATATATGAGAATCATAGAATTGAACCCGAATCCCGGCAGCCGGGCCAGACTGGTCGGATATTTGCATGATATCGAGAAGGAAAGCATGGGGAACCGCGTCGAGCGTCCTTGCGTCGTGGTCTGTCCCGGCGGCGGTTTCGAGATTCTATCTCCTCGGGAAGCGGATCCGCCGGCTACAGCATTTTTTGCGAAAGGCTATAATGTATTTACTCTATACTATTCTATTAGGGACGAAGCGGACGATTTGCGGCCGCTGGTGGACATTTCTCTCGCGATCCGGACGATTCGGGAAAATGCGGCCGAATGGAGCATTCTTCCCGATAAAATCGCCGTCTGCGGCTTTTCGGCCGGCGGGTATGTCGCGGCGGCTGCTGGGACGTTGTGGGATCATCCCAAGCTGAAACAGCGGGCCGATCTCCACAGCGGCCAAGGCAGACCTGACGCTATGGTGCTGTGCTACCCGGTCCTTTCGGCCGGCGAATTTGCACACCGCGGGTCGATCGAACGGCTGAGCTCCGGTTTGAGCGAAGCGGAAAGAGAGGCGGTGTTTTCGCTCGAACAACATGTTAACTCTTCCACGCCGCCGGCTTTTTTGTGGCACACGGTGGAAGATGCTACTGTGCCGGTGGAGAATTCCCTGCAATTCGCCGCCGCACTGCAACGCGCGCGCGTGCCGTTTGAATGCCACATTTATCAGAGGGGCCGCCACGGGATGTCGATGTGTACCACGGAGGTGGGCAGCCCGGATCCGCATTTGGCTACCTGGTTTCCGCTTTGCCTGGAATGGCTTGGGGAGCAGTTTGGGTTTGAGTATTGAGTTGTTTGAAGACCATCAAAACGTTAGACCGTCAGGTGAAATTCCCTGGCGGTTCTTTTATGGAGTTTGGCATCTGGCCTCCCAAGGCAAACGGCGGAATTACCGGCAGAGCTGCTGTCAGTTCCCGGGTCAGAGGCAGGAAGAACCGGAGTTTGTGTCGAAAAATGGTACGTTGGTTATGACTTGCTAGTGAAAGGTGAATCGGAATGAACGTACAAGCCAAATGGCGCAAAAAGGAATATACCGATTGGTTAAGACGAAAGAAGCGGGACAACGGGCAGGCGTACTCCGAAAATACGGTGATCTCCTATGTCTCCGCCCTGACGACAGCTCCTTCCAGATTAACGGGCCTTGAACTGGAAAACGTCGATGTGTTTGAGATCGCCGATGCAGGTCGGTTCCAGAGCATGCGAATGATGATGGAGCAGGCGGAGAATTTTGCCGAAGTCAATAAAAAGGCGGGAAACCGGGCTTTTCAATATGGTCTTGCTTTATATGAAGCGTTTCTGCGGGAGCAGGAAAACGGGACTATCTCAGAAAACGGTGATCCAGCGATCGCGATAAAGTACTCGGGAGCGGAGCCGTTACTTGATAAAAATATCATCCTCTACGGTCCTCCGGGAACGGGGAAAACCTACCATACGGTTCTTTATTCGGTGGCGATGATCGAAAATAAGCCGCTGTCCGCCGTTCTGCAGGAATCGGAGTCGGACGGCTATCCGCAAATCAAGCAGAGGTACGAGGCCTACAAGGCTAAAGGACAAATTGAATTTACAACATTCCATCAATCCTATGGATATGAGGAGTTTATCGAAGGCATCAAACCGAAAATGCTGTCCCAAGAAGACGACGGGTCCGCGGAACCCGGGGACGTGGCTTACGAAATTACACCCGGCGTGTTCAAGCGTTTCTGTGAAGCGGCACAGGAGCCTATCGTCATGTCCAGCAATGATTATGGAATCCGGAAAGATCCGACCGTATGGAAGGTATCCCTGGGCGGCTCCAAAGAGAACCCCGTCAAACGGGATTGCTTCGACAATGGAAGAATCCGCATTGGATGGGATTCTTACGGTGAAACGGTCAATGAAGAAACGGACTATAGCAGGCATGGGGGCAGGATGATCCTTGCCCGGTTTATGACGGAGATGCGGGCGGGGGATATCGTGCTGGTCCTGCACGACGAGGAGACGATCGATGCGATTGGCGTGGTTACCGGGGGTTACGAATGGTTGGAGGAGATGGAGGATTACAAGCGGTCCCGGAAGGTAAACTGGCTGGTCAAGGATATCCGGGAGAACATTATGGAATTAAACGGAAACACGGTGATGACGCTCGGGTCCGTTTATCGCCTGAACCGGATTACGCTGGCGGATGTCATGGCGATTTTGCAGAAGCATAAGAAAGGGCAGCTTCCTTCCGTGATCCGGCAGAACACCGATAACTATGTCTTTATTATCGATGAGATTAACCGGGGCAATATCTCCAAAATTTTCGGCGAGTTGATTACCTTGATCGAGCCGACGAAACGAATCGGCATGCCGGAGGAATTAAGGCTAAAACTCCCGTACTCGCAAAAACTTTTCGGAGTGCCCGGCAACGTCTATCTGCTGGCGACCATGAATACGGCCGACCGTTCGATCGCCCGCTTGGATACGGCGCTGCGCCGGCGTTTCTCTTTTGCCGAAATGATGCCTGATCCGGGGTGTCTGGCCGCCATAGTGATTGACGGGGAGATGCTGAACCTGAGTCGGATGCTGGATACGATAAACCGACGCATCGAAGCATTATACGACCGGGAGCATAGGATTGGACATGCCTACTTTATAGGTTTGAACAGCGACTCTACATTGGAAAAACTGGCGCATTTGTTTGAGCATACGATTATTCCGTTGCTTCAGGAATACTTCTACGATGATTATGAGAAGATACGCCTGGTGCTGGGGGACAACAACAAACCGGAAACAGATCAGTTTATTCATGTAAACCCTGTCAACATGGTCGAGCTGTTCGGCGATCTGAGCGAGACCGATCTGGAGGATAGCGTGACTTACCGAACAAATCCCCATGCGTTTCGGCGAATCGGCGCTTACCGGAAAATTTACGGCTCCAGCGGTCAGGAATAGGTTGTTCCCATGAACGCGAGGACGAATCTAACCGATAAGAATCGAAAAGGCTCCGACATTACGCTGAAGGAGTACGGAACCTTATGCCGAAATCCGGCGGGGGCGGCTTATGGCTACCAATGCATAGACGAGTCCGTATTTGACCGGCTTGAGCGCTTTATTTTGGAAAATCGGGCAGACGGGAAGGGGACCGAGGCTCTGGAACTGATGACCGTGGCAAGCAGGAAAGGAATCGGTAAAATCATCAGCGCCAAAAACTACGTCGGTGTCATCGCCATGTCGGAGGGGACCCGGATTGAAATTTTGCCCAAGGTGTACACCGGAAATGAAGAAATTTCGATGCTGCAAACCAAGCGAATTTTCCTTCACATGTTAAAATCAGTCGGCGATATTCCGGGGAAGGTGTTCCGCCATACGGATCTCGACGCAGGAAAGAACCACATTCTTGACTTGTTTATCCGGATGTTTATCGACGAGGCGGTAATCCTGGTGAAGCACGGATTGAAATCGGATTACCGGGAGCATCGGGACAATGAAACGTTTTATAAAGGGAAGCTCCGATTTGCCGAGCATATCAAGCATAATGCCGCCCACAAGGAGCGCTTCTATATCGAATTCGATGAATTCAGCGTCGATCGGCCGGAAAACCGACTGGTCAAAACGACAATCGAGTTGTTGATGAAAATAAGCAGCATCCCTAGAAATCGGAAGGATCTCCATATCCTGTCGGCCGCCTTCGATCAGGTCAAGAAATCCGAACAGCCGGAGCGGGACTGGGCGGGCATATCGATGGATCGAACGACACAGGAATACCGGACGCTGCTGGAGTGGTGCCGCTTATTCTTGTCCGGTCTGAGCTTTACGCCGTTTAAAGGCGAAAATAACGCATACGCTCTCCTTTTTCCGATGGAAAACATATATGAACGTTACGTGGCCAAGCAGCTTAAAAAAAGACTTTCCCATCCCGAAATCAGGGTCAAGTCCCAGGATCGGTCCTACCGCCTTTTTCAAACTCCGGCGAGGTTTCAACTGAAACCGGACATCGTTGTGCAAGGACCCGCCGGGGTCGCCGTGCTTGATACGAAGTGGAAGATCCTTTCCCGAGTCAAGGATTATGGCATTTCACAAGCGGATATGTACCAGGCCTATGCCTACGGAAAAAAATACGGAGCGGGCAGGGTCTATCTTTTGTATCCCGGAGTCCCCCGTATTTCGGAGCTTGAATCGCCTGTCGTTTACGACAGCGGGGACGGTGTGGAGGTAAGGGTTGTGTTTTTGGATTTGGGTTTGGGTACGGACTGCGTGAGCGAGTTGGCTGAAGAGCTGCGGCATTGGGTTTTAAGTTATATAGGTTGAACTATTGATTTGCATATTAGACAGCGGTGTAAAGGGTTCTTATCACACTCTTGACCTGCAACTAACGGTT
Source organism: Paenibacillus sanfengchensis (assembly GCF_036864765.1). Taxonomy (NCBI): domain Bacteria; kingdom Bacillati; phylum Bacillota; class Bacilli; order Caryophanales; family Paenibacillaceae; genus Paenibacillus; species Paenibacillus sanfengchensis. The sequence goes on along the minus strand of NZ_JBAGJC010000019.1, from coordinate 38,543 downwards.
TGGTTCAAAATAACGGGAATTCTACCCGCTAACTTGGTGCGTATGTGGCTGCGGAGGCGAATTAGCTGGAAAACCTCCCGCTAATTCGCCTGAAATTGTGTATATCGGCAATAAGGCCGCAAAATAGATGGAACTTTTTCAGCTAAATCCGATCGAAGAGCCAAGAGCGGTATATTAACAGGAAATTTTCCCGTTAATGGTGTAGACTCCGACGTGAGGCCTAATATCTACCAACGCCAATTCTTTAGTTCAACCTAACCTAACGGAAAGTTGGGTCATGAATGAAATAGAAATACACGGGAATCCGGTTCTGTATTCAGCAACCGGATTTGCTTGATTTCTAGCCCGATAGCGGCGCCGTTTCGTTATTTGCCTCGGATCGGGGCCTTTCCGCAATCTTGACTAACCTTAAAGGACGTGGTATTTTAGCTTAACTAAAAGCCCCTGCTTGATAGGCTGGCCCATTTCGGCCACAGATCGGCGCATTATAGCCTCTTCCGTGAATCAAGACGAATCATAAGGGAGTGAAGCTGTTGTCTCGCACTTGGTATCGTCGTCTCCTCTTATCTTACTTTCCTATTTTCCTGATTACCGTAACGATTTTGATTTTTATCGCCTTTCTGTTCGTGAATGAAATCTCCCGCGCGGAGACCAAGAAGGCGGACCGGATTACGAACAACTATCTCGTGGAAAGCCTGCAGCGGACTTTAAGGGAAATTGAGATGGGTGTTTTGAAAGAAGTGGAAAGCAATCCCGGCTACAAGGAATATTTCAACAGAGACGTCGGCGACACCACTTCGATGTATGCGGTTGCAGCCAGCCTTCGCAAGCTGTCCGGCAATCCCGATTTTATTAAGTCGATCTATCTGTACCGCCAAGCGGACCAAAGCATTCTTACCCAGAATGGACTGAACGAGTTGCAGACCTTCGCGGATAAGGCGTGGGTGGAAAAGGTTTTGTCCGGACAACAGGAGCAGGGCTGGATGCCGGTCCGGGAATACAAGGATATGTTTGACAAGACGCCCGTTCGCGTCATTTCCATGTACAAGCGGATGCCGCTTCCTTTCGGTTCGCAAGGCGTTCTTTTTATCAATGTGAAAATAAGCGGGATCGAACGGGTTGTGGACGAAATGGTGGATGGTCAAATTTCCTTTGTGGAAATCCGGGACCGGCAGGGCAACACGATTTACAACGCGCATGCAAACGGTGAAAGCCGGGGGGGAGGCAAAGTCCTCAACACGATCCATTCGGAGACGTTGGGCTGGACATTTGTAAGCGGTATCAAGGACGGAAATCTGTTCGGTTGGGTATCTGTGATCTCGTATATCTGGGTCATTCTCGGGTTGATTACGGTAACGGGCGCAGTCGTTTACATCATCTATATCACCCGGAAAAACTACAAGCCGATTCAGGTGATGATGAACCGCATCGAATCGCTGCAGCTCCGCAATGCTGAAAGCGGATTCATCCGGGACGAAATGAAGCTGATCGAGAACACCCTGGAGAGTCTGATCAACCATACGCTGGATTATGAAAAGCAGCACAAGGAAAACCTGCTCCTGCAGCGGAGCCGATTATTCATGGATATTCTGCAGGGAGAACGGATGGACGGCATTCTTCAACGGATGGAGGAGCTCGGTCCGCTCTCCGGGATTCCCCAAAGGGCTAGATTTGCGGTGGTGATCGCGGAAATTAACCGGTATGACGCCGTTTTTCAGAACACCTATTCCAAAGGAGATCAGAACACTTTAAAATTCGCGCTCATGAATGTTTATCAGGATCTCGCGCGAAACGCGGAGCTGCAGGGCTGGGCGGAATGGGTAACCACGAACCGGGTGGCCATTATCTTTCCGGTGACCGCCAGCGACGCCGAAATGCGGGAGAAGATGCGGATCGTCGCCGACGACTGCCGGGATTGGGTGGAGAAGCATTTGCGCATTTCCTTAAGCTTCGGCATCGGCTCGATGGCCGAAGGCCCGGAAGCGATACGGGATTCATACAGAGCAGCGGAGGCCGCGCTGCAGCATAAGCTCCTCGTAGGCGAGAGCATCATTATGACGGGCGGGGAGAGCGCCCGGACCGATCTGATCGAGACGTACAAGTATATGCAGATGATCGCCGATTTTGTGCGAGAATTTCGGATGTCCAGCGGGAATTGGCGGCTTCGGCTTGAGGAGATTTTCGACTCCTTCCAGTCCGGTTTTATGAAGGATGACGATATCCGCTCGTTGATTCAGGCGCTTCTGCAGATGCTCGGCAGGGAAGTGGCCGTGATGTCGGAGGAACTGCAGCGGGAATTCGCCGGGGAGAAAGCCGCGAAGCGCCAGCAGGCACTGAAGGAGGCCGAGTCCATCGGCGAATTGAAGGCGCTGTTGTTCGGGGACCTCACGGACGTGTTTCGGACCTATGTATCGGTCAGCGAAACCAAAAGCTACCGGGCGATGGTGTGCGAAATGAAACAATACATTGAGGAAAATTTTACGAATCCCGATTTGTCGCTCAAACATCTCAGCGATCGTTTTCAAGTCTCCGGAAAATACGCCAGCTATTTGTTCAAAACGGAATTCGAGATGAAATTCGTCGATTTTCTGATGGAACTGCGCATGAAAGAAGCGGAAAAACTGTTGTTGGAAACGGAAGACCCGCTGCAGGAAATCGCCCGGAAGGTGGGCTATGCCAATTCCATCACCTTCGGCAGAGTGTTCAAACGGATTGTCGGCATGACCCCGGGAGATTACCGCAGGATCAAGCGGTTTACGCTGACCCGGGAATGAGGGCAAGAATCAAGGTGCAGGCGTTCAGGCCGGTACCCGCTCGCGGCGGAATTCTAACGGTTGTGTCAGCCGCTATTTTGCGAAAACGAAGTCTTTCAAAAATCTAACGGTCGTAAACGCCGTTATCTTCCTTCTCTCCCAGCCAAATAGCTATGATTATGCGAAATAAGCGCCGTGACGACCGTTAGGCTTAGAAGTTGTCGTTTTCAGGGCAAATAACGGCTGTGACGACCGTTAGAATACAAAATGTAGTTCTTTATTGTATACGCTGCCGTCGGCGGTGACGGAGAAGACCCCGCAGTATGCCGGTAAGATACCTGCCCGGGAAGGGAGGCGGCACGCTGCGGGTTTGTCTGTTTCGGCCGGGCATTTCCGGTGGGATCGGCTTATCGCGAAAACGGTTTATTGAATTCGGTTAACGAAGCGCCGGCCGTGATTTTTGAAAACGGTTTAGCCTCGGAAAAAGGTCAGCCGCAATCCGAAAGGAAGAAATATCGCCGATTTTCCCCTCCGAAACAGGTTTATTGTCACCGGAACTTTCGGTGTGACATACTAGGGCCATCCCAAGGGAGCGGTTAGGGTGCCGGGCGATTCAGCGTGATACAGCACCGCTTAAGCATCATAAGTAGCCTACCGGGAACGAAGGGGTCACACTTTACAAAGCACTTGCAAAGGAGATGGGATTATGGCAGTAAAGGCAAGAAAAGGGGTACTTACAAGGGCGCTGGCATTAGCGATGGCCACGGCGATGACGGTCTCCCTGCTAGCGGGCTGTTCCTCCAAATCCGCCGAAGGAGAAGCTTCTCCAAAGAATGCCGCGGCGGAGTCAGGCAAGAGAGTTACTTTGAAAGTGGAAGTGTTCGATCGGGGGAATTCGCCCGCGCCTCACACGATTACCAACAATTATCTGACTCAATTCGTGCAAAAGGAATTCGGCGATCCGAACAACATCGACGTGCAGTTTGTACCGATTCAACGCTCGGAGGAAGTCACCAAGCTGAACGTTCTGATGGCCAGTGCGTCCGATGTGCCGGATATCGTATTCGTCTATGATTCCAGCGTATTTTACCGGTATGCCCAGCAGGGCGGGTTGACGGAAGTCGCTTCTCTGCTGGATGAGCATGGTCCGAACCTGAAGAAATTCCTCGGCGAGGAAACCCTGCAATACGGCAAACTGGACGGCAAGCTGTATGCGATTCCGGGCAAGCGGGCCATCACCGGGCGTTATGCTTCCTATATACGTCAGGATTGGCTCGACGCCCTGAACCTGCCGGCTCCGCAAACGACGGAGGAACTGTACAACACTTTGAAAGCGTTTAAGGAGAAGGACCCGGGCAAATTGGGCGGAAAAGCGATCCCGATGGGCATGGCGCTGGCTCCCGCCCAGTACGAGCCTTTGATTTACTCCTTCATCAAGCCGGTAAAGGGCGATTTGACTTACCCGCAGCGTTATGAGCTGCCTTTTCACGAAGGCTTCAAGGATGCCATAAAATTTATGAACAAATTGTACAACGAAGGGCTGATCAGCAAGGACTTCAGCTTGGACGAAGACAAGAGCCAACTGGTCAAGGATATCCAGAACGGCAATGTGGGCTTTTTCTCCGACGATGTGGACCGTATTTTCTATGACGAAGGGATTCTTGACAATCTGCTGAAAAATGTAAGCGGTAGCAAACTCGGCGCCATCGACGCCTATACCAATGCGGAAGGCAAGCACGCCAAATCCCGCTATGCTTCCAACGGCCTCTACATCATGATTCCGAAAAGCAGCAAACGCGCCGTAGAAGCGATTAAATATCTCGACTGGATGGCGTCCGGAGACAACCTGGTTCATATGTACAGCGGGGTGGAAGGCGAGAACTATGAACTGGTGGACGGCATTCCTGTTATGAAGCCCGATGCGCCCCAGGAAGCGGTGGACCGGATTTACAACGGCGGCGACATGGCGATTATCTCCAACGGGAAAAACTTCGGGGATGTGAAGACCAACGAAAAAGCCTGGATTTTCGGCTTCCCGGAACGCAACCAGGAGATGCTGCGGCAATCGATCGATATCGCCAACCAGGACACGATCGGCCCGATCGCTTTCGGCAAACCGATTGAAGCGGAAGCCAAGTACGGCACCGCCCTCCTCGATAAATTGAACGTGATTATCGTAAAAAGCACGATGTGCAAACCGGAGGAATTCGAACAGATCTATGAGCAGGAAATGAAAGACTTCATGGCCAAAGGCGGTTCCGAGCTGCAAAAAGAGCTTGAGGAAGCGCTCAAAGAGCTGAAATAGCCGGAAGCTGGAAATGACGAATGTCCGGGCGTAAAGACTCATGCTGTACCTTTGCGCCCGCTTTTTTCCGGATAGGAGGGGACCACGTTGAAAGGATCAGCTTATCTCAAACGGTATTGGCAGCTGTACGCGCTGTTGCTTCTGCCGATCGTTTACTTTCTGATATTCCGCTACGGGCCGATGTATGGCGTCCAAATCGCTTTTAAGGATTTTAATTTGTTTCAGGGAATCGAGGGCAGCGAATGGATCGGTTTTGACGCCTTCCGCCAAGTCTTTGCCATGCCTGATTTTTACGTGACCTTGCGAAACACGTTCATGCTGAATTTTCTCGATCTGATCGTATCTTTCCCGGCTCCGATCCTCCTGGCGATCATGTTGTTTGAAATGAGATCGGTCTGGTTCAAGAAAATCTCGCAGACGATTCTGTACATCCCCCATTTTATTTCCTGGGTCATTATCGGGGGGATTGTCTACCAGCTGTTCGGCAACCAATCCGGCATGATCAATAACCTGCTGATGAACATGGGGCTTGATCCGATCCCTTTTCTTACCGAAAAAAATCCCTGGCTGCTCACCTATTTGTTCACGGGCGTCTGGCAGAGCGCCGGCTGGGGGACCATCCTGTACCTTGCCGCCCTGACCGGCGTCAACAAGGAGCTGTTTGAAGCGGCGGAAGTCGATGGAGCGGGACGGTTGAAGCGGATTTGGAACATCACCCTGCCCTCCATCAAGCCGACCATCGTGACGTTGTTGATTCTCAACCTGGGCAAAATGATCAGCATCGGCTTCGATCGTCCCTATATTATCGGCAACGTGGCGGTCCGGGAGTATTCCGACGTACTCAGTACCTTCGTTTACCGGGTGGGCCTCGAATCGGGGCAGTACACGCTGGCCACCGTAGTCGGTCTGTTCCAGGCGGTTGTGGGTCTTGTCTTTATTCTCGGCTCCAACTACATTTCCAAGAAACTGACCGGAGACGGCATCATGTAGATCTTTTAGGGAAAGGGGTTGATTTTCGTGAGCGAACGCGCATCCAACAGCATGTTCGAGGCATTTTTAATCGTCTGTGTGTTTATCTTCGTCATGCTATGCCTTGCGCCATTCTTGCATATTATTGCGATTTCCTTGAGTTCGAACCGGGCGATCACTTCGGGCGAAGTGACGCTGTTTCCCATCGAGTTCAACTGGGAGGCTTACATCAAAGTGTTCTCCGATGTATCGATGATCCGCTCTCTCGGGTTTACGATCATCCTGACCGTGGCGACCACGCTGCTCTGCATGGTGTTTTCGGTCGCCGCCGCCTATCCGCTGACGAAAGGGAATCTCAAGGGTCGCCGCTTTTTCATGTATCTGATCATTATCACGATGTTTTTCAGCGGCGGCATCATTCCCGAATACCTCCTGATTCGCGATCTCCACATGATCAACTCGGTGTGGTCGCTGATTTTGCCGGGGCTTATCAGTCCGTTTAACCTGATTATTCTCATTTCCTTCTTCAACAATATTCCGCCAAGTCTGGAGGAATCCGCGGAAATCGACGGGAGTTCTCATTTGCACACGCTGATTAAAATCGTGCTCCCCCTTTCCATGCCGGTGATGGCGACATTAGCGCTCTTCTACGCCGTCGGCCGCTGGAACGGGTTCCAGGATTCCCTGATGTATATCAACAATCCGGACCTCTATCCGATTCAACTAAAGCTGTACCAAATGGTACAGAACAACATGGTCACGGAATTGACCCAGATGGAAGGCTCGAACAGAACGGCGCTGACCCCGGAAAGCCTCAAGGCGGCCAGCGTGGTGTTCGCCACCGTGCCGATTCTGCTGGTTTATCCCTGGCTGCAAAAGTACTTCGTCAGCGGCGTCATGCTCGGCGCGGTGAAAGGGTAGAAGCAACGGAAGGGAGGATAGGCAATGCAGAACGATAAAGGAACGTATTCATTTTCGACCAGCTGGAATATCAAAAGGCATACGGTTGGACGGGACATGGTCCGTGAAATCGGGGAGCTCGGCTTTCACTATATCGAGCTGAATTACAACGTAACCCGGGAGATGCTTGCGACGATCGAGCCGATGATCGAGCGGGGGGAAATCGGCGTATCCAGCGTGCACAACACGTTCCCCCATCTCCCCGATCCGGACTACGGCACGGATTCCATACTGCTCGGGTTCGAGGAGGAAGACAAGCGGCAGCGGGCCATCGAGCTGTTGGTGCGGTCCGCGGAATATGCCCATCGTTACGGGGCGCAGGCGGTCGTCGTCCATCCCGGAGAGGTGCCTATGGCACATGAGACGATCAAAGAACTGGAAAGATTGTACAACGAGTCGGGGAGAGACTCCGAAATGTACCGGACGAAGTGGCGGGAGATGATGGAACGGCGACAGGCGGGGAGCGGCCGTTATGTGGATCAAATCTGCCGCAGTCTGGAGGAAGCGTGCGACCGGATCGCGGCCAAGGGCTACAAGGTGGGCTTCGGCATCGAAACCCGCTCCCGCCCGAATCAGATACCAAGTTTACAGGAAGCAAAGACGATCATCGGAAGATTGAAGGGCGCGCCGGTGTACTTGTGGTACGACATCGGGCACGCCACCATGATGGAACGTTTGGGCCTGTACGACAATGACAAGGAAATGGACGGGTTGATGGATTCCATCCTGGGGGTCCATATTCACGAAACGATCGGTCTTTCCGACCATTGGTGCCCTTATGTGCACAGCAAGGATATGCACTCGTTTGACCGTTTTCTGCCTATGATCGAAAAGGCCAAGGTCAAAGTGTATGAGCTGAAAGCGGCCTGCCGGCCGGATGAAATTCACGAGAGCCATGAGCTGATCCTAAGCAAGATATCCGGCGAAGGCGACGGGAGTTTGACGTAATGCGGATATCGGATGCGTTCGTTCGCGAGAGCGCCTTATGGTATGCGCCCCGGCTGCTAATGGATAAACGGGAGCCCTTCTTCCCCGTGCGGATCGGGGTGACGAAATTTGAAACGGAAGAGGATTCCCCTTCTTTCCGGCGCCGCATGGCATTCGCGGACCGGAAGGTGCAAAGCGTGCTCGAATACGCGATTTACTATGATTACGACATCCAGCATCTCTATGACCTGGAGCATGTCTGGATTTACATCGGTAAGGAAGGCGAGGTTGTGGATGCGGAAGCCAGCTTTCACGGGAAATACCTGAAGGCGCTTCGACCCGACCGCTCCAATGTAAGCCATGGCCGGGTGACGCTGTATGTGCAGCCCGGTAAGCACGCGATGGCGCCGCTAGCGGAGCGGTTTGAACGGCGGCCGGATTTCGAGCGCTGCGCGATGGAAGAAGCGGGGGCGGACGGCGTCATCTATGGGGACATGTTTGCCGGATTGACATGGAAGGACGATGAAACCGACCGCCGGGTTCGGGAGCATCTGCAAAAATTCCGCTTCCGGCCTTCCCGGGAATATGCAGAATTTCGCTGGGAAAAGGAAGCGGAGCGGTTCGTTCCGTGGGAGCGATTGTATGCGGAGATTCCCGAACGCATGCGGAAAGAATTGGCCTTGATCCGCTGAACTAAACATGGGGGAAGTGAGCAGGATGTACGAAAAACTGGTGGCTGTGAACGATGCCTGGGCGGAGGAAGGAAAGGCCCGTCAAATATTGGAACCGGAAAGCCGCTATTACGGCGGAACCGTCGATCCGGCGACAGGCATCGCCTGGGTCAACCATACGACGGGAACACCGACGGTCATGGCCTTTTGGGGGGCGGCTTTGGTCAATCCCGATTCCGCCTTTTACCGGGATGAGGTGCTGCTGGAGCGGCTTAAGCTGGCGGCGGAATTCGTGCTGCGGCTCCAGCACGAGGACGGCTCCATTTCTCCGGGCTGGACCAACTCCCATTCCCCGCCGGATACGGCCTTTGTCGTCGTCGGTTATGCGCAGTTGGTTCAATTGCTTGCCAGAGATGCCTCTGCCTGGGAGCCGCTGGCCCCCGTTGTGGAACGAATGAAGCTGTTCCTGGAGCGGACAGTTCCGGTTCTGCTGACCGGAGGCTGCCACACCCCGAATCATCGCTGGGTGTTGTGCGCCGCTTTGGGATTTCTTCATGAGATCTTCGGCCTCGAAGAAGCCGTGCAGCGGGCCGACCAGTGGCTGGCGGAAGGGATGGACATCACGCCGGACGGCGAATGGACCGAACGGAGCAACGGCATTTACAGCGCGGTCAGCGATCTTATGCTGATCCACGCGGCTCGTCTTCTGCAGCGTCCCGAACTGCTTGAGCCGGTCCGCCGGAATTTGCGGATGATGACCTACCTCGTTCATCCGTCCGGTGAAATTGTCACGGATTATTCGGGACGTCAGGATTTGGGCCAATATCATGATTTGTCGCCGTACTATCTGCCTTATGCGATCCTGGCCCATCTGGACCGCGATCCGGTGTTTGCCGGCATGGCCCGGCTGGCGGGGGACGCTCTCACGGGGCCCGGCGTTGTGTCCACCAATGTGCTGGTCCGGATGATGCTGGAGCCCGAATTAAGGCAACCTTCCGTGGAGCCGGCCCTGATTCCGACCCGTTACGAAAAGCTGCTGAACGGCGAGTTTTTGCGTGCCGACTATCTGGCCGGGATGGAGGCGGCAGGACATAACGGCCGCATCTTCCACAGCCGGCTGCACACCGAATTTGGCGCGCCGGTGGCCCGCTACCGGGACGGCGATACCAGCGTGACGCTGATGACGGAGACCCCTTCGTTCTTTGCGCTCCGTCACGGCAAAGTCCGGCTTCTGGCGGTTCAGATCGCCTCCTATTTCTGCCCCGGCTACATTCCGATGCAGGAAATGACCGTGCTGGAAAACGGCTACAAGCTCGAAGGGGAACATAAGAAAGGCTATTACGGACCGGTTGCGGAGACGCTGCTCCCCGCCACGTCCAGAGAGCCGGTCAGCCCGTGGTATCTCCTGCCCCATCACAGCCGGCTCATCACCCATGAGCAGAAAATCCGCGTGACGGTGGAGGCGCTCCGTTCGGATCGCGGCTGGGAGCTTAAGGTCGTATGCGCGGAGCCGCTGGATGTCATGACCCAAATTTCGCTTGTATTCGGCAGCGAAGGCGAGTTCGTCGCCGGGGAATTTCAGGATAACGACAGCGATACTTTGCTGTGGAGCGGCGGCACCGCCCGGTACGAATGCGGTGGAGACTGGGTGGAACTGACGGGCGGAGAGCTGGCGCATTTATCGACCGGCGTCCGCGAAGCGGGTCTCCCCCCTCACTGCAAAACTCTGCTCGTCAATGTGATGACTCCCTTCGCGAAGACGATCGGCCTTACGCTTTCGCCGGGAACGAAAAGGGAAAAGTGAGGGGGAAACGGGAACCGTTGGCGGTATCGGGTTGAACAGTTTAAAGCGGTAAATCCGCCTTGTCATTGTCGGGTAAACGCGACCAAACGGATAAAGAGATGGAGGGAAAACGAAACGATGGCGGATTATTTGGAATCGCGGGAAAGTATCGGCTACTGGTTGGGGGAAGATCCGGAGAATATTCTGCCCGTCCTCGCCGGACGTTACATCGGGGCGAATCCGCCGCTCCCGTTCGCCTTCCGGGGATTTCGCCGGAACGGCATTTTGCAGACCGGGGACGGCATGTATGACATGGACCTGACGGCACGCCTGCCCGAGGCCGGACAGGGCGATTACGCTTACGTCTTCGGTCTGGTGTGGAGCGACGACGAACGCTCGCTGGATACGGGAATTATGCCGCTCGGACCGATCCGGTTGTTCGTGAACGAACGGCTGCTGTACCGTTCGAGCGCGGTGGATGAACTCGATCCGCAGGCGAAGGCGGTCGTGCCGCTGACGCTGGGACGCGGCTGGAACACGCTGCTGATCGAGGCCCGCCGTACCGAAGCCGGCTTCGGCTGCCGGCTTGGGGCGGAGGAGGCAAAGGTCCGCATCCTCCAGGTGTTGGCCCCCTTCGCCGAGCGCAAGGAAGAGGCGGGCTGGCTGTATTCCGAGCCCACCGCCGTGCCGCTCTTCGGAGAGCAGGGAAACGGGGCGTTTCCCGATTACCGGCGATCCGAGAAGAGCAGCGGGCTCCGCTGGCTCCCCGCGGGGGAGTGGAGCGCGGATCGCTTGGCGCGCCCCAACTGTGAGCGGCTCTTTGGCAGCCCGGACGCGGGGAAGCCCGTGTCGGCTCTGGCCTGGAGCCGACTGGGCGGGGCCCTGCCGGGCGAGAGAACGGTATGGGAAGGCCGGGTTTGGGGCGCGACCACCCTCTGGCTGGACGGAACCCCTGTCGTCCGCATGGAGCAGGCGGGCACCTTTCGGGAAGAAGTGACGCTTGGGGAAGGGGGCGGCGAGGTGTTGGTGCAGACCGCTTCTTCGGAAGCGGGCTGGGGATTCGAGCTCGATCTGAGCGGTACCCGGGGGCCGATCCCGCTGACGCTGCCCGCCGGGGTTCGCGGGAGCCGAGGCCCTTGGCTCTATGTCGGCCCGCTCGCTCCCGATGTGACGGCCGCCCCGGCGAAGGCTGCTTCTTTGCGGCGGCTGTTCGAGCATGCGAACGGCGGCGAAGGGGCGCATGGCAAGGTGTATTGGTCGCTAGACGCGCCCGGGTGCGCGGTGCGGCCCTTCTACGAAAACGCCATGCTCAGCAACAAGTGGACGACCGGCTCCGCCACCAACTTCGGGCGCTGGGATTATCCCCTGGGCGTGACCATGTACGGCTTGCTTCGCGCGGCGGAAACGCTGGAACGGAAGGATATCGCGGATTATGCTTACCGGCATATTACGGCCTGCACCGATTTTTACGACTATGCGCTATGGGACAAAGAAATCTACGGTTTTCCTTCCGTCAATCATCAACTGGCGCTGATCCGGATGCTGGACAACTGCGGCTCCTTCGGCTCCGCTATGCTGGAGGCTTATAAGCGCTGCCCGGAACCGGACTTTCTCCGGATCGCCCGCGCCATTGCCGATTTCATCAAAAACCGGCTGGAACGAAGGGAAGACGGGGCCTTCTATCGGCTGTGCCCCGGCGAATATTCCGCAAACACGATGTGGGCGGATGACCTGTATATGAGCGGCCCGTTTCTGGCCCGCTACGCCCGAGCGGCGGACGACCCGGCCTGCCTTGACGAGGCCGCCCGGCAGTTTTTGCTGTTCCGCCGGTACCTGTATATGCCGGAGTCCAGTGTTATGTCCCATGTGTTTGATTTCAAGGTGGGCAAAGCCACAAAAATTCCCTGGGGAAGGGGCAACGGGTGGACGGTGTTTTCCCTTTCCGAAATTCTGGAGGCGCTGCCTCCGGAGCATAAGGACCGGGCGGAGTTGCTGGACTTCTTCGGCGAGCTCTGCGGCGGCATCGCCGCCTTACAGGGCGAATCCGGGCTGTGGCGGCAGGTGCTGACCGAGGAGGATGCTTATGAAGAAGCCTCCTGTACGGCGATGTTCGCTTACGCTTTCGCCCGGGGCGTCAGTTTCGGCTGGCTGCCGAGAGACGGTTACGGCGAAGCCGCCATCCGGGCCTGGCGGGGACTGGTGCGGGAGGCTATCGACCGTCAAGGCAACGTCCATGGCGTGTGCAGCGGGTCGAGGTACTCTTTTACCCCGGATTATTACAAATATGATTTAAGGACCGTGATCAACGACAACCATGGTATCGGCATTATGATGCTGGCCGGCGTGGAGGTCGGGAAGATGAAGGAATGCCTGGCCCTTCCGCTTCGGGATGAACGCGGCGCGTCCGCGGATGAAAAGTGAAAAAGGAGATGAAGCGCGATGTCTGAGCAAACGGGAACGCTGCGCTTGACGATGGCTCAAGCCTTGCTGAAGTTTATGGAGAACCAGTACCTTGAGGCGGACGGGGAGGAAGTTCCTTTTTTTAAAGGCGTGATGGGCATCTTCGGCCACGGCAACGTGACCGGCCTGGGCGAAGCATTGGAGCAGGGAAACGGACGGCTTGTCTTCATCCAGGGGAAAAACGAGCAGGGCATGGTGCATGCCGCCGCCGCTTTTGCCAAACAGACCAACCGGCGGCAGATTTTTGCCTGTACCGCGTCCATCGGGCCCGGATCGCTAAATATGGTGACGGCCGCGGCGGCGGCCACCGTCAACCGGATTCCGGTGCTGCTCCTGCCCGGAGATTATTTCGCCTGCCGCCAGCCGGATCCGGTGCTCCAGCAAATGGAGGTGGGCAGCGATTACACCGTCTCCGCCACGGACGCCTTCAAGCCGGTCAGCCGCTATTGGGACCGGATTACCCGGCCCGAGCAATTGATGGCGGCCGCCCTCCAGGCCATGCGGGTGCTGACGGACCCGGCGGAGACCGGAGCGGTGACGCTGGCGCTGCCCCAGGATGTGCAGGCGGAAGCGTACGACTATCCGGCTTCCTTCTTCGCGAAGCGGGTGCATGTGCCGGACCGCCGCCCTCCCGCGGCCTCAAGCCTGAAGCGGGCCGCCGGGAGGATCGCGGCCGCCCGCCGCCCGCTGATCATCGCCGGTGGCGGCGTTCACTATGCGGGGGCGATCCGGGAGCTGACCGACTTTGCCGAAGCCTTCGGCATCCCCGTCGGGGAAACGCAGGCCGGCAAAAGCGCCATGAGCTGGCGCCATCCTTTAAGCGTCGGCGGCATCGGCGTGCTCGGCACCAAGGCGGCCAATTTGCTCGCCCGGGATGCGGATCTGATCATCGGCGTCGGCACCCGGTATTCCGATTTTACCACCGCGTCCAAGTGGCTGTTCCGCAATCCGCAGGCGTCTTTTTTGAACCTGAATGTTCAGGGGGCCGACGGGATCAAGCTGGACGGCTTGCCTTTGATCGCCGATGCCAAGGAAAGCCTGCCCGCGCTTAAGGCGGCTCTTTCCGCCAAGGCTTATCGGAGCGGCTATGACCCCGATGAGCTGGCGAGACTTAAAGCGGAGTGGGACGCGGAGGTGGACCGGCTGTACGCGGACGAAACGGAGGGAGGCTTGTCGCAGACCCGGGCGCTCGGCATCATCAACCAGACGATCGATCCGGAAGCGGTCATCGTAAACGCGGCGGGCAGTTTGCCGGGAGACCTGCAGCGGCTGTGGCGCTCCGTCCACCCGAAAACCTACCATATGGAATACGGCTTTTCGACCATGGGATACGAGGTGAGCGGCGCGTTCGGCGTCGCCTTGGCGGAGCCCGGCCGGGACGTCTATGCCTTGGTGGGTGACGGCAGTTACTTGATGCTGCATTCGGAGATGATCACGAGCCTGCAGGAGCGGCGGAAGATCACCATATTGCTTTTTGACAACCATGGATATCAATGCATTCACAACCTGCAACGGGAAAACGGCAGCGGCGGCTTCGGCAACGAATTCCGCTACCGCAGCCCGGAAACGGAAAGCTTGAGCGGGGATTATCTGAGCTTCGATTTCGCGGCCCATGCCCGGAGTCTTGGCGTGAAGGCCTACAGCGCGACAACGGCGGAGGAACTGGAAGCCGCGCTGAAGCTCGCCAAGGAAGAGGAGGTCACCACGCTGATCGCGATTTCCGTTCTGCCGGGAACCCATACCGGGGGATACGAGTCCTGGTGGCGGGTCGGCGTGCCGGAGCATTCCACCTCGAACGAGGTCAACGCGGCCCACCGGCGCATGCTGCAAAGAACCGGAGAAGCCCGGCCTTTCTAAAATTCGATCGTAAAGGAGCAGGTTATCCAATGGAAAAATGGAGTTTTAAGCTGGGCGCCCATCCCATTAACTGGGTAGGCGAAGATGTCGCAGAGCATGGCGCGGATACTTCCTATGAACAAATCTTGGACGACATGCAGGCTCTGGGGTTGAAGGGGACGGAAATGGGCCGCAAATATCCCCGGGATCCGGCGGTGCTGCGCCGGGAACTGGATTCCCGCGGTATTCAGCTCGTGTCCCAATGGAAATCGGTGCGGTTCTCCGATCCGTCCCGGCGAGCGGCGGAGCTGGAAGCCTACCGGCGGCATGCGGATTTTCTGGCCGGCTTCGGCAGTAGGGTGATCAGTACCTGCGAGACGGGAGGTTCTTTTTTTGCCGATGCTTTGGGAGGAGGCGGCGCGGGCGGGGCTCCGCAGCGGGGCCTGGACGACGAAGGCTGGAAGCATCTGGCCGAGGGGATGAACGAAGCGGGGAGAATCGCCCAAAGCTTCGGCCTCAAGCTGGCCTATCATCATCATGCCGGCACCGCGGTGGAAAGGCCTCATGAAATCGAAAGGTTGATGGAGACGACCGATCCGAATCTGGTCTACCTGCTGTTTGATACCGGCCATGCTTTTTACGGCGGGGCCGATCCGCTTGAATTGCTGCGCACCTATTACGAGCGCGTGGCTTACGTTCACTTGAAGGATGTCCGTCCCGGAGTGCTTGCGGCCGCCCGGGAAGAAGGCTGCGATTTTATCACCTGCATTCGCCGGGGCGTTTTTACCGTCCCGGGAGATGGGTGCATCGATTTCGCCCCGATTGTCCAGGAACTGGGAAGTCGCGGTTATCAAGGCTGGGCCATGCTGGAGGGAGAGCAGGATCCGGCAACGCACCATCCATATGATTACGCCAAACGGGCGATAGAATATCTTTATTCTCTTTGAACCGCAGGAGAGAGAACGGGAGGAATCAGGATGGAGAAAGCGGTAAAAGTGGGGATTATCGGAGCCGGCCGGATTGGTAAAATTCATGCGGAAAATTTACTGCGGCTGGATGACGTGGAGGTGGCGGCGATCAGCGATCCGTTAGCCGGCGGGGAACTGGAAGCTTGGGCCGCCAAGCGGGGAATCCGACGGATCACGACCGACAGCGGGGAGGTGATCGGGGATCCGGAGATCGATGCCGTGTTCATTTGCTCGCCGACGGATACCCATGTGCCTCTGACCTTGGCGGCAGCCGCCGCGGGGAAGCATATTTTTTGCGAGAAGCCGGTCAGCATGGATTTACAGCGGACCCAGGAGGCGTTGGAGGCGGTGCGGTGCGCCGGAGTCATGATGCAAATCGGGTTTAACCGCCGGTTTGACCATAATTTCAAGCGGGTTCGCGAGCTGGTGCGGGAAGGCCGGATCGGCGAGCCGCAGATCGTCAAAATCACCTCGCGCGACCCGTCTCCGCCCGCCGCGGATTATATCCGGCGTTCGGGAGGGCTGTTCATGGACATGGCGATCCATGACTTCGATATGGCGCGCTACCTGGCGGGCAGCGAAGTCGAGGAGGTTTACGCCAAAGGCGCGGTATTGGTGGACCCGATGTTTGCCGAGTGCGGCGATGTGGACACGGCGATCACGACGCTGCGCTTCAAAAACGGGGCGATCGGGGTGATCGACAACAGCCGCCGCGCCGTGTACGGATATGACCAACGCGTGGAGGTTTTTGGATCAGGCGGAAGCGTTACGGCGGACAATGATTTTCCGAATTCCGTGGTGATCAGCCATGGAGAAGGCGTTGTCCGCGAGAAGCCCCTTTACTTTTTTCTGGAGCGATACAAGGAGGCTTTCTTGGAAGAGATTCGATGGTTTATGGATAGCATCCGTACGGGGAGCCCGGTGGAAGTCGACGGGTTTGACGGGCTTCAGGCCGAACGGATCGCCCATGCCGCCAAACGCTCGGCCCGGCTCGGTCGTCCGGTGCTGCTCAGCGAACTGGAAGCGGCGGAAAAACAACATCCATAGCGGGAGGTGGAAGAAGCATGTCGCAATATTTGATCTCGGCTGCTCGGGAGCCGGATGAATCCGGACGCATTCTGTCCGTGACGCCGGAATCGGCACAATGGAAGTATGTGGGTTTCGAAGTGTATCGGCTGCGTCCCGGCCAGACCCTGAGTCAAGAAACCGGGGACCAGGAAGCTTGCGTCGTCCTTCTCAGCGGTAAAGCGGACGTGAGTGCCGGAGATGAAGTGTGGACGGGAATCGGGCGGCGGATGAGTGTGTTCGAGAAAACTCCTCCTTACTCCGTCTATGTCCCTTCCGGCACCCGATTTACCGTCGGCGCGTCGACCGAGCTGGAACTGGCGGTTTGCCGGGCGCCTGGCCGGGGGACGCTGCCGCCCCGGTTGATTGCGCCCGAAGCGGTGGGCGTGGAGCACCGGGGCAGCGGCAGTATGGGCCGGCTGGTTCACAACATCCTGCCGGAGCAGGAGCCGGCCGACAGTCTGCTCGTTGTCGAAGTGTTCACCCCCGGCGGCCACTGGTCCAGCTACCCGCCCCACAAGCATGACCGCGACGCTCTTCCGGAAGAATCGCTGCTCGAAGAAACCTATTACTTTCGGATCGCTCCCGAGCAGGGATTTGCCGTGCAGCGGATTTACACGGAGGACCTGTCGATCGACGAAACGCTGACGGTTCGGGACGCGCAAACGGTGTTGGTGCCGAAGGGCTATCATCCCGTTTCCGCGCCGCCCGGCTACGAAGTTTACTATCTTAACGTTATGGCGGGCCCGCGCCGGACTTGGAAGTTTTACAATGATCCGGGGCATGCCTGGCTGATGGGGCAGAGACGCTGAAATATCTATAGTTTGTTTGTTAGAATGCTTGTTCAGAGTGCCTGCCTTTTGGCGGGCACTTTGTGGTGTCCTTCGGAATGCTATGGTTGCGGCAGGCCGCTATTGGTCTTGACCGATGGACGAGATTTTATCCTATGTTATAATTTGGATACATTTGACTCGTTCTAAATAGGCTAATTTAGGCCAATTGGTTAGGTGGTGCAATAGTGTACGCTTTGCTGTTATCTGGCTTATTCATAGTTTATCTAATCTGCCTGAATACGATGTTTTCAAAGGAAATAACACGCAGGCACAAGGGAAAGCATGAATACGGAATGGGCTGCTACACCATATCTCCCTATGTGTAGGAGGCAGTCTGAATTTCCGATGGAGTGCACGAAACCGATATTAATAACTGGATTTTTTCCCGCTAAATTGGTGCCTAGGTTGCTGCAAAGGCGAATTACCTGGAAAACCTCCTGCTAATTTGCCCGAAAGTGCGTATATCGGCGATGGGGCCGCAAAATAGATGGAACTTTTCCGGCTAAATCGGGTCCAAGGAGCAATAGCGAAATAGTAACGGGAGGTTTTCCCGTTATTTAGAACGAACATATACCAACGAACCGAAAGATCGCACGCATACATTAGAACAATAATGATGAATATGAGGTAGGTGGAACGTTTCTTGAAGGTATACCTGAAAAAAGGCGCGGATCATGAATTTGCGAATCATAATTTTTATGCCGCTTATGACGGATTTAAGCAGATGGGCTTCGAATTGCGTTATTTTCAAGATGTAAGTGAATTGTCCGATCATCAAAAGGAAGACATCGTGGTCGGTTATGTCGATGACGTCAGATCCATGCTCCGTAAATACGATATTGCCGCACCCGAGATAGATTACCCCGAAGAATTAGCGGTTTATTTAGGCAGAAAAGTATGGAAATCAAGGCTGAGTGCGATTGCCAATCATCCGGAAAATTGGAACGTATTCGTTAAGCCGGTTGAAGATAAGAAATTTACCGGTGTTGTGGTCAGAAGCACAAGGGATCTGGTCGGAAGCGGGTCTTTTGGCGAGGATCCCGAAGTATGGTGCTCGGAAGTCGTCAAATTTCAAGCAGAGTGGAGATGCTTCGTGAGATATGGGCAGATTTTGGATGTTCGCAGGTACAGAGGAGACTGGAGGCTGCATTTTGATCACCGAGCCGTTCAAAACATGGTCGCCCAATTCAAGTCCGCTCCCCGTGGATACGCTGTCGATATTGGATTGACGGATCGGGGGGAAACCTTATTGATTGAAGTTAATGATGGGTATGCGCTGGGGCATTACGGCTTATTTAGTGTGGACTATGCGAAGTTATTGTCGGCAAGATGGGCTGAATTAGCAAATACGGCTGATGAATGTAACTTCTAATTTTGAAAGGGAAAGAAACGATAATGGTTTATATTTGCAGAATCGAGCTGGAAGCTCCAGGAGAGATTGGCTGACCTACACACTCAAATAGGGTAGTTAGATATAGGCGGAGAGATTTATACGCGCGGCAGGTGGAGTTTTACGATATTTTTGTTGACGGGATGGAAGTCTTTTTGAATATCGAAACAGGCGATGTGGTCATTTTACGAACGTTTGACCAGGATGAAGAGGACGAAGAATTAAGCGAGATCGTTGAAGAAGGCTTTAATGAAATTTATTTTCGGATACCGAATCGGGAGTCGGATGAAGGGTACGCGGATATGGTTGATTTTACAGAAACGGTAGCAGATAAAAAACTAAGAACAACCTTGTTGCACATATTGAGCGGTGGAAAGAGAATATTACGGAGATTCAAAGATGCGTTGTCATCCGATCGCCAACAGTTGGAGCGATATTATCTTTTTATTCAGGAACGGAACCGGGAACGTGTCGCGGAATGGTTGGAGTCGATAGATATCAAGTTTAGCGTAGAGGAAACTGACCGGGATAGCTGACCTCGAGATTCTAAGAGAAAAGAACGACTACGTTGATTGAGTGTTAAAGGAGAACCCATGTAAGAACGAGTAGAACGCTTGTTTGTATGTTCGAATCAAGGTAAACTATAACTACAATTGAATCTTGGGTGGGCATGGTTTCCCTTCGAAAGGGGGTGAAGCCATGGAAAAAAAGACGCATTGACGATCATGTTTCTATTTGGATCGTTCATTCTTGCTCTTTTAACTTACATTAATAATAACAACAAGAGAAAGTAAAAACCCACCCCAAGGTTGGTAGCTGAAGGTGGGTTTTCATCCTTGAATGACTTAGAAGGGATACCATCCAAGCCAATTGTACTGACCAAGTGTTAGCGCACTTGGTCTTTATTAAATATATACTAGCACATTAATAATAATGAATCAAAGCATGCGGATGAATAACCCTGTTTTAAAGCGTAAAAAAGTACTGCCCCCCTTACCAGACTTTGAAAGATCCATACTATTGGGAACATGGATGATGGGAATGAAGAAGTTGGGAGCTGTATGGGATGAGCAGGACAGAGGCGGAGAAAATTGTTGGCGAAGGAACTCCCGGATCATATGGTTATATTAAATATAAGTCGGGAGTGAGGATTGGGTATCGAAATGATAGAGTAGTGGCTTTAGCGATTTTTTCGGACGATTACGAAACTGGCAACGGTGTAAGATTGGGAATGACGAAAGAAGAAGTCAGAAAGATATACGGTCATAAGGCTCCTGACTTTGATATTCTGAGTTGGGTCTATGATTCGGAGACTAATTCGTATTTAACCGATGTGCCACCATCTGCGCAAGATAAAGAGGCAGCAGAGAAAGTATATATTTTTTAGGTTGCTTTTGACAAGAACGGCTGCTCAACCTCAATTACTTTAACGGATCTAAGGGGAGTATTTAGATAACTCTGGGAGAAAAATAACAGAGTTATTTCCCTATGGATTTAGTCATCGAAAAATTCAGTCAGATGACAGCGATGGCAACGAGGATCAGAGGTAAGCATCAGATCGGTCTTGAATCAATGGGGCATGACATGAGCTTTTGGGTTCGTTCGATCAAATTATCCGTGGAATACGAGAAGTTGGCACAAGATATTCGGAATGCGTCGGATAAGTTCGCTCCTTTTCTTAAATGAATGAAGCACTGCGATCTCAATCTGAGATGCGCAGTGTTTTTTTGTGGTGGAACGTTCCAAAATGCTCAATATTTATTAAAAGAAACAGCTGCCTATGTTCAAAATAAAGCCCTGCTTTGATTCAGGGGGGGTCACCGGCTTTGACGGTTGTTATGAAGTTTTTTCAACCATCGGTGGAGGACTGCCGCTTATTCTTCTGATTAACACGTTAATTTGTGCGGGAATTCCCTAACGGGAGAAAGCTTGTTGCCGTCCGGCTTTATTTGACTCATAGGTTGAAAAAAAGTTGAAAGTTAACCATTTTACATAAAAAAACACGGCCTCCGAACCCCTCTGGAAGCCGCGTTGTGCTTACTTATCCAATGATAGAGCAGGATACCCCAAAGGAACACAACTACTCATACGTCACCTCTAGAGTATCATCAAGCCACTCAAATAATCGTTGATTAAAATACAGCAGTGCGCCGAATTGACAATGCTCCTCAGCGGCATTCTCCGCTGTAAAGCGGATCATTGTTTTTCTGCATTGAAGCGCATCGTACAATTTCTCGGGTTGTCCGCCAAAAAAATGGTCCCCTTCAGCTTCGCAGACAAGGACCGGGCATTTGACAAGCTCGGCGACGCCTTCTAAAGTAAAAACTTCCGTTTTGTTAATCAGCTCGGTTATGGAGCGAGCCTGGAAAGTAAACAATCCATTATGCATCGCCCAACGAATTGACGAATTGACGGACATCAGATGTTCAATATAGGCTTCCAACTGATCGGGTCTGTCGTGGACAATATGCGGGGCCAGGTTTTTGAGTTCTCCGACCTGAAAAGAAAATAATCCGTCATTAGCGATACAGGCCGCAAGACGATGCTCATAGGCTGCGGCTCGCGGCGCCAGATATCCCCCCATACTAATGCCCATTAAGGCAATCCGGCTTTTGTCCACCTCGGGACGGCTGAATAGGTAATCAACAACGGGCGTGACAACATGCTCCCAGTCATGACGGAACGGAACCAGCTGCTCACGGATTACTGCTCCTTGACCGGGGCCTTCAAAGGTTAGACAGTGATAACCGCGCTGTAATGCTGCGGCCGCTCCTCCGAAATAAAGCTCTTCCCCGGTCGAATCATAGCCGCCGTGAATAATCAGTGTCGGTCTGGGAAGATCGTCTAGACGGTAAAAATATCCGGGAAGATGACGCCCTTCATAGGGGATATTTACTTCTTCCGCCTGACAATTCAATAATGGAAGCGCCAACCGAAAAGCCTGCCTGCTTTGATCCCATGTTCTCAACATACGGGGATCGCCGGGATTCTCATGCAAGAAAAACTCCGCGGTACGATAATAGTTGGAAGCACGCAGGTAGCATTCTTGGGCACTTTGTTTTTTACCTCGATTCATGCTTTCTTGGCCCAATGCGAAAACCCGCTCCGCAGTCTTCAGCCATTCGGTATGCCAGCTGTCAAAATTGCCCTCTTCAATACGATAAGCAGTGGACAGGCATTCCCCGATATCCGCCCCCCCATATGGGGAGTACCCCAAGGTGCGAAGTAACTCGAACGAAAACGTAGGATCTTGAAAAATAAGCCGCATGATTCATTCCTCCAAATCTCAGACTGGATGTTACAATAAGTGGAATCAATAAGTCATAATTGACCTATATCAAAATTAACATATAACATTTTAGATGTAAAGGAAATAGGTTAAATTGAGCTTAGAAAACAAATGAATTGGGACTTATGCTAAAATAAAGGGAATTACAGAAAGGATGAGTGGATTGAGCTTGATCAGATACGCGTTGCTCTCCCTATTGTCACGCGAACCGCTTAGCGGTTACGATATTAAACTGCAAATGAACCGCTTCAGTCCTTTTTGGAAAGCCGGAAGCAATCAAATCTATCCAGAACTGGCCAAAATGGAAAAGGAAGGATTAATTCAACTACAACGCGTAGAACAGCATACGCATCGCCCTGCTCGCAAGGTATATGAGATTACGACAGCGGGACAGGACTCCTTAATTGAATGGACGATCGCTCCCGGAGAATTAGATCGGATCCGCGACGATTTCCTGATCAAAGTGTATAACTCTTGGCTTATTGAACCGGATAAGATGATCGGCCGCATTACGGATGTGAAACAGCAGCATGAGGAAAGGCTGCATGAATACGAGGACAAGCTTGTTGAGCTCAGGGGGATGGTTCAAGGAATGGACGATAAAGCTCCGCTCATATCAAGTATTTCAGTGATTGAATTCGGCGTAGAATATGAGCAGCTTTATATCAAATGGTGCGAAAAGTTGATGTCGCAATTGGAGCCTACGGAGTAAATCCGAGCCTTATCAAGGAACCCTCGGCAAAATTGGATTGCCATCCAAAATTCTTTTCCCCAACATCGTACCGTTCCTTTCTTATGGTTGAAAAACAAAAGAAGAGGTAAGGGGAATTTCCTTACCTCTACCCAAAATTCGATAGTTGCGTCCATGGTACTCTCTCCCGGTTGCCCATGTCACGCCAGTGTCGGCACAAAGGTTTCCGTGATGGTGGAATATCACGCTCCAAAGATGACCCGGCTCAAAATATCCGCTCCGACTTCATTGGTAACGAACCAATGTTTCTGCCCGGAAGGCTGTTTCATCTCCGCAAAGTTTAGGCCCTAATTGTAAAAATGGAACTCGACCACAGGGTTGTCCCTGGAGACGGTGTAGCGGTGATTTTGTCCTCCTTCCCACACAACCTGGTTTTCAAACTTCTTGATTGCTTTGAATTCGATATTTTCGCCTTCCGACAAATTAATCGTGAGTGTCCAATCCTGGGAATTCGGATTTTGTGCCGATTCGACCGCATGGACCGGATTCCAGTCCCCAAGCTCCGGAATATTGCCGGTCAAATAGACACTTTGGCCTTGGAAAACGTTTGCATTTTTGATGACGAAGGTCACGGGCACCTTGCCGGCAACGGGCTCTTCCTCCGTCACAATGCCGTCCTTGATCCAGGAGGTCCCGCTAATCAGGTACCCCTGCTGCCCGGAGCCGGGCATTTGTTTTCCGCCGCTGTTAAACAGAACATTGGCTTGGCTCCAGCCGGAAATGGTGTGGGAATACCAGCCGTTCCCCTCGCTTTGCATCGGAACTCCCGGCCAGGCCGCATTTTCCTTCTTGGGAGTCAACGTCTCGTCGTAATAATAAATGTTGGGAGCACCCCAATCCGCCGGCTTATAGAAATAAACCTTCATCTCTTCGCCCGTGCTCGGGTCCTCCTTCGAATACTTGAATATCTTCTCGGTTTGGCCGGACGAGTTCGCAGCGACGATTTTCAAGACAAACGTCGATCCGATAGGAGCCCCGGCGCCTATGCTGACCGAATCTCCCGATCTGAACGGAGTCGCAGGATCCCCGTTCAACGTGTAGGTTGCCGAATGTGCATTGGAGTAGTTCATTCTGACGTTAACAGAATCCGTAAAGAAAGCACCGTCCGCGGGATCCACGGATACTGTCGGAGTTTGTTGTGCCGTATTGTACAGTACGGCGATTCTGCCTCCGTCCAGGTGACCGGTGATTCTGCCGTTCGACACCGTGAACGATCCACCCCCGCTGGCTCTGTTCTGGTAAACGCCATCCGCCAGTCTGGTGGGGGAGTTGATTTGAGCATTGCCGCCAAGATTCACAATTGTCATACCTTTAGTTCCGCGTTCAACCAGCATGATTTGATTGCCTTGCGTTCTAAGGTATTCGTCTTGACCTACCATGGCATTGTGGAACTTGTTAACGGCGGCGATATCCGGGTCTTTCCAGAGCGTATTCCCCGCGTCGCCGAGCCGGTGAGCGAATTTCCCGCCGCCCGCCGGTCTGTTGAAGAACAGGGAGGTCGTCTCCGCCCGGGAGGCGATGATGGCCCAGCCCATTTTGATCTGCCAATCGTTCATTCCCGTTGATTCGCCGTTGTCGTTGGCATAAGTGTCGTGCGATTCAACCCAGGTGACTAATTTGGAAGGGCTTACATTATTGGCGTTAAAAGATTTGGCTGCCTCAACATGGATGCCGCCGTGATAACCGACGGCGCTTCTGATACTGTTTCCGTAGTTGGGGGCCGCCAAACTGAGATAATTGGCATAGCCGGCAAAGTTGTCGGCTCCACCTTGAAGCACTTCGCCATAATTAAACAGTCTGTCTTTGTTGTTCAACGAACCTAGTACCCGGGGCCAGAAATTGGAGCCCGCGGGATCGTTGGGCAGCTCGATGTGCTTGGCGGCGTCGAATCTGAAGCCGTCGGCGCCCAAGGAAATGGCGTCATTTAGGAAACTGATAATGATATTTTGCAATTCCTGGTTGGACGTATTAAGGTCGGGCAGGCTGATTCCCCACTGTGTGACTTGCCAACGGTCATTCCAGTTTTCCACGCCTCTGGCTTCATGCCAGAAATAGCGGTTATTCTTAATCTCCGGATCGACATTATGCGCCGGGTGATACTGCTGATTTCCGCCGCCCGCATTCCCCGTATGATTGGCGATAACATCAACGATAATGCTGATGCCGTATTTTTCCGCCTCCTGGCAAAGCCGTCTGAAATCATCCCTGCTCCCCAATTGCGAGTTGCCGATTTTAAAGTTAATGGGCTGGTATAAAATCCACCACTTGTTGCCTTCTGTCAATCCTTCCTTGCTGCCTTGGATAGGCGAAGTTTGCACCGCTTTAAATCCCGCCTGAGCCAGTTCCGGAAGGTTCCTGGTGATGTTGTCAAAAGACCAGTTCCACGCATGAAAAATAAGTCCGTCCTTCGTCCTTTCCGGGAGTCCGTAATCCGCGGCAGCCGTTAGCTGGGCATCCGAACCGCCTAACTGCCGAACATCGGCATCCGCCCGTGCTTCGGGAGTAAAGCCGATCGTTTGCAATAACATTGCTACAAACAGAACGATACTCCAGATTCGCGCCCCGCCGGGCCTTTTCTTTCTCCTCATACTACACTCTCCTTTAAAATTTATTTTACAACTAACCTCATTTGAGAGATTAGGAGTAAATAAGAGAGGGCGTGTCAAATGATTGCGCTTTCATATTAAGGCAAACGTTTGCATTTTCGGTTGTTGGATAATCCCATTTTTTCATTGATTTTACAATTTGTCAATACTATATTTTGAGAGGCATGGCGCTTTTCGCGGATGTTCCTTGAGCCGCTCACTCCACGTTCTCGAAGCTGCTTCGTCCGTAGATATCATGGCTAGGGGGTTGTTTAATTATCCGATGTTTCTTTTTCCCCGTACAGGCACGGTTGGGCCCCTGCCCACATAGAATGAAATGATCCCACATGAAGAACGATTGTTTCATTGTCATGAGATTCAGCAGGAGGTGTCTTCTTTGCCCGGATTGTTTACTGCCATTGCATTGTTTATCAAACAGCTGACTCTGCTTGTGTCCTACGTAAAAAACAACGCGTTCCCCAGCCCTTAACGGAGGAAGAGGAAACGAGGCATCTGCAGCGAATGGCCGAAGGCGATGCGGTTTCCCGCAATTTGCTGATCGAGCATAACCTGCGGTTGGTGGCGCACATCGTCAAGAGGTTGTGGACACGAAACGATGTAAATATAAAAACACAAAGAGTTCAAATCCTAATGTAGATGATTACCTTATCGATCAGACATCTCTACTCGGTATATATGACTTAAATCGTGATTTAAAGAGGATACGTCTTCGTTAAAAGGACATTGTGTTCGCACTGGGTTTTGATTTGTTAGCCAAAATCTGTCATGACGATTTCATTAGATTGTTGTTTGAGATCAGTTCAAAGCGGATTAAAGGAGAAAATAATAACCAAGATTGGCTTAGGTACGATACCTAAGCCAATCTTGGTTTCACAACATAATTTCTGTGGTCTGTTTACCAATTGGTCTTGCTTCGTGGACGGACTCTCCACCAATGATGACCCGAGGTATAAATTTAAATCAATAAGAGGGCCGATCAAAAGTTCTATGGAAAGAATTTAATGATCGTGGGTGTAGCACTTAAATAATCAATACGATAATCGACCTTTTGATATTTACTGCTAAACATTAGAGACTATGGAAGTTTTGGGCTTTTCATTATCTTTTGCTAAAAAGTAGAAATAATATATTCTGCACTATAGAAAAAGAACCACCAGCAAATCCAAATAGTAAGATCAGGCCAAATCCTGCCATATTATTTGATGTAGGATTAAACAATAAGAAAAGTAATCCCAAAATAATTCCTACTAAACAGTAAAGCAAGAAATGCGTGAATTTTCCATATTTTTTAATCCTTTGATCGATATAAATTGATAGAGGAACAGCAATGAATAAGTATACTAAAAACAAAATTACAAATCCGAACAAAAATTTACTTAAAAAGGTATAATACAAGACATTGTCTTCATTTGAGTTAGTAATAAAAGTGAATAATAGAGATAAAATCAATGCTGAAATAAATGCTGAGATAATTCTAATCAAGTGACATTCCCCTCAAGTGTTTAATAGATAAACGCCTGTTAATATCATAGATATCACAGGCGTTTGATTTTTATTAATTCGATACACTAAATGATCTAGCTAAAGTACTAGGTGCTCCTAAATATTCGAAACCTTCATGGGCATGATTGAAGATAGTTAGGACAGTTCCGTTACTAAGTCGAACATACAATTCATGAGACGGTGCGCGATCATGAACTCCTTGGAAGCTGTAAGCACCGCCTTTTTGAGTAATTACCCTCATTTGATAGTCAATTTCGGCACCTTTAACTGCGTAGGGGTTCCCGGATTTATGATATACCGTTACATCAACCTTACTTGCAGATGTACTATTTACAATACGGTTGATATATGCGCCGGAGTCTTGTTTGGAGCCTACAAGAACATAGTCTTCATCATATGCATAAGTTTTTGATACATCTTTAAAGAAATTTTCAGAAGCTGTAGTAGAATCTGTATAAAAAATAGTATCTCCAACTGTTTTTGTTCTGTATGCTTCAGATGTTGAACTAAATGATCTGTTATCTCCTTTAAAATACTTTATTCCGTCTCCCCATGTTTCAAAGTTGTACCAAGGATCTTCAGCATATTGAAGAGGGATAAATGTTTTGTAGGTCCATTTAAATGAATTGTTGATTGCTGCAAGTTGTAAATCTGGATCAACTATTGTGGAGTCGACAACTTTAATTATACTGTATGGTTTTTGTGCGATCTCTTTTAATTTCTCATCTGACAGTGGATTATTAGATACTTCATAAAATAGTTTTAGTTCTTCTTTTTTTTCTTCCGATAATGGAATAAAGAATTGTATTTCATAAGTGGTGTAAGCATTTTTGAAATTCTCATTATCAATATACTGAGTATTATTTACAGTCGCAATCAGCTCACTGTCTTTATAAATTTGATATTCTTGGACACCTGGTACCTCTTCCCATGAAAGAAGTACTTGATTTTTTGAAACAATAGCGTCAGCAGATAAGTTCAAATTTGAGTCACTAAGATCAACAGAATTAATTTTGTTGGAAGAACCAGAAACTGGTGTGTGGGTAGAAAAGTAAAAATATTCTTCAGAATTTTCCTCATTTAATAAAGTTACTTTGTAGCGGTATAAAGTGTCAGGTATCAAATCATTTAAAATTATTTCAGAGTCATAACCTTCATAAGAAACAGAATTTTCTTCATCAATATTTGAAACGATGATTTTACTGCCGTTATTATTAACGTTCAGTTCTATATAATTTGAAAATGTTGATATTTTTAGAGGTGGTTCATTATTTGCTTTGGCAGAAGTGGGAAGGACAATAAACATTGAAAATAACAATAAGGACAGAATAAAATTTCGTACATCTTTCATTTCCTATACCTCCGCAAAATATTAGTTTATTATAAATTCAAAATTTAAAGATCCATAGCATCACCATCCATTCCTACTTCATTCACATATAATAATAACCTAAATTTGAAATATTTGTATAGTGTTTTACTCCTATTTAATTTAACATTTCAAAGTATCACCTATATTAGGCTTCTGCTCTACAAGCGCGTGGTTCGGCTATAATCGTAGTATGTGCCAAAGCCGATGTGAGCGAGAAGTAAAGTGGATATTTGCGTATCTCGCTGAGGATGTATTTAAGGAGAGTTCATTAATGGTTGAAATGCCGATGGAATAGGTATTGGGAAGAATAATATGTTGGTTAGAATTTTTTTCCACTGTCAGGCACGACTGGGCCACGGCCTACATACAATGAACAGACCTCAGAGAAAGCACATTCCTCATCCGGCTCACGGGATCGCCTTCAGCCATGCGTTGATGATTCTGCTTCATTCAGGTTGGGGATAGCGTTATTTTTGACGTAGGAAAACGAGAAGACTAAGCTGCTTAATGAATAAAGCAATCATACTGAAAAGGCCTAGCATAGATGACACCTCCTACCTGTTGATTGAGCACAACCTTAGATTAGTAGCCCATATGAAGGAGGAGAAAATAACCAAAACTGGCTTAGGTATCGTACCTAAGCCAGTTTTGGTTCACAACACAATTTCTGTGGCATTTGTTTGTTGAATAACAGGATACTCATCCCAAGTTCTTCCCTGCAGTAAACGGCCAGTACGATGTTTTTGAACGCCACCCCACTGTTTGAAAAAGAAAGCAACATTTTGTTGCTGGCACTGATCTTTAATAGAAAGAACCCACTCTTCTTCCATTGGTCGGGCTCCATGGCCTGACTCTCCACCAACGATGACCCAGTGTATATCTACTAAGTTTAAATCAATAAGGGGGCTAATCAAGGGTTCTACGGAAAGAAATTTAATGGTTGCGGGTATGGCTCTTAAATGATCAATTCGATAAATGACTTTTTGATTTTCTACACTTACACCCTGCCAGACATTAGGAGGCCATGGAAGATGGGGGGCAAGTTCTAACAGACGATCCGAACGTTTGGTAAGAATTTGAAAAGTATGCCAAGGTGCTTTTTCCATTACGTCAAATACACGTTGTATAAAATCTAAAGGTACATCCTTATGGAAAAGATCGGACATAGAGTTCACGAAAATTCGCCGTGGTTTCTTCCAAGATAAGGGCAATTCAATTAAATCGGGATGTAAAGTTAATTTGAATTCATTTTCATAACGCGGATTCCCCATGGCATGAAGTCGCTTGGCCATTGTAGCAGCATAACAGTGACGGCATCCTTCCGATATTTTCGTGCAGCCTGTGACGGGATTCCATGTAGCTTCCGTCCATTCAATGCTTGATGATGTGGACATTGATTAATCCCTCCCAGGACAAGTATAGCATAGATGGAAAAAGCAGGTTGATTAGAACAACCACATTTGTTCTTCAACCTCATGTTTGTTATCTAATTGATCTGGAAAAGACTCTGGTAGAAAGGAGTTTATAATGTTACCTTCAGCTTCTTTCCTGAAATCTTTAAATTGCTTATTTGTTGTTCGAATCCACGTGGTATTAGAGAGTAATTTTTTTGAGAAATTATAGATCGATTTTTCATCTTTTAGGGATTCGAAGGGCAATGGCGTATGTTGAAGAAAAAAGTCAATGAGTTGGGCATAGGTTATATTCGACTTTCTATTAAAATGTTTCATAAAGTCTTTTACATAATCTTTGTATTCATAAGAAATTAGTTGATTATCATCGGAAAAAAGGTCACAAATAAAAAAATCGGTATTTAATTGATTTTGAAGAATGTACACATCCTCAGCTTGTTTTCTTTTTTCCTCAAATTGAACCATGGATTTTTTCATTTCAATTAATCCCCTTCGATTACGCGTTACAAAAACCAAGTGAAAATAAACATTGTTGTTAATTTGGCTATGTATTCTTTTACTTAGAGCATACGTAGCTGCATTTCCAGATTTGATTTCATTTTTATAAAATTCGATAATACTATCCTCAAGTTTAAGCAATTTTTCTAAATGGGGGGTGGGTAGTGTATCATCACTCTGATTTTGCAAATTAAGATATTCTGGGATATTTGGAGGGAGGTAGTTAACGCCGAAAAACTTGCATAATTCTTTTTCGTTAGATTTAATAGTTATGTTTCTCACAAGAGAATAACTCATTACATTAATTAATAATTCATTAGATGGATGACTAAGGATTTTTCGCATATCATTCATGAGTACTCCTTTATAACCAAAAGGATCAATGAAATACAGAGTAGGTTTGCCTTTCGTACGATAAATCAAATCATCCAGGTGATCTTCAAATTTACCGTGAAGATTATGAATCTGGCTAGAAAGAGGAGAAGAGAATTTTATTTTTTCGAGTTCATGAAAGTAATCTTGATCGTTTTCAACATTAAAGATATTAAATTTTAAAGCATTTCCGTATTCTTCTTGTAATAAATTTTGAAAATGTAATAAACGATGAATGGCAATTTGAGGAGACCCCATTTTTCCGTCATCAAAATACCCACGCCCCGCAAAACCATCGACAAAATTAACTTCAGTGATTTTCCTTCCTTTTGAAGCGTTAGCTAAAACCTGGCTCCAGTTCTTCAGGTAATCCTCAAGAAGAATATGTTTCAAGTGTGTCTGAATGTCCTTTTTGTTAAAATGGCCGTTTCCTTTGTGGGACATAAGAATCACCTCTATAGGTATGATTTTGAAAATTATACCATGGGTATATTAATCAAGTATACAAAATATGTCTATAAAAAGGATGTATTAGTGCATAAAAACTTTAGTATTGGTTACAACACAAAAACAATAATTAAGTTCTTAATTCATATTTAAGTATCTTCCATAAGCCCGAAGTACTAAGTGGTTTGTAATCCATCGACCTGAATTTCAGAATAATAGAAATGTCTTTAGCTTTGAGCATAGGGGAAAATTTACAAATAATATTAGGTTCCAAATTTTGGTGAACTGCGGTGTGTATTTATGGTATATTTATCCTAAGTAAATATACCTGTGCGGAGGAAGAGAAATGAATACACACTCACTTAGACGAAAACGGTTTTCACCTGACACAATTATGGATGGTTCAACAACAGAGCGCCCGAATGATTCTAGGAAAGAGTTTTCAAGAGACTATGCACGATTAATTCATTCACCTGCTTTTAGAAGACTTCAAGGGAAATCACAAGTCTTCGGCGCTGGAAGTGGTGATTACTTCAGAACTAGATTAACGCATTCCCTAGAAGTGGCTCAAATTGCACGGCACGCTGCATCCGTACTATCAGAGAGAGAGGAACATACTGAGGCGGGGGCTAAAAATCCAGCTTTTGTAATTGATCCTGAAATTGTAGAGTGTGCTGCTTTAGCCCACGACTTGGGCCATCCCCCGTTTGGACATAAAGGTGAAGAAGTTCTTAATGAAGCACTTATTAAAATTGGTAGGGACAATCACCCCTTGCATTTTGAAGGAAACGCTCAAAATTTCCGAATATTAATGTTTTTAGAGAAAAGAAGGAAGGAAAACGGATTAAACTTGACCTCGGCGGTTTTGCTTGGGATTAACAAGTATCCGTTTGAAGGTAGCCAGGAAAGCTTAAAAGGGATGTATCCAACAGAGTGGGAATTTATCAATCATTTAAGAAATGAATGGGGCATTCCATCGAAAAAGAAAACACTTGAAGCACAGTTGATGGATCTATGTGACGACATAGCATATTCCACCCATGATATTGAAGATGGGATAAAATCAAAAAAAATTGACCTGACTAATATACGAGGTGCCGAACTTTACTCTGACAAGGTTGTTTCTGAACTAACTACACTCTATCCTGAGGGCCACCTTATTTGGGAGGGCCGAAGCATTCAAGAAAGAGTAAAAGAGGTAATAACGCGTTATATTGATAAATGGAAATTAGTACTATCTGATTACAATTTTGATGAGTCTCGTGCTCGTAGAGAGTTGAAGGCAGACACAGTTAATTGGTTCGTAAACAATATTGGGGTTATTGATTATGAAGATTGGAAAAAAGTAACGTTTGTTAATAAGAGCAATAATACAGAAAATAATGAAATCTTACGGGAAGTATTAATATTAAAGAAATTAGCTTGGGTAACTATGATCAATGATCTGAGGGTTCAGAGGCTTCAAAAAAGAAGTGAGAAAATAATAAATGGTTTATGGGATTCGTTTATTAATGATAGGGATGGGAAAATTATACCAAAAGATTGGATGGAGAGATTCGGAGAGTCGCCTGATTGGGGGTGGGAGAGATTCGTTTTAGATTATATTGCAGGAATGACAGATTCCTTCGCAGAAAAGATTTATGGTGAATTATTTAGTATCAACACCAGATCGATTTATGATTTGGATTAAAGAATGCCATATCGAAAAACTATAAGTAACGATCACTTGTGGCTATATTAACCAACACATGAATTAGCTTAAATATAAAGGATTTTAGAGATCCCAAATTTATAAACATTTTAAAATAACGTAGGAAAATAAATATATAAATAATGAAAAAAATCAAATTTAACGGGGGAATAAAACAATGTCTAATCATTCAATTTCGGCTGATACCATATTACGTACAGAGGGAACTAACAGACGCTTAATAGATATCCAATTTCACCCAACGGAAAATAAAATCGTGGTTCTTGAGAAAAAGGAGATATCCTTTGCCGAACTAAAAAAAATGTTAGGGGGGACAACAAATTTAATTGCTGATGTAAGAGTTGATAATAGTAACAATCGAGCTCTTGTCAAACTCGAAAAGGATAGACGACTACGCGACATGGAACAAGAAATTGTTTGTGAAGAGGACGGATATAGAGTATACAATAACGGTACCGAACTGAATAGAAAAAGACAAAAAGAATTAAGGCTTGAGGCAATAAAAGAGCGAGACAAGGGTCAGTCAAGTAATCACTTTTAAATTTGATCTACAAGCAGTCAAAGTGTTTGTTTTTTTGTTGTTTATAAATTTTGAATGATAAGATTTTAATTGTTATAAACTCAACTCCGCAGAGCCAAAATTGGCATAAACTAATGTAGCTACTGGCTTTGTAAGCAATGAGATACTTTTCTTGCAAAATAGAAAAACACCGCTTTGTTTGGTACAGTGAGAGTGTCCAGCAATCACTATCAAACAGAAGAGGTGTCTTCCATCATGATAGATCATCAACACGATCTAAATCAACTGCCAACCGAATTAAAGTCTGCTTTTCAAGAACTGAACATCATGAAATATCTTCGACAAGCTGGATTTTGCAAGCGTTTTGGTTTCAGCTGTTTCCGGCTCTTCCAACTTGTCTTCGTCCTTTTGTTTCACCAGAAAAGTTGGTTTCGTCTGCTTGAAAGCAGCAAGGGAGACTCGTTTCCTGGTAAGGATGCCGTTTATCGTTTCCTTAATAATACCGGCTTTTTGACGTCGCTCAGCGTCGCCACGGTACAGAAGGTCAGTGTTCTGACGTCTGCGGACCGGGACTCCGTTTTCATTGTTGACGATTCGATGTTCGAGCGCAATCGTAGCAAAGCTGTTGAATTGCTTGCCAGATTCAAAGATCATGCCACTGGCGCATATTATAAAGGATTTCGCATGCTTACCATGGGTTGGTCGGACGGTCACACCTTCTTGCCGCTCGATTTCGCTACTCAGTTCCAATTACTCGGCGATCAACGGCATAAACGAGAACATCGACAAGCGGACACATGGCTACAAGCGCCGTTAGGAAGCGCTACAGTCGGCTCCACAAGTAATCGCATCCATGCTGGATCGTGCTTTGGAAGCCGGAGCTACTGCTTCTTACGTATTGATGGACAGCTGGTTCACGCATGCACCGCTCATTGGCGAAATCGTTGCCCGTGTGCTGAACGTGATCGGCATGGTCAAGAATGCCAATAAGCGTTTTCTGGTTCAGGGCCGTAAATTGTCGCTAAAGGAACTGTATGCGGTCGCGTCTTCTGTCGAGAGCAAGAAACATGGCGTCCTTCGCTGCATTCGGACTGAGTTGGCCCTCAACATTCCGGTTCATGTGGTATTTGTTCGTCACCGTACTAAGAAGAACGAATGGCTCGCACTTCTAACAACGGATCTTTCCCTTACAGTGGAAGATACCATCCGCATTTATGCGATCCGCTGGGACATTGAGGTCTTCTTCAAATGCACCAAATCACTACTTCGTTTACAAAAAGAGTCTCAAGGTCGCTCTTATGATTTGATGGTCAGCCATACCACAATTGTGTTTTCGCGCTATATTCTGCTTGCTTGGCAGCATCGACAAAGCACAGACTCGCGCTCATTCGGCGGCTTGTTTTATTTGCTGTGCGACGAAGTCGGTACGTTAGATTGGGCGGTTGCTTTGAAGCAACTACTCGATCTCATCAACGAAATCGCTGCGAAGGCGGGGAAAAAACTCTCGGCTTTGATTCAGCGTCAACTCCAGCAATGGATTGCAGTTTTGCCTAGTTACATCAAGGCTTGTTTGCCGATTTCATGCTGCGAAAGTTGAGTAATTAAGACTACAACAAGATAAGAAGAGAGGACGATCTTAAAAAGAAATCGTCCTCTCTTTTTTACGTGCGCCCGGCATGGGCGATAACTTGGCGGTGAAAGTCCGCTACAGGCTTGGCAGTAGGAACTGTTAGCCAAGGGCAAGGGTGTCCGCCGCGAGGCGGAATCTGAAGGAAGCCGGAGGCAAACCCTCGGTCTGACGAACAGAAATCACATACAAGGCAAGATGGGACGGACGAGCTTGCGTAACAAAGCAAAGTCCAATACTGCCCGAATCCCATCTTGTAAATGTGGCAGATAGATGAGGGGAAGGTTATCGCTCTTACCCGGGGAGATCTCACAGACGTGGAGTAGGAAAAAAAAATCCGAAAGACGGAGTAAAGCTTGCTGTGAGAAGTCAGCAGAGGCCATAATACCGAAATTTTTTTTCGGGAAGGGCCGAACAATCGTAAGTCTCAAGTACATGCAGGAAGGAGAGCCGGTGCGATGAAAGCAGAGTACCGAAAGGGCTGCCCGCAAAGGGATAGTGTGGAACACGAAGAGTATGCAGGAGCGCGGAGTATCGGAGCTCGGGAAAGCAGGGAAAGGGATGGTGCAAGCGACTTGCTGGAAAAGATTCTGAGCAGAGACAACCTGAACAGAGCCTACAAGCGGGTCAAAAGCAATCACGGAGCACCGGGAATCGACGGAATGACCGTCGAAGCGGCGCTGCCGTGGCTGCGGGAGCATGGAGACGAACTCTTGCGAAACATCCGGGAAGGAAGGTACAAGCCAAGCCCGGTGCGACGCAGGGAAATTCCCAAACCAGACGGCAGAGGAGTTCGAAAACTCGGCATTCCCACCGTAGTCGATCGCGTCATCCAACAGGCGATCGCCCAACAGCTGCAATCGCTGTATGAACCGAAATTCTCGGAGGGCAGCTATGGTTACCGACCAGGACGGAGCGCGCAACAAGCGATTCGGAAGGTAAAAGCTTATGCGGAAGAAGGGTACGGCTACGCGGTAGAGATCGACCTGTCGAAATATTTCGACACCCTGAACCACGAACTGCTCATGAACCTGCTGCGCAGACAAATCCGGGATACCCGCGTGACGGAGCTGATTAAGAAATACCTGAAAAGCGGTGTCATGGAAGACGGGGTAGTCGTCAAGACGGAGGAAGGTTCGCCGCAAGGCGGACCCTTGTCCCCGCTGCTGGCGAACATCTACCTGAACGAGTTTGACCAGGAGATGGAAAGCCGAGGGGTGAAGGTCATTCGATACGCTGACGACATCGTAGTGCTGGCCAAGAGCAAACGGGCAGCAATGCGGCTTCTGGAATCCTGCCGGATATACCTGGAGAACAAGCTGAAACTCAAGCTGAATACGCAGAAGAGTAAGGTGGTTAGCGTAGTGGCGCGGAAGCATTTCAAATTCCTAGGCTTTGCGCTGGGAAAGGACGGAAAGGGAGTGTACATCCGCTCTCATCCGCAATCCCTCGCGAAAGCGAAGAAGAAATTGAGAGAACTGACGGGCCGGAGCCGAGGCAAAAATGTTCGACAAGTCATGGAGGATGTAAAAGTCTTTATTCGCGGCTGGGTCGGGTATTTCTATGCAGCGGACATGAAACGAATTCTGCAAAGCTGGAACGAGTGGCTAAGAAGACGCCTTCGCATGTACATCTGGAAGCAGTGGAAGAAACCGGGGACCAAGGCACAAAACCTGCGCAAGCTGGGAGTGCCAGAGTGGCAAGCCTACCAATGGGCAAATACGCGGTTGGGATACTGGCGGATCGCCGGGAGCCCGGTGCTGTCTCGCTCCATAACAAACGAAAGGCTCGCACGGGCAGGGTATTATGACTTCCCTGCACAATACGAGCGATTACGTCAATTGCACTCAAACGGTTGAACCGCCGTATACCGAACGGTACGTCAGTCTGTCTAACAATTGATTGCTGAGCATTCTGCAAAATCTAAATTCATGCGATTTTACCCAAAGAAACGTTGCGCATCTTAGAAATCGAATGAGCTCGGTATCTGAAGTGACGTACGAGCTCATTCACTCCCTTTATTTTTATTATTCTCTTGAGATTGTAGGCAAGACAAATTAGGTTGGTCTCAGTGCCTACTGATGCCAGCCCTCGTGTTAAAAAGTGTGTATAGCCCCAGTGACGCTTTATTGTTCCGAAAGGGTGCTCAACGATTGCCCCTCTTTGCTTATAAATATGACTTTGACTGCGTGTATTTTCGGCAATCTGTTCGATCAGTTCTTCATCTTTAAGTCTGGTTACCGACCTTCCGCCTTTAGCAGACGTGCAGAGATCCTTTTGTCCACAGATATCAAAGGCTTCACATGTGTACCGCCTGTACTCTTTTCCATCTTGTTTTCCATTCCATTTGAAAGGTAATTCATAACCCAACGGGCAAATATATCTATTGTTTACGGCATCATATTCAAAGTTTTCTTTATCAAATCCGCTAGCTACTTTGTTTTGCTTTCCCTTCTGCGGCTTAATTAAGAGCTCGGTGCTTTCGTCGACAACGCCGATGATTTCAAGGTAGTTGTAGTAGCCTGTGTCGGCCAGAATTGTGCTTTTTTGATCACGGAAAACTTGCTTTATTTTCTTTGACATATTGGAAAGTTGCCCTTGATCATTGACATCATTAACCGTATCGCAGTCCACGATCAATTTATACTTGCTGTCCACTACAGTTTGAACATTGAAGCAGACTTCATGCTTCCCGTTGTTTTTCATTGATTTGGCATCCGAATCGGAAACACAAAGCTGTTTTTCACCTGTTTCCTTGAGTTCTTGTTTCATGACCTGTAGCTCGTGCATTCTCTCTTGATAGACTTCTAACTTTTCTGTGATTTCCTGCTTTTTGAGGCGATTGTCCTCTGTTAAAAAGTCGCGTAAATAGGCATCGATTTTTTCATCGATATGCTCCAGCTTCTTACTGATAATGTTGTCGTTAAAGTGTTTCTTTTTAGAGCAGTTCGCCTTTATTTTTGTGCCGTCAATCGCGACAAGCCGACCATCGATTAACCCGAAACCTTTTAACATTAAGGTGAATTCTTTAAACAGCTTTTTTATGGCCGTTTGGTTACTCTTCATGAAAGCAGATAAAGTGCCGTGATCCGGCTGGAGTTTACCAATTAGCCACATCAGTTCAATATTTCTTTTCGTCTCGGATTCCATCTTGCGAGAGGATCGGATACCGTTCATATAACAGTAAAGATAGAGCTTGAGAAGCTCTTCCCGGCGGTAAGGCTTTTGCCCCGCTTTGGAGCCCGAATAGATCTGAAATCCCAACTCTTCTAGGGTCAAGCTATCGACGTACGCATCGATAACTCTGACAGGATTTTCTTCTTCTACAAAATCGTCCAACGTATTTGGAAATAAATAAATTTGATGTCTATCTTCACCTTCGATAAATGGCATATACGCTCATCTCCTTAGATACAGAGATTCGACAAAGGTCATCCATTTCCATGCCCGAAAACGGAGAGTTCAATAATTGTTAGACAGACTGACGTACGGTGGTGTGAGAGGTCGGCTACTCA